>DASWML010000021.1:0-205666 GCA_036399795.1 Flavobacterium sp.
AATTTCTTCCCGTTTCTGCAACAGGTAAAGATAAAGGCTTTCCTTGATTTTCTGCTGGCGGTCGATGCCGCGAAAATTCCGTTCGTAGCTTGGGATTTGTGATATTTTTCCGCCTACCATATTCACCTGCTTTTCAAGATCGGAACGCCTGATTTTTAATGAGGCGCTCAACCTGTCAAGGCTTTCCCTGATATTTTGCCGAAGCTCGATAATCCTGTTGTTATAGTTGATGATGACCGAGTTCTTGATTGTTCCGCCCTTGAGTATCCTGTCGCGGTCGATCACATTTTTATTGTGTTCAGTGATCAACGCAGCAGATGTGTTGTCGTTGGGAATGATATTGCTCGGGATCAGCTCATCTTTGGTGGTTTCCATAAAGCTGATCATATCGCTCACAACCCTGAGCTGTGTTTCAGTTTCGATGAGTGCCTTTTCGAAATCGACAGAATTCTGAAGATAAATTCCCGCATCTGATACTATATCGGTAAGCCGGTTTGTTTTTTTGAAAGCTTCGGCATCGCGTTCAACATCGCCAAGCTCGGCACTGATGATCTTGAGCCTTCCGGCGACGAATTTCTCTGTATTACGGGAAATGTAATTTTTATCATCGATCGCATCCTGGTTGTAAATCTCAATAATATTGTTCAGCAGGTCTTCAGCTTTCTCCTTTACCGGATCGTTCAGCGTGAGCTCAACAACACTCGTATTTTTCCCCATCTGGGCAATGTTGATCCGGTCTTTATAAGATTGCACAACATTACTCAGTTTTGAGATTTGGACCGCTATCGAAAAGTCGGTCGCCTTAGTCTCGGCCTCCAGGGGTGTTCTGGTAACAATCATCTTGGCGTTGTCCAGATTGATGATGTTTCCATAAGAGAATGTGCCGAGGCTTTTCTGATCGGATGTGAGCATCTCGAACTTCTTATCCGACACCGATCTTATAATAAAACGTTGCTCTTTTTTATAGAAAGCCTCGGAAGTATCAAAAAAGGATAGTTCGATTGGTTTGTGCCGGTATATTTCGATCTTCTTTACGATCCCTTCAACAAAATAACGGACGTTGAAATTCAGTTTTTTTACCGCTTTCTCAACTACTGTCCGGGATTTAATTATCTCAATTTCATTGTCGACATTGCTTTTTATGCCTGTCATCAGGCCAAGATCGGCAAAAGCAGTCATTTCTGATTGCATGCCGCCTTTGCGTTCATCCTTTACAAGGATAGTGGATACGGCTTTATATTGTGGAATTGTGTATCGAAGATATATGAACGCCGCAGCAAGGCAGACGATGATACCGACAACAAACCATTCCCAGTGCACGAGAAATTTATCAATTTGCTCGCGAATATTCAGACTTTCGTCCTTGTTTTCTTTATAAGAAGAATGTTGTTGCATTTTTAATTTCTGGATATTAATACGATTACCGTCAAAAGAAGCGATAACGCTGAAATGGCTACCGAAATGTTCGGGCCAATAATGGAGGCATTCACACGGGTTTGGTTCGGTTCAACCACTATTATATCATTTTGTGTCAGATAATAAAATGGGGAATTTATGAAATCCGATTTTGTGATGTCTACGCGGTTGTATGACTTTTTTCCTTCTGCTTCCCTGATGACAAGGATGTTATCCCGTTTTCCGTAAATTGTAAGGTCACCTGACATACTCAGTGCTTCGAGCAAAGTAATTCGTTCGCTTTGAATCGTAAAGGTGCCTGGTTTTATTACTTCGCCTAAAACCGAAACCTTGAAATTCAGTATCCTGAGATTGATGCCGGGATTGTTTACATACTCCGCAACAGCTTGGACAAGCTTAGAAATCGCCTGTGAACGTGTAAGGCCGCCAAGTTTGATCTTGCCTATAACGGGGAAATCTATATTTCCAGTATTGTCGATCAGATAAGTTTTGATTCCGTTCTGGTTGTTGTTGACTTCGTAATTCCCCTGAATCGCCGGCATGTTGAAAGGCACAGTCACTTCAGGAGTTTCCGCTGAAACAATGATACTGAGCAGATCATCTGGCTGCAGCACAGGTTCAAAGCTTACTGCACTGCCCGCTTCGCCTGAATTTCCGATATCCTGCAGGTAGGCAATCTTTTTTCTTGAACCGCATGAAACAATAAGTAATAAACACACGAGAAACAGGAAGAATTTTCCGTAAAGGATTTTCATTGTATAGGTTTTGGCGCAACAAAGATAAGATTTCGACCGAAAGAGTTGCAAGTTTCTGGGATTTACGGAATTTAATTAACAATCAAGGTTTTCAAAAACCGAATTCATGCTTTTGAATTCAGGCACAATGCGCTTCATCCGGTAAACGATTTCCTCATTGGAAGCCGTTTTCGCATTGTCGGCCAATTCCCTGACAGCGACAGAAATGGTCTCGAAGTCGTCGCATGTGTCCTGCGCAATCATTATTTTCTCATTGTGCGTCGGGAGTGTTTTTGAAGTGTCGTTGAGCAACTCTTCGTAAAGCTTTTCACCCGGCCTGAGTCCGATAATCTTGATTTCAATGTCTTTATCAGGCAGGAAGCCGGCCAGTCGTATCATTTTCTTGGCCAGGTCAATGATCTTTACGGGCTCGCCCATGTCGAAAATAAAAATTTCGCCGCCATTGCCCATTGTTCCTGCTTCAAGCACAAGTTGGCAGGCTTCGGGAATGGTCATAAAATACCTGATGATTTCCGGATGCGTTATTGTAATCGGACCGCCTTCTTCAATCTGCCTTGTAAACAACGGGACAATTGAACCGTTCGAACCCAATACATTTCCAAACCGGGTGGTGATGAACTTGGTGCCGGCCTTCAGGTTTTCACCGGAAGACTGCAGCGACTGCACATACTTTTCGGCGATACGCTTGCTTGCACCCATAACATTACTGGGATTTACGGCTTTGTCTGTCGACACCATCACGAATTTCTCGACATGGTACCGCAGGGCAAGATCGGCCAGATTTTTAGTTCCGATAATATTGGTGTAAACCGCCTGTGACGGATTTTCTTCCATCAGCGGAACGTGCTTGTATGCCGCCGCATGATAAACGATATCTGGCCGGCAGGTGGCAAAAACATTTTCAAGCGCCGCTTCATTTCTGATGTCGGCAAGTACCGAAGTAATTTTAGATTTTTTCTTTAACGTTTCGACCTCGAGCAATAAATTATGGAGCGGCGTTTCGGCCTGATCAAGCATGACAACTTTTTTGGGTGCAAATTCAAGTACCTGCCGAGTAATTTCACTACCGATCGATCCCGCAGCGCCGGTAATCAGAACCGTTTTATTTTTTAATTCAGATGATATCTGATTCATGTGCAAAACGATAGGCTTGCGGCCGAGAAGGTCTTCGATCTCGAAATTCTTTACTTTTTTGGAAATCTGCTGCTGGTCTTCCCAATCGGTGATCAGCGGAACGGTAAAGACCTTGAAGTTGTACTCGAGGCATTCTTCCACAATAGCCACGGTTTCCTCACGGGTCAGGCTTTTTTCGGCAATAATGAGCGCTTCGGCCTTCATTGCGCGCATCATGACGTGAACTTTCTTGTTCTGGTTTACGATCGGCAGGTTGAGAATCCGCTTTGATGTCTTATCGTGATGAAACTTGTCGATGAACCCGCGCAGCCTGAAACGGCTCGGCACCTCTGTACGCAGTGCATTGGCTACAGAAATTGCATTGGCATCAGATCCGTAAATGACAGTATCGATGAGCTTTTTCCGGTCTTCCACATTCATATACTTTTCAAAAATATGCTTCACCATGATCCTGAACAGGAAAAGCATCAGGAAAGAGATCATGTAATTTATAAAGAGTCCGGTACTGAGGAACAAACGGTCGCCGAAAATAAAGAGCCATGCGAAGTTCCCGGCAAGCAGGGCAAAAAACGATGCCGTTGTCGATACCAGAAGCCTTACGCCATCAATAAAAGTAGAGTGGCGTATGATGCCGGAATAGGTACGGAAAAACACAAAGAAGACCGCATTCACCAGCACAATGATACTGTGACGCGGAAGCATGTGAAGGTTTTTGTAAAAAGGCACGTTAAGGCTGACGACGATAAAATAGGTCGCCAGGCTTGAGAGCAAAATGATACAAACGTCGATCAGGAAAATAATCCACCTTGGAAGGTAGCCTATATTTCGGAATCGCTTCTCAGAAATACCATTAAACAGAGCCTTATATATATTGTTGCTCATGGGTCAATTAAAATCTGCTTCAAAAAAGCAGCAAAATGTACAATTATTTCTTCTCTCATGCGATCTTGCTCACAAAGAATCGATGAAAGACCTCTTTTATTCGGTTTACATCATCTTCAGCAAGGTTCGATCCTGACGGCAGGCACAATCCGTCGCGGAATAATGTTTCCGACACGCGGCCGCCATAGTACGGATACTTTTCAAATATCGGCTGAAGATGCATCGGTTTCCACAACGGCCTGCTTTCGATATTTTCGGCCTCAAGGGCCAGCCTCAGGGTTTCACGTGTGATTCCTTCTGACACAGGTTTTATTGTGACTGCGGTCAGCCAGTGGTTTGAATAATATTCGGATGAAGGCTCATTCAATACTGACACTGTATCGACCTCAGCAAAATAATCCATATAAAAATCATGCATCCGGCGTCTCAGTCCGATATGTTTTTCAAGAACTTCCATCTGCCCGCGACCTATTCCCGCACATATATTACTCAACCGGTAGTTGTATCCAACCTCACTGTGCTGGTAATGTGGCGCATTGTCCCTTGCCTGTGTTGCAAGGAAAACAGCTTTGTCCTTCAAAACCCTACTTTTGGTTACGATGGCTCCACCTCCGGAAGTGGTGATGATCTTATTTCCGTTAAAAGAAAGTATTCCGATATCGCCAAATGTTCCGCATTTTTGGCCTTTATAAGTGCTTCCCAAAGCTTCGGCGCTGTCTTCGAGTATTGGAATTTCATACCTGTCGGCCACAGTGCGGAGTTCATCGGCTTTAAAAGGCATTCCGTAAAGATGTACTGCGATGATCGCTTTGGGCTTTTTGCCTTTTTCAATACGGTCTATAATGGCTTCTTCCAAGGCCTGCGGACACATATTCCAGGTTTCAGGCTCACTGTCGATAAAAACGGGTGTTGCCCCAAGATACATAATCGGGTTGGCCGAAGCCGAAAATGTGAAACTCTGGCAAATCACTTCGTCACCCGCTTCGACACCAAGAAGTATAAGGCCGAGGTGCAAGGCAGCAGTTCCGGAGCTCAGGGCAGCGATGTGTGAGCCATTTCCTATAAAATTTTCAAGATCCTGTTCAAATCCCGTCACATTTGGCCCCAGCGGCGCTACCCAATTGGTATCAAAAGCCTCGTTTACATATTTTAATTCGGCACCTCCCATGTGGGGCGATGACAGCCATATCTTTGATTCAGTCATGTTGTTAACCTCGTTTAAAAATATTTAAAAAAGTCGTGACGATAATTTGAATATCGTATAGTAATGATTGATTGTAATAGTATTCCAGATTTATTTTTATTTTGTCGGGAAATATAACCAAATCATTGTATTGTAACGGCTCTTGCTGCATTGCAAGCAGCTTTTCTTCATCTTTATATTTGATCGAAGCAGGACCCGTGATTCCCGGCTTCAATTCAAGTATTTTCCGCTGCTCTCCCTGAAGCAGATCATAATAACCCGCAATATCAGGACGCGGCCCAACAACGCTCATGTTGCCTTGGAGTACGTTGAGTAGCTGCGGCAATTCATCAATTTTGGTCTTTCTGAAAAAACGGCCTGTGCCGGATATGCTTTTTTCGCCTTTCCCACTTCTGATTGTCCGCAACTTATAGATCATAAATGGCTTGCCAAACTGGCCGATGCGCTTTTGGATATATAAACCTGTCGACCTGGTATCGATAGCTGCGATACCCCAACATATCATTAGAGGAACCGCAAGTATCAGAAATACGATCAGTGAAAAAAAAACATCAAACATTCGCTTTGCCACTGAAAATAATCTTTAATTCACCGCAATCAGCCTGTCGCACTTTGAAAACATCACACCATGTTTATAGTTTATGTGTTCCTGAACATTTCTTTCCCCTTCCAACAAACTGATGTAAATTTCAGGTGTGTTTACCCCGGCTTCGTGAGAGAAAGGATATCCTCCGCCAAATCTCGGATTTAGTTCGAGCACATAAAGTTCTCCATCAGATTCAAAAACATCACAGTCAAGGTTGCCGATATGCTTTAATTTTTCGGAAATCATTTTCCCTAACGCCTCAAAACGCTCATCAACAACCGACATTGCCTTATCGGTTTCACCCGATCGCATCGCAAGCTTTTCCCGTGCAAAAGTACCGATATAATTTCCTTCAAAATCATTCAGTATGTCCATACCATATTCTTTTCCGGGAATTTTCTCCTGAATAAGGATCGCATTAGAAAGATCTTGCCCGCTTGCTGTAGACAAAATCGTATTATTAAGCCTTTTGTGCTGCAACCTGAATGACAGCTCCAGGTCTTCCATATCGGCAGGGAAATCAATGCCTATTGAAGCGCTTCCCCAACGTGGCTTGACTACCAGCGGAAATTTCAGTGTCCCTTCATTAAGCGCTTCTTTTGCACGGTCAATGTTGAAAAATGTCTTTGGCGTTAATACGCCTATTGACGTAAGAAATTCTGCTGTCCTGACTTTATCAAATGCAATATCGATGACGTTTTCCGCAGACACGATCAGCTTTGCGCCCGATTGCTCAAGTTCGTCCCGATATTTTGAAAGGATCGGCAGTTCAAGGTCGTTTAATGAAATGACTGCCCGGATGTTATTCTCCCCAATGATCTTTTTCAGCGTTGGTATATAAGAGTCGGCGTAAATTCCGGGCACAATCAGTGCGACATCTGCGTCAATCATCGCCGGGGCCGATTGCTGCATATCGGTTGCAAACACTTTACCCTTGCCGTTTAAAGCTTCTTTAAAATAATTTATCAGGTAGTTTCTCCTGCCTGCGCATGTAAAGAGTATGTTCATCTTAAAATTCTAAAACCGTTTCGTTCTTATGATATTGTTGCTTGAGCCAGTCTTCTTTTAAGAGTCCGAACATGTAGCGATCTATGAACTTTCCGTCCCTGAATTTATGCTGCCGCAACTTTCCTTCAAGCTGAAAGCCCAGTTTTTCGTATAATTTATTTGCAGGCTCATTGAAGGCATTGGTATAGAGGTAGACCTTGTTTACGTTATAATTTAAAAATGCATAGTTGATGGTCCAGATCGTCAATTTATTACCGAAGCCTTTCCCTTGCCAGCCCGGACCGACCATGACGTAGAACTCAATTAGCGAATTTTCAACATCGAGCCCCGTGAGGCCGCTCATAGCCACAAGATCGGCACCCTCAAAAAGGGCAAAATCAATCCTTTTGGTGTTTAGCCTCGCGCGGTTGTGCCAGTCTGTGGTTTCTTCAATGGTGATGGGATAGCCGATATTCATTGAGGAATAAATCTCAGGGGAATTCAACCAGGAACAACGTGTTTCGAGATGTTCGGAAGATAATTTATATACTTTCATTTTCACGTATTTCTCTTTTTTCGTCAACAAGTTTCTTGACCGGAATAATGCTTATGTCTTTTGACGAAAAAACTTTCCGGGCCGTCATGAACAGGATTTTTACATCAAGAAGAAAACTTACATGATCAACATAGTAAACATCCAGCGCAAACTTTGTTGTCCAATCAATTGAATTCCGTCCGTTAACCTGTGCCCAGCCGGTAATGCCAGGTCTTACTTCATGCCGGCGGTTTTCAAAATCATTGTACAAAGATAGGTATTGAATCAACAACGGACGCGGACCGATAAGGCTCATCTCCCCTTTTAATACATTTATCAATTGCGGAATTTCGTCCAGCGAAGTTTTTCGGATAAATGAACCTGCGGCAGTAAGGCGTTCTGTATCGGGAAGAAGATTTCCTTCGGCATCCTTTCTGTCGTTCATGGTCTTGAACTTGACGATCTTAAACGTCCTTGCATTTTTTCCGGGCCTCATCTGGTAAAAGAAGGGCTTCCCCTGATTGGCGAAATACAATATAACCGTAACAATAATAAATAAAGGGGATAAAATCGTCAGCCCGGCAAGCGCGACCATAAAATCGAATATCCTTTTCAGGTAGTTTTTATACATAATCTAAAGAGAATTATACTCTTTCAAGATTTCGTTCCAGACATACGAACTTTCAAAATTCTCTTTAATGAACCCGCGTGACATCAGGGCCATCTTCTTGTTTTCTTCCGGAAAATGATAAAGGTACTTCATTTTCTGAAATAATGTTTCGGAATCGCGCACCGGAACTACAAATCCTGTCTGCTCATTGATGATGATCTCATTACATCCGTTGATATCGGTAACAATTGCGTTGATGCCCATCGCGCAAGCCTGCATCACAACGTTCGGAAACCCTTCCCGATAACTCGGAAATACGAGCGTATTGGAAATTGCGAAGTATGGCCGCACGTCCGACTGGTAACCTGCCGTCACAATGCTGTTGTTGGCTTGGATTTCATTGACAGTTGCAGGAAACAACGGATCGAGATCAGGCTCAAAGCGTCCGACCAACAGCAATTTTGTGTTTGGGAATTCTGAGTTTAAACGTGTGAATGCCTGGACAAGTTCATTTATCCCTTTGTCTTTAACAATCCGGCCCACAAAAACAAAAACAAATTGGTCTTCAGTAATTTGAAGTTGTGCGCGAAGGGCTGATTTTTGATTTTCGGAAATATTCTCCGCATTAAAAAAATTGGTGTCAATCCCGTTCGAACTGCCTTTGCCAATAACTTTAACCTTGTTTGCAGAAGCGAATTTCTCCTTGACGATAAACTCATATAATCCTTTAGAATTCGGATAAACCCTGGTCGCGCACCAGTAGGTAAACTTTTCAACTGAATCCAGCAGCTTTCGCTTTTTTCCCGTAACAACCAACAGCGGAAGGCCCGCCACGGTATGAAGACGGTGCGGAACCCCTGCAAGCTTCGCCGCCAACATTCCTACGGTTCCGGCTTTGGGCGTATGGGTGTGAACAATAAAAGGTTTCACTTTTCGGAAGAACCAAAACAGTTTCCACACTGAAATCAGGTCTTTTACGGGAGAAATCTTCCTTGTCATCTCCACGGCATGCACACGGATTCCTTCATTAGCTTCCACTTCCTGCAACGCTTCGCCGGAAGACGAAATGCCAATCACTTCATAATGACTGCTTATGAATCTCAGCTGTCCTTTCAATAATCCGCGCAGCGACTGCGGAACGGTAGTGATCCGGATGATTTTCTTCATATCATGTTCTTGCTAACTGATTGTAGACATTGATATAGCTTTGTACCATCTTCCTGATGTCGAATTTCTGCGCCCGTTCCCTGCATTTCAAAGCCACGGCATTGTAATAATCGGCATCACCTGACAAAGCCGTGATTTTTTGGGCAAGATCGTTCTCGTTTCCGGGTTCAAACAAAATACCGGCGCCATTAACAACTTCTGCCAAGCCGGCCACATTTGATGCTATAAAAGGTTTTCCGGCCGCCATGCCTTCCACTGCCGCAAGTCCGAAACCTTCCCAATGAGAACTCAATATGCAGATATCGGCGGTTTTAAGCAGTTTTTGTACATCTGTCCTGACGCCCAGAAAGAATACCCTGGACGTTAAACCAAGTTCACTGGTGAGTTTTTCCATTTCCGGACGGAGCATTCCATCGCCAACCAAAACAAGCTTCACCGCAGATGGAAGAAGCTCCATTGCCCTGATTAATGTTGCCTGATCCTTCTGAGGCCGGAATGCCGCCACCTGAACCAGAAGCACATCGGTATCGTTTATACCCGGATCAATAGCCGACTTTGGGTAAGCAACAGTTGTGGGAACCGATTCGAGTTCGACCCCGTTAACAATCACAAGCAGCTTATCAGGTTGTGCTATATGGGTCGAAAGCGCGTCGAGCACTTCCTGCGTGATACAAATGATCCTGTTATAAATTGAATAGACGAGGTTGTCGACAATCTTCAGCAGGAAATTATTGCGCCTGCGGTTGTGTGTGTTGTGTTCTGTAAAAACAAGGCGAACTTTAGAAAAAGACAGCCATTTGGCAAAAGCGACCCAGTACAGCGACGGGAAAAGATGCGCATGTATGATGTCATATTTGCTGATGTGCTTCATCAGACGAAAAATATGCATTGGGTTGTATACGCTTCCGCTGCCCAAGGAAATAACTTTGCACCCTGTTGCGGCAAACTCTTTCATAAACGGGTGCTGCTTGCCGTTAAGCACCAGCAGATCGGTTTCTATTCCTTCACGGTTATACAACGGGATCGCCTGCAGCAGCAATTTTTCGGCACCGCCTGTCCCGAGATTATTTATTATTTGAAGGACTTTCATTTATTTTTAAAAGAATATAAAGGTGTAGCGCCAGTCCGAAAGGTAGTGCTAAAAGCGTAATCATTTTCTTGGGGTTGTTCCTGAAGAAAGCCAGATCACCAATGAATAAAGTGGAGGAGACGAAATGCATAGCCCGTGAAAAAGTGTATGAAAATGAATCTGAAAACTTCATCTCCAGCGCACGCGCGTACCTGAATCCCTGCGGACTTTTTTTATACTGCTTCATGATGTTATTCGATGAACCATCAGGAAGGTATTCAACAATACAATAGATATCGTTTACACAAAAGAATTTATATTGTTGGCCGATCATGTGGTAAAGTGTCCCAAGCGGAACGAGTTTCTCTCCTTCGAAAAGAGGATAAAGCGGGAATTTCCGCACCACTTCGGTACGCAGCACCAACTTTTTGTCGCCTTTCACTCCGTGTATCCGATATAATTCTGAAAGTGTGGAAAACCGAATCCCATCAGGAAAACCGGTCCCCACGACGGTACCCGAATCTTTTGAGGCATCCAGACCGATAATTCCGGCAATAGCAGGGTTTGACTGCACTTCCGCCCATCGTTCAAGGATCAGTGCAATGGCATTATCCGGCATAAAATCATCTGAATCGATACACACGTTCAGCGCAGTCTGGATATTTTTATATGCCGTGTTGTGGGCACTGTGCATTCCGTGGTTATTTTGGTATAGGTACCGGATGTCGACTTTTTGCTCATTGATCCATGATTCAACCAAAGCCTGTGTTCCATCGGAAGACCCATCGTCAATGATAAGCCACGTGAAGTCTGCAGAGGTTTGACGCAACAGGCTATCATATAATTGTTTGAGGCAATATGCCCTGTTGAATGTTGGCGTAAAAACGGTGATTGACTTCATTAAGCGAAAACGAGGTTGATAAAATAGGTGAATAAGAAATAAATCAACAGGATGCGTACAACGACCAAATGCTGTTTCGGGAAAAACTTATTTATGAGCAACGGATAAATAATGATTATACCCAGCATAAACCATGAGAGGTAAGAGAAACGGTTTGAAAAAGTCGCCCTGATGATCAGAATCCAAAAACTGTTGGCGATAAGATAGGTGCTGTAAAGGGTTGCATAGAACGGATCTTCAAATTTCTTTTTGAATATGTAATACCAACCGGCAAAAACACCTGTTGCACTGTAAAGCACGAAATCCCACCTGAAACCCACGCTGCTGAATTGCTCCTGAAAGTCATTTTCTTCATCACCAAGATAGCCTAAGAGCCGGTCAGTTTCCCCAAATCCGAAATCAAGGAAAAAGCTCTCCCAAAAGCCACCCAATACTGCTGATAAGGGTATTGATAGAAACCAGAATATCAGAAAATGCTTCGGTTTTTTATGGAATAGCGCCAACAGGTACGCCAGGATTGGTATAAGAATGGACTGATGAAACAGCAATGCCAGGAGAAAAATCGCAATCCGGATTTTTTTATCAGGAAAGGAAATCGCCAGGATGAAAAGCGAGGTTCCGATTCCGTTACGGATACCATTCGTCCCATAAGCCCAGAAAGACATTGATACCACCAACATCATGAAGGCGTAAAACCAGTATTCAGCAAACAGTTTTTTGGCTGCGAAATATAATGGCAGGACATACAACAGCGCGCATATAAAGAAAAAGGTTTCCACGCTCATTACAGACGAGCACCACTTCATGAAATGTTCGAAATACACGTCTTTTCCTGTACGTACCGCTTCTCCCGCAGCATAACGTTCGAATATGCCTGCATAAGTACGCATGTCTCCGAAATAGCGGCCGCTGATGGGACGCAATCCGATATATAAAATGATGAGCAACGCGAGGACATTACCCCAGTTTCTTTTATTTCGCAGGTTCAGCGGATCATCTATAGCCAATTGTGTGGCCTGTACATAAAACAGCACCACCACAAACAACAACAGGTTGTAGTAGATGAGCGTATAATATTCTACAGGTATCAGATTCAATTGAAGCGCTTATTAATAGAGTCGCACAAAGCTTTTGTAAATGCGGCGCCGGCTTCCTTTTCAAGATGCACGCCGTCATATTTATGGTAATTTTCCTGAACCGTTGAAAAGTTTAGGTAAACTGATTTATTTTCTTCCGCAACCCGGGCCATGTCGGCATCGAAATCTTTCCAGAATACATTTTCCACTTCCGTTATCTCTTTATCAACGGGCATGCGTACCAGGACAACGGTTCCATGCTTGTCAAGGAATTTCACCATTTCATTAAATCGTTTAAGCCTGTAATCGGTCTTTTTCCATTTTTTGATGAATCCTTTATACAATGTGATTTGTGTCTTCTTCCATTCGGCCAGAATTTTCTTGTCGTTGGGAAGGTAAAACTCCTCAAGCCATCCGTCATCATGAACAATTGAGTTTCTTCTGATGATGGCCTTAAAATGGAAATAGCTGTAATTCCTGAAGAAATATTCTACATTAGGATTAAGCGACAAAAAGTGCATGTTATTGGGCGGCACGGCAGCCTCAAAAAATTTATCGTTTGAAAAATCGTCCTCATCACGCTGAGCAAAAAGCCATGGATGCACGTTGATAATAAACAGGCCGTTCTTTGTTTCAGGATCAAGTTTCTGCCGCACACTATTGAAGAGTTCGTCACCATAGGCGGTTTGCGCGAGGGTGAAACTGAAATTCAGGATGGGCATCCCGAAGTTTCCGGCCATTTCATTTTTGATTACCGAAGGCTGGATTCCCTGAAAGCTGCGTGAATCCCCGAGAATTAATGACTTTTGGGGCGGTGAGGTAAACTTTTGGTAGAAATAATCGACATATCCGCCGAAACGCATCAAAATAAATATGATGATTGCCGCTGCGACGGCTCCGAATACTGATAATTTTATAAGGAACTTTTTCATCTAGAACTGGAAATAAATAAATGAATCCGAACTTGCGCCAAAAAGTAAAATAAGCAAGAAGAAGGCGATATAGATAACCCATCTTGCCGGTCTTGATTTTACGTCGGACAGCTGCAACCCGTGCAGTTTGCGCCGGTTGATCCATTCTACAGCGAGAAGGATAAAAATAAAGATAAATGGCTTGAGGTCGACTGTGGGAAAATCATAAGCTCTGAAATCAAAGAGCCTCATGATGTATGCCCATGCGCCACGAACGGTTTCTGACCTGAAAAATATCCATGCTATGACCGTTACTGCAAAAGTAATAAGCATCTGGAAGACTTCTTTCAGCGAAGGCAAAAAGCTGTTTTCGGCAACAATGTCGGTGTTTCTCCTGTTGAGCTTGAAGATGACCAGCGGCAATATATAAAGTGCGTTGAGCGCGCCCCAGATGATGAATGTCCAGTTGGCGCCATGCCAAAAACCGCTGACTACAAAAATTATAATCGTATTCCTGACCTGCATCCACATGCCGCCTTTGCTTCCGCCGAGAGGAATATACAGGTAATCCCTGAACCATGTCGAGAGCGAGATGTGCCACCTGCGCCAGAATTCGGCGATATCGCGCGAGAAATAAGGAAATGCAAAATTCCGCAGCAGCTCAACACCGAATAATCGGGCTGTTCCCAGGGCAATGTTGGAATATCCTGAAAAGTCGCCATAAATCTGAAAGGCAAAAAATATGGCCCCAATGAGCAGTGACGAAGGCGACATCGTATCCTGTTTATCAAAAACCTCATTCACAACCACCGCACAATTGTCGGCCACAACAACTTTCATGAACAAACCCCAGAGAATCTGCCTCAGTCCATCGACGGCTTTATGATGGTCAAACTGCCGCTCGCGCTGGATTTGCGGCAACAGGTGTGTCGCCCGCTCGATCGGCCCGGCAACCAGCAGTGGAAAGAAACTCACGAAAACGCTGTAATCGACAAAATTCCGCTCAGGCTTGATACGTTCTTTATAAATATCAATGACATACGAAAGTCCGTGAAATGTATAAAAAGAAATACCTACCGGAAGGATGATGTTCAATGTTGAAAAATTGGCCTGGATACCCAGACCGGATAAGCCTTCGGCAAACGAACCGATAAAAAAATTATAATATTTAAATACCCCCAGAAAACCGAGATTAATAATGACACTAAGCCAGAACCAGAATTTTTTTCGTGATTCAGTTGGTGCCGATGCCATCTGCAGGCCCGTAAAATAATCCAGGAGCGTAGAAAAAATCAGCAGGAAGAGAAATCTGTAATCCCAGCATGCATAGAAGAAATAGCTTGAGACCAGCAAAAGAATATTCTGCCACTTCGTATTGTTCCTGAATGCAAACCAGTACAGGAAAAATACGGCCGGAAGAAAAATCAAATATTCGAAAGAATTGAAAATCATCTTAGGTGTTGTTTTACCAGCTCATCCCATTGCGTCATTACAACCTCGGGATTAAACCGCTGAATATTTAAAAATGCCTTTTCGCCCATATTGCGCCTGAGGGCGTCGTTGTGCATTAAGTAAACCATTTTTTCTGCGAGTGCGTTTATGTCTTCCGGGGCAACAAGAATTCCATCTTCACCATCCGTAACCATACTCCGCGGACCGGTCGGACAATCGAAAGCCACCACAGGAAGCCGGTTTGACATCGCTTCGAGCAGCACCATCGGAAAAGTTTCAAATCTTGAGCTCATGATATAAATCTCTGATTCCGACAGCATTTCATTAACATTGTCGATCGCCGCATGGAGCCTTAACGGATTCTTGAAGTTCGCGGCTTCGATCTTTTGCAGCAGCGCATCACGATCGTGTCCGTTTCCGTAGATATCGAGTTGCCAACCATCGGCATCCTTGTCGGCCACAGCCCAGGCTTTGATCAACAGGTCATAGCCCTTTTGGAACGACAACCGCCCTAAAGTAATGATCCTTTTTTTGCGCGGCCGGGAATTGTCGGGTATGCGATCAAAAAAATTTGGGATGACGACTGAATTTTTCCTCTTGTAATGGTCAAATTCCCACTGGTTAAGATAGATCACCGCGGTGTAAGCCGATTCGACTCTGCGGATGATACGTTCTAAAACAGCCGCTTTTATGCGTCCGGCAAGCGAAGCATTCCGCCGTCCGAGTTCGAAACCATAATATGATGTGTGATATTCATAATAAACCGGATATTTTCCTGCCGCGGCCGGCGCTATAAATCGGGAAAATGTTTGCGAAATGACAAAAATGGCGTCGGGGGCAAATCCATTTATCGCATTTTTCAGCTTCCTGAAGTGTTCCGGGAAACGTGAAAAATTGGCCGGACTGTAAAAGCTTACGCCTTCAGTATATTCTATTTCAAGATCAACCAATTCAACTTTCGGGCTCAATGCAAAAAACGGCTTCAATCCTTTTTGCTGTGTCGTGACCAGCCGTACATCATAGCCAAAGTCATCTGCCCAGTAATTCAGTTTCTGGATGAGTATTTTTTCGGCCCCGCCGTGAAGGTAAATCTGGTCAGTGATGTAAAGTATCTTCATCCGCCGCTTATTTTTTTACTAATGAACTTCTGATTTCCTTCAGCCTGAACAGCTTTATGAAACCATAAATTAAATTCTTCCCAAAAATTGAAATAAGCTTGCGCTTCATATCGGCCAGGAAAGTCTTGTTCTTCGGCTTCCATGACATGGCAAAATGATGAATGGTATAGGTGTTTTCAGTGGTTTTAATAATTCCGGTCCCTTGGTTTTTCGCGCAAAAATAATCTTCAGGAAACATAATCAGCGTATCATCTGTATAGGAAACACCGGTTTCTTTGGTCACTTCTTCGATTTTCCGCGACTTAGTGATCTGCGACATCATGATCCTTGGGAGCGTCATCATATCAAAACTTCCATCTGCTTTTATAAAAGATTTTCCGTCGTAATAATCCAGGCAGTCACCAACCCATTGGCAACCTTTTTCAGCTCCGAATATTCCGGCTTCGATGATACCGCCGCCTTCGGATCCGATGAAATAAGGACGATCGAGCAGGTCAATAAAGCTTTTCCGGACTTCGACATCGGTGTCAAGGTAAATTCCGCCGTGGTTGTAAACTGCAAACAGCCGGATATAATCAGCCGCAAAAGCATATTTACGTGCTTCAAACGCCTGTCGCACCCAGGTGTTATCTGCCAGCGGAAACCTGTTGGTATCCCACAAAATAAATTCATACTCCGGCAGATGACGTTTCCAGCTCGCGATAGTTTTCTCGATCGCAGGTGGAAACGGGTCGTTACTAAGCCAGCAATAATGGATTTTTTTGGGGATCATCTGCTATAACATTGCGTTATTTCCTGCAATGAAAGCGCGGCATTTTTCCTTTAGCGGCTCGGCCAGTGCATGGTGTTTTCCTAGATTCTTCACTTTGGTTGCGGCGTTGATTTTTCCTTTCAGGTCGAAATTAGCGGTAAACTCGCCGGTTTTTGTATTAACGTCGATGCGGTTAAAGAGTTCCAGTATCCCATCAAAACGGCACGAATCGACAAAGCTGTCGAAACCGTTGACAAAAATGACAGGCGTTCCCATGGCCAGGCACGGAAGCGCGCAATGAATACGGGATGTGATGACCAGTTTTGCTTTGGCATACTTCCGAAGGATATCATCCGCCATAGCGAATTTCTGCTCGTCGGTATAAGTATTTGCAGGCGGTTCCTGGTTGACATATTTTGCAGTCTTCAATAAATCTGCATCGATGAAATTCCGGAGGTGTTTTTGTCTGTCGCCCAATTTAAAAAGGTTTCCGTTCTGAATGCTTTTGACAAACCTTTTCGCGCTGTAGGTAACTTTTTCCCATGTCGGGTAACTGTAAAGCGGATCCACAATATAAATATCGTCGCTTCTTTGCGAATCATCGACTTTGTAATTATCGAGCGTTAGGGTGAGACAGCCCGTAAAATAGGCATCGATTCCTTTGGCTTTCAGCGTATCGGCCGAAAACTGGTCGCGGCATCCGATGGGTTCATGCTTTTTGAGGTAGGCAATCCCTTTTTCGCTGAGCATGTGCGGCGCTGCTGTATTGTTGATGTGAAACGACACAAACAACGGGTCGATATCATCGCCCGGAACCCAATTGTGGATGTTGTGGGTGAACCATCCGTTCATGATGAGTTTTGTTTTCCCACCGTGATAATCTGCCAGCTCTTCACGATTGATCAAGGCATCCACCTGAGGCAGGTATTGCTTTGCCGCGAGGCTTTGTACATTATCGCCTACATTGAAAAATTTCTTGTTTTCCTCGTATGTCAGTAACCCGTACTTCATTTTTTTTAGCATTAGATTGACCTTCGCAGTTTCATATAGAACTTGAAAAGCCTTGGATATTTATTGATAAGCACATACTTTATTTTTTGCATGCCTGATGGCTTCACGAGCTCCTGTCCGGCATTTTCATGAATAACCGACAGTAGTTCCCTGATTTTCGCTTTTTCCTTATCCTTATCGGAAAATATAAAAACTTCCCCTGCGCCTTTCCCTTTCCCGTACATTTCCTGCCAGAAGAATTGTGTGCCTTTGCTTTTAAAGCCTTTCCTGATGATCTTATCGATTTTGTCGTACACTGAAGCATCAGTATTGAAGCCCAAATGATTCGGGTTTCCGCCGGCAAGTACGATCCCGAAAATCGTCCGGATGCATTTTTCGCACACGGAACAATTGAGTTCCTGCCTGATTTCGGAATAACAAACTCTGATGGTTGTTTTTTTATTCAGGTCGGTCACCGCTTTTACGATCCGGTCCACTTTATCCTGTCGTTTCAGTTCGAATCCGTCGTGGATGACATTAATTCCGCTCCAGGAAATCCGCTCGTCGATCTCAGGCATTGATCCCCATGGATTGAATTCCATATGAACCGAACGGGTTGAAGCGATGTACACCTTATCGTAACCATAAACATAAGACAGCGGTGCAAGTGAACAAATTAATGCCAGCCCGTGCTGAATATTTCCCCACCAGCTTAGGTTTTCCAGCAACAGGTCGACATGGTACGTGTAAAAAGTACGCATGTTCGATTCGATATAATGTTTTCGGTTCGGCGACAGCATGGCTTCGTTCTCATTAAAGGAAACGACATCGTTCCACTGCTTTGTGTCGGCTATTTCGATATCGGCGCCATGAATCGTGACCAGGGCAGGCGTTTCGTCATAATGCCGGAAGAAAGTCGCAAAGGCATCGACACCACCGCTGAAAAGCATGGCTGATTTTCCGCCGGATGTTTCATTTTTTACCAGGGTTTGGTATTTGATTTCACTCCGGATGCCGGCAATGTGCGGATAATGCTTTGTGAGTTCCTTTCGTATTTCTGAAAGTGAATGAAGAAAATCCTCGTCAATTTCAGGAATTTCAATATCAAAGCCTGCAAACCAGGCGATCGGCGCAATATTGGACAGTAGCGGTATGGCTGCAATACTTTTGGGGACGGCGCTTACATCGGTATCATAAGCGGAATAAAAAGTGTCTTTTTCATTAAAGAACCGGGCAGTTTCCCCGGAGCAATGGTAATCACAGCTTATTTTTTTCCCGTTGTCAGTAAATTTTAAATCGGTGATCTTAAACATGCTTTTTTCTGAGTCTAGCCGGAAGCGTGGCCCTGAACATTTCAACCTCCGCGGAATTGAGGCCAAATTTAAGCATAACAACAATATAAACCACCGAATAAAGTGCGATTTTAATGGCGAGGTTCAGCCAGTTGTCGCCCGGAATGAAGTCGATACAATATCCGATGGCCAGCACAACGAGAAACGATATTGCGAGTCCGCGGCACAACTCAAGGAGGAAGCGCGGGATATTAAGTTTGATGACGCGGTTGTAGTAGAAATTCATGATTATCTGGCTGAGGATCCATCCTGCGGTTGTTCCGATCGTGAGCCCGACCACGCCATAGTACCGTATCAGGTAAGTTCCGGCAGCGGTTCCCAAAGCAATGAGTGAAATGTACACCACGGCTTTAAAATAAAATTTACTTTTTGCCTCAAGGAGTGAATTTGCGAATGCCTGCACCAGCGGAATCGTGTAGGCAACCATGATGATCATGGATATGACCCATGAATCCTTGTATGTTTCACCGACCCATAAATGAACAAATTGCCGTCCGTATAGAAAATAGCCGCCAAGAATCATAAGGAGGACGAGAAAAGAGACGCGGCCGATCCTGACCATCATGCTGGTAAGCTCTTCACCTGTAGCATTCTGCACCGTCATTTTTGTTGCGCGGGGAAGAAAAACCCCGGAAATGGCAGTTGAAAACGCACCATAATAAGTGCCGAGCATAATTCCGACACCGTAAATCGCGACAGATTTTGTCCCTGAAATAGCGCCCAAAATAACCTGTCCGGCTTTCCACTGAAACTGTCCGACCATCGCGAAAATGAATATCCAGACTGAATAGGAGAAAATCTGCTTTACCAATACATTTTCGAAATGATGCAATTTGATGCGGACATTTAGTTTCCTGAAGACATAAAAGCCATTAAAACCGATGACCAGAATATTCATTATGGTATCAAGAATAACAAGGCCGACAGAATCGGCGCCGAGCATGAGAATGCCGACAACCATTAATGAGCGGACGATGTATTTCACAATGTTGAGCGCCCTCGGAAAAACAAAAGCCTCATAACCCGAACTGATTGCAGCAAAAGCGCCGCCGGGCAAAGTAAGGGCCAGGTTAAAGATCAGGATGACAAACATGATCTTCGACTTATAAAGCTCTTCACCCGTTAGCGAACGTCCGAAAACAAGATCGAGATTAAAGAAAAAGATAACCCCGAACAGCACGATAAGGAGAGAAATGATACCATAAATGTACATTGTTGTCGCCAGGAAGTTCTCTTCCCCAACACGATCTCCTTCGGCACGATAACGGGCAACAAAACGTACAATGGTATTGTTCAGCCCGAAATCAAGAACACTGATGTAGCCGACCAGAGCGCCAATCAAGGTATAAAGACCATACTCGGAATCACCTAAAGTCCTGATCATAAACGGCGTTAACACAATGCCTACCATGTTTGTCAACAGAATGGAAACGTAGGATAAGATTGCCCCTTTTTTAGTTTGGCTCATGCCGGATGGATTTAAATTATATCATATTCAAAATCCGGAGAAACGGAACTTTGAATAACGGGATGGCCAGAAACAGCAGAATGTAGAAGTAACTTAAATAATTTAACCTGCCTGCTTTATGCGTCTGCAGATAAGCAAGCAAAGCCAGTGTCGTTGCAAAGCCCGGAACAGTGGCAATGGGGTAAGTCGTAATAATAAATGCAATAAGAAATACTTCCCTTATGCGATGGAGCTTACTTCCGGCGGGCGAAAGAAATGTAATTCCGATCATGCCTTCAATGAAAATTGTCCAATAAGACAGAAAGTATGACAAAGGCTTTAAAATTCCCACTGATTGCAGTGTGATTGAAGTCGCAGGATTAGTTGTATGAAGCAGTGACATGAAATCAAGATAACCGTTGTAAAGTACGGCTGTGTCAACGCCGCCTACCACGCTGGTCATTCCGTGGAACCTTTCGTCAGTCAGGCATGTAAATTCAAAGAAAGAACCATTGAGGAATTCCGGAGCGAGAAATTTACCGATAGTTGCAAACAGGAAGCAAAAACCGATGATCAGCCGCGCCATTTTTGAGAATAATGATTTCCAATCTTCATCATAATGTTTTGCAAAAAGGGCTACAGTTGTTGCGATCAGGATATAGGAAAAAATGTAATGATGATTCGGAAGATAGTGCTGAAGGCCCAGATACTGATAAAAAAACACGAATAATGCTGTGATGCCGAGCCAATAGAACCTGTTGAAAATAACAGGCCGTAATAGTATTCCCGGCAGTGTTATCAAGGGAACGACGATACCGTCCAACGGAATATCGTCAACAAAGAGCAGCAAAAGCACCAGGATCATTTTTAGTCCGGTTTCAAAAAAAATCTCTTCATTGTCGAGTCCGCACGACCTCGAAAAGGAATCAATGTAATTCTTTATCATTTCGGATAGCTTTTAATTGGCGTGAGGGAAACTTTCTTGGACTTTCTGTCAAATACCGGTTTATATACAACGATAGCAGAAACTTTCATTCCGTTTATTGGCGCAAATCCAGAAGAAAGCTTTTTACCGCATTCACGGATTTCGCCAGTAGCCTGATTCAAACACCAGTTTGTTGCTTCAACACGTTTTTTTACTTTTTCAAGGCGATCATCTTTTGGCATAACCCGCAGATAAGCATCTTCACCTTCAAAACTTTTGATATTCCTGAAATTAACAAAGTAGGATTTGTCGTCGATATTGGCAGTAAACCCGGCCACGCGGTACAGCATTTTATCTACTGCGCCAAACATCCGCATTCCGCCGCCCATCCAGGAATCCATGTTATATTGTGTCGTATAAACCAGGTTCCTCGCAAAGAAAAAAGTCATGATTGCCGGTACGAGGTAAACGGCATACTTTGTAAAGAATGCTTTTTTCATAGGCAGGATTAAGATTCGTATTGCTCTTTATAATATTCCCGGTATGTGCCCGAAGTAACATGCTCAAGCCATGCCGTGTTGGCCAGATACCAGTCGATAGTTTTTTCAAGTCCCTGTTCAAACGTCACCGACGGCTTCCATCCCAGTTCCGTATTTATTTTTGATGCATCGATGGCATATCGCAAATCGTGTCCCGGCCTGTCTTTTACATTGGTGATGAGCTTTGCCGAAGCGCCTTCTTCCCTGCCGAGCTTCCGGTCCATGATGCCACAAAGCAGGTTCACCAACTCGATATTCTGCCATTCGTTGAAGCCGCCAATATTGTAAGTTTCGTGATTTCTTCCCTCATGAAAAACCAGATCGATGGCACGCGCATGGTCTTCGACAAAAAGCCAGTCGCGGGTATATTTTCCATCGCCATATACGGGTAATGACTTGTTATTGATGATGTTGTTGATGAACAGCGGAATGAGTTTTTCGGGAAAATGGTTCGGACCGTAATTGTTCGAGCAGTTCGTTATAACGAAAGGCAAGCCGTATGTTTCGCCGTAAGCCCTCACAAAATGATCTGAACTTGCTTTCGATGCGGAATATGGGGAATTCGGTGCGTATGGCGTTTGCTCGGTAAACAGGCCTTCTTCGCCCAATGATCCGTAAACTTCATCGGTACTGATGTGGTAAAACCGTTTTCCTTCAGGATTTTTCCACGTGCTTTTAGCGGCGTTCAGAAGGTTCATTGTTCCGATAACATTCGTTTTTACGAAAGCCAGCGGATCGGTTATTGAACGGTCAACATGTGATTCGGCAGCAAGATGGATGACTCCGTCAAAAGAATGTTTTTGAAAAAGGGCATCCACAAACCCGGCATCAACAATGTCGCCTTTTATAAAATTATAATTGGGAAGATGCTCAATATCGGCAATGTTCTCGAGGTTTCCTGCGTATGTAAGCAGGTCGAGGTTATAGATTTCATAGTCCGGATATTTTGTAACAAAACTGCGGACGACATGCGAACCGATAAAGCCTGCCCCTCCGGTAATTAGAATTTTTTTCATGGTTACAGATTCCCGTCGGCACCTTCCAGAACACCTTTTACATCAAAAAGGACACTGCAGTCTTTGCGGAGGCCGTCCAGGTTAATATTCCTGAATTCCTTGTGTGCGACACCAAGAACGATGGTATCAAATTTCTGGTCTGGTTTCTCCTTAACCATTTCCAGCTTGTATTCGTGCGCGACTTCTGCAGGATTTGCCCACGGATCAAAGATGGTAACCTTTATTCCATAGTCCCTGAAAGCGGCAACAACATCAACAATTTTTGTATTCCTTACGTCGGGGCAATTTTCTTTAAAAGTGATCCCGAGCATAAGCAGTTCGGCGCCGTTGATCGCAATACCTTTCCTGATCATGAGCTTTACGACCTGCGAAGCCACATATTCGCCCATACTGTCGTTAAGCCTGCGCCCGGCGAGGATAATTTCGGGATGGTAACCGACTTCCTGCGCTTTTTGGGCAAGATAATAAGGATCTACGCCGATGCAATGTCCGCCTACAAGACCCGGTTTGAATGGGAGAAAATTCCATTTTGTTCCTGCGGCTTCCAATACGGCATGCGTATCAATATCAAGGAGATTGAATATTTTTGCAAGTTCATTTACAAACGCGATATTGATGTCACGCTGTGAATTTTCTATGACTTTTGCGGCCTCAGCAACTTTTATAGATGGCGCGAGATGTGTGCCTGCGACAATAACCGATTTATAAAGATCGTTGACTTTCTGTCCGGTTTCAGGTGTTGACCCGGCAGTTACTTTAAGAATTTTCTCTACCGTATGCTCTTTGTCGCCTGGGTTGATCCTTTCTGGGGAATAGCCGGCAAAAAAATCAACGTTGAGCTTGAGTCCGCTGATCCGTTCAAGTACCGGCACGCATTCGTCTTCGGTAACTCCGGGATAAACAGTGGATTCATAAATAACGATATCATCTTTCTTGAGTACTTTACCAACAGTTTCACTGGATTTGTACAGTGGTGTCAGGTCTGGTCGATTGTTTTTGTCGACTGGCGTCGGAACAGTAACAATATAATAATTACAGCTTTCGATATCGTCGAGGGAAGCGCTGCAGAACAATCCTTTGTCGGTATCGCTGCTTTTCACGAGCACTTCCTTCAGCGCCTCACTGTCAACTTCAAGGGTCGAATCTATCCCTGTATTGAGTTCGTCGATCCGTTTCCTGTTGATGTCGAAACCCACAACTGGATATTTTGTCGCGAACAGCCTGGCGAGCGGAAGCCCTACATAACCTAAACCGATAACCCCAATCCTGATGTCTCTCATGTTACTATTTTTTTAATGATCAGGAACCGATGGATTGGTAAACGAATCCAATATCGGATAATTTTTTCCCGTCTAGCAGGTTCCTGCCGTCAAATATGAAGGCTGGTTTCTGCATGTTTTCATAAATTTTCTGCCAGTCGTATTGTGTAAACTCATCCCATTCGGTAAGAATTGCAATGGCGTGGGCATGCCGGCATGCTTCGTATGGATCGTCACACGAGATGATGCCGCGGCGGTTTGCTTCCGCAGGGCGTGAGTCAAGATAATCCAGGTCGCTTAATATTTGGGTTTCGGAAACCTTCGGATCGTAAACGGCAATGAGCGCCTGCTCGTTTACCAGATCGTCTGCAACATAAATTGCGGCAGATTCCCTTGTATCATTGGTATCCTTTTTAAATGCCCATCCAAGGAAAGCAATTTTTTTATCGGCGACCGTATTGTATAATGTCTGCACAATCTTTCGCGAAAAGCGCCGCTTCTGGTGATCGTTCATGATAATCACCTGTTCCCAATAATCGGCAACGGCATTGAGTCCGAAAGATTTCGCGATATATACTAAATTGAGAATGTCTTTTTGGAAACATGATCCGCCAAAACCCACGGAAGCTTTCAGGAATTTCGGGCCGATCCGGCTGTCCATTCCGATTGCTTTTGCTACTTCCGAGACATCGGCACCGGTTTTTTCACAAAGTTCTGAAAGTGCATTGATTGAAGACACGCGCTGTGCAAGGAAGGCGTTGGCAGTAAGCTTGGAAAGCTCTGATGACCACACATTAGTGGTAAGTATCCTGTCGCGGCTGACCCAATTTGCGTAAACATTAGCAAGTGCGTTGATGGCTTTTTGGCCTTCCGGGGTTGGATCTCCGCCAATCAAAACACGGTCTGGATTGAGCAGATCCTGGATCGCCGTACCTTCTGCAAGGAATTCCGGATTTGAAAGGATTTGGAACTGAACACCGTTTCCGGTATGATCCAGTATGCTTTTTATGGCTTCGGCGGTACGTACGGGAAGTGTTGATTTTTCGACAACGATCTTATCGTCTTTGGCAATACGTGCAATCTGGCGCGCGCAAAGCTCAATATGCTTCAGGTCGGCGGCCATTCCTTTGCCCGATCCGTAAGTTTTCGTGGGTGTATTTACTGAAATAAAAATGATTTGTGCCTCTTCAATTGCCTTATCCACGTCGGTTGAAAAAAACAGGTTCCGATTTCTGGTTTCGGCTACAATCTCACCCAACCCGGGCTCATATATCGGAATATTATCGAGATCGGGATCGTTCCATGCCGCAATCCGTTTTTCGTTAAGGTCGACAACAGTCACTTGGATTTCGGGACACTTTTGAGCAATAACTGCCATTGTTGGTCCGCCTACATAACCGGCCCCAATGCAGCATATTCGGGTAATTTTCATTTCATATTGGTTTCTGAGTTTGCAAATATAGTTTTTTTCGGTTGTCTACCGGAGGTTTTCCCAGTACCACTTCACGGCTTCACGGAGTCCGTCTTTGAATGAATACTGAGGCTTGTAACCCAAAAGGCGGGATGCTTTTTCAATGCTGGCGAGTGAGTGCGGTATATCACCGGGACGGTTTGGGCCATAAATCACAGGAACATCTGCAACTTCATTGTCAAATTCAGCGAGGAACTCCTTTAGATACCCAACAAGGTCATTCAGCGTATTCCTGTCGCCAAAAGCGGTGTTGTAGACAGTATTGACAGCGTCAGGATTCGTTGTAAACATCGCAAGCTCATTCATCAAAACGACATTCTCTATATAGGTAAAATCTCGCGAGTAATTCCCATCGCCGTTGATTACGGGACTTTCATGGCGCATGAGCTGCATGACGAATTTGGGGATTACTGCGGCATAAGCGCCGTTTGGGTCCTGTCTTCGTCCAAAAACATTGAAATACCGCAGCCCGATGGTTTCAATCCCATAGATCCTGCTGAATATTTCAGCATAAAGCTCATTGACATATTTGGTAATTGCGTAGGGCGACAGCGGTTTCCCAATTGTTTCTTCTACTTTTGGAAGCGCCTCAGAATCACCATAAGTGGATGAACTGGCTGCGTAAATGAATCGCTTCACGTTTGCATCGCGTGCCGCCAAAAGCATATTCACAAAACCGGAAACATTGACTTCATTGCTTGTTGCGGGATCATTGATCGATCTCGGTACTGATCCAAGGGCAGCCTGATGAAGTACATAATCTATTCCCTTGGTTGCCTTTTGACAGTCTTCAGGATTGCGTATATCGCCTTCTATAAGCCTGAATTTAGGATTATCGGTGAATTCAGCCAGGTTGTGCCTGTGCCCCGTCGCGAAGTTATCGAGGCAAACTACATCATGTCCTTTCGAAAGAAAATGCGCACACAGGTTTGATCCTATAAATCCGGCTCCTCCTGTGATTAAAATCCGGCTTTTTGTGTTATCAGTCATTGGTTTTAGCTTTGCCTGCGAATGAACTTCCTGTACAATTTATCAAATATATTTCTAGGCTCTTCTTCTTCATGATAGCCCTGGGCATAGTTCCCGTAGCCGTAACCGTAGCCATAACCGTAACCATAGCCATACTTAGAGCCATATTTGGCCTTATTTTCATAGCCGTTGAACACTATACTGATATTGTTGAGCTCGCCTCTTTTCTGCCTGTTATTCATCAGGGTAATCATATCTTTCTTGGTGTAGTTCTGCCTCATGATGTAAAGTGTCACATCGGCATACTGCGCGAGTTCGATAGCATCTGAAACGAGTCCGACAGGCGGAGTATCCAAAATAATATAATCATACCGGCTTTTCAGGCTTTCCATGAATTCGTCCATTTTCTCCCCAATGATAAGCTCGGAAGGATTCGGCGGAATTGGTCCTGACGTAATAACATCGAGATGTGGAATGTGTGTTTTCTGAATGACTTCATCCAGGGTTTTCTGGCCGATAAGATAATTGACAACGCCCGTATCATTCTTGATATTGAAATCGTCAAAGATTTTCGGCTTGCGTAAATCCATGCCCACGATCACGCTGTTCTTCTCGCTCATTGCAAAAACTGTTGCAATATTGATGGAACAGAACGTCTTTCCTTCGCCACTGATTGAGGAAGTCAGCATCAATGTTTTTGCACCGTGTGAATCCTGCTTTTTATAGAGGAACTGCAGTGATGACCTTATCGCGCGGAATGATTCTGACAGTGCTGATTTTGGCCGCTCAAACACAGCAAGGTTTGATTGCGTGTGCTTAACACCGACTACTCCTATTATCGGGGCGCTGGTCAGTTTACTGATATCGTCAGTATTCAGGATCGCATTTTCAATAAAGAAGATCCCAAGCACAAAGAATAGCGGGATCAGCATCCCGAGGAAGAACGCCAGGATATAATTTACACTGTTATTTGGCCCTACAAGCCCTTTCCCGATATCTTTTGCGGGATCTATGAACTGGATGTCGGAAAGGTTTGCAGCCTTTACGATTTCTGCTTCATTCCGTTTGGCAAGGAATGAATTGATGATGGTTTCGTTCAGGTCATATTTTCGCTTAATCCGGCTGAACTCTTGCTCATCCTGCGGCAACGTGCTGATACTTGCTTCAAGTTCCCTAATGTTCCTCATTACGACTGACAAATCGTAATCGATTGTAGCGCGCGCCGTTCCTATGTTCTCAAGCAATACTTTTTTAAGTGCCTGTATCTGGTTGTCGAAATCGTTGAACAGCCTTTCGCTTTTTATGGTATATGCCAATTCCGACCTTCGTGTTGAAAGGTCTATCAAACGTGCGACATTTGCCGAAATATTCGGATCCTCAATTCCGGCCACTGATGGCGCAGGAAGTTTTGAAAAATCAACACTGCGCTGCAAATAAGAACGCAGGGAATTCAGGTAGGCGATTTTTCTTTGGATCACATCGCGCTCCACTTCATACTGAAGAAGCCTATCTGAAAATTTGCCGCCGCTGCCTTCAAGATCATAAATGTTCCGGTCTTTGGTAAAGTCCCGGATTTCACCTTCAGAAACTTTCAGCTCCTTACCCATTGCGTTCAGGGTGCTGTCGATAAAATTGATCGTATTTGTTGCAAACTGGTTCTTGCGGTCAAGCTGACTCTTAATAAGCGTATTTACGGTTTCATTCAGGTAATCCACGAGACGCGATTTATTATTCCCCTGCAGGCCCAGCGTCATGATCGAACCTGCCTTTTCGTCAATATCGGTCTTGATCGATTTATATTTTGAAACTACCTCATTAAAATCCTGGAAACGGATAAAATATTCCGAATTCACATACAAGCCCGGATCTTCCTTAAGCTCAAGGGTCATATTCAGGAAAGGCAAGTTTACGGGCTGGCCAATTTTATACCTTTTTACGAAATCCTTCTGCACCACTTTTACCTCACTGATATGGTTGTCGATGTAATGAACCATCGGAACTGTGCTGTTATCAAAACTTATCCGCACCTCGTAAACAGTCGGTGAGATAAATTTTATACCCACCAGACGTGCCAAAAGCTGTCCACGACGTTTATCAGGAACAACCCTAAATGGTACTTCGCCGTAAACATCCTGCATGTAATACTTCCCCTGTTTGAGGTATTCAATGTAAAAGTTGAGCCTTTCAACCACCAATTCGTTGTGCGATCTGGACTTAAGGGTCGATGCAATATTCTGCACCTGGTCTGAGGTTCCGCCCCAATTGAAAACAAGGCTGGTATTGGTGGTAAAGAAAGGGTTGTTCTCTTCTTTAACGGCAATGGTGGTTTCCATTTCGTAGATTTTTTCCTTGCGGATATTTACCTGGTAAGCAATAGTGAAAGCGATGATAAGGCTGGCAACGAACCACTTCCAATAGCTTGCGGTTTTTAGTATAAAGCCTTTGAAGTCAAAGTTGTTCTGGCTTTCAAAGAATGAAATATCTTTAGTATCGAGCATTTAATTTTTTAATTTCTTGTTAAGAGCAGAAAAGTAGTCGTTACGAGCGTCAGTATCGAAATGATCGTGGTAAAAGACTGCACACCTGTCGTTCCGGTTCCCCATGCTTTTTGCGGCAGCGGCTTAACATAAACGTAATCGTTGGGCTGAAGGTAATAATACGGCGATTCCATTACTTTTCTGTCGGTGAGGTCAATCGTATGAATTTCGGTCCCGTGTGGAAACTGCCTGATCACCGACACATGCTTCCTATCGCCCGTAACCACAATATCGCCGGCATTTGCGACAGCTTCGAGAATGTTTACTTTTTCCTGAAAGAGGATTTTTGATCCGGGAGCTGTTACCTCGCCATTGATTGTGTACCTGAATCCTGCGAGTTTTACGTTTACATATATGCTTGCCTGCTTGGTGAAAAATTCTTCCAGCAGTTGTTTTTCAATTTTCTTCCGCACTTCTTCCAGGGTAAAGCCGAGTACATTGACTTCGCCCAGAACCGGGATCCTGATATTTCCATGATCATCAACGGTATATCCGTTATAATAAAGCGTGATATCGCTTTGTTGGGGCGTTGTGCTGGTGGCAGCGCTGAACATCTCCACAAGCTTAGGGTCAATGGCCTTGATGTTCACGCTGATGATATCATTTGTCTGCAGCCTGTAAGGCTTAGAAGCCACCGGATTGATGGCCTGTACCGTCGTGTCATCTCCATCTTTGTCCTGAAGATATACAAGATCTCTTGTTGGCACACACGATATAAAGAAGAGCGAAGCAAAAAATATATACAGGATTGATTTGTTGTTCATCAGGGAAAAATTAGCAAACAAAGATAGTTTTTCATTTATAATTTCAAAAGGCTAGTGACTCCGCAGCGAATTCTCGAATGGTACGCGCTGCAGGATGCTTCGCCCGAGGGTTACCTCGTCGGCATATTCGAGTTCATCGCCTACAGAAATTCCCCTGGCGATGGCAGAGGTAACAATGTTATAATCTTTCACCTGTTTGTATATATAAAAATTTGTCGTGTCGCCTTCCATGGTCGGGCTCAACGCGAAAATCAATTCTGCCACATTCCCCTGCTTTACCTTTTCCACAAGCGAAGTAATATTGAGCTGTCCCGGACCGATTCCGTCAACGGGCGATATTTTGCCCATCAAAACATGATAAATCCCGCGGAACTGCCCTGTGTTTTCAATCGCCATCACATCCCTGATATCTTCTACGACACAAATCACGGTATGGTTTCGGGATTTGGCAGAACATATTTCGCAAATCGATGTATCTGAAATATTATGACAGCTTTCGCAGAACCTGATCTGTTCGCGCATCCCAAGCAGCGCTTCAGCGAGGAATCCTGTCTGCTCTTTGGGCTGCCGCAGCAGGTGCAGCACAAGCCGGAGCGCAGTGCGTTTTCCAATGCCGGGCAATCTCGACATCTCATTTACCGCGCGTTCCAGTAATTTAGAAGAAAATTCCATGTGGCAAAAGTAATGCTTTTTGAGGCTCAGCGCGTTGTCGATGCAATAATCCGCCGCATCGTACAGTGAATCCTTTTTTGTATTTTGGCGGCTGTAAAATTCCTGAAATGACTCCCATTACAATCCTTTCGCTGATCATCGTATATTTTGGCATCCTGTTCCTTATCTCGCACTTTGTAAGCAGGAAAGACAGCGGCAATGAAGCCTTCTTCAAAGCGAACAAAAATTCAAAATGGTACCTGGTGGCTTTCGGGATGATCGGGACCGCACTTTCGGGAGTGACGTTTATTTCGGTTCCCGGGGAAGTCGGTTCGCCTAATGGTGAGCAGTTCAAGTATTTCCAGTTTGTACTGGGTAACGCAATTGGGTTCATAATTATTGCGAAGGTGCTGCTTCCGCTTTATTACCGGATGAACCTTACCTCGATTTATGGTTATATTGAAAAACGCCTCGGAACATATGCGTATAAAACGGCAGCGTCGATATTTTTGATCAGCCGAACCATCGGGTCGGCGTTCAGGCTGTACCTCGTGGTGATCGTTTTGCAGCGTTTCGTGTTTGACTTTTACGGAATCCCATTCGCTTTTACCGTGCTGATGTCGCTCGCTTTGATATTTGCCTATACGTACCGCGGCGGACTCAAAACCATCATCATCACCGATACATTACAGACGTTTTTCCTTGTAACTTCGGTCTTCCTGACAATTTTCTTTATCTGCGACAGCCTCGACCTTGGCGTTGTGGGCGCTTTTGAGGAAGTCAAAAACAGCAATTATTCCAAGATTTTTTTCTTTGATGATTTTGCGAAAAGCAGGTTCCATGTCATCAAGCAGATTTTAGGCGGAATCTTCGTTACAATTGCCATGGTCGGGCTTGACCAGGATTTGATGCAGAAAAACCTCAGTTGCAAGAACATTGGCGAGGCGCAGAAGAACATGTTCACTTTCACCGGGATATTCGTTCTGATCAATATTTTCTTCCTGAGCGTTGGCGCACTGCTTTATATCTACGCGAACAAATATGGCATTGATGTGCCGACCGATTCTATCACCGGCAAGCCGCGCACCGATTTGCTTTTTCCTGAAATCGCTTTCAACCATTTAAGCATCATCCCATCGGTGATATTTCTTTTGGGACTTACAGCGGCAACTTTCGCGACAACCGATTCGGCACTGACAGCCTTGACAACATCTTTTTGTGTCGATTTTCTCGGAATGGACAAAGAAGAGAATTTAAACAAGCCGAACGTGATCCGGATACGGCATTTTGTACACATCGGGTTTTCGTTCCTGATGTTCTTGGTGATTGTGGGATTTAACGCGATCAACGACAGTTCAGTCGTGGGAATGATTTTCCGCGTCGCATCGTACACTTACGGCCCGCTTTTGGGATTGTATTGCTTCGGATTGTTTGTGAAAGGACGCCGTGTAAATGACCGTTGGGTTCCGCTGATCTGCCTGTTGTCGCCGGGATTGACATACCTGCTTGCGGAAAATTCCAATGATCTCTTCGGATATGTTTTCGACAATGAGCTGATCATCGTAAACGGACTGATCACGTTTATCGGATTGTTCGCCATCAGCCACCGGACGCAAACGCAGACCCGTTTTTAAGAAAACGCCCTAGCCCCGACAGAAGCGGCATCCTTTTGGGCGGCGCAGCGTAGCGGAGCCGCCTAAAAGATAGAGCGGATGGCGGGAACAGCTTCTAATAATCCTGCATCGACAGCATTACAAGCGTACACGCAACCTCAACCTCGATGTTGTTCTGGCGCAGGAGCTGGTAAAATTCAGTGTTTTCGGTCCCAGGGTTGAAAATGACGCGCTTGGGCTCAATTCCGATGATATAATTATAATAATCGCGCTGCCGCGCCGGATTGAGGTAAAGTGTTACGGTATCAATGTTTGTCAGCGGCAACTGCTTCGTGTGTATCTTCACCCCAGCAACCTCTTCCTCTTTGAGTCCGATGCCAACAACCGAGTGCCCTGAAGCGACAAGCCTTTTGATCGCCATGCACGAATAACGCGCCGGATTTGCCGAAGCGCCCAAAACCAATGTTTTCTTATTTGCCATTTTTTTTTGTATTCAGTAGTTAGACTGGAGATTTCAGATTTATAGACCTCAAATCCCATATCTTAAATCTTATGTCATTCGTTCGCTTTCGGAAGAAAAACTTCCGCCATCATGCAACGTGCGCTTCCGCCGCCGCATGCTTCAATCGTATCCAGGCTTGACGAGAGGATTTCGCAGTGTTTTTCCAGTTGCGCAACTTGTTTTGGCGTGAGGCTCTGGTGTGCCTGTTTGCTCATTATTAGGTAGCGCTTATCGTTCGCACCGCTGACTTCCAGCATATTTCCAGCAAAACTGTTAACCTGTTCTTCGGTAATCAGGATCACTTCCTTGCCGTCTTCTTTCAGGCTTTGCAAAACTGCCTTGCGCTCTTTTTTATCGTCGATGCAATCGGCACAAATCACCGCGAAAGTATCTCCGAGGCACATCATTACGTTTGTATGGTAAATCAGTTTTCGTTCGCCATGAACGGTGTGAAAGGCTTCGAAAATCACCGGCGTATATTCAAAATCCTCGCAAAATTCAATCAGCAGCTCTTCATCGGCGCGTGGCGACAATGCGCAATATACTTTCCTGTTGGTGCGGTCAAAGAGCATGCTTCCCGTTCCTTCAAGATAATATCCGTCTTCCTCCGCCGCAGTATAATCCATGATATTGTCGATCCTGAAACCTTCGTTCTCGAGCATGTCCAGAATTTCCTCCCGCCGCTCTTTACGACGGTTTTCCGCAAACATCGGATAAAGCGCAACGTCCCCGTTCTCGTGGAATGATATCCAGTTATTCGGAAAAATGGAATCCGGCGTGTCAGGATCGAGCGTGTCGTTTATAACGATTACATTTACCCCAACGCCGCGGAGTTTTTCGACAAAAGCGTCAAATTCTTCCTGCGCCCTGGCATTTACTTCCGGCTGGAGCAGGTTTTCCAGCACGCGCTGGTAATAATTATTCACCGCTGTCTGTTCGTTCATGCGGAACGCGATCGGGCGGATCATTACAATGGTATCTGTGGTCTGTTTCATGTTCTGACTAAATTATTTTGGGATATTTTGGGCGTTGCCTTCGGCCGGGCTGTCCGCTTAAATTTTTATTATCCTTACGCTTTGCTTCAGGAAAATAAAAGATTCCGCTTCCATCCCTAACGCAAATGCCGGCAACTGTTGCCCATACTAAATTACGGATTAATCGCGAATCAACGGCAATGTCGAACAGCGTAAAAGGCCTTCCTGTTTTGCAATTTCGGCATACGGAATTTCTTCCACCGTAAACCCGTTTGCCCGCAGCCAGTCATTCAATCTGGTAAAATTCATTTCCGAAACGACAAGGTCTGGCGAAATTGAGAATACATTTGAGTGCATGTGGTACATTTCGTCGCGGGTGATGTGAAACAGGTTTTCATTACCAAATAGATCTGTAAGGTATTTGTAATCGTTCTCGTCGTTAAAGCCGCCTTTGTAGATAATTGCTTTGTTGTGGCCAATCGGCTGGAAACAACAGTCGAGATGCAGCGCATTGTCGCGGGCTTCAACAATAGATTTTACAAGGTCGAGTTCCTTCACCGTTTTATGCGGAAACATTTCCTTGATAAAATTCACCCCTTGCATATTGGTGCGGGCTGTCTTTATGGAAGCGTAATCGGAGCCTTTGTAGGTTCCAATAAAGATATAATCGTCCCAGAGGATAACATCGCCGCCTTCAATATGGGCTTCTTCCGGCGGCTTGATTACATTTTTCGGATCTATTTGATCGATGATGTAGTTTATTGCTTCTAGTTCGGGGATACGATCGGGAAGAATATTGGCAATGACGAATTTGTCATCGATCACAAACCCGATGTCGCGCGCGAAAATCTGGTTGCAGCATTCAAGCACTTCCGGACGATAGACTTTTACATCATATTTTTCGAACACTTCGTTAATAGCATCCATTTCAATTTTCATGTCTTCTTCCGAGGGATATGTCCCGGCGCGGATATGTTCGAGCGACTTAGGATCGTAAGTCTCTTCGGCTGAAGGTGTCGGGCCATTATTTTCAACAGTTCCCAGAATTACGGCCCGTAATCTTGAGGTTTCATTCTTTACATTAAGTTTGAGCATAAACGCGTTGACTTTTTACTGCCATTCGTTGGCAAAGTGCGCAAAGATAAAAAAGCTTCCTGAAATCGGGAAGCTTTTGATTATAAAGAGAGTTTAGGCTCTAAGATTACAACACCTTATCTTTTCACCACCCTGGCAACAGTTTTGTTGCCGGACATGTCCAGCGTTGATATCATATATGTTCCTACCGGATATTGATCTAAATTTATTTGATAATGAGAATCCTGTACATTATTGTAGACGCCTACCAAACGACCATCAAGCGTATACAGTTGAACCGTTTTAAGTAATCCCCCAGTTAACGATATGTTTACAAGATCAGTTGTAGGGTTAGGGTGAACGATCAGACCAGCTGTTTTCCCAATCTTTACAGTGTCATCATTCTTAATGTTTTCAGGCAAACGGTAAACATAATCATCTGGATCGGTACATCCCTCTATGTAGGCCGCAAATTGGGCTCCATTCATCCTGCGTTTGTTCCTAGATAGAGGTGGGTTTGAGCCTGTGTTCTAATGTTGATTGTCAACAGTATCAACGCTGCCAGTGACATCGAAAATTTTTGATGATTTTTTACAGAGTCACCAAGATAAGATTTTTTCATAAGAAATTGATTTTAAGTGAAGTACTAAACTTACATCTTTAATTTTAACAAATTTTTTAAAAGGAAAAATCTTATTAACAAAAAAAGCCTCCTAAGGGAGGCTTTAAATAAAGATTATTCTTTGCACTTTATCAGTATGGGCTCTACCGCTTTTCCATCGTCTTAAAATCCCTCAACGCATACCCGGTATAAATTTGCCGCGGCCTGCCGATTGGTTCTTTGTTCACGCGCATTTCCTTCCATTGCGCGATCCATCCCGGAAGGCGTCCGATGGCAAATAGAACGGTAAACATGTCAGTCGGAATGCCTATTGCGCGGTAAATGATGCCCGAATAGAAATCGACATTCGGATAAAGCTTCCTTGATACGAAATACTCATCCACCAGGGCAGATTCCTCCAGTTTTTTTGCAATCTGAAGAATCGGATCGTTTACCCCAAGTGTTGAAAGCACCTCATCGGCCGCCTTCTTGATAATTTTAGCACGCGGGTCGAAGTTTTTATAAACGCGGTGGCCGAAGCCCATCAAACGGAACGGATCTTCTTTGTCTTTTGCCTTTGCAAGATATTTATCGGCATCGCCACCATTTTTCTGGATTTCCTCCAGCATTTCAAGAACAGCCTGGTTTGCACCTCCGTGAAGCGGGCCCCAAAGTGCAGAAACACCGGCGGAAATTGAAGCGAAGAGTCCGGCATGCGAAGATCCGACCATTCTTACGGTTGAAGTGGAGCAATTCTGCTCATGGTCTGCATGAAGGATGAAAAGCTTGTCAAGCGCATCAATAACTGCGGGATTTGCTGTATACGGCCCGGTGGGAAGTTCGAACATCAGGCGCATGAAATTTTCTACATACCCCTTTGTGTTGTCGTAATAATTCAACGGATATCCCATACTTTTCCTGTAGGTCCAGGTAGCAATAACAAGGAATTTACCCATTGTCTTGCATACTGCTTCGTACATTTCCTTTTCGTTGTCGACATTGACCGACTTAGGATTGAAGGCAGTAAGTGCGCTTGTAAGTGCCGACAGAACGCCCATGGGATGTGCTGTTTTCGGGAAGCCGTCAATGATATTTTTCATCTCCTCATTGACCAGTGTATACTTCCGTATATCATTCTCGAATTGCTCAAGCTGTTGTGTGGTCGGCAGCTCACCAAATATCAGAAGAAAGGAAACCTCCAGGAAACCCGCGCGATCGGCCAGATCTTCAATGGCATATCCGCGGTAGCGCAGGATTCCTTCCTCACCGTCAAGGAATGTAATCTCGCTTTTGCAGGCACCGGAGTTCTTGTAACCTGGATCCATCGTGATCGCGCCAGTAGCGCTGCGAAGTTTATCAATATCGATGGCTACTTCATTTTCAGTTCCGACAATTACCGGAAATTCATACTTCTTGCCGTCAATCTCTAATATTGCTGTATTTGCCATAGTATAGGAAAGGGAATTTGTTTGGATAAATAATTTAACAAATCTATTAATTTATGACGAATTAAAAAAAATGATTGGGAAGTCGGCAAAAATTTTAACGTAAAAGACCTAAAAAAGAAAAGCCTGCGATTTCGCGCAGACCTTCCCCACTTAACAAATTAACTTACTGTTTTATCAGCCGCACAGTTGCAACGCCTTTGTCACTTACAACTTTAAGCAAATAGACGCCTTCAGACTGTTGTGAAATATCCATCAATGCATCCAGTCCGGATGCCGGTTGGCGAAGCAAAAGCCTGCCGCGCAAATCGTATAGCGATAGCTCTTTTAAATTAGAGATCGATTTGATATTGACTTCATTGCGCACAGGATTCGGATAAAATGAAATCCCGTTTGTAAACGGATTCTCAGGAATTGTAAGCGACTGGAATGCTGTGTGTGCAAATTCGGTGATAACCGGAAGATTATAATCAAAATAAATTTCGGCTTTGTTGCTTGCGATGCTTCCTTCAGAAAGGGTCGGCAATGTTTTTATCTTCAGTAAAATATTTCCATGCCCGCCGATATCGAGGTTGATATTTTCAAAAATGAATTCGGCAGTATTTCCATTAGTGCGTGCATTGACAGGATGTGACGTATTGATTACCCTGAGCGTACTTACATCAAACATTGCAGTATTGATCACATCTTTCACTATGACGTTTTGGGCGGGATATGTTCCCGTATTTTCGAAATTGATGACGTAATGCAGGTATTCGCCGATTTGGGAAACAGAAACCACATTTCCTTCGATGCATGTTTTCTCGTTGGGATCATACGACCCGACAACAACCTGTTTAAAATTGACAAAATTATTCGCCGGAGTATCATCATTTGTAACCGGGGCCGAAGCCGCAAAGTCAAGAAAATCGCCAAGATTCACAGCCGGAGTATCTGTCGGCGCATTCACGTTCAGCGTAATATAAATCACCCGGGTTTCAAAAGGCAAAAGGTCGGCATAATTCCACAATAAACTGTTTGCTGTTTGAGAAGCTGGCGGCTGGTCTACCGAAACGAAATCCAATACATCGTCTTCATATGTAAACCCAACGCTTCCGGAAACCATCTGATTCCCGATATTCTTAAATATTACAGCATAATAAGCATCAAATCCCGGCCGGGCCGGACCCATAGGCGCAATGACCACTTCAACATCAGGATGGATGCCATTGGCCGTTACACAAAAGCTCTGCACATGGGTTTCGTTGACGTTGCCGGAAAAAGCAAATTCTACAGAAGCGGGAGAAACATTAAAATAAGACGGATTTTCGATTTGTGGGGTCAAAGTATAATTGCCTCCGGGAACATATAGGAAATAGTTCAGCCCATTTAAAAAAGCTGTGTTTGTAGTGCTTCCGCTTGTAATATCGATCCGCAAGTTTTGAAGCGCAATATTGTCGTTATCGTCGCAACCATTGTTGTCCATATCAAAACGCACGGTTCCTGACACGGTATTGTAAATTCCGCCCGGCGTAAAACTGCAGTATGAGCTAACGACTGTCTCTGACCCAACTGCAAGCTGAAGCGTTGCCACCTGAAATTCATCGGCACAGATAAAGGCAAGATCGCCGCTTCCGCTTAAGCTAACGGTTTCATTAGCACCGTTCTTTACGTTTAATTCAAGCAGTGGATTATTTTCACACACCAGCGAACTCAGCCCTGTAAGCCCCGAAGCATCCAGGTTATTAATTATGTTGTCAGTACATTGAACAACGTCAAGTATCGCTGAATTTCCAAGGTTCAGTGTCGTAAGCTCATTGTCGTTGCAGATCAGGGTGACAAGATTTGGGAGTCCGCCAATATTTAATGAAGTCAATTCATTTTGGGAAATATCAAGCATGGTAAGCGCCGAGTTGATAATATTGAACGAAGTCGCATTGTTGTTTGGGCACAGCAGTGAGCTGAGATTTGTGAAACTTTCGGTTCCGGTAAAATCACTGATACCTGTAGACGGAACGGTAAGGCTGGTAATGGCAAGACCTTCCGAATATTGTATTTCCCCATCGGAATTGGTATCGTAACCGAGTGAGATCAATGCTGCTTTGTAGTTCGCATCCGGAATAAAAATAATATCCGAATTTATGACCAATAATTGAAAGCTAGTGATGCTGTAGCATCCTACTGCGTTTTCCGCACGGGCATAAATCGTTTGCGGATTGGTGGTATTAAAAAAAGGCGAAAGTATCTGATTGGTTCCTGCCTGTGCATCAATCTCTGTGAGGTAAAAAGTAACGGTTGAACCAGCCTGGCCGGCGGTTATTTCAGGAATCTTTTCTGATAAGTTAAAAACAGCGGCACCGTCAAACGGAGTTTCTGCAATTACCATGGCAGAAGGCGTTGCTATGCCCGGAAGCGGCACAACTGTAAGTAATGCACTGTCGGCGGCTAAGCTGGTGCAGCCCGTACTATCCTCAATGCTCACCAGAGTATAGTTGAACATTCCGACGACAAATGTTGGCAAATCAAGGGTCACCTGGTCAATCGAACTTGAAATACTCTGATTGGGACCACCATTTATATTATATATAAACGTATATGGCGGTGAGCCTCCTGCGCCCAAAAAAGTCACACTTGCATCATTCCCGAGACACACCGTCATATCCTCGGAAATTATGCCCGTTGGGGATGGATTTAGCACCAATGACAACATTGTAATCGAATAACTTCCGGGATCAGCGTTTTCCCAAACCCTTACAAATACTGTTTGCGGGTTTGACGTATTGCTATAAGATGCGGGTTGGGAGATGGCGTTGCTATTTGTCTCAGCACCAATGGCGGTTTCAAAATAAGCAATCGAAAAAAACTCCGGATCTAAACCATTCATTATTTCGGCGTTGCGCGTCGTAAGGTTAAATTGTTCAAACTCATCATTGCCTGTGTCACACAAAACATACGGTGCGGGTTGCTGTATATCAGGCTGGGCAAACCCAACGGCTGACAGCATCAGTAAGAATAAGTGTAGCTTTTTCATATTGTAAATCTTTAAGCGGTGGGTGACAAATTTTTAAGCGTTATTATTTGTGATCGGGCATACATTGGCTAATTCGAAGCAATTATAATGTTTTTAAAATGTCCTGCAGCCGTTCCTTCTTTCGTTGGGAAATGGGTAAATTACTGTTATCGGCCATAACGACATATCCGCCGTCTTTTTTGATGTACGATTTCAGGTACGCAAGATTGATCAGGTGCGACTGATGGATGCGCTCAAAGCCATGCTCGGCAAGAAGATCTTCATATTCCTTCAGGGTTTTTGAAATCAGTACGGGCTTATTATTCCTGATATAAAACTTGGTATAGTTGTCTTCACTCTCACACCTGATGATGTCGCTGACTTCAAAAAGATGGATTCCGTCTGAAGTCGATAAAGCAATCCGTTTGAAATTGTCAACTTTCTTCCTGATGTTTTCCAGCAAGAGGTCGATGTGGGCATATCCGTCATTCTTTTCGACGACATTTTTTATTTTGCTGATGACTTTCTGTAGTTCCTCCGGATCAACTGGCTTCAGCAGAAAATCCAGCGCACTAAACCGGAAGGCCTTTATTGCATATTGCTCATGGGCAGTGATAAAAACGATGTGTGATAACGACTTACCATGTTTTCCCGCATGTTGCTCGAGGATATCGAAACCGGTTCCGTCAGCAAGCTGTATGTCCAAAAAAACCACCTGCGGCTTCAATGAATCCATTGCTGCAATGCCTGTCGACACACTGTCGGCCTCGCCAAGAATATTAATCTCGGGCGCATAACGCGCCAGCAGGCTCCGCAATCCGCTGCGAAGGTTGGCATCATCATCTATAAGCAATGCTGTAATCATAAAATATCTTTCCTCTTATCGTTTGTGATGTATTGCACGGGAAGGCTCAGGATAACTTTTGTACCGGTTATTGCCCCCGATTCGTCGGCCAGTTCCTTTATATCGACTTTTGATGTTTTTGAAGTAAAAGCCTCCATCATTTCCAGCCTTTTCCTGGTGATATCGAGCGCCATCGATTTATGTACGCTGACAAGCTTTTCTTTTATTTCGTGCGACTTATTGAAGCCGATGCCATTATCGATTATCGTACAAATTAGATTCTGTCCCTGCAGGGAAAAATCGACATCAATGCGCCCCTGCTCTTTTCTGGGTATCAGTCCGTGTATGATCGCATTTTCAACAAATGGCTGCAGCAGCAATGGAGGCAGCGCCATGTCGTCTTCGATATCATCCGCTTTTGCGATACTGAAAGTGAAGACGTTATTAAACCGCAACTGCTCAAGCTCAAGGTAATTCTGCAGGCTTTCGATTTCACGGTCAACAGGAATAAGGGATTCTTTTGAATACTCGAGCGTAAGACGCATCAGTTTTGAAAACTTTGACAGGTATTTTATGGCCTGGTCCGTTCCGTTCTGCACAATAAAACTCGAAATCGACCCGAGGCAGTTGAAAACAAAATGCGGGTTCATCTGCAGGTGCAGCGCTTTTTGCTCGTATTCTGCGAGTTCCTTCTGTAGTGTCAGTGTTCTTCTGAGGTTTCGCCGGCTGTACACAAGGAAAATAACACCGAATACCAACAGTGTAAAAACTGCCGCAAAAATCATCTGCATCCGGTGCCTCTTTTCCTGTTCGTTGTAGACCAGTTCCTTTTTCTCACGCTCTTTATTGCGAAGCGCTTCTTTCTTCTCGAACTCGTAGTTCATCTCGGCACGAATGCCGCTGCGGATATTTTCGTAATTGCTGATGCTGTCGTTTGCAGCAGTATACAACTTATAATGTTTTAACGCTTCAGCCGGATTGTTAAGTTTCTGATAGATTTCACTGAGCTTTTTTTCGGAATCCCGTATACGCTCCGGAATCCCGAGCAAAGTCCCGAGTGACAGCGATTTTGTCATATTCGACAAGGCCTTCGGATAGTCGTTGCTGTCATAATACAATTCCCCTATGAGTGCGTAAGTATCTGAAGCGCCGAATTTTTCTTCGATGGAATCAAATGCCGCCAGTGCTTTATTGTAACATTCAAGGGCTTTTTCGCTATGGCCTGTCTGGTGATGATAACGTCCGAGGTTATTGTAAAGTTCGCCGATGCCGCGTTGGTCGGGATAGCTGCGGAAATGCGATAACGCGCTGTTATAATATTCGATGGCTTTAGGGAAGTTTTTCTGGTCCAGATAAATGTTGCCGATATTCGTAGCTGTAATGCCGGTACTTCTGTCCCTGAGTTTTTCCTGAAGGCGAAGGCATTTAAGAAAATATTCGAGGGCGCGGAAACTCTCGCCGCGGGATTTATAAACGATTCCGATATTATTGTAAACCCGCGCGGTTTTTTCATCATTTCCGGTTTCTTCGTAGATGCGAACAGCCCTTAGGTGAAACTGAAGCGCTTTTGCGTAGTTGCTTTGTTCAGAAAATATAATCCCGATGCTTCCATAAGCCCGGGCCAGGCCGTTTTTTGCATCAGGATTGGCAGCTTCCTGCTCAAGCTGCCGCTCGAAAACGGATTGTGCATCGGAGAAGCTGCGCAGGGCAACAGAATAATTTCCGAGAAGGATATTGGCATTGCCGATATTAAGCTGCGCGTTTCCTTCACCGATGGCATGCTTTATCTTTTGTGAGAGTCCAAGTGCCTGCCGGGCGAACTGCAGCATTTTTTTTGGATCGTTGCTTTGGTATTCGCTGGCGAGATCATTTAGCAAACGGACGCGATCTATGTCATTTCGAGCCACCGACAATGATACGGCAATACTGTCGGCGCGGTTTTGAGCCAGTAAGGGACAAGCCCAAAAAGCAATGTGAAGGAAAAAGATGATTTTAAAAAGCCGCATTGTTACGAATTACTCAAACAAATGTAGCATTTCCACAAGAGTACACAGGGTTGAATTAGAATTTACCGCCTATGGACGAGAATTTGAAATGACTTGATAAAACGTTCCTCTAATTCTTCAGGATTTTCTTGGTGAATGTTCCGCGGTCAGTCCGGATGGTCATCAGGTAAACACCGTGCGATAATGAACCTGTGTTTATACTGCCTTGATTTCCGGAAAAATCATGAATGCCGAACTGGCGGCCTTGCAAATCGGCAATTGAGACTGAAATAATATTGGAATCGGCCTTTATGTTTACCTGCTGCGAAACCGGGTTCGGATAGATTAAGATTTTATCCTGAAAATGATTCTCAGTCACCGCCAACGCCTGGAAAGTCGTAGTTGCAGTATTCGTAACCACAGGGAAATTATAATCAAAATAGATATCGGCAAGCTGTGCCACCGAACTCCCTTGAGACAATGTGTTTTTTGATCTGATCTTGAACAAAACATATCCATCAGCTTCAGGTGCCAGGTTGATGTCTTCAAAGATGAATTCAACCTTATTGCCTGTTTGCCTGATATATGATTCGTGAGAAGTATCCATAACCTGAAGCGAGGTCATATCAAACATTGCTGTATCTATCACGTCTTTCACAACAATAGTCACCGCCGGAGCCGTTCCTGTATTCTCAAACCGGATCATGTAATGAAGGTATTCGCCTATCATGTCAGTCGAAACCACCGGACCTTCGAGACATGTAATATCGTTAGGGTCAAACGAGCCGATGACGCTATTCAGAAGTTTGAAAATATTGTCCTGAGGGTTTTCGTCGCTGTTGACTGGATAAATTGCCGCGTTGAATGTAAGCACATCATCAATGTTAACGGCCGGCGTCTCCATAGGCGAATTCACACTGAATGTAAGCAGCACTTCCCGGGTCTCAAATGGCATCAGGTCTACATAATCGAATGAAACATAACCAGGTGCCGTATTGTCAGGCACAGGTGAAGCAATTATAAAATCGAGAACGTCTTCCGGATAATCCATGGCGACATTACCTGACATGGTGATGTTGCCTTTGTTGTGCAATAACAATTTATACTTGGCATCTAAACCGGGCCTTGGCGCAACTATTGGGATGATAACAACTTCAAGATCGGGATGAATTCCGATTCCTGATATGCAAAAATTTTCCACTACATTATTTCCACCGGCACTATCGAATGTAACAGTAGCGGAAGCAGGAGATAAACTAAATATTTCGTTGTTCTCCAATTCCGGGGTGATTAAAAAACTTCCCTGGCCGGAATAAAAAGTGTAGGTTCCGGACGCATTTGTGAAAGTATATCCTGTATCCGGACCGTTAGCGATCTTTATCTTTAAGTACTGCGGCAGCGGATCAGTCGTGTCACAACCATCGGAGTCGGCGTCAAATACAAATTGGCCCGATATCGTATTGTAATTCCCACCGGGTACGTAATTACAATAAGATGTAACAGGAGCGTTCACATTGGCTGATGCAGCAATATTCATAACATATTCAAAATCCGACTCATCCGCACAAATATATATCAGTGCCGGACAAGACGACATTTCCAATGTTTCACTAACTCCGTTCTTTATATTGATCTGTTGCAGGACCGGACTTCCGATCCGTAGCATGGTCAGTGCCGTGAGCATTGAGACATCCATCGATGCAAGTTGCCCGAAAAGACAGTCGATAAACCCAATGCCGAGGTTATTCGAAAAATCTATGGAACTGACAAAATTATTCCTGCACTCAAAATGTGTCAGCGCCGGATTGTCAGACAAATCAATTGTTGTAAGCTGGTTTGCGCTCACTGACAAAAACTGTAGTTCAGCCAAATCCGACAAATCAATTGCAGTAAGGTTGTTTGAGCTTACGTTAATATGCTTCAGATGCATCAACCCCGAAAGGTCGATAGTAGAAAGCTCATTATCGATCAGGCTCAAATGCTCCAGATTTGGGCAACCCGATACGTTGATCATGGTCATCGCGCAATTGGATGCAAAAATTTCATCCATCCCAGGATGGTTCGAGCAGTTTAAACTTGCCAAGGGATTGCCGCTGACATTCAGATAGGCTAAATTGGATAGCACTCCGCTGAAATCAATTGAGGTTATCAGATTGTTTTGGGCTGTAAAATTTGTCAGGATTATGAAATTCTCGAGACCTGACAGGTTGGAAATTTTCGCAATACCCGATCCTTGGGAATAGGAAACATTCAGGGTAGTGATCAACATTGCCTCTGAAACTTCTATCTGGCTGTTGTTATTCGTATCGATCTTCGTCCAGCCGGTTGGCCCGTACGCTATGAAATTGGATGATTGAGCGGATAAAAGCTTGGCCTTCAGGTTTGCATCGGTGAAACTGATTGTCTGTGAACTTGAAAGCAGGGATACGAGCAACAGCGGAAGTAGAAATATTTTCATACAAGATTTTTGTTAAATGTAACAAAAAAGATGTCCACCGCAACTTCATCGGGCTTTAGATTAAACTGTATGGTTTATTGCCTGACCAGTTTTGCTGCCGCTGTACCGAACCCGGAATCTACAACAACTTGATAAATCCCCGCTTGCAGCGTTGAAAGATCCATGTTTGTTTCTATTTCATTGGGGCGGACTTCCAGTACCAGCCTTCCCTGAAGGTCATAAATTTTAATGTCCTGCATCACTGCCGATGCCTGGACCAACACCGAAGCTCCGGCGGGGTTTGGTGCGATCTTAAGCGATCGTTGCAGGTGGTTTTCTGCAACACCAAGCGTTTGAAATGTCGTAGTTGCAGTATTCGTAACCACAGGGAAATTATGATCGAAGTAAATATCAGCAAACTGTGAAACCGAACTTCCCACCGTCAGCGCGTTATTACTTCTGATTTTGAACAGGACATAACCGTTAGCATCCGGCGCCAATTGAATGTTTTCGAATACAAACTCAGCTTTATTACCCGTGAGACGCATTTGAGCATCGTGCGACGTATCCATCAGTTGAATTGAAGAGATATCGAACTTCGAAGCATCTATAACATCTTTTACTACAACGTTGATTGCATTGGCAGTTCCTGTGTTTTCAAAACGTATGAGGTAATGAAGGTACTCCCCGATTTGGGCAGGTGATTCGATGTCGCCTTCAAGGCACGTTATATCGTTCGGATCGAATGACCCGACGACAGTTTGCTCCATGCTGAATTCGTTATCGTGGATGGTTTCATCGCCTACAAGCGGACTTACAGTTGCTGAAACCAAAAATACATCGCCAATATTGATGGCAGGCGTATCGGTTGGAGCGTTGATATTCAGCACAAGGATCGCAGAACGCGTCTCAAAAGGCTGAAGGTCGTAATAATTGAACTGCACATTTCCTGAAGTTTGACTAGAAGGAATGGGATCGGCCGACACAAAATCTGACAAGCTTTCATTGTAATTGAAATTTACCTGCCCGAACATGGCCTGGTTGCCTTTGTTCCGATAGATAATCTGATAATAGCTATTAAAACCAGGTGATGGCGGCATTGCAGAAATAACGACCTCAACGTCAGGATGAACGCCATTTGGGCTGATACAGAAATTATGGACAGCACTTAAGCTATCTGCAGATGCAAAAGAAACCACGGCCGAAGCAGGCGTTGCTGTGAAGTAGGCGGCATTTTCAAATTCAGGAGTTAATGTAAATGTTCCACTACCGGTATAAAAGGTATAGTCGGTATTAGCATTTGGAAAAGCATAACCAGAAGTGTTGCCATCCTCCAGTTTAACTTTAAAAATTCCCTCTGCAAAACCTAATGGTCCGCAAGTGCCGCTGCCGTTATCATAGGTAAGGCTTCCGGTGATTGTGTTGTAATTTCCGCCGGGGACGAAGCTGCAATAGGAGTTGACTACAGGGAAGTATTCTTCAATACCCGGGCTGATCGTTTCTCCGTCATCTGCACAGATATATTGCAATTGCGGCGTGGGTTCTATGGCGCAAAAACCATTAACTCCATTCTTAACGTTTATAAAAGTCAGTGGATTTCCACTGGTCCATAAATGCACAACTGTACTGTTTGAAATATCAAGAGTAGTTAATTGGTTATTTTCGCAATTTAGGGTAGATCCTCCCCCGTTGACCTCAAGTTCGGTCAATAGGTTATTTCGACAATCAATTTCGCTGAAGTTTTGCGGCATGATCAATTCTGTAAGCAGATTATCATTACATGTTGCGTAAACCGGGCTTGTAACCTCTGACAGATTCAGGGAAGTTAACTGATTACCGTCACAGAAGAATTGGTGAAGATTCGTCAGTCCGGTAATGTTTATCTGCGTCAGCGCATTGTTTTGACAAAATACGTCTGTAATGAGCGGACTGCCCGAAAGATCCAGAGAAGTAAGATTGCTATTTCCGGCGACGTATATAGCGCTCAGGCCGGCCGCCCCTGATAGGTTGATACTTACAAGCTGATTAATATTATTGCATCTCAACTCTAATAACATCCCCATGGAAGAAAGATCAAGAACGGAAAATGAATTATTCCGAAACATCAAGCATAGCAACATTTATAAATGCCTGGATTCCGGTGATGTCGGTTATGTTTTCATTGTGTACATCTAAATCGTATACGGAAATTGCTTCCAGAACCTCGATGGACCCATTTGCATTCGTATCTACGCCATCTTCTATAAGTGCAGCTAAAAAATTTGGATCCGGAACACTAACTGTCTGAGCAGTAGCACCTACACAAACTAATAACAAAAGGAGTAATGCGTTTTTCATAGTCGATATAGGAGTTAATTATAAGTGATTTTCTACCCAATCCCGTAACAAGTTCTTAAGATGACCGATACTGAAACGTTTGCAAGTTTAATATTTTTTGCCGATTTGTATTGAACAGGCCGTTCTAATCCCTAATTATTTTCTTTGTGATGTAGCCCTTTGCAGTGCTGACAGTCATTACCGTTGCTTAAACGCTTTCATCCCGGGAAAATAAGCCGTACTTCCCAATTCCTCCTCAATCCGGATCAGTTGGTTGTACTTCGCCATCCTGTCGGAACGCGATGCCGAACCCGTTTTGATCTGCCCGCAATTTAATGCCACAGCAAGATCGGCAATGGTATTGTCTTCAGTTTCTCCCGAACGGTGCGACATTACCGAGGTAAATCCGGCATTGTGCGCCATGTTTACCGCCGCGATCGTTTCGGTTAAAGTTCCGATCTGGTTAACTTTTACAAGAATTGAATTTGCTACGCCTTTTTCGATTCCCTTTGCCAGCCTTTCAACATTGGTCACAAAAAGATCATCGCCAACAAGCTGCACTTTATCGCCGATCTTGTTGTTCAGCGATTTCCATCCATCCCAATCGTCTTCGTGCATTCCGTCTTCAATTGAGATGATCGGGTACTTTGAAGCCAGTTCCGAAAGATATTCCGCCTGCTCTTCTGAACTGCGGATTTTTCCCGTTGCGCCTTCAAATTTTGTATAATCGTATTTCCCGTCTTTGTAAAATTCGGATGCGGCGCAGTCTAAAGCAATCATTACTTCATCGCCAAATTTATAACCGGCATTTTCCACGGCTTTTTTAATGGTGTCAAGCGCATCTTCAGTCCCGCCTGCGAGGTTGGGTGCAAAGCCGCCTTCGTCGCCCACGGCTGTCGATAATCCGCGGTCGTGCAATACTTTTTTCAGGTTGTGAAAAATTTCAGTCCCGATTTGCATCGCCTGGGTAAACGAGGTTGCTTTCACAGGCATGACCATAAATTCCTGGAATGCGATCGGCGCATCAGAGTGCGAACCGCCATTGATGATGTTCATCATCGGTACCGGAAGCGTATTGCCTGAAACGCCGCCAACATAACGGTAAAGCGGCAGCCCAAGTTCATTCGCTGCAGCCTTTGCAACGGCAAGCGACACGCCCAGAATGGCATTTGCCCCAAGGTTTCCTTTATTGTGTGTGCCGTCAAGGCTGATCATGATCTGGTCGATGCGGTTTTGCTCAAAAACCGAAATACCAAGTAGCTCCTCGGCAATCAGTGTATTTACATTTTTCACGGCTTTTGACACGCCTTTGCCCATATATGTTTTTCCGCCGTCGCGAAGTTCGACCGCTTCATGTTCGCCTGTTGATGCTCCCGATGGAACTGCCGCACGGCCCAGAATTCCGCCTTCGGTGATAACGTCGACTTCTATCGTAGGATTTCCGCGCGAATCAAATATCTGCCTCGCATGGATTTTAATGATGATGCTCATTTTCTATGGTTTAATGGTTGATAATGGATTACAAATTTAGTCATTGCCATTGAAACGGCCGGTTATTGTTATCAACGATAACGTTTTCTGAAAGTTTATTGGAAGCATAATCCGGCTGTTCGCTATATCTTTTTTTCCACTTTGTTGCAAAAAAGGATACCGCTGCCATCCGGGCTAGGCGCGCTCTACGCTTTTACCTCCTGCTCCGATTTTAGCTTTTCGATATTCTCGATGAACTGATCAAACAAATAGGTGGCATCATGCGGACCCGGACTCGCTTCAGGATGGTACTGCACCGAAAAGCAGTTCTTGCTCTTCATCCGCATTCCCGCCACCGTCTGGTCGTTGATGTGTAAATGGGTTATTTCAAAATCCGGATGTGCTTCAAGCGCCTCGCGGTCTACGGCAAATCCGTGGTTTTGCGATGTGATCTCGCCCGCTCCGGTGAGAAGGTTTCCAATCGGGTGGTTGATTCCGCGGTGGCCGTTGAACATTTTATAGGTAGGAATTCCGTTTGCAAGCGCAATTACCTGATGCCCGAGGCAAATCCCGAATAAAGGCTTGTCGGCTTCGAGGATTTCCCGCGCGGTTTGCTGTGCTTCATGCAACGGATCGGGATCGCCGGGGCCGTTCGACAGGAAATAACCGTCAGGATCGAACCTGCTCATTTCCTCGAATGTCGTGTTGTATGGAAAAACCTTGATATAGCAGTCGCGCTTTGCAAGGTTGCGCAGGATGTTCTTTTTGATCCCTAGATCGAGTGCAGCGATTTTGTATTTCGCATTTTCTTCACCTATAAAATAAGGCTCGGTAACCGAAACTTTTGATGCAAGTTCCAATCCAACCATATCCGGTGTGTTCTTCAGCCTTTCTTTGAGTTCTTCTACCGGCGTTCCATCTGTGGAAATCAAGGCGTTCATCGCGCCGTTGTCGCGGATGTAGCTGACGAGCGCACGTGTATCAACATCCGAAATCACAACAAGGTTCTGCCTGATAAAATAATCCTCAAGGCTTCCTGTTGCGCCGGGACGCGAATGGTTAAAGCTGAAATTTTTACAAACCAGTCCCGAGATCATGATCTTGTCGGCTTCGCTCTCGCCAGTGGTAACGCCATAATTCCCGATATGCGGATTGGTGGCCACCATGATTTGTCCGTAATACGACGGATCGGTAAATATTTCCTGATAGCCTGTCATTCCGGTGTTGAAGGCGACTTCACCGGTAACGGTTCCTTCGATTCCTATCGACTTGCCGTGGAAGATGGTTCCGTCAGAGAGGAGAAGCAGGGCTTTTTTGCGGGGTGTGTATTTCATTCGGCCGTAGTTATTGTTTTTTTAGCTGTCTCATGCTTTCGCAAGCTCAAGTCATTTATTAGCGTTCAGCCGTTAGCTGTCAGCTTGTTTGGTTGTGTTGTTGTTTGCGATATCCGAGACTCTTAACAACAAATCCGCGGGTATTTCGCGATGCAAATTTAATTTATTTTCTGATGTTATGACTTAAATCAGATGAATTGCGATGATTTTCGACAGCGAAAAATATCCTGTAGAGAAAGCGAAGGGCTGTGCCTTTGTCTAAGACATCAGTTATTACTGCCACTGAAGTTGCCTGTAATAAGTCTTTATATCTTTCCGCCATTTATGACCTCCAGGGCGCGGGTCAAAGCATCTTCAGACTTAACTTGAATGTCGGGCGCAACGCCTACTTTGTCAAGATGGGTTCCGTCAGTAGTATAAAAATCCCCGATTGGCAGAACGAGCGTATATTTTCCGGAAACAACAAACGGAAAGGCTGCCAGCATTGCACCGGCGGTGTTCTCACCTATAATAATCGCTTTTTTACTGTTTTTCAATACATATACGAGCGGTTCACAGGTACTTGCTGTTTTTGCATTGGTCAGGACATACATTTTTCCGGTAAATACAGGATTTGCAGGCTTATTGAAAATTAGTTTGGCGCCTTTGGTCGTCCTGAGCTCGGCTCCGAAATCTTTGGTGCTTTTGGGCTGGAGTTCTGGCAGTGTTCGAAACAGGTCAGGTTGAAAACCGTTGTATGAGAGCTTATTCGTGAGAAAATAACCCACTTCCATATCGCTGTCGGTAATGTGTTTCGCAAATTCAAACGCGGCATCGATTCCACCGCCACCGTTGTCCCTTAAATCGATGATAAGGTTCGTATAGTTTGGATTGGCAACGATTTGGGGCAAAACAACCGCGAGTTCATCTTTTGAGGTAGTGAAGTTTTTGATCTGCACATAGGCGGTAGAAGGATTCTTTTCCTCGAACACGACTGATTTTTTGGTGCCGGGAGCTTCATCCGTATCAGGCTGTTCTTCGGTGATAAAGAAGTTTAGATGTGTAAACGGCAGGCTCTGGTTAAGGATATTGAAACCTAAAAACAACTCGATATCGTCGTGCGCAACATTACAGAGTTTCTCAATTTCTTTTTGAAACTTATTCCATTCTTTTCCCTGCAGCGCGTTTTTCGAATATATATTATCCTGGATTGTCCTGAAAATCAACGGATACAGATCGCTGTAGTCAATCTTGTCGTCTTTAGAAGCGACTCCGCTAACAGAACCGATATTTTCGTTGTCTTTAAGCAGGACACCTGCAAGCTTATCATCGCTCAGTATTCCTTTAAATTTCAGCTTTCCGAACATCGGAATGGTCGTTTCGCCAAACAGGCTGTCTTTCTTCTGCTCCCCCGTGATGTTTATAATGATTCCCTTTTTTGGAGATTTTCCCATGGCCCGCCCCAGTTTTGCCTTACCGCCAAAAATTCGCACGTCGGCATCTTTAGGAGAAGTGATCGTAAAGCGGCCGTCAGCCCGGGTTACATCAAAAAATGTCGAGAACACAGTGCCGTTGCCGAAGTCCAGGTCGGTTTTATAATGCGACCGACTGGTTTGTGCCGAAGCTGCAACTGCAATGAAAATCAAGATGATGCTGAGGATTGATTTCATGAGAAAGGAATTTGTTCGCTGAAAGATAACGAATTAAATGATTTGACAACAGATACGTTCGTATCGGACTCAACCAAACCTCCACGGTGTAAAAGCACCATTGCTTTCTATTCAATGCATATTCAATAATTATGTTTTTTATAACCCTCCGTTCCCTATCCATACACTTCTACTATATCGGGTTATGGTGATTGGCAGCTCTTAATGAAAGGATTCGCTGTCGACGAAGATTGCTATTTAATTTTTTGACGGTGATCGGTTTGCCAAGCCCGTTTTGTTATATGATAATCATCGCTTCTGTCAACGCCGGACTCAATGCCGGTAAGCACATTGTCAGACAACATCGTGAAATTTTGTGTCAGAAATTTTGTGTCAGAAATTTTCACACAAAAAATCTGACACATAAAGAAAGACTAGGGATCTTCTCATCCTTCAACAGCTCAGGATGACGCGAGGCTCAGGAATGACGGGAAGGCTTAGGTGAGAGAAAGTCCGGGAATAGAATTATTTAAGTATTTTTGGGCGGAGCGAATTTAAACAAGCCTTTATGAAAACAAAGTTACTTCTGCTATTTTCCCTGATTACCCTTTCTTCGACATCATTCGGCCAGATCGGCTTTAGTGAAAACATTGTCACCGGGTTCAACTATTCGACCAAAGGTGCAACCCTGGTTAAGGCGGCCGACCTTGATGGTGATGGCGACCTCGACGTCGTTGGCTATGGCATGGGCATGAACTGGTATGAAAACATTGACGGTCAGGGAAATTTCGGGCCGAAGAAAACAATTGAAGCCGCATTGGGCGGACCTACAGGCTATTCGCTTGATGTTGTTGATTTCAACGGCGACGGGCATCCCGACATCTTAGGCTCGATCAACAACAAAATCTCGATTTATAAAAATTCCGACGGCAACGGCAACTTTACGCTGATGCAAACCTATACGTTGGGCGCCTCTTATGTCTCGCTCTCGGCTGTGGCAACTGATATGAACGGTGACGGCCACATGGACATCCTTTGTTATTTTAACAACGGCGGCGGTTTCTTCCAGGGATGGATCGCCTGGTATGAGAACAACGGAACCGGTACTTTCGGTCCGCAGCAGGTGATTACCGACAGTTCAACCGACCTGATCTACGGCTCGAGGATCTTTGCAGATGATCTCGACAATGATGGCGATAACGATATCGTGATGGCTTATAAGGACGGCTCGAGACTATCCTGGTTTGAGAATACGGGAAATGCAACTTTTGCCGGAGCTGTTACAATTTCACAAACGGCCGGCGGCATCAGTTCGGTTATGACGGCAGATGTGGACGGCGACGGCGACAAAGACATCATCTCCACCCAACAAACCGACAATCAGGTAGCCTGGTACAAAAATCTTGACGGACAGGCCAATTTTTCGGATGAAATAATCGTAACGTCCTCAGCTACGGCGACAATGGCCGCGCTGGCTTACGACATCGATAACAACGGAAGCACAGACATTGTGTACACTGGCACGAATGAAATCGGCTGGCTGGGCAATGCCGGCACGGGAAGTTCTTTTACAAACCCTGAGGTTATCACTAATAAGGCTTTCGGCGTCCGCGGTGTAATCATGGCAGATCTCGATGGTGACGGAAAAGACGACATGGTATCGGCTTCCTACGCCGACGACAAGATTGCCTGGTACAAAAACCTCGACAACGGCAATTTTGACCGGCAGGTGGTAATCGCACGGCGGATCAAGAATCCCAACAACGTTTACCCGGCCGATTTTGACGGCGATGGAGACATAGACATCTTAGCAAATTCACAGCACGATGCAAAGCTAACGTGGTTTGAGAATGTGAACGGCATCGGCTTTTACGGCAAAGAGCACATCGTGACCGAAGACACGGGAACGGGAAATACAACGCCCATTGCCTATCCTCTCGACGCGGACGGCGATGGCGACATCGATATAGTGTCCAACGAGGATTCGCACCTGTTTTGGTACGAGAACGACGGCGACGGCAATTTTGAAACGCAGCACATCATGAACAATACAAGCGCTGCAACCATGATCCGCGGCGGTGATCTTGACGGCGATGGCGACCTCGATGTGTTGTGCGGCGTTTATAACTCCGACAAGCTCTCCTGGTATGAAAACCTCGGTGCGGGAAATTTCGGCTCCGAGCAGGTTATTTACGACACTAACGATGATAACGGCTCGCTGACGTCGCTTGCGATTGAGGACATGGACGGCGACGGTGACCTGGATTTTATTGTCTCATCTTATAGTTCGTATGTGAACTATTACGAAAATACTGACGGCGAAGGAACTTTCGTCGACCAGAATGTGCTTGTCTTCGACTGGCTGATGGCGGTTTATCCGGCAGATATGGATGGTGATGGAGATAAGGATGTCGTAGGTGTGGACGACCTCGGCGGAAACGGATTTGAGGCTGTCGTATGGTACGAAAACGCCGGCTCGGGTAACTTTACCGAAGAACATGATGTTTCGACACTCCCGATCCACGGCCAGAATATCTGGGCAGCCGATATCGACAACGACGGGGATATTGACGTGCTTACTGCAGCCGGTCACGAAGACACGTCGGGGCAATTGGCGTGGTATCCGAACAATGGCGACGGTACTTTTCTTGCCCGCCAGATGATCCATGAACAGTTCAACGCGACGGTGTGCGAAGCTGTCACAGTGGCTGATATCGATAACGATAACGATGTTGACGTGCTGACGGTATTCAACCTTTGGCAGTCGGATACCCTTGGAAAAGTCTCGGTCTTCGAAAACCTCGGAGAGCTTGGCAACACCATCACGGGAACGGTGACAGTTGATACTGATTCGAACGGATGCGGCACAACCGACCCGAAAGGCAGCAACATGATGGTGATCTCAACCGGCGGCGGGTATTCATTCGCAACTTTTACTGACGAAAACGGGTCGTTCGAAATTCCAACGATAGACGGCAATTTTACGACGGCGATCACTTCGCAACTGCCCGCTTATTTTATTTCAAACCCGGCGTCATATTCCTTCAATTTTTCAGGGCTGAACGATTCGGGAACCGCAAATTTCTGCGTCGCGCCATCGGGAACGGTGAATGATCTCGTCATCAGCGCGTATCCGCTTACCGAAGTACGTCCTGGCTTTCCTGTACGTTACCGAATCGTGTATCGCAACAACGGAACAACAGCCTTGGGCGGCATGGTGAATTTTAATTTTGATAATGGCAAACTGAATTTCGTAAGCGCCTCACAGGCGCCGGTCGTATCGGGAAATATGCTTGCCTTTAGCTTTGAAGGACTAGACCTTTTTGAAATTCGCACGATCGACCTCGAATTCCAGGCTTTCACGCCACCTGTAACGAACATTGGGGACCAACTGACGACCACCGTTAACATTCAGACTACGGACGCTGACCAGACTCCGGATGATAATATTTTTGTCGTTGCGCAAACCGTCATCGGATCATACGACCCGAACGACATCCGCTGCCTGGAAGGCGAACAGGTGTTGATCCAGGATGCTGATGAATACCTGCATTACATCATCCGTTTCCAGAATACAGGTACTGCGAGCGCGATCAACGTCCGGGTTGAAAATCCACTTGATACAAGGCTCGACTGGACGTCGATGCAACTCGAAAGCATGAGCCATAACGGCCGTGTCGAACTCATCAACGAAAACAACCTGCGGTTTATCTTCGACAACATCAACCTTGCAGCAAGCTCGGCTAACGAGCCTGCCTCACACGGGTTTATTGCATACAAAATCAAACCCGCCGAAGTGGTAACGGGCGATGTCGTGGAAAGCACCGCCGACATCTATTTCGATTTCAACCCGGCGATTGCCACCAATACGGCTTATACGGAGTTTGTCGGGCAGCTTTCGATACCCGAGGTTGCCTCTGCCGGTTTCCGTCTCTATCCCAATCCGACTACAGGCGTGTTGCACCTTGTTTCGGCACAACCAATCGACGAGGTACAGCTTGTTGACCTCAACGGCCGCGTGTTGCAGCAGCTCGATTTTAAGTCGCCGTCGACAGCGGCACAGGTAGATTTAAGCGCTGTGGCAAAAGGGGTTTACCTGATAAAGGTGAATGATGAATGGCGGAAGGTTGTGAAGGAGTAACGTGATTAGCTTGCCCCACTTCAGAGATTTTTTCTGTTCTGTTTCACGCCTGCGTGCCGGGCGTAAGGCCGCTGTAAGCTATTAACCCAAGCCTCGCCGCCGATTGCCCGGCAACTACCAAAACGAATATTCACCCGGAGCGCCCGATCAGCTTTAAAAGCCGGACTGATTTTCATTTGATATAATAGGTACATTTTGTTATTTTTGCGAGGATCTGGCTTCGGCCAACCAACGTTATAAACAGATAATATTTATGCTAAAAAAACTACTTTACGCAGCACCGTCAGTAATTCTTGGCGTCGTGCTTCTTCTTCCGAAAGATTCGGTATCGCAAGGCTTTGCGCCGTCATTTTCAACGTTTTCAGTGCCTGTGGGTGGCAAACAGGCAATTTCAGGGAACTGGGGCTTCAACAGTATGGCTGGAACCGCAAGTACGAACAGCGTTGTCAACAACCAGACGTGGCAGGTGCTCGACATAAACGGCGACCACCTTCAGGATCTTGTGGTCACTGCGCAAAACGATGCCAGCGGTTACGATGTTGTTTTTAGTCCGACGAGCCCTTACTGGAAGGTTCACCTCAACACGGGCTCCGGATTCACAACATTGATCAACTGGCCCGTACCCATGGGCGGCAAGCAAGCAAACCAGGGCAATTGGGGCTTCAACTCGACCTTTGGAAGCGCGAGCACGAACAGTGTCGTGAACAACGAGTCGTGGAGCACGATGGATATGAATGGCGACGGCAAACCGGACCTTGTTGTTACTGCGCAGAATGACGCATCCGGTTACGATAAAGTATTCGGGGTTGGCGCGAGTCCGTACTGGAAGGTTTACCTCAACACAGGCACCGGGTTTTCATCTTCGGTGACCAACTGGCCAGTGCCTGCAGGTGGAAAACAACATGCCACAGGTAACTGGGGATTTAATGCCATAGCCGGCAGCGCATCGACCAACAGCGTTGTAAACAACCAGACGTGGAGTACGATCGACATGAATGCCGACGGAAAACCGGACCTGGTTGTCACGGCACAGAACGACGCTTCAGGATACGACAAGGTTTTCGGAGTAGGCACGAGCCCTTACTGGAATGTCTACCTGAACACCGGTAGCGGATTCGCGGGATCGGCAATGACATGGGCTGTGCCAGCGGGCGGCTACCAGGGCATAAGCGGAAATTGGGGAATAAACGCAATTGCCGGCAGCGCCGGGGGAAACAGCGTCATCAATAACCAGACGTGGAGTACGATCGACATGAATGCTGACGGCAAGCCCGACATGGTCATCACGGCACAGAACGACGCTTCGGGCTACGATAAAGTATTTGGCATCGGGGCAAACCCACACTGGCGGGTATACCTGAACACAGGCTCAGGATTTTCAACCACGCAAAACACATGGTCGGTGCCGGCGGGAGGATATCAGGGAACTTCAGGAAACTGGGGCTTTAATGCGCTTGCAGGAAGCGCGGGCGGTAACAGCGTGTTAAACAATCAAACCTGGAGCACGCTCGACCTCAATGCTGACGGCCAGTTGGATTTGGTGGTAACGGCGCAAAACGATACTTCGGGTTACGACAAAGTATTCAGCGTCGGGTCGAACCCATACTGGAAAGCTTATTACGGAACGGGCTCGGGATTTTCCGGCACTGAAACAAACTGGCCCGTGCCGATGGGCGGTTACCAGGGCACTTCAGGAAACTGGGGCTTCAATGCCATTGCGGGAAGCGCGAGCGGTAACAGCGTGACGAACAATCAAACCTGGAACGTTGCCGACCTGAACAACGACGGCAAGCTCGACCTGGTGGTGACGGCGCAGAACAACGCAAGTGGTTACGACACGGTGTTTGACCCTCCAGGCAACCCGTATTGGAAAATCTACATGAACCAGAACCTTGGCGTAGACGATATCGAAAATGCCGATGCAAGAATCAGCGTGTACCCGAACCCATCCAAAGCCGTGTTCACAGTGGGCTTAACCACCGATGCGACGCCTGATGCCATCGAAGTTTATGACCTCGCCGGACGCAAAGTCCTGGAGCAGAAAAATGTACAGCAGATCGATTTAGCTTTTGCCGATGCCGGTATTTACCTGTTGAAAATTGATGTGAACGGGAAGAGTTATTTTAGGAAAGTTGTGAAGGAATAAGTGTCCGGGAAACGGACTAAATCTAAAAGCGCGATTTATTCGCGCTTTTTTTGTGCCGTTCCGGCGGGCGATTATCCGGAAGAATACTGAAACTATTGTCGGAAAAACTTTCTCGCGACCGAAGACACCGACAATAATATCCGCATCGCTTCAAAATGTAAAAACCCGGTACTACCGGGCTTTTGATTATAGTTCGTCGTTTTTAGTCAGCTGCTCAAACCGTGCTTTCATCGTTGGGTTGTTGTGTGTCAGCTTTTTGATGGTCAGGTCGTCGGTTTTTTCATTTGCAAGGCGAAGGTTCCTTTCTGACGACAATAGTGCTTCTTTTGTCCTCTCCAATTCTTTGATGCTTTTGTCGATACTAGTGATGGCGTCATGGAATTTGCGGCTTGCCAGGTCATAGTTCCGCGCAAAGCCGACTTTAAATGTGTTTATCTTTTCCTCAAAGTTGGTGATGTCGATGTTCTGGCTGCGTACCATGGCAAGCTCGGCTTTGTAATGAAGCGATTTCATTCCCGCATTGCGGAGCAGCGTGATGATCGGTATGAAAAACTGCGGCCTCACGACATACATTTTTCCGTATTTGTGCGAAACATCGACGATGCCCGAGTTGTAATACTCGCTGTCGGCTTCGAGGCAGGAAACAAGTACGGCATATTCGCAGTTTTTCTCGTTCCGGTCCTTGTCGAGTTCCCTTAAAAAGTCATCGTTGCGTTTCTTTGTCGCCGTTGTATCGCATTCATTTTTCATTTCAAACATGATCGAAATGATCTCGTTCCCGGCGTGGTCGGTCTCGCGGTAAATGTAATCTCCTTTACTGCCCGACCTTGAGTCGTTGTCCTTCTCAAAATAAGCGTTTTGAAAAGCGGTTGCACGCAGTTTGTTGAACTCGATCTCGCAATGCTGCTCCAGGGTTTCGCCGAGCATTTTCGTTGACAGCTTTAGCTTCATATCGCGGATACGGGCAATTTCATCCTCTTTATACTTGATGATTGCATCCTTATTCTGCAGTTCGGTCGAAAATTTTTCTTTCAGCGAACTTTCGAGGTTTTGCTTTTCAAGCTCTTTTGTCTTCAGGTCGTTTGCAAGGCTGTCGCGTTCTTTTTCGATCTTTTGCACCGCCTGGCTTACCACCAGTTTTTTCTCAAGCTCAGCGTTGTCGACCTTAGATTTTAGTTCTGCGATCAGCGATTCCTTTTTCGCAAGCTGCTCGGATAGTTCGCAATCGCTTTTAGCCTTCAGCTCAACGATTTCCTTTTCCTTGCCTGCGAGCTGTGCTTCCTTTTGCGCCAACTTTTCTGAAAGCTGCTGTTCATTGCGCGCCTTTAGCTCTACAATTTCCTTCTCCTTTTTCGCAACCTCAGCCTGAAGCGCATTTTTCAGATTCGCCTCGGCAAGTTTTACCGCGCTTTCCTTTTCCCGCTCAGCCATTCTTAGGTGGTTCTGCAGTTCCTCTTCAAACTGATGATCGCGGACTTGTTTTAATATATCGGCAAAGCCTGCTTCGTCGACTTTAAAGGCTTTTTTACAGTGGGGGCAGATTATTTCGTTCATCGGGAGATAATTCAAGTTGTGTTTTCGTCTGTAGCAAAGATAAAGGAAGTGCTCACCCATACAAACGTGAGAATTGTTATTCAGGTATTTTTGTGGTTTACCATAATGGCCGACCTGAGGGGCATCTTTCCAACACGTAATTAAGCCGAGGCTACGGACGAATTCTTTGCGGAAGTTCCGACTTTTACCTTTTCGGCTTCGTGGATTTAAATAAGAATATTAGATATATCCAACCTGGAAAAGCACAAGATCCCAGGCTATTTCAGGCATTTTGGTTTCATACACTAAACACGCACTATCCATACCTTTGCTAGGGCTTTGATACGACGCATGATGCCACTTGAAATATGCATGCAAAGAGGAGGCTCAAGACGAGGCATTAACACCTACTGTCCGTCCATTGAAGAAGGCGTAAGCCACAGGTTCATTTCCAACAGTTCGAGCCCATCATCATCCTGCGGGTTAAGGAACTCGTCATGCAGCTCATCCAGCAATTCACATTCCTCGTAAGGAATCATGTTGAGAAGCATTTCAAGAACGGATGAAATATTGACCTCCGGCTGCGGGATGTGCCTAGAGCAGGAGATTTCCTGACCTTCGAGCGCGAGAATGCAGACTTTGATGGCGCTGGAAATGTAGTGCATCACATCGTTGTACCCGCCAACCCTGATACCGAGCGTGAACGAGTCTGTCCGTTTGCCGTGTTTTGTCAGTAGCCTGAAGCTGTTTTCAAAGCGTTTGGTTTCCATAATATCGAAGGTTTAGGTTTTAGAATGTCCGTTTGCTGCTATGATTTTGTGTTGACCTGAGGCGCATTACCTGACAACCTCTCCCCTGCTGCTTTGATTCCCGCGTCGAGGAAACTGCGTGTACGGCTAAGAATTGCTTCAACATCGGCAACCGGAATTTTGCCGGGGCTTGCGTGGCGCAGGGACGACGGCTGTGCCGACAGAAGGCGGAAGAGCCTGTTGTTTTCGGCGGTATCGTGCGGAAACATTTCGGCGGTAAGCGGGCAGACCGTTTCGAGGATATTGAACAAGTGCGAAAGCGAAACGACAAGCGGGCGATAGCCGAAGAAAATTTCAAGCAGCCCCAGCGCGAGATGTTCCACAGCTATGTGGCAAAGCATGATGATGACGGGACCGCCTGAAGGTATTTTTATTGCGGCGGCGCCTTCAAGAATCGCTACGGCAGTGCAGCGGCGGGCATTGAAATATTTTTGTGCGGCAGCAGCGTCAAACGTTGGCACGTCGGGAAGCTCCAATCCTGCCACGAGCGGGGAAGGCTGCACAATGGTTCCCTGAGAGAATACCCGGCTAAAGAACCAGCGCCCGTTACCGTGGGAATTTATCACTGATCCAAGCGGGTGCAAAAGCAGCGTGGCGGTTACCGCGCCATCAGATCGTGCGCGAATGGTTTCGCTGATATCGGCAGCAGCATTAGGAGGAACAGCCACCGAGATGACCAGCAGCAGGAAACTGAACCGTAAATGCGGCGCCGCTCCAGGTGAAAACACGTTAGTCCCGACCGAAACCGTTTCCTGAGCCGCTATGCACCAAATGGCGGGAGTTTTTACAAGTGCGCTCACTTCCTTGACTGCGAGCGCGAGTGCATCCTGTTGGTTTTGCAGAATCATAGCAATAGAATTTCCGCTAAGGAACACAGGCGGCGTGGTGTACCGAACCAGAAGATATGGTAAACTACAAGCAGCCACCGGTATCATACAGAACGGCACCGCGATAGCAGGTCAATGGAGGACGTTAGTGCGATTCGGGAATTACACCGATATTTTACCATTCAAATTGCCCTTTTGACAAAAAGTGTATTTTTGTAAACCAGCGAACCAAACCAGACACCATGAACACAACAGCCAGACCCAAACACATAGGACGCAACATCAGCAGGATCAGGGAACTTCGCGACATGAAGCAGGAAGCACTAGCTCAGGCGATGGGCGTAAGCCAGCAAACAATCTCAAACCTGGAGAACAGCGAGAGCGTCGATGAGGAGAAACTGATTGAGGTGGCGAAGGCTTTGGGGGTTAGTGCGGAGGCGATTAAGAGCTTTAGTGAGGAAGGGGTTATTAATTACTTCAACACATTTACAGACACAGACTTTAGCAATAGTCAGGGTGCATTTGGCCATAATTTTCAATGCAACTTTAACCCTTTAGATAAGATTGTGGAGTTGTATGAGAGGTTGTTGGAGGCTGAGAGAAAGAGATAGAAAGTTGCTGAGGCAGCTTTTTTTTTAGCGTGTGCATATTCTTCATGGGTGCGTAAGCGAGATATTGTGAGGGGATACTTATGTTAGCTGACATTCAATAATTACAAAATGGATAAAAACAACTTTGATAGTTTCCGAATTGATGACGATAATGAAAAAATATTATTTGAAGATGCACTCATATTTTTCGATACATCTGCACTACTAAACTTTTATTATTTTTCAGAAGACAATAGAAAGGAGATTGTAGAGAAATTATTTAGTCAATGGAAAAAACGATTATGGATAACTTCCCAAAGTGAGTACGAATTCTTAAAAAATAGGTCAAAGGTTATTCATAAACCTCTAGACACTTACAATACACTGCTCACTAAATCAAAAGGTCAAAAAGAAGGTGGCCATATTGAAGAAATTAATCAACTTATTAACCAAATTAAACCTATAGTTTCAACGGAATTACGCGGACATCTTAAAACTCTTCAAGAGAAAACTTCCAAAACGAACAAACACCCATTCCTCGATGGATTTTCTTTTGAAAAGATAAATACAGAAACTCATAATCTCGAGATTGCAATAGAAAGCTATAATAAAAATTTTCTTGCTTTTCGTGACCAATTAGTTGAAAACATTTCACAACAAAAAAAGAAGCTAAAATCTGTAATAACGAATGATTCTGTATTAAAAATATTCGAAATGTTCTTCAATGTAACCGAGAAATTTACATACGATCAGATTTCAGAAATTGTGAAAGAAGGTGAAATAAGATATCGAAATCAAATTCCACCAGGTTATTTCGACGAAGAAGAAAAGCTTGGCTTTCAAAAATATGGTGATCTGATTTTGTGGAAACAACTTCTGGAAAAGGCAGTGGAATTAAATAATGACGTAATTCTTGTCATAAATGACGCAAAAGAAGATTGGTGGGTTATCGATGATAAGAAGAAGCATATTTCTCCACGTCACGAACTTATTATGGAGTTTGAGAGCACAACAAATCGTAAGTTCTGGATGTATGACATAAATGACTTTCTTTATAAATCTAACAACTATATTTCAACTGCAATTGATAAGGAAACTATCGAGAATATAAAAGAGATAATTAATGTTGAGGATTCAGAAGAAAGATATAAAATTATAGACTGGCTGTTAGAATATTTTCCAGACGTTTTGGAAATTGAACACTTTGATTTAGATAACAATCTTAATTATGATCATATAATGAGGGACGAAAATCATAATACTTATTGTGTAACGCACAAAATGGTCAATAGTCCGGTTTATACTAAATTGATGTTTAAAATTCGTGACTATATCCTAAATTTTATCAAACTTCCTTTATCGCACAAAGAATATATTTTAATTCTTGAATATCCTAACTATGAGACTGCTAACACCTTCTTTACACACTCAAGCTCGAAGAAGACGTTAAGAACCCTTGTGAAAAAATTTATTGGCAAAATTCGTCTAATATTGGTTTTCAGAAAAAATGAAAAACTTGAACTATTGTTTGACTCAACCATGAACGTCAGCTAACACTGCATTCACTCAATGGCTTATTCTGTTCTTGCCGAGACTACGCAGGCAAAGATATTTTGTCTACATTGTGCTCAAAAGTAACGTTGTCGCAACGTTGCCTTTACGAGAAACGTTAGGTGCAAGCCGATGTCGAACTAACCAAAATATACACGCTTGAAGAAATTGCTCATCCTAGATTTGGACGAAACGCTAATTCACGCTGCTAAAGAAAAGATAGCATCTGACGAAGATTTCGTCTTTGCGCATTATTACATATATAAGCGGCCTTACTTAGAACAGTTTTTATTATAAGCTGGCCATGGTAATGCTGTTTGAGCACTTTAACGAATTAATTAAATAGCTTATGTCACTTTCAAAGCAGGCAGTTACTCGCTACCAAATTATTGATAAGGAGCTTTTCAATCATGAGTATGTAAAGACATCCCAATTTCAAAAGGCAATTAAAAATGTAGGCTTAGAAGTGTCAACAAAAATGATTAATATAGACCTAAAGGCAATGAGAGAAGATCGATCTCTCGGCTATAATGCGCCAATTGCTTACTGCACTTCACGAAAAGCATACTATTATACCAATCCCGAATTTACAATTAGGGAAATAGGTCTTAAAGAAGCAGACATCAGAGCTTTGCAATTTTTTGTAAATGCCATCGATCAGTACAAAAACTACGAGGTATTCAAGGACTTTGGAAATGTAATTGACAAAATTCTTGATGCTGTTGCAATCCGTAAAGGAATTTCCACAACTGAGAAAGCAAGAATAATAGTCCAAACTCAAAAGCATCCTAAGGCAACGGGAAGCAATTGGATCCCTAAAGCAATCGAGGCAATCGACAGCAGTTGTTATCTGGAATTCAAGTACCAAAAATTTGAGGACGACGAATCTAAAGCCATCAAGCTGCAGCCATACTTACTAAAGGAAGATCGAAATCTATGGTATATTTTAGGAATAGATTATAAAGGCCGCATACGAACTTATGCGCTCGACAGGGTAATAGAGCTGACCGTCTCAGAGCAAAAGTTTATTCCTTGTGTGGTCGACTTCGAAAATTATTTTAAGCACTCTTTCGGCGTAACAGTCAATGACGACGAAAATCCCGTTACAGTAGTTCTATCGTTCACACCGCAACAAGGAAAGTATATTCAGGCCGTAAGCATTCATCCGACTCAGGAGGTCCTAATCGACAATTCCGAAGAGTATAGGATATCAGTGAAAGTACAGCCATCATATGAATTCTATGAAAAGATATTGGGTTACGGCGAACACGTAAAGGTTATTTCTCCACAAAAGGTCGTAAATCATATCAAAGACAGATTGCATAATATGGCAATCAGATATCAATAGCATCAAAATAATTCAAAAAAAAATCATCGCGAAATTCCACTTCGTGATCAATACCTGTCCTTTGCATCATCATAAGCCAAAAAGGCTTAAAAGACTGACAGCATGGACGAAAAAATAGAACACCTCAAATTCATAATTGGCCGCTTCGATAATTATATCGAAAGCACACAGGCAAAAGCCAACCTCTATCTTGCCTTAAACACAGCAATACTTGCAGGAATTATTACCCTGCTGACGACCCAGAAACCCGACGATCGAGATATGTATGTTAAAGTCGTTTTAGGGTTCACCGCCTTGCTCGCACTTGTCAGCATTACCGTTACCCTTTTGGCAATCACTCCTTATTTAAAAAGTATTTCAATTAAGGGTAATTCTATGATGTTTTTTGAGGAAGTAAAAAATATGAGCTACGAAGAATATCATGATAAGATTGAAAAAATATCCGAAGCAAAATTTCTAAAAGACCTTTCCTGCCAGGCATACAGCCTCGCCAGTGGCCTGGTCTCCAAATACAGAAACTTAATGGTAGCAGGCAGAATAATCATTGCAGAATTTATTCTGCTCTTTATATGTGTAATCTTTTTTATAACAAAATCCCTATAACCTATGAAAGCGTTCTCAGAATACCAGAACATCATCGAAAAAGCATTAAATCGTAACGAAATTCAAAAAGGGCTAAGTGATTCGCGCACTTTTACCGGCTTAGCCGGCCCGGCAGTTTCTGCAAAGTACACATTCAGGGACTATATCTCAAATCGCGACAAGCTATCGTTGTCAACAGATTTAGTTGGAGTTGCGAACGACATGGGCGTTGTTCAATTTACAAACCAGGTCATTGGCCATCACCCCCATTTTAGTCATCTAAAGGGTACAACCAATACGGAGAAGCATTATATCGTTTCGGCGTTTATCGACATCAAGGGTTCAACGAACCTTTTCCGCAAATATGATGAAGAAACAATAATGATCATTACAAACACCATTCAATTAGCGGCAATAAATGTTTGTCAGCTATTCGGCGGGTTTATCCAGCGTATCCAAGGCGATGGCCTGTTTGTGTATTTCGGAGGAAGAAATATTGACCGTTCAAAAGCCACACAGCAATGTCTCACGGCGCTAAGCTTTTTTAGCTATTTCGTTAAGAACGACCTGAAGCATGTCTTTGAACAACACGGCATCGAAAAGATATTTACTCGCATTGGTGTTGACTTCGGCGACAATGAAAAAGTATTATGGGCAGTTGCCGGAAAAGACAATACAAGTGAAATTGCAACCTACAGCCTGCACACCAGTTTAGCTGCGAAAATGCAGGCCTACGCAAAAAGCAACGAGATTGTAGTGGGTAAGAACGTAAAAGACAAAGCAGGTTTTCTTGAAGATTTGTATTCAGTGGTTGAAGACAAACGATACATTCACGAAGATCCCGATAACGGCTTTTACTACACACAATATGTCTTTAATTGGAACAAGTTTCTGCGTTCCGCACGATACATTGTATCATCTACCACAGGAGACATGACTATTAAGCCACATCTAGCCCCCGTTCCAAACATTGCCGCTTTAAAAGAAGCTGTTGGAGAAAGCCGCCCCTATGCATCGATCAAATTTAGATAAAGACATTGCCGAGGTACAACTCCTCTTTCCAAAGCTGAAATTGTTTGAAGAGAAAAAGCAAAAGCAGCTGGTAGGCGAAATTGATATATTCGATTCACACAACCAATATGCAGGCAGCTACGACATAAAAGTCCTTGTGCCGCTGAGATATCCATATGGGTTCCCGCGGCTGTTCGAGACAGGGAAGAAATTTGAGCACGTTCCGGATAGGCACGTTAATGATGATAACAGCTGTTGCATTTGCTCATTACAGGAAATCGACCGGATAAGCCAGCGTGGTATTACATTGGTCGACTTCTTTGTAAAACACGCCGTTCCATATCTCGCAAATCAAATTTATTTCGACAATGAAGGAATATGGGCAAACGGAGACTATGAGCATGGTGCCGAGGGGATTTTTCAGTTTTACAAGGAGTTACTTGAGAACTCCGATATAATAGAAGTGTTACGCTTGATAAATTTTTTAAAAGAGAAAAAAATGCACCGTAACGACGATTGCTATTGCGGTAGTGGCGACAAATTAAAAAAATGCCATTTGAAGACGTATGACACAATCGCCGATCTATCTAAAAAAAGGTTGGAGGAAGATATTATCGCGTTGAAATGGCTTTACAAGCAGAAGATAAAAATAGATGTTTAATTTATTCTGTACAGTTATAATAGTATGACAAACTATATTTTTAATAGAAATTTATCATATTAAAAAAATCACCTTAATTTGCATTTAATACGATCTTACAAATGCTACATAACCCTTTTGGATAAACAACATATGAGTACTACAGAAATTAAAGTTCCGCGCGAAGATAATCGCTTCGATAACCCTAAAATTGCGCCGAAAAGAAAATCTATGTTGTCGGAGAAAAAGCAACAGAAACTTTCTCGAGAATTAAAATGTAGTAATGAATTTTCAGTCGACAGACCTTGGAGCGTGTTCGGTGAAAAGCTCGTTGATGATAAAATGCATAAATTCACACATGTTAGCTTATTTTCTGGATGTGGTGGATTCGATCTTGGTTTTAGGCAAGCCGGCTTCAAGACAATATTCGCTAACGACCTTAATTCCGATGCCTGTCAAACTTATCGACATAACATAGGCGAAATTGTCGAAGGGAATTTACTAAATATCGAAATTCCAAAATTTAAAAAACGCCCTGACTTATTGTCTGCAGGTTTTCCATGCCAGCCTTTTTCAAATGCCGGTTCAAGGCGTGGTATTGAGGATGATCGTGGAACTCTATTCCAAACCACAATTGATATTGTTGAGAAAATGAAGCCGAGAGCGATAGTGTTTGAAAATGTTCGAGGTCTACTGTCGTTTAAAAAAGATGATAAACTGTTAATTGAGGAGATTTGTTCCCAGCTTGACAATTTGGGATATGATGTTGTATTCAGTTTAGTTGATACTTCTCGACATAATGTGGCCCAAAAAAGGCTTCGATTAGTTATTGTGGGTATTGAAAGGGCCAAATCTCATGGCCGATTTGCGTTTCCTTCCCCTGTAGATAGAGAAGATTTAAGTTTAAAACATACGATATTAGATTTACCAAAAGACGCTATTAACCAAGACGAACTCATGCAACTCAATCCACAAGCTATTCATATTGGCAGTATGATACCAGAAGGTGGCTCATGGAAAAGTATTCCATATGATAAATTACCTCCCCGGCTTCAGCGGGTTTGGGATAACATTGAGCGATACCGATGGCCTACTTTTTACCGACGGTTTCATAGAGACGAAGTTGCGGGAACTATAACGGCTGCATTCAAACCTGAAAATGCGGGAGTGTGGCACCCTACTGAACGAAGAATATTTTCTGTACGCGAAATTGGTAGAATACAATCGTTTCCCGATTGGTTTAGCTTTGAAGGTAAAAATATAAAATCCAAATATCAGCAAATCGGAAATGCCGTTCCGCCGCGATTAGCATTTGAATTAGGAAAACAAATACTTGAAGTATTGAAAGGCAAGGATCAAAGGGCGGGAAAAAGCGAACTTACGTTTGCCCAATTTATAAATGCAGGTAAACCCCTTAAAGCAAAAGATCACGATGTAATTTTTTCCAAAGGTCAAAATAATAGATATTAAAAAATGTATTTAAGCTCGGAACAAGTATCTATTTCCTTCAAAAGGTTAACGTCTCGGAAACTAGATGGTAAAACTCACATGGAACGGACATCGGCGCTCATGTACTTTCTTGCTTTCGATGCTGTTAGTAAAACGCAAGGTCAAGGTCCAGTAGACTTCGATCCAAATAGTCAATATGGTAGAGATAACCGAAAGTTAATTGAACTAGAATTCACAAAACTAGTTCTCCTAAATAAGGCACCTGGAAAAATCATTCAAGTTTCCGAATTAGGAAAAATTGATTGTACTAGCAAAGACCCTGAAAAACGAATTTCCTCAAATTTTCTCACAGTACCACTAAAACAAGCCTCAGACCAGGCAACACAGTTTACTTATCCTAAAAGACCACCCACACCTTTGATGAAATTAGGACAGGCAGCAACGGGACTAAAGTGGGGAATAGACTATTTCGACAATTGGCAAGTAAACTTACCAAAGTTATTTTCTGATATTAAGCAATCTACTCCATTTACCGATTTGGCGATTTTTATCTGTCGTGATGCATTCTTTGAAAATGACCCAAACGACTATATAAGCGCGATTGGACAGATTATTAGCACAAGATTTTCAGCAGGACTGGCAAAATTCTGGATTGAATTAATAGAAAAGGAGAAAGTTTTCGCTCGTCATGTCAGCCTTCCCTCCTCAATTCACCATGAACCATTTGCAAAAGATGGTATAAAAACGGAAGGCATTCAGGCAGGGATTTTACCTTATGAACAGTTAGCTAATCACATTATCTATTTAGAGGAACTTCTCTCAAACTATCCAATTGAATTTAAATCTATAAGAAGTAAATTATGATAAATACACCAACATTTATTCTGCCTAACCCACATCCAGTTGTTAAACAACGGCTTTACAATGGCCGAAAGTTAGTGGTTTACGAGGGAAAAGTTAGAATTTCAGATATTAAAGGATGGATAGATAATCCCCGAATAGAACTTACAAAGAAAAAGCTTATCCAGACAGTTGGAGACCGTCAGATAACACAAGATGAAATCATGGACTTAATGAAAAATGATCCTGACGTAAAATTGAAAGATTTAAGAGATGACATTCTAAAAAACGGGCTGAGAGAACCTCTTACTCTTTCTTTCCAAGGAAAGTTGCTCGATGGTAACAGGAGATTTTTCGCAATGAAATTTGCGTTGGAGACTATGCCCGCAACGGATCCGAATAGACAAGACCTTGAAGTAGTTGATGCCTATGTCTTAAGTCATGATGCTACCGAAGATGACGAACAAAATGTTTTGGTTGAAGAAAATTTTTCCGCGTCTCTAAAAATTGCATGGCCTGAATATATTAAGGCTATGAAGGTAATAGCGGCCTCAGAAAATGGTTTAAATCCGCAAGAAATTTCAAAAAAATATAACTGGCCAAAGTCTAAAGTCAACGAAACTTTACGAATTCATGAAATTATTATGGACTTTATGGCATTTGCAACTTCGGAACGTGATTTAGACGATCCAATGGGTGGAGGATTGGGACTCTCTGAACAGGATGCTGAAACCATGGCGTCAGACAACTATCAATTTTTTAACGAAGCTCAAAAATCATTTTTTCAACCGCTTAAAACTGATTTTGATTTTAAAATACAATTTTTTAAGTGGATTTTTGAACGTAAATTCTCTAGTTTCCATGAAGTACGTGTGGCTTACGCAGCGTGGAAAAATCCCGAGGCGAAAGCTGCAATTATGCAACCGGAGCCAACTGCTGCTAAAGCTGCAAAAGCAATTTTAGATTATAATTCGCGAGTCACCAGAAGTACTGACGAAGCAGCGGGAAGGATTGATACCTTTATTAAGTTTCTTCGTGATATGACAGCAGCCGAGATAAGCCTGTTGCCAGAGACTTCCAAAGAAAACTTAGAAAAAACATTAGAGATGATTATTAAGATGAGCCGAGCAAATTCTGAATAAATGCAAATAAATGTAAGTGGAACGAACGCTACAATTTCTGCTAGCGGAATGAATTTGCTAAGGCTTAAATCAGAAATAAGTAATCGCATTGGCCCCATTGCCAAATCGGGAAAAGATTTCGTGCAAATTCCTACGTCCTGTTTACATTTAATTGAAGATTTGCTAGACGATGAAACAAAAGGTGATGAGTCAGTTCAGGGAATTTTACATAAATATGAAAATCATTCACTTGCTCGTCAGCAAGCAATTCAAAATATTGAAAATTCATCTGTAGCGAATGTACCTAATAATTGGCTCCAAATTCTTGATCCGGCTCAAGCAACTGCTGTAGCCGCCATGGTTCATCCTGGGATTCTGGGACTATGCCTATTCGATGAACAAGGTAGTGGCAAAACAGTTATGACAATAGCTGCGTTTGACAGTTTAAAGGAGAATGGAGTCATTGACGCAATGATCGTAGTTTGCCCAAAGAGTATGCTAAGTGAATGGCCTAAAGATATTGATAGATTTACAAATAACAAATATCAAATCGTAAAGAGTGAAGGTGGTAAAACTCAAAAGTATCATTCAGCTTTTAAACATTTTGATGTATTGATCACAAATTATGAGGGGATTGATGTGATGTTGACTTCGCTTATTGCATCGACAGGTACAAAAAAATACCTATTAGTTATTGATGAATCTTACTACCTTAAAAACGGGGAGTCAGTACGTTCAGACAATGTAGGTAAGCTACGAATGCATTGTGAATGCTGTTACGTACTATGCGGTACGCCCGCTCCCAATTCTGCTCATGATTTAATTAATCAATTCGATCTGGCGGACCTTAATTACACATTTGCAGGTTTTAATAAATCAACGAACGCCGCGAACGATTATGACGCTATTTCAGAACTTATTGAGAATAGAGGATTGTTTATTAGAAGATTAAAGACCGAAATTCTGGAAAATGTGCCTAAAAAAAATTTTCAAATTCTAAAGGTCGATCTTATAAATCGTCAAGCAGCAATGTACAATAATGCACGAAGCGATCTCGAATTGGAACTACGAACACTGAATAATGAAACATTTAAAAAGCAATTAGCAACATACTTTCAACGGCGGGCTGCACTATTACAGATATGTACATGTCCGGATGCTATAGACCCAACATTCTCTGAGGTTCCAGCAAAATACCCAGTATTAGACAAATTGGTTGAAAAGTTAATTGCAGAAAAACGAAAGTTAATAATATGGTCATTTTACCGACGAAGTTTGGACCAGTTGGAAACCCGATATAAAAATTACAATCCTGTTAGAGTCGATGGTTCAATATCCTCTGCACAGCGAAAGCTTGCAGTACAATCCTTTCAGGAGAATCCAGAAACAATGCTCTTTTTAGGAAATCCATCAGCTGCTGGCGCAGGTATAACGCTACATGCAGCCTATGATGCTGTATATGTCTCCTATTCAAATCAAGCAGCCCATTATTTGCAATCCCTAGATCGCATTCATCGCAGGGGTCAAGTGTCTGCTGATGTAAATTACTATTTGATTGTATGCTCAAACACAATTGAAGAAACTGAAGTTACGAGATTAAGAGATAAGGAGGTGAGGCAACACCATCTGTTAGGTGATCATATTCCTTGGCCCACATCTCTCGATGATGCCCTCCTAGAATTAAGTGGCGATGCCTGATTTTGCTTGGATAATATCAGCTGAACGACAAAATTCTCTTGGAAACTTCGGAGTTTCGCGTTCATATATCGTTCCAAGCAGAGAAATGAATGATTTGGGAATGGCATTGTCTGGGAATATAATGTGGGTTATTTTGCGTGGGCAGGAAGATAGATGCATTGCTGCTATAACGATAAAAAAAGTAGAACAATTTTCCGAAGGATATCATACTAATGATTTCCTAATTTACTCAAATCTGCTTAGATCAATAAGATTTTATTCGCTGTACGATGCTGGTACGCAATTTTCAGTTTCGGTTAGTGGGAATAAAAATCTCGGCATACAAATTTTAACGGATGAAGCAGCTAATTTACTCAAATATACAATCTTAAAAAATGTGGAGATTAAGTTTTCTGCTCCTTCAGGGATTGGCAATATTTCTATCAAATCGACTTTTGGAGGAGAAAAGCATAAAATCTTAGAAGCCATCTCAACTATCGTGGAGAAGATGAATCTGAATCAACTATGGGGCAGTGGAACAACACCAAAATTGAATCCTGTATCAAATTTTGCCGCTACTCTACTGATGAAAAATGGCTTACAATCAATTACGAGTGAAAGTTTAACTATTTTACAGCAAACAAATCCTATTGATGCAATAATGTATAATTCGGAAGAAGTATATAAACTTGTAGATTCGGTAAACCGAGGGAATATTGATTTATCTTTTACAGAGATTATTCCTGAAAATACTTACGCGAGAGAATTTGTGTCGGGTAAATCTTCATATGATATACAGGCAGCTCTCGATAAAACAGAAATTGCAGAAAAAACCCATCAGTCGATGCTTAGAGATATTTCGGAATATCTACTTAGTATCAAAAAGATACCTTACGAGTCTTCATCAGTAGACCTGATGGTTGAATTAGAAAGTGGAATTAAGATCTTTGAAATTAAAAGTGCCAATTTAAATAATCTAATTGCCCAAGCTGCGAAGGGTTCATTTCAAATCGCATGTTACGCTACGGCTATGAAGGAAGATTTTGATTCTGTCAAATCCGCATTAGTAATATTAAAAATTGCTGATAAAAATTTAGAAGAATTCGTTATCGACTCGCTTAAATATTTAAATATCAGTTGTCTTGTTTATAACCCAGAGCTGCAGTGGCCAGAAAGAGTTAGCGGGTTATTAGATTAGTATTTAATTTAATCTATTGAAGTATCGAATTAATAGTAAAACAAATCGAGTACCAATTATTTTATACTAAAAAATGAAGATTACACGTGAAATCAAAAAATTTAAAACTGCAAAAGACGTTAAAAAAAAGGTGCCCCAGTTGCACCTTTACTTTTTATCCTTAATAAAAGTTTTTTGTCTACTTCTTCAACTTTTTCAGTTATTGAACAGCCTGCCATTTGTCGCCTCATCTATGTAAACCCGATGCATCGGCCCACGACCTGCTGATTTTAACTAGTTAACGTCATACCACAGCGATGTCACTAATTGTTTCTAACGACTTGCTCAGAAAGTGGCTCCACGGGTGGGCATTATCCCGCGAGTTGCCGCCGCCCTCCGTCTACAAGTCCGGACTTAGGCTTGAGGTCGGCACTGCAACGCAAAAATCCCGTTATGTATTCGCCGAAGCCAATGATGATTTTCTTCATTTAGCTGAAACCATCCGCGAGCCGTGGGTATACCTGAAGGTTTGCGCTGCCAATACAGACATTGAAAGTAAAATCCCCCCGCGCTGGCAGATCCAGCCTCAGCGTTACCTTATGTCGTGCTTACAACGGTTTGGTGGTTCACAGGTTCCTTTACCCGATGCCTACAAATTAGAACTTGATACGTATAATTCGACATCGCACATCAGGATCTTATCACGGGATGGTACACCGGCATCATCCGGACGCGTTGTTATAGTGGAAGACATAGCCGTGTATGACCGGATTGAGACCGACAGCAACCACCGGCGGAAAGGCCTAGCCACTTATGTTATGCAGGAACTTGAAAAGATAGCCGTTGCCAACAACGTTTATAAAAATTACCTCGTCGCTACCGAAGAAGGAAAAAGGTTGTATGAATCCCTTGGGTGGAGCGTTTGCAGCCTGTATGCGTCGATGGTAATTTTGGAGTGAACGAGGCGTTAAAGTGTTTTGGTTTGGGATAAAAGCGCACAGTTTCAACATTTTATAATCGATTTTTCTATCGCGCCCCAAGCCGCTCGCCAAGTACCTATGGTGGCAGTAAAGGTTCCGGATATTTTAATTCTCTTTGACTATTGCCTGGCCGGATGGCTCGACTCCGGGGTCACTTCCTTCTCCCGGCGCTAAAATCCTTTCTTGTTTTCTACGCACATATATGATGACGGAGCGGCCGCAGGATGAACTTGCGCCTCCGTCCTGTGTTGCCGCCTGGCAGTTTACTACCAAAAATTTCAACGCAATCTTAACCATAAAACAAGTTCGCCTGCTTCAAACCCAAAGATTATGAAGCAGGCGAACAAACATTACCATATCAACATCAATCATATTAATGATGATGTTGCGAAATTAATTCTTAATAAACTTCTGAGTTTGCTTAACCGATCCGGATTGGATTTCGAGGAAGTACAATCCCTGACTCAACTCACCCACATTTACTTTGTGATTTTGTGTCGGAACAGACATTTCGACTTTGCCGATTAGTTTTCCTGTGATGTCGTACATTTTATATGCGCTGAATCCTGCCGGGCATTCGATGTTAAGTTCGTTGGTCGCCGGATTCGGATATACAGAAAACTTAAGAGCTGTGTTGGCGTTTGTGCCAAGGCTCGTGTCATTCATAAAACGGCCAAATTCATTGTTCGTCAAGTAGAATACATCTTTGTCGCCATCCTGATCGATATCCACCAGATAAGTTCCAATTACGTCACCCACGATTCCGCTGGTTGAAATAGGCGTAAGGGTTGTGCTGATGTCGCCGCCCCCTGTATTGTTCCTCCAATGGATCGTATTGTCTTCCATATAAACGAGCTCCGCCTGGTTGTCCAGGTTCAGGTCACCAACGGCGCTCAGGTTTCCTGAAGCACAATTTGCAAGCCCGATCGAATTTGGTGTTGAATACACGTTCGCGCCGAAATTCTTGAACCAGTAAACAGAACAATCACTGCTTCTGCTAACGATGTCCATTAAACCGTCGTTGTCCATATCAACAAGGTCAGAATAGTACAATAGCGGACTTGTAGTCGCGGTAAATAACGGGGTTTGAACGAATGCATCGGCAACGTACTCGAACTGGATGATCTGCTGCTGGGTAGAGCCTGAAATCGTTACGATGATATCGTTGATATTGTCCTGGTCGAGGTCGCCGAATTCGTAGGTGTTGATGTTGAGTCCGTCGGCTGGAATATAGGTATAGCCCATATAGGCAAATGTGCCTGTTCCCGTATTGCGATAAAAAGTCAAAACGTCATTGCTAAGTTCGGCAATGATGATATCGTCCAGGCCGTCGTTGTCGATATCACCAACACGAATGTTGGATACAAAACACAAACCACAAGCAGTTAGTGCCTGTTTTGCGGTAAAGAAACCTCCGCCCATGTTTTTGATCCACGACAGGCCGTTGTCGAACTCCCCAAGAACGATGTCTTTCTTCCCATCGCCATCGACATCAAGGGCATGAACGCTGCGCGGATTGTCGAAACTTGAACTTAGGACAATTTTGTTGGTGAACGTTCCATTGCCCTGGTTTTTATACCAGAATACACTATTGGAGGTGTTTGAGCTCGCCAGGATATCGATATCACCATCTGCGTCGATGTCCTCAAAGGAGATCGAGTTGGTGTTGTCATCATTGGGCGTAACGAGTACACGCGGCCCGAATTCCTGAGCTGTCAAAGTAAGGAAGGGAGCTGCAAGAGAGAGAAAAAGTAATTTTGTCTTCATTTAAAGTAATTATTTTAGAACGGCGAAACTAGTTCATTTTTAATTGTTTTGGTATAGGAATGTTAGCATAAAGTAAGATATGCTTGTAAAATTTGGGAGCGGCTGTGCGTTTGCATTGCAACGGAATGATTGTCAGGGGTAAGGGTTTCCGGTGCATTTTATTTTGGATTAGCTCCGCTGAACCTACCGTTCGCAAAAATTTCATTTGCACAACTTTATGACGGTTCAACATCCCCTGATTTCATCGACTATCACCCGATGTCGGATGAAGAAGGCGGCAACTGGACGTCGAACATTACGACCAACAGCGACACCCAAATCAAACGGAACTTTTAGGGACATGTCACTTCGCCAACCTCAGGCGCAGACCTGGATCTGGTTAATGGGGGTGATTGATCTTGATTTGAAGTAGAGAATTTCAAGTATGGAAAAGCAGCGATTACTACTGCTTTTTTTGCTCTGCGTCAGGATTCAACATGCTCGCCTGTGTTCTTTTTCTTTTGGCTTGATCCAAAAGAAACAAAAAATCAAGGCTGGATATTCTCCCCTTGAAAACTACGCACTGCTTTTCTTATCGCAATCCGAACGCTCGTCGTTAAAAATACCTGACAGCCACTGGCTGTCCTCCTCTTAATATCAAATCTCCTCGACTTTGCGGATTGCTCCCCTATCCGCCGGAGGTGTAAGCCACATGTTAATTTCCATAAGTTCGAGCTCATCATCCTGAGGGTGCAGCATTTCCTCAGCAGCCTGTCGAGCGATTCACTTTCTTCGAAGGTATCCAGCTTCGATCCCTCTATTTATTAGCTATCTTAGTCGCCTTATCACGCAGTTATACAAGAATCATTTACCGAACCACATGAAGAAAATTATATTACTGATTATCGTCCTGTTCAGTCCATTTACAGTTGCTTTCGCTCAGGCACCGTCCATCCTGTGGCAGCGGGTTGCAGAGGGAATCAATCAGGAGACCGGACACGTAGCGATTGCTACGACCGATGGTGGTTTCATTAGCGCAGGACGATCAATGTCAACCAACGGAGGATTTGCCGGAAATCATGGCGATTTTGACGTTGTGGTCATAAAATATGATTCCGAAGGAAATGAACTGTGGCAAAAGATGCTTGGTGGCTCCGAACGCGATTTGGTAGTCGACGGAGTGGCCACTGCGGATGCCGGCTGCGTCCTTGTTGGCCGTACCGAATCGAATAATGGGGACATGACAGGGAACCACGGTGGTTACGATGGTTTTATTTTAAAACTTGACTCAACAGGGACAGTGCAGTGGACGCGAATCATTGGAGGTTCACAAAGCGATTTCACCGACAGCATCGAGCAAACGCCTGAAGGCGGTTATCTTGTCGGCCTCTCAACCAGTTCGACCGATGGTGATGCGTTTCCTACCGCCGGGCCGTCACCGCGAGCATTGACGATGCGACTAAATTCGTCCGGCGCAACAACATGGCAGGGGTTTCAGGATTTAAACAATTATTTTGCAGAATCAATTGCGGTATCGCAGAGTACAGATGGCGGGTGCATTACGGTGTTTCCAAAGTCGCAAACAATGCCCTATATCAATGGCTCGACTTCTACCTACTATCTCGACATCTATGCTGTTAAGTATGATGCTGCCGGAAACCTGGTCTGGAGCAGATTCTATGGTGGAATCTTTCAGGACACCCCTGTTGACGTTCAGGCAACTGCCGACGGAGGGTTCATTATTCTTGGGGATTCCAGTTCCAATGACCGCGACGTTTCGGGGCACCACGGACCAGCCGGAATGTCAGACGGCTCCTCTCCCGATCTCTGGGTCGTAAAACTAGACGCTGCGGGCGACATTGCATGGCAGAAGTCACTTGGCGGAACCAGCATCGAGAATCCTGATGGAATAAAGCAAACAGCCGATGGCGGCTACATCCTGACCGGAACCACGTACTCGTATAACGGCGATGTTACCGGTAACCATGGCAGTTGGTTCAACGCCGCACCTGATGTCTGGGTTGTCAAGCTTTCCGCGGCAGGAGCTATACAGTGGACGCGGTGTTATGGCGGTACGAGCTATGAATATGGCGGAGGGATGGCAGTCGCACCAGACAACGGCTACATCATCTCGGGCATGTCAAGTTCTATAGACGGAGACCTGGACGCTACATACGGCAATGGTGATATGTGGACGCTGCGATTGGCACCTGACCCGCTCGATACCGGCGAGTTCATAGCTTATTCAAGCATTTCGGTTTCCCCAAATCCTGCGGACGACTACGTGCACATCGCTTCCGACAGCACAGTTTTCGGGGCTGATATTTTTAGTATGTCCGGCCAGAAAATAATTTCGGTTTCAGGACACGTTTCTGATATCGCCCTACAGCAACTGCCTGCAGGTGTTTATTTGCTGAAGATTGCTACCACAGCCGGTGCACTGACGAAAAGGATCATAAAAAAGTAGTAAACGAATAGCGGTATGAAGCTTTCGACGATCTTCCGCATAGTTAATGTGTTCTCCGTGTAGTCTCGATTTCATATATCACCGGACTGGAGAAATCAGGAGTTCAGCCTTTTGGCTCTTTTTCCGAAAGCTCAAACCGAGGCGATGGCAATCTGTTTGTGAAGTTCCACGGATTGGCTACTACGTAAGTCTTGTATTTCGCAGACTTGCAGTCTGTGCCTCAATAAGCTAGATATAAAAAAAATGCTATACAAATTTGCTGGCCACTGTGCTTTAGGTTGAAGGGAACCTTTTGTAAACTGTCAAACTCCTTCCCTATTTTTCCCTAGCGCGATCTTAACCTTTCCATCCTTTCCATCCCTGGCGACAAGCCGTAGTAAAATCCCTCGGTTTCTCCTTTTAGCGAGTTCCCCTGCATCGGTAATGTCCTTGTCGCGATCAGGGTTTCGAAGCGGCACGACGATATAAATCTCTGTTCCCGGTCCGAACGCAAAAATTCCATCAACATCCATGTTCAAGACGCTTGAACTGATGGCCATTGGATGAATCTTAACCGTGTCGCCTGTTATGTCGAAGGTGCCATTGATTGGCTTAAGGATTATGTTACTGAAATCCCGATTTGGAAAAGCTAAATCTCCAATGCTTTGGACTTGTCTGAAGTTCACCAATTGACCTTTGTCCAATGTGAATGCAATCTTTCCGTTCATCGAGCGTGGAATGAGGTCACCGGCTGAAGATAGGCGTCCGGATAACGACGCAACAGCTGAAAGCCTGCCTCTGAGATTTTCGGACGTCGGTGATAGGAGTCCAAAATTATCAAAAGCTGCAAAAAATTTATTGATGTCAACTTTGGAAACTACAGCCTCGATTTTAAAAGCATTGGAAGACGATTTTTGAAGCAGTGCGCCATTCACCCTCACGATCCCTCCTGCATGATTAATCCGTGCGTTAGGAATGTGCACGCCTTCGTTATTGACAATGATCGAAGCCACAGCGTTACTGGAGGCGAATTTTTTATAATAAAGCCTTTCAACATCCACCGTCATTTTGACGTTTATGTTTTCAAAAAACTCGTCAAGTTCCTTGGTAAAATTTCCCTTCCTGACAGGCTTTCTGGTTGCAATTTGCTTCCTGGCACCGAGAAAGCCGAGGAATTCGCCGAGATGAAGCTGCGGACTCCGGACCTTCCAATCAACAGTAATTTCTTCGGGTGCAGTGTAAACCAAATTCAGGAAGTTTTTGATTTCCCCTTCCATCGCCACAACACTTTTGCCTGTTCGTAATTTGATATTGCTGATCGACAAATTTTCATCTTTAAAATCGAGCCGGACCGATACGTCGCTGAACGCGGCTTTTCGTGGCGTATAACTCACATCCGCATCCCTAATATCGACTGTCCCTTCAACAACGGGTTTTACGAGGATGAAATTTTCGATATCCGCGCGATATTTCAAACGCACTTGTGCATTTCCTTTTGTAAATTCAAGCAGGTCGCGGTCAATGATGTTGTTTAGCTGTGGAACTTCAAAATCTGAGCTGAAGTCGCCGGAAGCGATTGGCCGCTCAAGATCGAGGATCCTGGCGTTATCCATCCTGATTGGCATCCCTGCAAATTCTCCTTTAAAATTTGAAAACAATATCGCGGAGTTCTTGTCATTAAAACCACGGTTCTTCTGAAAATTATTCGTGAACTCGCCAGTAAAACTGCACGATGTCACGGTTCCTCCGGGGCTTTCAAGTGTATTGTTCCTGATCTGTGCTTTAACATTTATAAACGGATCGCCTTTGACCGCAAAGTCGCCGACGATATCGCAACTAACGGAAATTGGCTTTTCGAGGTCGAACCTGTCGAGGCGGGAACTGATATTTGGCGAAAGTAGCGCAGAAGCATTCCTCCACAAGATTGATTCATTCCTGATCCGGATTTTATACAGGGATGATTCAGCGATGCGGAATTCCGCGCCAATGATAAAATCTTCGCCTCCGATTTTGAGATGGCCGTCCTTAACCGTAATCGCATCCTTCTCGCTGTCGTAGGCAATATCGACTGCGCCATTTACTGGTTTTTCTCTGATGAAGCTGCCTTTCCGCGTGCTGAAAGCCATGCTGTGGACATGCGTATCGAGGCCGATACCGGCCTCCCATCCGTCGGAATTAAAATCGATATCACCTCTCATTTTCCGGATGTGAAAAGTGAAGAGTTTGGATTTCTCACGATTGTCGACACTGAAGCGGACGTTCGAAAGACTGAACTTTCGCAATTCAGGAAAAGTGCCTCCGCCTGCTTCCGACTTCTTGTCGCGTTTCCTGAATATCGATGCGTTGCTGTATCCCGTCGAATCGGTATACAGCCTGATGTCGGCGTTATCAATTTTTATTTTCCTGATTTCGACAGTGCCGCGTAAGAGTGCGAGCGCATTTACGGAGATATCGAAGTTTCCGGCTTTAAGGAACAATACTTTGTGTTTCGGGTAAAGGCTGTCGGCAATGGTGACATTCTGAAGAATCAGGGAAACCGAGGGGAAACCCTGTACGAGCGCCGGCTCAATGTCGCCAATCGTCACAGTTCCCGAGAGATCATCATTCAGGGACTTGGTAACTGATGTGAGGACTTCAGCTTTATGGCTGCTGAGATACCATGCGAATGCAATGTAGAGAAGGACCGGCAAACCCAAAAGCAATACTCCCGTCCGAATTATCCATTTGTAGATTTTCGGATGGCGCTTTCGTTTGTCATAAAGGGCTTTTGCAGAATATTGTAGTTTCACGGGAAGCTATACCTGCAATTTACTACTGTTAAAGCAGATAAAGGTTTAGATTGTGTTAATTTAAGCAAATCGGGCGGAATTGGATTTTTGAAATCGTTTCCAATTGTTCGCCTCGTGAATCTTTTGGCAGTAAAGCTCGACTCCTGGGTCGCTCCCTTCTGCCAGCGCTAAAATTCTTTCTACGATATATGATGACGGAGCGACCGTAGGATGAATTATTGTTTTTTATGCAGTTGCCTCAAATTATCAAAGTTTCTCCTTTCTTTTGTCTTGACACAAAAGAAACAAAAGGTCAAGTCTCCATATCTCGTCCTTGAAAACTACGTCAGAATTTTTCTATCGCGACCCAAGCCGCTCGCCAAGTTTTATCAATCGTATCATTCCGGATGCATCTCTTTATTTGTGACTATTGACCATCTGGATAGCTCGACTTCAGGGTCTCTCCCTTCTCCCAGCGCTGAAATCCTTCCTTGTTTTCTACGGACAATATATGATGACGGAGCGGCCGCAACAATATTTGAAAAAGCTGCCTTCTTCGGATGAAGACACGTTTGAGATGATGAGGACTACATCCTATATAGTTGCGGCCGCTTTTCCGCTCTTTTTTAATTTTCTGCATGAAAATCAAGAAGTCATTATGGCGCGCGGAAGAGTGACCAGGAAAGTTGAGGAGGCACGACGAGCGGCTCTGGCCGCGATGAGATAATAACTTTGTAGATTTTCTGCAGAAAAGTAAGAGGGCTTGACTTTTTGTTTCTTTTAACTCACTGCTATAATATTTGTTAGCTGTGTTCGCTGAACCTCGTGTCTCGGTCTGTGTCAAAACAACCCCGTTACTTCGTTCGAGTCAGCGCAGCTAAAAGAAAAAAAGAGCAAGGCCGGGCAAAAGTATGGCCCAGGCATTACCCGAAAAACTTACTAACATTTTGTAAGACAACTTCTCCACCTTAATCAAAACCTTATATTTGCCGTCCTAAACCAATCTAAATGAACAGAATTTTACTTTTTTTCCTATTCTCAGGCTTTGTAGGTTTTTCCCAAAGCCAGATTGCCGGACGCCTCGACCCTACACTGGAAATCGGTACCGGCTTTGAAGACATGATGGATGCCGTCCTGGTACAGCCTGACGGCAAAATCATCGTAGCAGGCCAGGGAGACCAATACCAGGGCGTGGGCATCAACCGCATAATCAGACTGAACGCCGATGGCACGGTCGATAACACTTTTAGCGGGCCTGAATTGCTGATCTATGAGAATTATAATGAAATGGAATTGCAGCCTGACGGCAAAATCCTTACGCTCAGCCACTATACCAACGACCCTGCCTCCACCAGCCTGATCCACAATTTTAAAAGGCTCAACACTGATGGTTCCATTGACGCAACATTTAACGCCGGAGGTACCGGTGTCGTAGAAACGACTACTTCACGGATCACGGAAATGGCTGTCCTGCCTGACGGAAAAATAATCGTTGCCGGTGCATTTACCCACTATAATGGCGTACCATCGAAGAATATCGCCCGACTTAATGCTGACGGAACGCTTGACGCTACATTTGTTGTCGGTACCGGTTTCAACAGCTCGGTTTATGGCATAGCACTGCAGGCGGATGGAAAAGTATTGGTTGTAGGGGATTTTACCTTTTACAATGGCGCGATAGCGAACAAATTCATACGCCTGAATGCCGACGGTTCAAAAGACACAAGCTTTACGCCTGCTACGCCGTTAGTCGGGAAGGTCGTGGAGATGCCAAACGGAAATTTATTTATCATAGGCAGTTTTACTACCATCTCAGGGGAACCACGAAGCAAGATCGCGATCCTGAATCCGAACGGGACATTGTTCGACGACGGGGTTATCCCTGCTGGACCGACAAGCGCTTCAAACGACGGACTGCTTGCCATTATGCCGTTGCCTGATAACAAGATCCTGGTGGGCGGCTGGTTTACACAATGGGGAGGGCAGACTGTCCGCCATATTGTGAGACTAAACCCGAACGGATCACGTGATCTTACCTTTAGCCCGAACAACGGTCCGAACTACATGGTTTGGGACATGGCACAATATCCAGACAATCGCTATATAGTTAGTGGTGGGTTTGCAACTTATGATGGCCAGCCACGCGCGTCCCTTGCAAGAATTTATGGCGTGTCGAATGTTCCGCCGCCAACGGGTAATGCCTCGCAAACCATCTGCGGATCGGGAACGCTGGCTTCGCTGTCGGTAACACAGGCTCCGTTTGCGTTTATCTTAAAATGGTACGATGCGCCAACCGGCGGAAACCTTTTACCTTCTTCAACACCATTGGTCAGCGGAACGACTTATTATGCTACACAAACCGAAGCAAACAGTGAAAGCGCAACCCGATTGGCAGTTACAGTAACACTCGCTACGCAATCGACGCCGACATTTACGCAAGTCGGGCCTTTTTGCACATCAACGACAATCGGGTACACACTGCCTACGACATCGAACAACGGCGTAACCGGTACATGGTCGCCGAGCTGGAGTGCAGACACCTCACGTGTGTATACTTTTACGCCCGCTGCCGGACAATGCGCAACGACAACGACTATGAGCGTGACGATCAACCAGAACGTCAATCCAACCTTTACGCAAATCCCCGCAATCTGTACGGGAGCCAATCTTGTACTGCCAACAACTTCGAACAACGGAATCACCGGTACGTGGTCGCCTGCGGTAAACAACCAGCAAACAACCACCTATACATTTTTGCCCGATTCGGGACAATGCAGTTGGGGTTCCATGATGACGGTGACGGTAAACCCCGGAACAGTTCCGGCATTTACGCAAGTTGCTTCAATATGCTCCGGTGCCACATTGGCCCCGCTTCCGACAACCTCTACAAACGGAGTCACCGGAACATGGTCACCTGCTTTGAATAACACAGCAACAACAACGTATACATTTACGCCAACGAGCGGACAATGTGCATCAGCTGCAACAATGACAATCTCAGTTACACCAAATACAGCTCCTGCATTTACTCAGGTTGCTTCGATCTGCTTGGGGTCGACATTAGCAGCGCTTCCGACGACATCAACAAACGGAGTCGCCGGAACATGGTCACCAGCTTTGGACAATACTGCAACGACGACTTATACGTTCACGCCATCGGCAGGACAATGCGCTTCACCTTCAACCATGACAATCTCAGTTACGCCGAATACAGCTCCGGCGTTTACCCAGGTTGCTTCGATCTGCTCGGGGTCGACATTGGCAGCGCTTCCGACAACCTCTACAAACGGAGTCACCGGAACATGGTCACCGGCATTGAACAACACTGCGACAACAACGTATACGTTCACGCCATCGGCCGGACAGTGTGCATCACCTGCAACCATGACAATTTCAGTTACACCAAATACAGCTCCGGCGTTTACTCAGGTAGCTTCGATCTGCTCGGGGTCGACATTGGCAGCGCTTCCGACGACATCAACAAACGGAGCCGCCGGAACATGGTCACCGGCATTGAACAATACCGCAACCACGACCTATACGTTCACGCCGTCGTCCGGTGAGTGTGCATCACCTGCAACCATGACAATTTCAGTTACGCCGAATACAGCTCCGGCGTTTACCCAGGTTGCTTCGATCTGTTCAGGGTCGACATTAGCAGCGCTTCCGACGACATCAACAAACGGAGTCACCGGAACATGGTCACCGGCATTGAACAACACTGCAACGACGACTTATACGTTCACGCCATCGGCAGGACAGTGTGCTTCACCTTCAACCATGACAATTTCAGTTACGCCGAACACAGCTCCGGCATTCACTCAGGTTGCTTCGATCTGCTCAGGTGAAACATTGGCAGCGCTTCCGACGACATCAACAAACGGAGTCACCGGAACATGGTCACCGGCATTGAACAACACTGCAACGACGACTTATACGTTCACGCCGTCATCCGGTCAGTGTGCATCACCTGCAACCATGACGATAGCCGTGACGGTAACAGACGCACCCGAGGGATTGGCAAATCAACAGATATTAATGGATTTTGCTGAAGTTGCAACACTTGCTGACATTGAGGTCGATGGGAATGATATAACCTGGTACGCATCACTTGCGAATGCTATTGGGAACATCAATCCACTTCTTCTTACTACACCGATAACAAATGGAACGACTTATTATGCGATGCAGGTTATAGACGGGTGCCGCTCGGTTGAACCTCTTGCAGTAACTGTAAATGTTACTTTAGGCTCGGCAGAATTTGGTATGCGTAACATCGTTGCTTATCCGAATCCGACAATGGATTACGTACAATTTACCGGATTGCAGGAAGCTGCTTACGCAGAAGTTTATGACATATCAGGAAGGAAGATCCAAGGCTTGAATGTGGATGCCGTTTCGGGAATTGATTTTGGCCGACTACCGGCAGCAGTTTATTTTATAAAGCTTACGGTTGGTAACGATAATAAGATCTTCAGGATTGTAAAGCAGTAGTTGGTTATTAGGTAATACTTTAAGCCGCTGACAAGTCAGCGGTTTTTTTATTAGGAGTAGAAATGAAGCCAGGCTTATCCGGCTTTTTTATTTTAAAACCACCACCACGGCTTATATTCTGAATTTCAAAAAAATGTTGACCGAGTTTGAAGTTGAGAGATACTGATATAATCTCTGAGTGAACTATCCTAAAGTCACCAATGGGATTTCTTTATTGTCCAAGCGACAACAATTTCAAGACACTGTAATAAGTCAGTCCAAATATCCTCAATGAAGGGCTAGAAAAAAAGTGACCGCTGATGACATGAAGAATTTCTAGAGCAGCAATGTTTTCCGGATATGGTTAAACGTCGTTTATAAACTCTAGCAAAATAAGCGTTTATTACCCGAAAGAAAAGATATAGCCTACGTCGTGTTAAAGTCAAGTCAGAAATACGTTGTCACTGTGTAAATTAGATAAATCAAACGATCTTTGCAGCCTCATTTACTTACGCAGGGACTTCCTACCGAATGTAATTTGGAAATCCTGAATTCAAACAATAAAAGCTATGAAATACTACTACACCCTTATTATTTGCACCATTGCCTCCATTTGTAATGCCCAGAATTGGGATGTCATTACGCCCTTCAACACCACCAATTCCATACGCGATATGGAAGTTACGCCAAACGGAACCCTGTTTGTGATCGCAGACCAGCCCCAGCGAATGTATAAAAGCCCCGATGGCGGAGATCATTGGTCAGCGTTGCATCTCAATAATGTCACCTTTGGCAATCCGTCTGACCTGTATATGGTCGATGACAATAACGGATATATGATTTCCAACTTGGGGAGAATCTACAAGACCACAGATGGCTGGGAGACTTCCACTGCTTTGAATTATCCGAACGGACCTTTTTCTTTCGAAAAACTCTTCTTCTTAAACAACAATATCGGGTATGTCGTAGGGTACAGAGGCAATATCCTGGTCACCACGAATGGAGGCACAACATGGACATGGGTAACCATTCCCGGTACAATAATCGCTTCAGGAGAGGATCTAACCGATGTTCATTTCATAAACCAGAATATTGGTTTTACAAGCAGTTCCAACGGCATGGTGTATAAAACCACAGACCAGGGCGCAACATGGACAAAATCTGATCTGCAGTCGTCCAACTATCAATTGGAGGAGTTGTTGTTCATCAACGAAAATACAGGTTTTGCAGTGGGGCCGCTGGGCGAAGTTTACAAGACTGTCAACCAAGGGGTAACATGGGAACTGACCGATACCGATATGGGCATCATCTACGATATCAGGCAGCACAATGATATCTTATATCTTGTCGGGAGCGGGAGTACGTTTGCAACATCATCAAACGAAGGTACAACCTGGTCAACAATACAAACGGTTGAAGATCCTGAGTATGAGATCGGCGGTATCATGAGCATGTATGCCGTTACTTTTCTCGGCGATGAAATTTTGGTGGCAGGTGGAGGCGGAGTCATCTATCAGGCCGAAAATCCTGCCGGCAGCGCCTGGTCAAGGTTCTACACTCCCATTTCTGGGAGCATCCCAACAAGCGGGCTGAAGTTCGCCGACGAAAGCAGAGGGCTGATGGTTGGTAATGGAAATTTTCAAAGCGCTCTTTACTATACCGACGATGGCGGTTATAGCTGGGATCGGAAACTTTTAGGTGCTACAAATGTATATAAGTCAATCGACCTGAAATCGGACGGAAGAGGATTGCTCATTGGCCAGCCACTTTACAGGACGACAACGGATTTTGGACAAACCTGGACAAGCGGCAACACGATTCAACCCAATACTTCTTATACGGACTGCTGGCTGAAGGAAAACAACGAATTTTTTGTCGGAACAAATCCGGGAACGCCGATAACCGACGGAATGATCAGGCACACAGCAGCGAATACATGGGTACAGTTTGCTGATATGGATCAGATTACTGAAATAACATTCGCTGACGAGCTGGTTGGCTACGCGGGTGCAGGCAATGAAAATTTCGCCCCAACACTATGGAAAACCATTGACGGAGGGGTATCGTGGAACCAAGTTCCATCGTGGTCCGGAAGTACGATCAGGGAGATTCAGACAGTCGGCCCAAATAAAGTCTATGTGCGGAATATCAGCAATGCCAACTATGTATCCAGTGACAGCGGCCTCACATGGACGCTGCTTATGAATCACCCTACCAAGTTTCACTTTTTTGATGAGATGAATGGCTACGGAATAGGAAACGAGACACATCATATCTATAAAACAGAAAATGGCGGAGCTTCCTGGGAAATAATTATCCCTAACGACAACTCGCTCTGCGGCATGGAGAACTTTGCGTGGTTTGAAGATAGAATCGTTTACTCAGGCGGATTTTTTTTGGTTTGTATCCTGAATATCGACGGAAGCCTGCAGGTCAATTCTATAGCAAACGCCGCCACACCGAAAATTATTATTTATCCAAATCCAACAAAGGATATTATGAACATCAGTGAGACGGTAAAAGCGGCTTCGCTATCTGATATTACAGGCAAGGAACTGTTTTCATACGAGTACGTGAACCAGATCGATATATCAGCTTTAAAAACGGGCGTATATTTTCTCACGCTGATAACCGACACTGGCGTAAAGACCATTCGCAAACTCGTGAAGGAATAATATCTTCTTTCTGAGATTCAGCAGTGTCCTGATTCTTTTAAATGACTTAAATCTACTAAAAACCGCCGTGACGTTACCGGCGGTTTTTGTATAAAATTTTTATTATAGCAGGGAAACAAACCCAATTACTGGACAATATGGGCAGTCAGGTAAACAGTCAATCGTTCGTGACAGAAGAAAGACAATAAAAAAAGGGACAACGCAAGTTGTCCCTTTTTTGATATTGAAGCACTGATATTACTCAGCAGCGTCGTTTTTAGTCTCCTCAGTCGGAGCCTGCTGTGCCGGAGTCTGGTTTTCAGGAGCCTGCTCTGTAGCTGTTTCTGCAACAGCAGTAGTTTCAGCACCACCTTTACCTTTTCCGCCACGACGGCTTCTGGATTTTTTAACTTCTTTTTTACCACCGTTGTAGAGTTCGTTGAAATCTACCAGTTCGATCATCGCCATATCAGCGTTATCTCCCAAGCGGTTGCCCATCTTGATGATGCGGGTGTATCCTCCCGGACGGTCGCCAACTTTGGCAGCCACGTCGCGGAACAGGTCCGTTACCGCAAATTTATTTCGCAGGTAAGCGAAAACGATACGACGGTTGTGAGTTGTATCATCTTTCGATTTTGTGATAAGTGGCTCAACGAATTGCTTTAGCGCCTTTGCTTTTGCAGTTGTGGTATTGATACGCTTGTGCTCGATTAGTGAGCAAGCCATATTTGCCAGCATTGACTTCCTGTGTGCGGTCTGTCTGCTTAAGTGATTGAATTTTTTTCCGTGTCTCATTGCTATTCTAAACTTAACCTTACGGTCGGGTTACTCTTTATCTAATTTATATTTCGAAAGGTCCATTCCGAAAGTAAGGTTCTTCACTGCAACAAGTTCGTCAAGTTCAGTCAAAGATTTCTTTCCGAAGTTGCGGAATTTCATCAGGTCGTTTTTGTTGAACGACACAAGGTCTCCAAGTGTATCGACTTCGGCTGCTTTAAGGCAGTTCAAAGCACGTACTGAAAGGTCCATATCGACAAGCTTGGTCTTAAGAAGCTGGCGCATGTGAAGCGATTCTTCATCGTAAGACTCAGTCTGAGCGATTTCGTCAGCCTCCAGGGTAATCCTTTCGTCAGAGAACAGCATGAAGTGGTGGATCAAAGTCTTGGCAGCTTCTGTCAGCGCATCTTTCGGGCTGATAGAACCGTCGGTCTTGATTTCAAAAACGAGTTTCTCGTAATCGGTCTTCTGCTCCACACGGAAGTTTTCGATCGTGTATTTCACGTTCTTTACCGGGGTAAAGATTGAATCGGTGAAGATGGTTCCGATGGCAGCGTTCTGCTTTTTGTTCTCTTCAGCAGGAACGTAACCACGGCCTTTCTCTATAGTAAGTTCGAAGTTCAGGCTTACTTTGCTGTCCAGGTTACAGATAACCAGTTCAGGGTTCAGTACCTGGAATCCTGAGATGAATTTCTGGAAATCACCTGCGGTAAGCTGCTCTTTTCCGGAAACTGAGATGGTAACCGACTCATTGTCCACGTCCTCGATCTGGCGCTTGAAACGCACCTGCTTAAGGTTCAGGATGATCTCGGTAACATCTTCAACTACACCCGGAATTGTAGAAAACTCGTGGTCTACGCCTTCGATGCGAACCGAAGTGATTGCGTAACCTTCAAGTGCGGAAAGTAAAACCCTCCTTAGCGCGTTACCAACTGTCAATCCGTATCCTGGTTCCAAAGGCCTGAATTCAAACTTGCCTTCGAAATCGGTAGAATCGATCATGATAACTTTATCCGGTTTCTGAAAATTAAATATTGCCATAGTTCGACTGGTGTCTATTATTTGTTGTACAATTCGACGATTAACTGCTCCTTGATGTTTTCAGGAATTTGCAGTCTTGCAGGTACGGAAACAAAAGTACCTTCTTTTGTATCGTTGTTCCAGGTGATCCACTCGTATACACGGGAAGAATTTGCCAGTGAACGCTCGATAGCTTCCAAAGATTTTGATTTTTCGCGAACTGCTACTTTATCGCCCGGCTTCAGGTGGTAAGAAGGGATGTTTACTACTTCTCCGTTCACCGTGATATGCCTGTGAGAAACGATCTGGCGTGCAGCCCTTCTTGAAGATGCGATTCCCATACGGAAAACGACGTTGTCAAGGCGAGCTTCACAAAGTTGTAAAAGGATCTCACCTGTTACCCCTTTAGACGCTGCTGCTTTTTCGAATAATCCACGGAATTGCTTTTCAAGGATTCCGTAAGAGTATTTCGCTTTTTGCTTTTCCATCAACTGGACAGCGTACTCAGATTTTTTACCTCTTTTTTTGGACATTCCATGTTGTCCCGGCGGGTAATTCCTTTTGTCGAAAGACTTATCGTCTCCGAAGATCGCTTCTCCGAATTTACGGGCGATCCTAGTTTTTGGACCAGTATATCTTGCCATTTCTAATTTTTTTGGGTCAGGGATTATGAATTCAGGTCAAATCCTCCGATAATCCGTCTTCTGTCCCGGGTTATACTAAATTTATGTTTAAAAGTCTTAAAGTTGAAAGTCAGAAAGTTTTAAAAAGCCAGACTTTAGAACTTTCAACCTTCAAACTACCTTACACTCTTCTTCTTTTTGGAGGACGGCATCCGTTGTGCGGCATTGGTGTAACATCGATGATCTCTGTCACCTCGATACCTCCGTTGTGTAGTGAACGGATAGCAGACTCACGTCCGTTACCTGGTCCTTTCACGTATACCTTCACTTTTTTAAGTCCTGCCTCTAATGCAACTTTACTGCAATCTTCAGCGGCCATCTGAGCTGCGTACGGTGTGTTCTTTTTAGAACCCCTGAAACCCATTTTACCTGCGGAAGACCATGAAACAACTTCACCTTTCTTGTTTGTAAGGGAGATGATGATGTTGTTGAAAGTAGCGTTAATATGCGCTTCGCCCGTTGATTCAACGATAACTTTACGTTTTTTTGTGGTCGTTTTAGCCATATCTATTTATTATTTAGTTGCTTTTTTCTTGTTAGCAACAGTTTTTCTCTTACCTTTTCTGGTTCTTGAGTTGTTCTTGGTCCTTTGTCCGCGTAATGGCAAACCAGAACGGTGACGGATTCCACGGTAGCATCCAATGTCCATAAGACGTTTGATGTTAAGGGAAATCTCAGAACGAAGTTCACCTTCGATCTTGAAATATGATACTGCATCACGGATGGCACCGATCTGTTCATCGTTCCAGTCCTGAACTTTGATGTCTTCGCTAACGTTGGCTTTTGCCAGTATCTCGCTTGCGCGGCTTCTACCGATACCGAAGATATAGGTTAGAGCAATAACGCCTCTTTTGTTTTTCGGGATGTCTACCCCTGCTATTCTTGCCATAATTATCCTTGTCTTTGTTTAAATCTAGGATTCTTTTTGTTGATTACATACAACCTGCCTTTTCTGCGAACAATTACGCATTCGGCACTTCTCTTTTTAACTGATGCTCTTACTTTCATCTGGAGATATTTATTATTTTTTTAAAAGGAAGATGAACCAACAAACGCTTGTTTCATCCTGATATTGTTAATATCTATAAGTAATTCTTGCTTTGGACAAATCATAAGGACTCATTTCCAGCTTCACCTTGTCGCCCGGAAGCAGCTTGATGTAATGCATCCGCATTTTTCCTGAAATATGTGCTATTACGATATGGCCGTTTTCCAATTCCACACGGAACATCGCATTTGACAATGCTTCGATGATTGATCCGTCCTGCTCTATTGCTGATTGTTTCGCCATAAACTTAAGCTACTGCTTTTCGGTTTTTACCGGTTTTCATCAATCCGTCATAGTGTTTGTTCAACAGATAAGAATTAATCTGCTGAATGGTGTCGATTGCAACACCGACCATAATGATCAGGGACGTGCCGCCATAAAACATTGCCCATGACTGCTGTACGTTCATTGTACTTACGACAATGGCCGGGAACACGGCAATCAGCGCAAGGAACAAAGCACCAGGGAAAGTTATTAAGGACATGATCTTATCAAGAAGCTCTGACGTTTCTACTCCGGGACGTGTGCCGGGAATAAAACCGCCGCTTCTTTTGAGATCATCTGCCATTTTGTTTGTAGGTACCGTGATCGCAGTGTAGAAATACGTAAATACGATAATCAACAGCGCGAAAACGAAGTTGTACCAGAAGCCGAAAACATTACTGAACGTACCGGCGATTGACTGTGACGCCTCAGAATTTGATAATCCTGCAAGCGCAGCCGGAATAAACATGATTGCCTGTGCAAAGATGATCGGCATAACCCCGGAAGCATTTAGCTTCAGTGGGATCCATTGCCTGTTTGCGCTGGCCAGATCCTGTTCGAAATCACCTGAAACCGTCCGTCTTGCGTACTGAACAGGAATTCTCCTGACAGCCATTACCAATAACACACATGCGATAATGACCAACAGCCACACAATGATTTCGATTACAAGAAGCATCGGGCCGCCATTATTGTTTGTTACCCTGGTGGTGAACTCCTGGATGAATGCCTGTGGCAAACGCGCAAGGATACCAACCATGATCAATAATGATATACCGTTTCCGATACCTTTATCGGTAATTTTCTCACCCAGCCACATCGCGAAGATGGTACCGGTAACTAGAATGATTACAGAGGAGAATAAGAATGAGAATGAATCAAATCCTAACAGGAATGCATTTGCAGGCAGGGTTCGGTAAAGGTTATAAATATAACCCGGACCTTGTACAAGCGTAATCACGATGGTCAGCCAACGTGTGATCTGGTTGATTTTTTTCCTTCCGCTCTCACCTTCCTTCTGCAGCTTCTGCAGGTACGGGATCGCAATTCCCATCAATTGCACCACGATGGATGCAGAGATGTAAGGCATGATGCCTAGTGCGAAAACCGATGCCTGTGAAAAGGCTCCTCCGGTAAACATATCGAGGATCGATCCGATCCCGTTCTTTGTTTGTCCCGCAAGGCCCCCTAATTGCGACGCATCAATACCCGGAAGTGTGACCTGCGCACCGAAACGGTAAACAAGGAGCAGTCCTAAAGTAATCAGTATCCTGTTCTTTAGCTCCTCGATCTTCCAGACATTGGCTATTGATTCAAAAAATTTCTTCATCTTACCGTTAAAGTTATAAAGTTACAGCTTCTCCACCTGCAGCCTCGATGGCAGCTTTAGCGGTAGCGGTAAATTTGTGTGCACTCACTTTCAGTTTTGCTTTCAGCTCACCGCGTCCGAGGATTTTAACAACCTCATTTTTGGTAGCCAGACGGGTTGAAACGAATGATGTCATATCGACAGTATCGGTAACAATTCCGTTATCTACAAGTGACTGAAGCGTATCAAGGTTGATTCCCTGATACTCTACACGGTTAATGTTTTTGAAACCAAACTTAGGAACACGTCTCTGAAGCGGCATCTGTCCACCTTCAAAACCGATTTTCCTTGAATAACCTGAACGGGATTTGGCACCTTTGTGTCCACGTGCAGCAGTTCCGCCTTTTCCGGAACCTTCACCGCGACCTACCCTTTTGTTCTGGTTATGTGTAGAACCTTCAGCTGGCTGTAAGTTACTTAAATTCATAACTGTTATTTGTTATTTGGCTTCCTCTACGGAAACCAGGTGTTTAACTTTGTTTATCATACCAAGGATAGCAGGATTTGACTCGTGCTCCACAACCTGGCCCATTTTGCGAAGCCCTAAAGCTTCAAGGCCTCTTTTCTGTGTCAGCGGGCAATTGATTTTGCTCCTGATCTGTTTTACTAATAGCTTAGCCATAATTTCCTGAATTAACCTTTAAATACTTTTTCCAGCGAAACACCTCTTTGTCTTGCGACAGTGTGTGCGCTCCTCATTTGCAACAGGGCATCAAAGGTAGCTTTTACCACGTTGTGCGGGTTTGATGAACCTTGGGATTTTGACAATACGTCATGGATTCCCACTGATTCAAGGACTGCACGTACGGCACCACCGGCGATAACTCCCGTACCGTGTGAAGCTGGCATAAGGAATACGCGAGCCCCACCGAATTTTCCTTTTTGTTCGTGCGGAACTGATTGTCCGCTCAAAGGAATTTTCACAAGGTTTTTCTTTGCATCTTCAACCGCTTTGGCGATCGCTTCGGAAACGTCTTTAGATTTACCAAGACCGTGACCTACTACACCGTTCTCATCACCAACAACCACAATGGCAGAAAAACCGAAAGCCCTTCCTCCTTTTGTAACCTTGGTAACACGATTAACACTTACCAGGCGGTCCTTCAGTTCCAGTCCGCTTGGTTTTACCATTTCTACGTTTTTGTACTTATGATACATAATATCTTAGAATTTAAGTCCGGCTTCTCTTGCGCCTTCTGCTAATGATTGAACACGGCCGTGGTAGAGGTAACCGCCCCTGTCGAAGGTAACGTTTTCAATACCTGCTTTCAGCGCTTTTTCTGCGATCAGTTTCCCGACAGCAGCCGCAACCTGGATGTTTGTACCTTCAGTACTTACTCCTTTTTCCCTTGAAGATGCAGCCAATAAAGTAACTCCGTTCACATCATCGATCAGCTGTGCATAGATTTCTTTGTTGCTCCTGAATACGGAAAGACGTGGTTTAGCAGCGGTACCGCTAACGATCTTTCTGATTCTGAACTTAATTCTCTGTCTTCTTTCAGATTTTGTTAATGACATAATCTTATTTTTTAAGCTGATTTACCTGCTTTTCTTCTTAATACTTCTCCTACGAATTTCACACCTTTTCCTTTGTATGGTTCAGGCTTACGGAAACCGCGGATTTTTGCTGCAACCTGTCCGAGAAGCTGTTTGTCGAATGACGTAAGCTTAACGATAGGGTTTTTACCTTTCTCAGAGATTGTTTCGAGTTTAACTTCGGGTGCAACTTCGAGAATGATGTTATGGGAGAACCCAAGCGCAAGGTCAAGCTTTTGTCCTTGGTTTGAAGCCCTGTAACCTACACCTACAAGTTCAAGCTCTTTAGTGAAACCTGTAGCAACGCCATTGATCATGTTGTTGACCAGCGACCTGTACAGTCCGTGTTTAGCTCTCTGGTCTTTTGAGTCAGATGACCTTTCAACCAATACCTGCCCGTCTTCAACAGTAATAGTCACATCTGAATATTCCTGTGTAAGCTGGCCTAATTTTCCTTTTACCGTGATGATTCCATCGGCAACATCAACTGTTACACCGGCAGGAACCGTGACTGGATTTTTTCCTATTCTTGACATGGTCTGGCTGTTTTTAGTATACGTAACAGATTACTTCACCACCTACATTTTGCTGTTTCGCCTGCTTACCGGTCATAAGACCTTTGGAAGTTGAAACGATAGCAATACCAAGTCCGTTAAGGATACGTGGCAGTTTAGAAGCACCGGCATATTTACGTAGACCAGGTTTACTGATTCTTTGAAGATCTTTGATGACAGGTTCTTTGGTTTCCTTGTCGTACTTAAGGGCAATTTTGATGGTTCCCTGTACGCCATTGTCATCAAACTTGTAGCTCAGGATATAGCCCTGATCAAATAAGATTTTTGTGATTTCCTTCTTCATGTTTGAAGCAGGGATCTCGACAACTTTGTGGTTCGCCGCGACTGCGTTACGAACGCGAGTTAGATAATCCGCAATTGGATCTGTATACATATTTATTTATTTGCGGTGACGGTTTTCAGCGAAACGATTCCCCTGAACCTGAAACCAATTGAACTCTTAATTTTTAGTTGTAAGCCGTCGGTTATTGTTGTCGGATTCTCATCCATTCAAACTTCAACCATCAACAGTCAACTCTTCTATTTACCAGCTGGCTTTCTTTACTCCCGGAATAAGTCCCTGGTTTGCCATCTCACGGAAAGTCACACGTGACATTCCGAACTGACGCATATAACCTCTTGGCCTTCCAGTGAGCTTGCAACGGTTGTGCATGCGTACAGGTGAAGCGTTTTTCGGTAATTTTTGCAAACCTACGTAATCTCCAGCTTCTAACAAAGCTTTTCTTTTCGAGGCGTACTTTTCTACCGTGTTCATTCTTTTCACCTCACGGGCTTTCATTGATTCTTTAGCCATTTCTTAATTCTTTTTAAAAGGTAAACCTAATTCAGCCAACAATGATTTCGCTTCCTTATCTGTCTGGGCAGTAGTAACGAAAGTGATATCCATACCGGAGATCTTGTTCACCTTATCGATGTCGATCTCAGGGAAAATGATTTGCTCAAGAACGCCAAGGTTGTAATTTCCGCGCCCGTCAAAACCAGTAGCTTTGATTCCGCTGAAATCCCTAACCCTTGGAAGTGCTGAAGTGATCAGCCTGTCCAGGAACTCATACATCCTTTCTCCGCGTAGTGTGACTTTGGCACCGATCGGCATTCCTTTTCTCAGTTTGAAAGACGCAACGTCTTTTTTAGAGATTGTTGAAACTGCTTTTTGCCCGGTGATTTTTGTCAGTTCATCCACTGCGTAATCAATAAGCTTTTTGTCGGATACCGCAGCACCTACACCACGGCTCAGAACGATTTTCTCAAGTTTAGGAACCTGCATCACGTTCTTATACCCGAACTCTTCTTTAAGGGCCGGGATAACCCTGCTCCTATATTCGTCTTTAAGTCTTGGAATATATGCCATCACTATGCTTTATTAGTTTTTTTTGAAGTTGCCTTCTTTTCTCCGTCTTTGGCACCGTCAACCAGTGTAAGGTTAGAGATGTGGATAGGCGCTTCTTTTTTCACGATTCCACCTTGTGGATTTTTTGCACTTGGTTTCGTATGTTTTGAAACCATGTTCACACCTTCAACGATCGCCTTGTTAGCTTCACGGTAAACGCGTGTCACTTTTCCTGTAGTTCCCCTGTGGTCACCGGCAATCACCTTTACGGTGTCTCCTGATTTTATTTTCAGCTTTATCATCTTAAAAATAAATTAAAGCACTTCAGGTGCCAATGATACAATTTTCATGAACTGCTTCTCACGAAGTTCTCTTGCCACCGGACCAAATACACGTGTTCCGCGCATTTCGCCCTGAGCGTTAAGAAGTACGCAAGCGTTATCATCAAAGCGGATATAAGAACCATCGGCCCTTCTCACTTCTTTCTTGGTACGTACAACAACTGCAGTTGAAACAGCTCCTTTTTTTACGTTTCCGTTTGGAGTTGCATCTTTGATAGAAACTACAATTTTGTCACCAACAGAGGCATACCTTCTTTTGGTACCGCCCAAAACACGGATTGTTAGAACTTCCTTCGCTCCAGTGTTGTCTGCTACTTTTAGTCTTGATTCCTGCTGTACCATAATTATTTAGCTCTTTCAATGATTTCAACTAACCTCCAGCATTTGGTTTTGCTCAAAGGACGCGTTTCGCTGATCCTTACAGTATCGCCAATGTTACAGTCGTTCTTTTCGTCGTGTGCATGAAACTTCTTAGTTTTCAATACGAACTTACCGTATAATGGGTGTTTTACTTTAGAAACCTGTGCAACAACGATGGATTTGTCCATTTTGTTTGAGGTTACAACACCTATTCTCTCTTTTCTTAAATTTCTTTTTTCCATCTCAGCAGATTATTGGATTTCCCTTTTGCTTAGTTCAGTAGCCAGTCTTGCAACTGTCCTTCTTACGCTCCTGATCTGAAGCGGGTTCTGGATCGGGGAAACAGCGTGAGCCATTTTAAGATCGGCATACATCTTCTTAGTCTCGCTAAGCTTTGCCTGCAGCTCTGCTGCGGAAAGATTTTTTATTTCTGATTGCTTCATAATAATTATAAGATTATGCTTCGAAATCCCTTGCTACGATGAATTTGGTTTTTACCGGAAGCTTTTGAGCTGCGAGGCGTAAAGCTTCTTTTGCAACGGACAAAGGTACTCCTCCGACTTCAAACATGATCCTTCCGGGTTTAACAACGGCAGCCCAGTATTCAACGGCTCCTTTACCTTTACCCATACGTACTTCAAGTGGTTTCTTGGTGATAGGCTTGTCTGGAAAAATCTTAATCCATAATTGTCCTTCCCTTTTCATGAAACGGGTTGCAGCGATACGTGCAGCCTCGATCTGGCGGGAAGTCAAAAACGATGAATCTAAAGATTTGATACCAAACATTCCATTGGAAAGCTCATGCCCTCTTTGTGAAACGCCTTTCATTCTACCTTTCTGTACCTTGCGGTATTTTGTTCTTTTAGGCTGTAACATTTTTCTTTAGTTTAAATAATTACTTTCTTTTACGGTCTGCAGGTTTCCTGTCTTTGTTGAAAGGCTTCCTTTCCCCTCTTGGAGAATCTCCGCGCTTGTCACCACCACCGCCTCCGGTTCCGGACTGTTTTTTGTCCATTCCTACGAGCGGGGAAAGATCCCTTTTTCCGTAAACTTCGCCTTTCATGATCCATACTTTGATACCCATACGACCATAAGTGGTATGTGCTTCAGCCAAAGCATAATCAATATCGGCCCTGAAAGTTGACAATGGAATACGGCCTTCTTTAAATCCTTCCGAACGTGCCATTTCAGCACCATTCAAACGGCCGGAAATCAATACTTTGATACCTTCAGCATTCATACGCATTGAAGCCGCGATTGCCATTTTAATCGCCCTTCTGTATGAAATCCTGCTTTCGATCTGGCGTGCGATGCTAGTTGCAACCAAGTAAGCATCAAGCTCAGGCCTTTTGATTTCAAAGATGTTGATTTGAATTTCCTTGTCGGTAATTTTCTTCAATTCTTCTTTCAGCTTGTCTACCTCCTGACCGCCTTTCCCGATAATGATACCCGGGCGGGCAGTGGTGATAGTAACGGTTACAAGCTTAAGCGTCCTTTCGATAATTACTTTCGATACACTTGCTTTCGATAAACGGGCGTGGATGTACTTTCTGATTTTATAATCCTCGGCAAGTTTGTCGCCGTAATCATTTCCACCATACCAGTTCGAATCCCATCCCCTGATGATTCCAAGTCTGTTTCCGATTGGATTTGTCTTTTGTCCCATCTTCTATTATTGATTGCTAAGTGTGTTATCTAATTGTCCCAAAACGATTGTTACATGGTTGGAACGTTTTCTGATTCTGTGCGCACGACCCTGTGGAGCCGGACGAAGCCTTTTGAGCATCATACCGCCGTCTACACGGATCTCTTTTACGATAAGGCCTGCTTCTGCAACATTGCCTTCTGCGTTTTTCTGCTCCCAATTATTGATTGCAGATAAAAGCAGTTTTTCAAGTTTGCGTGAAGCTTCCTTCGAGCTGAACCTTAAGATGTTCAAAGCTCTTTCAACTTTCTGACCCCTTACCAAGTCCGCCACTAAGCGCATTTTTCTAGGTGAAGTAGGGCAGTTATTCAACTTTGCGAAAGCAATCTGCTTGTTAGCTTCTTTGATGCCTTCGGCTCTTTCTCTTTTACGAACTCCCATTGCTTCTTATTTTTTACCTTTATTTTTAGCTCCGGCGTGACCCCTGAAAGATCTTGTAGGTGAAAATTCACCTAATTTGTGGCCTACCATGTTTTCTGTTACGTAAACAGGTACAAACTGGCGTCCGTTGTGGACTGCGATAGTCTGACCTACAAAGTCAGGCGTGATCATGGAAGCCCTTGACCAGGTCTTTACCACTCCTTTATTGCCTTTCTCGATATTTTCCTGAACTTTTTTGTCTAATTTATAATGAACAAAAGGTCCTTTTTTTAATGAACGTGCCATGTCTTACTGATTATTTCTTTCTACGTTCTACAATATACTTGTTGCTCGGGTTTGCCTTGGAACGGGTTCTGTAACCTTTAGCCGGCAATCCTTTTCTAGAACGCGGATGTCCACCAGACGAACGTCCTTCACCACCACCCATCGGGTGATCGACAGGGTTCATCGCAACTGGCCTTGTTCTTGGTCTTCTTCCTAACCATCTGCTCCTACCCGCTTTTCCGGATACGATCAACTGGTGGTCAGAGTTGGAAACCGCTCCGATTGTAGCCGAGCAAGTAAGAAGGATCAACCTTGTCTCACCTGAAGGCATTTTAATCGTAGCATATTTTCCGTCCCTAGCCATAAGCTGGGCAAAAGTTCCCGCCGAACGTGCGATAGTAGCACCTTGTCCAGGACGTAGCTCAATACAAGAAATTACGGTACCTAGTGGAATTTTGCTAAGCGGAAGAGTATTTCCGATTTCCGGTTGCGCATCGGCACCTGAAACCAGGGTTTGCCCAACCTGAAGCCCGTTTTGGGCAATAATATAAGTTTTCTCACCATCGGCGTAAGCCAAAAGCGCGATAAACGCAGTACGGTTTGGATCGTATTCAATAGATTTAACCACAGCCGGGATCCCGTCTTTGGTTCTTTTGAAATCGATCATCCGATAACGTTGTTTGTGACCACCGCCTGTGTAACGCATGGTCATCTTTCCTTGACTATTTCTACCGCCTGAGCTTTTTTTCGGTGCGATCAAAGAACGCTCCGGCTTGTCAGTCGTAATAGCGTCAAAACTATTTACGACTCTAAATCGCTGGCCCGGGGTAATAGGTTTTAATTTTCTAACTGACATTGCTCTGCCTAATTATGATTGTACGTTGTTGTAAAAATCTATAGTTTCTCCTTCTTGAACCTGTACAACCGCTTTTTTATAAGCATTTGTCTTACCACTGATCATACCGCTTTTGGTAAACTTGGTAGTCCTGTCAGGCCTTACGTTCATCGTATTGACATTTACGATAGTCACACCATATGCAGCTTCAACCGCATTTTTAATCTGAACTTTATTCGCTTTTTTGTCAACCACGAAACCGAAACGATTGGAAACTTCACTTTCCTTTGTAATCTTCTCGGTAATGATAGGTTTTATAATAATATTCATCGCCTGTTATTTGCTTAGGTTTTCTTCAATTGCTTCCAGAGCGCCTTCCATAAGTACTAAATTATTAGCATTTAAAATGGCGTAAGTGCTTAATTCTGAGGCATTTACAACGTTAGAGGCCTTTAAATTACGTGACGACAAATATACATTTTTATTTGACTCACCCAACACGAACAAAGATTTTTTGTTTTCTAACCCTAAAGCTTTCAAAACGTTGATGAAATTCTTTGTGTTCGGAGCGTCAAAATTGAAGTCTTCCAAAACGATCAGGTTGGCTTCTTTCGCCTTGATCGAGAACGCTGATTTACGTGCAAGACGCTTCAGGTTCTTGTTCAGTTTAAAAGAATAGCTCCTTGGTCTTGGACCGAAAACAGTTCCTCCACCTTTGAAAAGTGGGTTCTTCGCGCTACCTGCACGGGCAGTTCCTGTTCCTTTTTGCTTCTTGATCTTGCGTGTACTTCCCGCAACTTCAGCTCTTTCTTTAGCTTTGTGCGTACCTTGTCTCTGGTTTGCCAGATATTGCTTCACATCCAGGTAAACTGCATGGTTGTTAGGCTCTATTGCGAAAACCGAATCAGGAAGATTGATCGACCTGCCGGTTTCTTTTCCGCTGATGTTTAAAACTTTTGCTTCCATTACTTCTGAATGATTACGTAAGAGTTTTTGTGTCCGGGAACAGCTCCTTTAACCAAAAGCAGATTCTTGTCAGCAACTACTTTTAAAACCCTTAAATTTTGTACTTTAACATTGTCGCCTCCCATTCTTCCTGCCATGCGCATTCCTTTGAATACACGTGAAGGATAAGATGATGCTCCTACTGAACCTGGCGCCCTAAGACGGTTGTGCTGACCGTGGGTTGCTTGTCCGACACCACCAAAACCATGGCGCTTCACAACTCCCTGGAAACCTTTACCTTTAGAAACACCCTGCACATCTACAAATTCGCCTTCTGCAAAAACATCTACTGTTAATACATCACCTAATTTGTACTCGTTTTCAAATTGGAGTTCAACGACTTTTTTCTTAGCAACAGTTCCTGCTTTTTTTGCGTGCCCAAGAGCAGCTTTAGAGGAATGTTTCTCGTTTTTGTCATCGAAACCAAGTTGCAACGCTTCATACCCGTCGACCTCGTTGGTTCTGACTTGGGTAACTACGCATGGTCCTGCCTCAATCACGGTACAAGGGATGTTTTTCCCGTTCTCGTCGAAGATGCTGGTCATGCCGATTTTTCTACCAATTAACCCAGACATATAAAATAATTAATAATTAATAAATTCTTTTTTGGAGCATTAAGACATAAGTATTGAGTATCGAGAACGAAAATCTCAATACTCAATACTGGATCTATATACTATCAGACTTTGATCTCTACTTCAACACCACTTGGAAGCTCAAGTTTCATCAGGGCATCAATCGTTTTTGAAGACGATGAGTAGATGTCGATCAGTCTTTTATAAGACATCACTTCGAACTGCTCCCTTGATTTCTTGTTTACGTGCGGTGAACGCAGTACGGTAAAAATCTTTTTGTGTGTCGGCAACGGAATAGGTCCTGTAACCACCGCACCTGTACTTTTTACAGTTTTCACGATCTTCTCAGATGACTTGTCAACGAGCATGTGATCGTAAGATTTCAGCTTTATTCTGATTTTTTGACTCATTTTAATTTTGAATTATGCGGTTCCTTTTGCTTTTTTGATAACTGCTTCCGAAATATTGGAAGGGGTTTCAGCGTAGTGTGAAAACTCCATCGTTGAAGTTGCACGGCCTGAAGACAATGTCCTTAATGTTGTTACATAACCGAACATTTCTGATAGAGGCACATCGGCTTTGATGGTTTTCGCGCCATTCCTGTCGCCCATGTCGTTCACCTGTCCGCGACGACGGTTGATATCACCTACGATATCTCCCATGTTCTCTTCCGGTGTGATGACCTCCATTTTCATGATTGGCTCAAGGATGATTGCCCCTGCCGCTTTAGCTACTTCTTTGTAACCTAATTTTGCAGCAAGTTCAAACGACAATGCATCAGAATCCACCGGGTGGAAAGATCCGTCAAGCAAAGTTACTTTTAAACTATCGACCTGATATCCAGCCAAAGGCCCTTGCTTCATAGCCTCACGGAAACCTTTTTCAACGGATGGTATATATTCTTTAGGAACGTTACCACCTTTTACCGCATTAACGAACTGAAGCCCTTTTGGAACTTTTCCATCCACTTCATCAGCAGGCTCAAGAATAAAGACGATATCTCCAAATTTTCCACGGCCACCTGATTGCTTTTTGTAAGTTTCACGGTGTTGTGCAGCTTTTGTAAATGCTTCTTTATATTCAACCTGAGGTTCGCCCTGGTTTACTTCAACTTTAAACTCACGTTTCATACGGTCAACAAGAATATCAAGGTGAAGTTCACCCATTCCTGAAATGATCGTCTGACCCGAAGCCTCATCAGTCCTAACTGTAAACGTCGGATCTTCTTCTGACAATTTTGCCAGAGCCATACCCATTTTATCTACGTCAGCCTTAGTTTTAGGCTCGATAGCGATACCGATAACCGGCGCAGGGAATTTCATTGATTCAAGGATAATCGGGTGCTTCTCATCACACAATGTATCTCCTGTTTTGATATCTTTAAATCCAACTGCCGCACCAATATCCCCAGCTTCGATATAATCGATTGGATTTTGCTTGTTGGCGTGCATCTGATAGATACGTGAAATCCTTTCTTTGTTGTCAGAACGGGTGTTCAACACGTAAGAACCTGCATCAAGCCTTCCTGAATAAACACGGAAGAACGCCAAACGACCTACGAAAGGATCGGTTGCGATCTTAAATGCCAAAGCAGCAAATGGCTCCTTAACATCCGGCCTGCGCAAGATTTTAGTCTGGTCTTCTTCAAGCAGATCAGCATCGTCAGGATGTATTCCTTCGATACCTTCTTTATCCAATGGAGAAGGCAAATATTTACAAACGGCATCCAGCATGAACTGCACACCTTTATTTTTGAATGAAGAACCGGCAATCATCGGGATGATGGCCATGTCCATTGTAGCGGCACGAAGCGCTTTGTTGATTTCTTCTTCGGTGATCGAATCCGGATCTTCCATGTATTTATCAAGCAGGTTTTCGTCGTAATCAGCGACTGCTTCGATAAGGATATCACGGTATTCTTTTACTTCAGCAACCATATCAGCAGGAATATCGACGATATCGAATGTAGCACCCAATGTCTCATCATGCCATACGATAGCCTGGTTTTTCACCAAATCAACCACACCTTTGAAGTCGGCTTCATCACCGATAGGCAACGTAATTGCCACTGCGTTTGATTTTAGCATGTCCCTAACCTGCTGGCAAACCATCAAAAAGTTAGCACCCTGACGGTCCATTTTGTTAACGAACCCGATACGTGGCACACGGTATTGATCGGCAAGCCTCCAGTTTGTTTCTGATTGTGGCTCAACACCATCAACAGCACTAAAAAGGAAAACCAATCCATCCAATACACGCAGTGAACGGTTTACCTCAACTGTAAAGTCAACGTGTCCCGGAGTATCGATAATATTAAAATGGTATGGTAATGTCTCAGGAATTGCTTTACCTTGCTTGGTTGGGAAATTCCACTCACATGTCGTAGCAGCCGAAGTAATGGTAATACCACGCTCCTGCTCCTGCGCCATCCAGTCCATCGTTGCGGCTCCATCGTGAACCTCACCGATCTTGTGTGACTTTCCGGTATAAAAAAGGATACGCTCGGTTGTTGTCGTTTTACCGGCATCAATGTGGGCAGCGATCCCAATGTTTCTTGTATATTTTAAATCTCTAGCCATTTCTTGTTATTAGAATCTAAAGTGAGAGAATGCTTTGTTTGCTTCTGCCATTTTGTGAGTATCCATTCTCTTCTTAACTGCAGCTCCTTCTTCTTTGGCAGCAGCCAAAACTTCAGAGGCAAGTTTCTGGGCCATGGATTTTTCGTTTCTTCTTCTGGCGTAAAGGATCATCCATTTCATTGCCATGGATATTTTCCTGTCGGGCCTGATCTGCATCGGGATCTGGAATGTAGCTCCACCAACACGGCGTGAACGAACCTCTACGTGAGGCATCACGTTTGTCAATGCATCTTTCCAAACTTCAAGTGCAGGTTTTTCTGCATCCTGCTTTTTCGACTCTACGATATCGATCGCATCATAGAATACTTTGAAAGCAGTTGATTTTTTTCCATCCCACATCAGGTTGTTTACGAACCGTGTAACCAACTGGTCATTGAAACGTGGATCTGGTAAAAGTGGTCTTTTCTTTGCCGCTCTTTTTCTCATTTCTGTTGAATCTTTGTCCTGGTGATAATGTTTTAAAGTTGAAGGTTATAACGCTCTCAAACTTTATAACTTCATGACTTTATAACTTTACGACTTCAGACGGTTAAAATTACTTTTTAGCTTCTTTTGGGCGTTTTGCTCCGTATTTAGATCTCCTTTGTGTTCTTCCCGCAACACCTGATGTATCAAGCGCACCGCGAACAATGTGGTACCTAACTCCTGGCAAGTCTTTCACCCTTCCGCCCCTAACTAATACTATCGAGTGCTCCTGGAGGTTATGTCCTTCACCCGGGATGTAAGCATTCACTTCGTTACCGTTTGTTAGACGAACCCTGGCGACTTTACGCATCGCAGAATTCGGCTTCTTAGGTGTAGTAGTGTAAACACGCGTACAAACCCCTCTTCTCTGAGGACAAGAATCCAAAGCAACCGATTTACTCTTCTTAGTTATCTGAGCCCTTCCGGTTCTTACTAATTGTTGAATTGTTGGCATAATTAATACTAAAAATTTTTATATATAATAAATCCCGCTTTTTACGGGGTTGCAAATGTAGGAATTAATTTTTTTTAAACAAATCCTAATTCATTAATTTTTACAAGAAGTAATTATTTGTTTTTTAGAGGGATATCGAATAACCTCCCATAGAAATTCCCTATCAGAAGAGACTGTATCGAATGGCAATAAAGACCATTTTACGGGTTACACTATATATGAAAGCACTGATATTTGCGTTACTTTTACCAAAATCGCTTCCGCAGAATTGAAAAACGTCTTCCTTTTATTAATCATGGCCCTATTCGCAGCATCCGCCGGCGCACAGAAACTGCACCTGGAAGCATTCGGCATTAACGCCCACGAAAAGAAAGCCATTGATTCCATTGGCTACAATAAAGTCCACACAAACGCAAAATCGGTGGTCGATGAAGCGAACCTGCTTTTCGACAACCTGAAAAAATCGGGATACCTTGAAACCGAAATCCTAGAAAACACAAAATCAAACGACAGTACCTTCCGCTTTGTGTACAGCCTTGGGAAACGCACAAAATCTATACGTATATATATAGGTAGGAATCCAGAAGTAAAATCGCTTGCTTTTCCCGCTGAAAAACGTGACACGGTGGTTGTCGCTTTAACCGAAACCGAAGCCTTCATGAACCACGCCCTGAACTTGCTCGAACGCAAGGGATATTCATTGGCAAGCCTGAAGCTCTCGAACATTACGCCACGTGATGGCATCCTGTATGCCGAACTTGAGTCGGAAACCGGAAAACAACGTCAGGTAAACGACATCGTAATCAGCGGATATGACAAATTTCCGGAAGGGCACAAAAAACAAGTCAAGCGGCTTTACCGCAACAAGACCTTTAATCAGGAAAACCTCAATAAGATTTATTCCGACTTCGGGAAGTTCCGTTTCGTCACGCAGACAAAATATCCGGAAATCCTTTTCACTGAAGACACCACCAAGGTATACGTTTACCTGGAAAAGGCACAAGCGAACCGTTTCGACGGATTTATCGGGTTTTCAAACGATGAGGAAAACGGAAACAGCAAGCTCAGGCTCAATGGCTATGTCGACCTGCTGCTGACAAACATCCTGAATTCAGGTGAAGAGTTGTCAATATTCTGGAAAAGCGATGGCAAAGAGCAAAAAACCTTCAATGCCGGCATTACACTTCCTTATATCTTTAAGTCGCCATTCGGACTAAAAGCCAGCCTGAACATTTTCCGTCAGGACAGTACATTCCAAAACACCCGGACCAATATTGAACTTGGCTACTTCTTCAATTACAACACACGCGTTTACCTCGGCTATCAGGCCACCGAATCGAGCGACATACAGAATAGCGAGAACGCTTCGATCAGCGATTTTAAAAATTCCTTCCTGACATCGACACTGGAATTCACCGATTTTAAGCCGGACGACTTCCTGTTTCCTGAAAAAACACGGCTCGTTGTTCGCGGCGGAATGGGTTCCCGGGAATCAAAAACAGATAAAAACCCTCAGTTTTTTGGTGAACTCAACCTCATGCATAACATCTATCTGAACGACAAGAACAGTGTCAGCCTGCGGAGCCAGGATTTTTACCTCAGCAGCGATACGTACATCATCAGTGAACTGTATCGCTTCGGCGGAATCAACTCGATCCGCGGATTTAACGAAAACAGCCTCCAGGCAAGCATGCTCACTTCCCTCATGACGGAATATCGCTATGCGTTTGCTCCCGGACTCTACATCCACTCCATTATTGACTACGGATACTATCGCGATGAATCCCGCGCAAATGCAACCGGCGCAAGAGGCGACCTACTCGGACTCGGATTTGGTTTCGGATTACTGACAAAAACCGGCCTGTTCAACCTTGTTTATGCCAACGGAACTTCAAACGGGCAACAGATCAAATTGTCAAATTCGATTGTGCATATCAGCTTCAGGGCGAATTTCTAAGCTTAATTACCAAATTCGACAATGTGCTCATTGGCATTTGTGCTACCTTTGCCGCATGGAAAAAGAACAGCAGATTTTTGGCATACGCGCGATCATCGAAGCAATACAGTCGGGCAAGGAAATAGACAAGGTTTTTATACAAAAGGAAGCTTCGGGCGAATTGATGAAAGACCTGATGAAGGTGATGAAGCGCAACGAGATCAACTATGCTTACGTTCCTATAGAAAAACTTGACAGGCTCACGCCCGGAAATCACCAAGGCGCCGTGGCAACAATTTCCCCTGTAAAATTCCATGATCTTGAGACGCTTGTCACTACAGTTTTGGACTCAGGAAAAACACCTTTATTTTTAATTCTCGACCAGCTTTCCGATGCACGGAATTTCGGCGCAATTATCAGGACCGCAGAATGTACCGGGGTTTCGGGAATCATTGTCCAGAAACAAGGTTCCGCACCGGTGAACGGAGATACGGTTAAAACTTCTGCAGGAGCTGTCTTTAACGTGCCTATTTGTAAAGTCGGCCACATCAAGGATGCAATTTTTTTCCTCCAGGGTTCAGGAATAAAAACAGTAGCCGCTACAGAAAAGACTGACGCAAATATTTACGATATCTCTTTAAAAGAACCCGTTGCCATCATCATGGGCTCTGAAGACCGCGGTGTCAATCCGTCAGTATTGAAAATTGTCGACGAAAAAGCAAAATTACCTATGTTCGGAACCATCGGTTCATTGAACGTTTCTGTCGCTTGCGGTGCTTTTTTGTATGAAACCGTGCGGCAGCGGCAATAATCATGTTCCTGAAGGATAAGTATCCGGCGGTTCATTTCTCGGCAAAATCGGAATCGGCCGCAAAGCTGTGGTCTGGCTGATATAAATAAAGGCATCATACCTGTTCGGTATAACCGACTTCACGTAGTTTCCGCCCTCACTGTTCGGATTGTAAGCTACGCCAATGGCGCGATGTCCCCACTTTTTCATATAGAATTTATTTGCCCGAAGCTCGTCAGAAATAATAATCCTGTTTTCTGGACCGGCATGATTTAAAACATCCTCCCAGCTTCCTTTCTTTGCAGCCGGAACACGCATCGTTTCCACGGCAGAACCCCAACCCGAGGCCGCAGTTACAGTTCCGCGGTGCGAACCGAAACCCACAATAAATACATTTTCCCTTCCATATTCCTGACGCACGAGCTGGCCCACATTTACAATTTGAGGCGAACCCATATCAGCAAACCTTGCATCGCCAACATGCGTGTTGTGTTCCCAGATGATAATTTTGGAATCCGGCCCGTGAAGTTCCAGCAGCCGCTTTATTGTTTGCATCATATGCCGGTCGCGCACATTCCATGATTCAATATCGCTGCTCACCGATGTCCTGTAATAATTCTCCCCGTTTCTCGCAACGAGTGCATTCTGCTGCACAACAAACTGGCTCTCGGCGCGGGCCGTCGCTCCGCCGGTAAATTTCATTATTGCCCGATAAAGTCTTTCAGTCTGTTTCCTGCAATCAGCAGTAGCCGTTGCAACGCCCAAGGCATACTCACCAGGATCGGCACTGTAAGGCTGGAAACATTTCCTGACATCAATAGCCATTTTCGTAAGAGAGTCGTTTCCGCGAATGTGCGGCATCAATTCATCCATCGACTCCCACAAACAATAAACATCAAGCCCGAAAAAACCCACTTTTTCATTATTGGCTTTCTCCTGATTATATCGATTCATCCAAGTGGCAAGCGACGCTATTTCATAGTTTCCCCACATCCATGTGGGCCACCTGTCATACTGGCGCAACATTGCAACAGCTTGCAAACTGTCGCGAGACGGACCTTTAACGAAATTATTCACCCGATAACTATCGGCCCATTCTCCTTCAACACCAATAATGGTAAAACCTTTTTCCTGTATCAGGCGTTTGCTGATGGCTGATCGCCAGGCGTAATATTCTGTGGTCCCGTGCGAAGCTTCACCGAGAAGAACGATCCTCGAGTCGCCAATTTTTTCCATCAGCACATCAAGGTCTTTGGCATTGCGCAACGGGTGCGACGGCATACCTTCAACAACCTCGTCTTTTGGGGCAGTCCTGCAGCCAAGCAACACCATTACCAGCAGCAGTAATATCGGGAAATCATACCAAGGTTTCATCTCGCAACTTTTATTTAAAGTTACGGCTGAAAAGACTTAATGTTTTGGCAAAAAAAGTTAAGAAAAGGGTAATAATCCGGAGCTGTTTCCCGCTATCCGCGCCAATCTTTTTAAGATTCAGGAGCCGCGAAAGTTCATAGGATGCTTAGGACAATCTTAAAAAGGATTTCTGCTGCTATCGGGGCTAGGACTTTCCGGAGCTTTATCGGCCGGAATGTAAGTATAGATTATATTGTGCGTTTGAGGTTCTTCTGTTTCAGGTTCGGGCGGCGGCAGGTTTACAAAGTTTCCGTTCTCATCAAACCGCTGCATGAATTTGTCATTGCCGGGATTAAAATCCGGGCGTTCCCAATCATACCGGATCATCTTTTTATATTCCGGGGTTTTAAACCGAATGGCAAAAGCAAACCCCGAAATGAATCCGGCCAAATGGCCTTCCCACGAAATTCCTTGTTCAACTCCCGGAAAAACATACCACACCATGCTTCCGTAAAACATCACCACAAAAAGCGATAGCGCCACGAGCCTGTAGTACTTCGTCATGATCCCTTTGAAAAAAATAAAGCTCACCACAACATAAATCAGTCCGCTCGCACCAATGTGATAGCTTTCGCGTCCGATGATCCAGGTGATCAGTCCAGAGAACAGGATCCCGTATAAGAGTATTTTAAATGTCAGCTCACGATAAAAATATGAAAGCGCAGCCAACAGGATCAGCAGCGGAACCGAATTGTTGTATAGGTGCTCGGCACTTCCGTGGATAAACGGACTCAAAGCAACGCCTCTCAAACCCTGCCCGTCACGCGGGTAAATTCCATAGCTGGTGAGATCGAAATTGAAACGCCATTCCGCCCAATAAACAATCCATAACAGCAGCACCGAAAAGAACGGCAGCAATACGGTTTGCGGGGTAAATCTGAAGTGGTTGTCAGTCATTTTTCTTTGTTGGTTGGCGAGGCCGTGTTTCAAAAATGTATCCAAAGGAAATTTAATGCTATTTTGGCAGGTCGAAGCATTGTACGTTTACCAGCCGCAAACTTTATAATAAAATTAAAACCTAAAGCCATAAATTTGTCTTTATGGACGCACCTTTAGCCGAACGCATACGGCCGCAGAAACTCGAAGACTATATCAGCCAACAGCATCTTATCGGGCCGGAAGGCTCTTTAACGCGGCAAATCGAAGCCGGATCAATTCCTTCACTGATTTTCTGGGGACCGCCCGGAACCGGAAAAACCACGCTCGCGCAAATCATAGCACAGGAATCAAAGCGTCCGTTTTATGTTTTGAGCGCGATAAATTCAGGTGTAAAAGACATCCGTGAAGTAATCGACAAAGCCAAGCAGGCCGGCGGATTGTTTACTGCAAAAAACCCGATTCTCTTTATCGACGAGATTCACCGGTTCAGCAAATCGCAACAGGATTCATTGCTTGCGGCGGTAGAAAAAGGCTGGGTGACACTAATCGGCGCGACGACCGAAAATCCAAGTTTTGAAGTCATTCCTGCTTTACTGTCGCGTTGTCAGGTTTACGTCCTAAACCCGTTCAGCCGCCAGGACCTCGAAGCGCTGCTGAACCGCGCCATGAATACCGACACATGGCTGAAAACAAAAAAAATCAGCTTAAACGAAACCGAAGCATTGCTGCGGCTTTCAGGAGGCGACGGGCGAAAACTCCTCAATATTTTCGAGCTTGTCGTGAATGCAACCGGCGGCGACGAAATCGAGATCACCAACGAAAAAGTCATGAAACTCGCGCAGCAGAATACTGTGCTATACGACAAAAGCGGCGAACAGCATTATGATATCATTTCGGCATTTATCAAATCAATGCGCGGCAGCGACCCGAATGGCGCGGTTTATTGGCTGGCGCGAATGATTGAAGGCGGCGAAGACTTAAAATTTATTGCCCGCCGGATGCTGATCCTGGCGAGCGAAGACATCGGAAATGCCAATCCTACAGCGCTTGTGATGGCGACCACAACATTCCAGGCAGTCGCAACCATAGGTTATCCCGAAAGCAGGATCATCCTGAGCCAGTGTGCAGTTTATTTGGCGACATCACCAAAAAGCAATGCAAGTTATGAAGCCATCGGAAAAGCGCAGCAGATCGTAAAACAAACTGGGGATTTGCCGGTTCCGCTTCACCTTCGCAACGCGCCGACAAAGTTGATGAAAGAACTCGGCTATGGCGACGAATATAAGTATGCCCACAGTTATGAAAACAACTTTGCCGAGCAGGAATTCCTTCCGGATGCCATTTCAGGAACGACAATTTATGATCCCGGACACAATTCAAGGGAGAACGGCACACGTGAATTTTTGAGAAACCGCTGGAAAGATAAATACGGTTATTAGAACCTGATGTTCATTGCTTTGGAAATTAGCTTGTTGTTTTCGTAATATTCAAAAATCCAGCTATCAGCAGATTTTCTAAGTATTCCCTTCGCAGATTCTGTTTCGGCAATGAATAAATCGGGACGTGATATTTTAAATATCCGGAGTACGACTTTTGGTGTAGTGTCGATAATCTGGAAACCATTTTCGATCGGCTGGGCGCTGAACCATCCGGCATCCTGTTTCACATCTGCGGAAGCGCCTTTCTCAAATGGCTCCTGCAAAACGATTTCCTGTTTTCCAGTAACCTGTTCGGCACCTTTTCCATTATAAGCGTAATTGGTTTTAGAAAAAGTATTGAAGGCTTCGCGCAGCGCCTGCTGGTATGCTTTCTCGATGTTCTTATCGCGGCTGATGCCTTCTTCTGACCGGTAGATTACTTTGTTCCGGCAATCTTTAAAAATTACCCGAATCGTCGTAGCGAACATACTGCTGCTTTCTTCAAGGTCGATAAAAACTTTGTTGCAGTTCAGGTTCGCAAAATCTTCGGGAAACACTTCATTGTCGAGATACGCAGTAAAGCCATATTTCTCCAAAAACATTTTTGTATAGGTATTGAGCTTGTACTCGTCTTTTTTATCCTGGAAACTGAATTTTGACGGAACAAGCGCATATTTATAATCATTCAGCGACTGCGCCTGTGCGAATCCGGAAGTATAAACGATGAACAGGAAAGCGATAATAATTTTTCTCATTACAGGTATTTTTTCAGGTCGTGCAAAGTTCGTATCTGCTTTACGTTTTCTTCGATTTGTACAGGCGCTTCGGAAAACAAAATGGCATCAATTCCGCAATTTAGTGCGCCTCGAACATCGGCATCAATACAATCTCCGATCATGATGCTGTTTTCTTTTTGCGCTCCTGCAACTTTCAAAGCGTGTTCAAAGATAATCGGATTTGGCTTTTTTGCACCGCAAGTTTCAGAATTGGTTACGGTAATAAAGTAATGTTGAATATTTGAATTCGTGAGTTTATGATTCTGTATCTCGTGAAAGCCATTCGTAATAATATGGAGCCGGTACTTCGCCCGAAGGTAGTCGAGGATTTCGAGCGTTCCATCGAAAAGATGGTTGTATTTTGGGAGGTATTCAATGTATTCGTCTGACAGCAGGTTGATTTTTTCATCATCAATTTCATAACACAGTAAATCAAAAGCTTCTTTTAGCCGGCGATAGCGAAGTTCCGCCTGGGTTATTTCTTCATTGCGGTATTTTTCCCAGTATAACCGGTTCAGCGGAATGTAGTGCAACAGGAACTCGTCAAGATTAATCGAGATATTGTGCTTTGCCAGAATGCCTTCGAACGCGAGCGCGGAATTCTTTTCAAAATCCCACAGCGTATGATCGAGGTCGAAAAATACATCGTAAATCATCAGTCTCCTTTTACGATTACCGCATCATCAATATTATAAATCCAGTCGTCAACATTGGCTTCATTGACCCGAAAAGTTCCTTCCAGGGTAACATACTGATCGGTTTTATATCGCTTCGGCTTGCGGAATTTCAGTCCGATGATGGTCTCCGGCCCGGCTTTTCCACAAAAGAAACACGACGCAAACACGTTTTTGCTCAGTGCATAATTTGTGTTGTCGATCGGCACGATAAAACCAGTCATGACAACCTTCTTTTTATGAAGGCTTTTCAGCTTTGTATTAACCATGGGATAATTCACTTCCCCGTAATCCTTATGAGGTTTCTTGACAAATTTGATAATTCCGAGAAGCTTCCAGTTCAGCGTATCGGGCGTGCGAAGTGCCGCAGTTTTCTCTTTAAAAGTTTTTGTCTCGGCCGTTGCAGCGCCAAGTGAAATGCAACAAGCCATTATGAGTATCGTAAAATATTTAATCTTAAGCATTAGCGAGCGTTTTTGAAATATTGAGCCTATAGGCTTTTACGGCTGGAATCAGGGCCGCCAAAACTCCGGTAAAGATAGTCATCAGCAGTAAGACACCTTCTTTTTCCCATACGAAAATCAATGGATCGAAAACCATCTTATATTCTTCCTCGGTAGATTTTGAAATCAGCCACAAGGCCAGCCTTCCAACGACAATTCCCAGCACAAATCCTGAAACGCAAAGCATCAGGCTTTCGTATAAAACCAGGAAAAACAGTTGCAGCCTTCGCGCCCCGCCAATGCGGAGCAGAGCAAATTCATACCTGCGTTCTTTCAGTGTATTGTACAGGGCAATGAAAATGCTGATTCCAGAGATGAACATAATCCCATAGGCCAGATATTGAAGTGCCTGGACTCCGAAGCCGAAAAGCGTAAACAATCGGTTGACTTCCACCGCCGGGGAAGCCATTTGCATTTTTGTGTTTTGTGAAATAATCCTTGGCCAGGTTACCAGCGCCATCTTATTGCGGATCTTGAAAAGTACGGCTGTGATTTCCTTCCCGTGGGAATCCTCTTCTGCGTGTTCTCCTGTTTCATCCTCATGACCCGTCGATTCTTCATGATCGCCATGTATTGCCCAGACTGTCGGAATATTGCACAAAATGAGATTATCGGCAACTTTCCCCGACGGAGCGGCAATTCCGGAAATGATATAATCAAAATCTTCGTGCACTTCACCGCCATCGGCCTGCCCGTGGGAACCGTGAAATTTCTGGCCGACTTTCATCTGAAGTTTTTCAGCGATTCTGCTACCCACAACAACTTCGAAGTTTTTATCGAATGCTTTTCCGCTGCCCAGCTTCATGCCGAATTTATGGAGATATTCAGGGGTCGTACCAACGATTTTATATCCTTTATAATTGTCGCCGAATGCCAGTGGGATTGCACTTTGCGCAAACGGATGCCGCATCCAAACCTGAGCCGAATCGTAGCTGATGTTTCCCGTTGGCGCATCCATCTGGTAAACCGAAGACAGGATGAGCTGCAACGGGCTGCCTTGCGCGCCGAGAACAAGATCGACACCTTCAATGTTGCCTGCAAATTTTTCTTCAAACTGCCGTTCGAGCAGGATCAGAAGAGAAATAATTGCTACGCCGGAAGTCAGCAAGATCAGGCTCAGGATCGTATTGAGCGGCCTGAAGGCAATATTTCTCCATGCTATTCTTCCTATCATAGCGCGAGTGTGTTTGAAAAGCGTTGCTTTAACCGGTGATCATGCGTAACAATGACAAGTGCCGTTTTGTATTCTTCGGAAAGTGACTGAAGCAAGCCTGTGACAATTTCGGTATTTTCATCGTCAAGGCTCGATGTCGGCTCATCTGCAAGAAGCAGTTTCGGCCGGTTTATGAGTGCGCGCGCAATCGAAACGCGCTGTTGCTGCCCAATGCTTAGTTGTGCTGTGTTTTTATGCAGATGATCTTCAAGTCCTAATTGAAGCAATAGTTTTTCTGCTTCTGCAGTGGCGCGCTTCCCTGTTGCAAGCCATGATGAAAGGATAACATTTTCCAGCACAGATAACGATCCGATAAAATGTGGTTCCTGAAGTACGATGCCAATATTTTGTCCGCGGAAATGGTCGAGTTTTCGCTCCTTCATTTTTTCGATGTGGTTTCCGCCAATGATGATTTCGCCTCCTTCAGGACGAAGCAGGCCACCAAGCAGATGGAGCAACGTGGTTTTCCCTTTTCCGGAACTTCCGGTAATTAAAAGCGCCTGGTTTTCGCCGCATAAAATATCGGGAAATTGGAATTTTGCAGTCGCAGAATGGGAAAAAGAAAGGTTTTTCGTGGTAATCATTTTGTGACAGGCATCAACAGGATTACAAAGTAAAAGAATAAAATGACAACTCCGACCTGATTAAAATGTAAATATGATTGCCCAACATGTAAAGCATCGCCTTTAATGCGGGAATATCTTTGTAACAATAAAACTACTATGCTATGGGATATATTAAACTAACTATAGAACGCAATCATGAAACACTCCCGTTCTTCTTTTTCCACGCCGATTATCTGCACGAAGCATGGCTGGCGAAAGTATACGACGACGGAAAAACAAAAATTATAAAACAGTTCAAATGCAGGAAGCTTGAAGACTGTTTTTATGAACTCGCTTCATTTGTGGTCCATTTGGGTGAGGTAAAAAAAATGGAGGCGAGTGAAATTGAGGAAGACAAAATCAGCCTGCTGCGCGATGCCATCGACAATGCCTATCCTGAGCCGCCGTTTCCAGGCATGGCCTCACTGGGTTTGTCACGCTCGCTCTACAAAAATGTGGCTGTAAGGGTTCTGAATTCCTTTCCGCCACTGGGAATGGCAAGCTGATTAAAGAAATCCTTCATCGGCAAAACTGAAATAATTTTTTTCTGTGATAATCAGGTGGTCGAGGACTTTAATATCTAGATTTTCACCTGCAAGCTTCATCTTTTTGGTAATCTGCCTGTCGGCGTCGCTGGCTTTTAGTGTGCCTGAAGGATGATTGTGCGTCAGGATAATTGCAGTGGCGCCGTGTTCCAGCGCGATTTTAAATGCAAGACGTACATCAACAACGGTTCCCGTAATTCCGCCTTTGCTGAGCTGGCATTTGTAGATCACCTTATTGGAATTATTCAGGTACAGTATCCAGAATTCTTCATGCGGGAGTTCGCCTATAACCGGCTGCATGATCTCGAAAACCGAATTGCTTGAGGTGATCTTGTCAAGTTCGGCGGCGGCTTCTTCCCTTCTGCGCCGCCCCAGTTCAAGCGCGGCCACTATTGAAACGGCTTTCGCTTCCCCTATTCCTTTGAAGGTCATTAATTGCTGTAGCGACATTTTCCCGATCGTGTTCAGGCTGCCGGCATGCAACAGTATACGACGGCCCAACGCCACGGCGCTTTCTTTCCTGCTGCCGGAACCGATAAGGATTGCGATGAGTTCGGCATCGCTTAAGGCAGATTTTCCTTTTGAAATAAGTTTTTCACGCGGACGGTCATCTTCTGACCAGAAAGTAATCGGGAATGGTGTGTTTTCCATGGCGTATATTTTTCATTTTGGCTTAAATTTGAATAGAGAAGGCTCCGTTCATCTGTAGGCCAAAGTAATGAAAATTATTTACATTGACCGTTCCTAAAACCGTAAAACACGATGATCAGCCCCGATGGCAGCGGCATCCTTTTGCGACAGCAAAAGATAGAGCGGACAGCGGGACGAAATATCCTGAATAGAGAACGCCGGTGCTGCACAACATTAAAGCAGCTTTTTCAACTCATCAAAATCGAGTCCGCCATAATTTCCTGAACTCATCAGCAACAACGCTACATTTCCAGTGACCTGCTTGAGCCTGAAAAGGTATTCCTTGAATTCTTCGGGATTGGTGTAAATGATAAGATCCTGCCGGTTGAAGGCTGTGGCGATCTGTTCGGAAGAAATTTCGTCTAGTTTTTTGATTTTCACGGCATCGGGCGAATAAAATACAACGGCGGTATCTGCAGCGTCGAGTGCGCCTTCATATTCTTTCAGGAACTCGGGGTTCAGACTGCTGTAGGTATGGAGTTCCAGACAGGCGACCAGTGTCCTGTCGGGATATTGCTCCTTGACAGCCTTGGTTGTTGCAGCCACTTTGCTTGGCGAATGTGCGAAATCCTTGTAAGCTACTTTGGTTTCACTTTCGGCGATTTTCTCAAGTCGTTTCGATGCGCCTTTAAAGGAAGCAATAGCCTGGTAAAAATCGGCTTCATCAACGCCCATGTTCTGGCAGATCCATTTTGCGCCGGCGAGGTTGTTCAGGTTGTGTGCGCCAAAAACTTCTATCGGCATCGGCCCTTCGGGAGTTTCAAGCATCGTCACGCCGTTTTCTACAGTATATGCCGGAGTCGTGTAAGGAATTTTTCTGATGGGGTTTGTCGCGGCTTCGGCAACACGTTTTACTTCAGGATCATTGTCGTTATAAATCAGGATGCCGCCGTTGGTGATTTTTTTTATGAAGATTTCAAACTGTTCCACATAATTTTCATACGTGGGAAATACATTAATATGATCCCAGGCAATCCCACTGATGAGTGCAATATTAGGATTGTAAAGGTGGAATTTCGGACGGCGGTCCATCGGTGATGACAGGTATTCGTCGCCTTCAAGTACGATGAAATCATTTTCTTCTGTAAGATGGACCATGGTGTTGAAGCCTTCAAGTTGGGCACCGACCATATAATCCACACTGATGTTATGATAATGCATCACATGCAAAACCATGGATGTGATGGTGGTTTTACCGTGGCTTCCGCCGATGACGACGCGGGTTTTGTTTTTCGACTGTTCGTAGAGGAATTCCGGATAAGAATAAATCTTTAGCCCGAGTTCCTGTGCCTTCAACAATTCGGGATTGTCGGCTTTGGCATGCATTCCGAGGATGACGGCATCAATTTGCGAAGTTAGTTTTTCGGGGAACCAGCCCATTTCAGCAGGAAGCAGGCCTTGTTTTTCGAGCCTTGTCCGCGACGGTTCAAATATTGCATCGTCACTGCCTGTAATTTTATATCCTTTTTCGTGTAGTGCCAAGGCAAGGTTGTGCATGGCGCTGCCGCCGATGGCGATGAAATGTGTGTGCATAAATTTAGGATTTACCCGATCTGGCGCTTTCTATAAGCTGTTTTGCCTTCTCGGGTTTGTTCATTTTCTTGGTGTATAAATCGGTCAGTTTCTTATAGCATATTTTAGAGCTACCGGTTTCGAGCGCTTTTTTATAATATTTTTCAGCTTCGGGATATTGCTCTGAAGATTCTGCGATATGGCCGTGGGCAAGCCAGCCGTCGACAGGGGAAATTTTCAATAACTGAATTGCATATTTTTTTGCTTTTTCTTCGCTTCCGCCAAAGATCCCAGGAAGGCGAAGGTAAAGTTCGATCAATCCCCAGCGTGCATTAATGTGATTCTGGTCCAGCCGGATCGCTTTTTCGAATGAATCGCGGATATCTTCAACCTTTGACAATGCGCGCAATTTATTTTCTTCTGATGCAAGCATCGCCAGGATTCCGCCGTATCTATAGTGATATTCCGCATTTTCCGAATCAAGGGATATCAATTTCTTATAACACGAAAGCGCCTCAGTCCAAGCCTTTTCACGACAATGAGTTTCACCAAGAAGTACCAGCGCCTTAATATTGCGGGGGTCGTTTTTCAACACCTTTTGGAATGTCGTCCTGGCCGGAACAAACTGCTCATTGCTCAAAAACTTTTCGCCAGTTTCCACATCATTTTGCGAAAACATGAACTGGAATAAAAGCAGCATTGCTGAAAGGTACTTCATCGCTTTTGTTTGGGATCAAATATAGCAATAAAGCCATAAACGACATTGGCAAATTATAAGAAGCGGTCTGTTAAAAGCAGAAAAATCCGATAAAAAACCTCATGCGCCAATCTCGTAATATAGTCTGAATAAGGTATTTAACCACTATACTACCAAAAAGTGCTATTTGTCGATTTTTATTGTTAGTTGTCCATTAAAAGAATGTAAAAGTTTTATCCGAAATAACTTTGCACGTCATTCAAAAACGATCAAGCATGAAAAACAACTACCCAGCGCCGTCTTCCGGTCTTATCCGTTATGGCTATACCGGAGTTTATAATTTCATCCTCCTTATATTTTTATTCGCCGGAAATTATCTTACGGCGCAAGTCACTACAGCTATATTCAATGCACCTGCAAACGGAACTTTTAATATTCCGGCGGGTGTCACTTCTGTAACTGTCCAGGCTTGGGGCGGTGGCGGTGGCGGTGGCGGCTCAAACAGCAATAATGCTGGTGGTTCCGGAGGTGGCGCAGGAGGTTATGTGTCGGGAACTTTTACTGTCACGCCTTTAACGAGTTTTAACTATACGGTAGGAGCCGGAGGCACCGGAACTACAAATGCCGGAACAGCGGGAAGCGCGACAACCTTGACCGGAGCTGTTACATTAACAGCCAATGGCGGTAGTGGTGGCATTAGAAATATGGGAACAGGCGGAACAGGCGGAACGGCTACAGGTGGAAGTATAAATACCAATGGTGCCAATGGTGGCGCCGGAGGCGGAAATACTGGCGGGAATGGCGGAACCAGTCCGAACGGCGGTGTTGGAGGAAATGGCGGAAGCAACAGTGTTGGCGTTGCAGGCACAGCTCCCGGCGGCGGCGGCGGCGGCGGCGAAGCAAGCGGCACTTTCATTATTACTGCCCGAAGTGGCGGAAACGGTGGCGCAGGCCGGGTCATTATATCTTATACATTACCTACCATTACAGGATTTTCACCTATAAGCGGATGCGCAAACCCGACCACTCCCGTAGTTATCACAGGAACAAATTTTATTGCTCCATTAACGGTTACATTTAATGGAACTCCGGCTTTATATACAATCGACAGCGCCAACCAGATTACTGCCAATGTTCCGGCCGGAGCAACAACAGGCAATATTGTGGTTACAACGGCAACAGGTCATACCACTTATTCAGGCATTTTTACAGTTAACTCTGTAACAGTTTCCGGACCTTCATCAGTTTGTACGGGAAGTACGATACAGCTTTCGCCGAATTCAGGCGGAACCTGGACTAGCAGTAACAATACAATCGCAACCATAGACAATACCGGATTGGTTAATCCTGTATCTGCCGGGAGCGTAGTGTTCACTTTTTCGAACGGATTCTGCAACGGAACAGTTCCGGTGACAGTCAGTCAGGCTCCTTCTATCACAACGCAGCCTGTGTCACAGTCGGTATGCTCGGGCACATCAATAAGTTTCACTGCAGGCGGTTCGGGTTCGGGACTGACATACCAATGGTATAACGGTGCGGCAATGTTGTCTAACGGAGGCAATATTTCAGGCGCAACAACCCAGGTTCTGACGATAAATCCGGTGCAGCCGGCCGATGCTTCTGCCAATTACCACTGTGTTGTAAGTGGAACATGCGCACCGGCGGCAACCACGGCAATGGCATCGTTAGCCGTCACAGAAGCGGTCGCCATCAGTGTACAACCTGCTGCAACGCAAACTTTATGTGTGGGCGGTACAGCCAACTTTTCAGTAACTGCAAGCGGCACAGGATTAACTTACCAATGGTACAACAACGGATCGCCTTTGAGCAATGTCGGAAGTATTTCAGGTGCAACATCTTCAACACTTACAATAAATCCGCTTACTCCCGGTAATGCTTCATCAGATTATTATTGTATTGTTTCAGGAACGAGTCCTTGCGCACCGGTTACTTCGTCAACAGCGGCACTTATCGTTAATCAGGTTCCGGTGATTGTAAGCCATCCGGTGACTACCCAAACCGTTTGTCACGGCGATCCTGTCGGACTTTCGATTATGACCACCGGCGGAAGCCTGACATATCAATGGTACAAAGGTGCGACAGCTGTAATTGACGGCGGAAATATCATGGGCGCCAATACCAACACCTTATATTTCAATCCTGCTTTTGCCAGCGATTCAGCTCCAGATTATTATTGTGTGGTAAGTAATTCGTGTTCAACCACAGCAGTCTCAACAAATGCAGAAATAATCATCAACAACAAGCCGATTATTCCAACGCAGGCGCTGACAGTGTGCAGCGATACTGCTTTCCTGGTAGATCCTGTCGATGGCGTGCCTACTTCAGCAACTGTAGTTCCGGCGGCGACGATATATTCATGGCCGGCACCGATTGTTACGGGCGGAATCACGGGCGGGAGTGCGCAAACGGGGCAAGCACAAATCAGCCAGACCCTGACAAACCCGACCAATACAGTACAAACTGCAACGTATACTATAACTCCTACTTCCGGAACTTCCGGGAATTGCCTCGGAAGCCCCTTTACACTGACTGTGACAGTAAATCCTGTTCCATATATCATTAACCTGACGCCGACCATCTGCAGCGGCCAGACTTTTTCAATAACACCTCCTAATGGTGGCGGTAATATTGTTCCCGCAGGCACTACCTATTCATGGAGCATGCCCACACTTTCAGGCGGAATTACCGGTGGAAGTGCGGCGACAAACCAGCCAACTATCAGTCAGACATTAGTAAATACTACAAATTCACCACAAACGGCAACTTATAATGTAACGGCAACTTCAGGAGGCTGTGTCGGAAGTACGTTCACCATGACCATTACCGTCAATCCGAAACCTGACGTAGCGGCTGACGTTCTTTCGCAAACAATTTGCTCAGGAAATCCGGTGGCAGAAGTGACAATCTCTAATCCAAATGGCGTTCCCGGATTAACCAGCTATACATGGACAAGAACCAATACCGGAAGCATTACAGGAATGGCAGCTTCAGGATCGGGAAATATTACCGGCACTTTAAACAACACGACAAATACTCCGCAAACCACAGTATTTACGATTACGGCCACGTCTGATGAAGGTTGTGTCTCAAATACCACAACAGCCAGCATAACAGTAAATCCGGTTCCGGCTCCGGCCGCTGCACCACTTTCGCAAACAGTTTGTTCAGGAATTGCTTTTACAAATGTGAACTTTTCAACCTCAAACAGTGTTGCAGGTGTGAGCTATAGCTGGATCAGGGACAACACGTCCAATGTAACCGGGTTGGCGGCATCAGGTTCGGGAACTTCTTTGTCGGGTACACTGACTAATCTGACAAACACCGCGCAAACGGTTACATTCACTTTAACAGCAGATGTTGCCGGATGTAGTTCCCAAAACATATTTACGATTACTGTAAAACCTCAGCCTGCAGTATCAGCCACACCGGCAACACAAAGCATCTGCAGCAGTACGGCTATTTCAGCAATATCAGTTTCTAATCCAAACAGTGTGGCCGGGACAACCTTCGCATGGACAAGAAACAATACCGGAAGTGTTACCGGAATGCCTGCTTCAGGAAGCGGCGCGTCGATATCGGGAACGCTCGTCAACAACAGCGGTATTAACCAAACAGTATTATTTACGATTACAGCCACAAGTGCAGGATGTGCATCGGCAATTACTACAGCAGAAGTCGTAGTAAAACCTTCACCCAATGTTAATTCGCCAACAGCACTTGCCGTGTGCAACAACGCCTCCATGAGCCTTAATTTTACTGGTGTGGCGGGAACTGTGTACAGCTTCACTACGAGCAGCAATCCGAATATTTCGGGAACTCCTGTACTTTCAGGAAATAACATTTCAGGGGTTTTAACCAACAGTGCGACATCGCCACAAGCAGTAACCTTTACAATAACGGGTACACTGAATGGATGTATCAGTACCGATACGACTGTCGTAACTGTTTATCCCGATCTTGCCGCACCGGTGATCGGAGAATCGCAGACTGTTTGTGCGGGATCGACACCAACCCCATTGGTAATTAATGTTTTGCCGACAGGAGGCACTTCGGCGTATACTTATCAATGGCAGAGTGCAAACGCAGCTTCGGGTCCATGGACAAATATTGCGGGTGCGACAGGATCATCGTACGCTCCGCCAGCAACAACCGCAGCGACTCCGACAAAGTACTACCAGGTGATTGCCAACAGTTGCGGCACTATGACAAGTAATGTGGTAAGCGTAGCCGTTGCAAACAACCTGAACTTTACGTTTTCAGTGGCCGGCGGAGGCGGAACTGTTTGTCCGAATACGGCATTCAATCCAACGATTACATCCGGACAAATCCTGCCTGACAGTTATATCCGTTATACATGGGCGGCCGATATCAACTATATTACACCTGCAACGGGCGGACCGATCGGTACAACAAACACGGTATATATATTCGGATTCCCGCTTTATTCCATTTCGAGTGCAACATTGCCTCTGACAGCAATAAATAATACGAATGCAAATGTAACAACAGCGATTTTTATCACTCCGAATATTTATGATCTGGATACCAATACGCTCATTTGCAGCTTATCGCCTACCACGACTACAGTTACCATTCGGCCACGGCCTGTGGCAGCTTTGACAGTGCCAAATACGACCATTTGCAGTGGTACAAGCGCCGGGGTCGTTGCCACCGGGAATATTACAAATGCCACGATGAGCTATACCTGGATTCGAAACAATACAACCAATGTTGCAGGTACAACTACGGGAACATCGGGGGCAATTGCAATTGGCGGTAGCTTTACAATCAACAATGTTCTCACGAATAATACCTTCTCTCCGCAAAACGTTACGTACACCGTTACACCCGTATCAAATGGCTGTTCCGGAACACCGGCAACCATAACCGTTACTGTTGCGCCTCTGATTACAGCGGGTGTCATTGGCACCAGCCATGCAGTCTGCAACGGAGGAGATCCGAATGCCTTTACTGAAGTAACTGCTGCCGGCGGCTCGGGGCTGACATACCAGTGGCAAAGCAGTACCACAGGCGCTGTGGGAAGCTATACCGATATATCAGGGGCAACTTCCCCAACATACGACGTCCCTGCTGGCCTTACGCAGACTACTTGGTACATTCGTGTAGTAACATCCGTGGTAAACGGTGTGACCTGTTCGGTAGCTACAACAACACCTGTTCAGGTTACTGTCAATAATATCACTCCCGGATCAATAGCATCCAGCCAAACCATTTGCAGCGGAAGTACTCCGGCTGCCTTTACCAGTGTGGCGGCCGCTACCGGAACCGGAACAATTTCTTACCAATGGCAGGTTAGCACAACAGGATGCGGTGGAACCTGGGCAAACATTGGCGGTGCAACTGCGGCTACTTATACCGTAGCAACTCCACTGACAGCTACAACCTACTACAGAAGGATGGCAACATCGACTATTGGTGCGGCAAGCTGTTCAGATTTTAGTAATTGTATTACGATTACTATAAATAATATAACGCCAGGATCTGTAGGCTCAGATCAGACCTTATGCAACACCACTAACCCCGCTGCATTTACACAACTGACTCCTGCAACGGCTTCAGGAACATTAACCTATCAATGGCAAAGCAATACTGTCGGCTGTAGCGGCCCGTGGACAAACATCAGCGGCGCGAACAGTGCAACATATGATCCGCCGTCCGGACTTACCGTCACCACATATTATCAGAGGATTGCAATTTCAACTTTAAATGGCGTGACATGCTCCGTTGCCAGCAATTGCGTTGTCGTGACAGCCAATGCATTTACGGCCGGCACGATCAACGGAAACCGGACAGTTTGTTTTGGTGGTGATCCTGCGGCATTTACTGTAACGGTAGCGGCAACAGGAACAAACCTCAGCTACCAGTGGCAGAGCAGCCCGACCGGCCTTGCCGGCTCATGGACAGACATTGGAGGCGCAACCGCGGCCACTTACGATGCCCCGGGACCTGTGACTTCAATAATCTATTATCAAAGGATAACATTTGCCACTGTGGGAGCAAGTACCTGCCAGGCAGCTTCAAACTTTGTTACCGTGTTTGTAAATGACGCAACTGCATCAGTGGTGGCGGGCGACCAGACGCTTTGCGGAAATACGAATCCGGCAGCATTCACAGTGGTCACATCGGCTTCCGGAAACGGCGCACTCAGCTACCAATGGCAGAGCAGCACTACCGGATGCAGCGGCCCTTGGTTAAACATTTCAGGCGCAACTTCTCCGACTTATGATCCGCCTGCCCTCACGCAGACTACATATTATCATGTTGTGGTTACCTCAACCTTAAACGGTTCACCGTGCCTGGCTACAAGTAATTGCATCACTGTAATCAATAATGCAAAAACATGGAATGGTTCGGTCAATGCCGATTGGAATTCTCCGGCAAACTGGACCCCGACCGGCGTACCAACAGCAAGCAACTGTGTGACTATCCCGAATGTTATTACAGACCCGATCATATCTGGAAGCAATTATGTAGCATATGCCTACAGCCTCAATATATTAAGCGGCGGACGACTCGATGTAAATTCAAACAACAGCATCAGCGTGACTAATTTTGTAAATGTGCATCCGTTAGGAAACTTCTTTATACAGAATAACGCAAGCCTCGTTCAGACTGATAATGTGGCAAACACCGGCAACATCGTCCTGGCAAGGATAACACAGCCGATGTACCGATATGACTTCACTTATTGGAATTCACCTTTGGTTATGGGAAGCTACACTTTAGGCAATCTTTCACCCGATACATTGTTCGACAAATATTACAGTTGGAACCCGAGCATCAGCGGAGGCAACGGAAACTGGATTTCGGAAAGCTCAGCTACGGTGATGAACCCGACCAAAGGATATATCGTGCGCGCCCCGCAGACCTATTCCACAAATCCTTCCATTACCCAAGCTTATACCGCGGTATTTATCGGTACACCGAATAATGGTAATATCAATATCCCGATTATCACAGGATCGCTCGGTGCCGGGGTTTCGACCGATAAGTTGAACCTCATCGGGAATCCATATCCTTCGGCAGTAAACGCAGATTTATTCCTGAATCATCCACAAAACAATTCGCTGGTTGACGGAACAATTTATTTCTGGACACACCACGCGCCGCCAAGCGCAGCGAACCCGAATCCGTTTTATGGAACTTTTACCTATAATTACAGCGCTTCAGGATATGCCACTTACAACACCTTAGGAGGAACCAATACTGTCCCTTCCGGATATGGCAGCGCTCCGCCAAACGGTTATATTGCATCAGGGCAAGGCTTTTTTGTAAAAGGACTTACAAGTGGAACAGCATTATTCAACAATTCCATGCGCGTGAGTGGAAACAATAACGTCTTCTTCCGTACAACTGGTGAGCCAGCATTTAATACAGCACTGGAAAAACACCGTATTTGGCTTAACCTTGCCAATGCGCAGGGTGCGTTCAGCCAGATTCTTGTAGGCTATAGTGAAGGCGCGACCAATGGACTTGACAGGGCTTTCGATGGTGAATTCCTTAACTCAAGCGACCTCTCGCTTTATTCATTCAATTCTGATAAACATCTGGCGATCCAGGGAAGACAGCTTCCTTTTGAAGAAAGCGACATCGTACCGTTGGGTTACAATGCTGCATCAGCGGGTACTTATACTATAGGCATTGACCGGGTGGATGGCCTCTTCAGTGAGCATAATATATATCTTGAGGATAAACTCCTGAACACGATACACGACGTTAGGGAAAGCGCCTATTCATTTGCTACGGAAAGCGGCACGTTCAATGAGCGTTTCATCCTTCGATATACAAGCAACGCATTGGGAACTCCGGATAATGAAACGCACGGTGCGGCAGCTTATATCAAAGACGATATTCTTTTGGTACAGGCAGGCAGTGAAATTGAGCGTATCACAGTGTATGATATCAGCGGAAAGCTGATCAGGACATTCATTCCTGAGAGTCCAAGCCTTGAATTCCAGCATGAGTTTGTTTATGCGGAAGGCATCTATTTCGCTAAAGTAAAACTGGCCTCAGGTACGACGGCGAATATTAAGCTTGCCAATCGCTAAAAGATGATTTAATATCTCAAAGAGCCTTTCTAATGAAGGGCTCTTTTTTTTACAATTCGTCGGCCGAGATCGCAATTAAAATCGAATCTTTTGCTCTGCTCAATGGCAATTTAGTACTCGTTTGCTGTCTTAGGTTGGCATTGGAACGAATTAGTATACAACTCAATCGATTTGAAGTTACTGCATAGTCCTAAGAACACCTGTGTTTCATAGAAATCGGTGTTATCAGGGATTTTCATGCCATAGGAATTTGTACCTTCATGGCTATTCTTCCGAAGGCATAAACGTCCTAAGTTTGATCGACATGAATAACATCACAAACAATTCTAATAGCCCAATGTTGTGGCATTAATTCTCTGAAACAAGAATAAAAAAATCCGCTTCTTTCAAAGCGGATTCTTTATAAAAATATGATTTTCTTATCTCACGATCGTCATTTCATCTACAATGTGTTTTGCCCCTGAGAACCTGTCGATGATCCACAATACATAACGGATATCAACATTTATCGTTCTCTGAAGGTTTGGATCGAAGATCACGTCACCGGCCATTGCCTCAATATTTCCATCGAATGCAAGTCCGATCAATTCACCTTTACCATTCAGTACCGGAGAACCTGAATTACCACCGGTAATATCATTGTCAGTCAGGAAGTTTACCGGCATGTAACCCGCTTTATCAGCATACTGCCCGAAGTCCTTCTTTGCGTTCATCTCAATCAATCTCTTTGGAAGATCAAATTCATCGTCACCGGCTTTGTATTTCTTCACCATACCTTCCATGGTCGTATAGTTGTTGATTTTCGCATCATTGCGTTTGTCGGCCGGAAGTGCACGCACTTTACCGTATGTCAGCCTCAGTGTTGAGTTCGCGTCCGGATACTTGATCGGATTCAATTTTGATTCACGAAGCCCTTCAACCAATAACCTGAATGCCTTTCCGTAGTCATTGTCGAGTTGCAATTGTGCATCCGACTTGTTTCTTGCCTTAGTGACAAGGTCGTTTGAAATCTGGAACAACGGATCATTCGCAATCGCTGCAGCATCAGGATTTTTCATAAAAGAATCCAGCGTATTGCGGGAAGTGAAGATACTCCTGTCTGCAGCATCGTTCACATATTTTGTAAAATCGCCTTTAGTCTGGGCCTTAAGTTCCGCCATCATCGGCGACAAACCATATTCAGCGCCTTTTGAAGTGTAAAGACTCAACTGTGCAGCAAGCACATCACGCTCAAGCGGCTCATGAAACTCAGTATAATAGTTGTCGATCTGCTCCTGGATCTTAGGAAGCATTTCGGCACGCTTGGCATCATTCTCTTTATAGTATTGCATCAATGCATTCCCGAGCACTGCCGGCATCTGGCCGTAAGCACTTGTGCGCATCAGTTGCGTCAGGTAGTTGTCGTGGCGTGACTTAAGATTGGTTTTTTCGTAGTAATTGTTAAGTGTCGCAATTACATTTCCGTACTTAGCCTTGTTTTCACTCTTGTTCGCCCAGGTATTGAATTTTGCTTCCTGACCCGCTTTAGTCTTTGCTGTACCGGCTTTCGTCAGTGCGTCGATCATTCCCTGGCGGTTCTTCCAATAGTTCGCGGTAGAAGCATATTTAGAAGCATATGCCAGATTGATCGAAGGATCTTTTTCCATATAAACCTTCATACGGTCCATACCCATTTTAGCGCCTTCAACCCACGCAGGATAAGCATATTTAACGTTTTGATCGATTCCGCCAGCAGGCATCCAGCGGTTTGTACGGCCCGGATATCCTAAAATCATTGCAAAATCATCTTCTTTCACGCCTTTCATGCTTACCGGAAGGTAATGCTTCGGCTGCAAAGGCACATTGTCTTGTGAATATTCAGCAGGATTTCCGCTCTTATCAGCATAAACACGAAACATTGAGAAATCGCCCGTATGACGAGGCCATTCCCAATTGTCAGTGTCACCACCGAATTTCCCGATATTCTCTGGCGGAGTTCCCACCAAACGCACATCCTTATAATCCTGATAAACGAAATAATAATATTCGTTACCCTGGAAGAACGGGCGAACTGATACCGTGTATTTCCCGCCTTCGTTATTTTCTTTCTCGATCAGGGCAATTTCCTGCTGGATTGCTTTGTTACGGTCGGTTTCCGACATTTGGTCGTTCACCTTCGACAAAATCCTTTTACTCACATCATCCATCCTGACGAAAAAACGTACATAGAGCGATTTAGGCTTCATTTCGGCCTTCCGGTTCTCTGCCCAGAAACCATTTTTCAGATAGTTCTTTTCGGCCGACGAAAGTTCAGCAATCGCGTCGTATCCACAGTGGTGGTTCGTTAGCACAAGCCCGTCTTTCGAAATGATCTCAGCCGTACAACCGCCATTGAACTGCACAATGGCGTCCTTAAGGCTGTGGTTGTTGATGCTGTAAATTTCCTCTGCCGTCAACTGAAGTCCCATTTTCTGCATGTCGCGATGGTTCAGCCTCTCAATGAACATCAGGAACCACATTCCCTCGTCGGCCTTTACCGGCACAACCATCAGGCACATGGTGATGAACAAAACAATTTTCTTCATTTTTTAAATTTAAAAGTTAGTCAATACCGCCAATCTTGCAGGATTTTCTATGCCGAAGCCTGTTTCGGACTAGCGGCTGCTAATATAAATCAATTTTTGCAAGTGTTGATACGCGACCTTGGAAAACGCAAATGTGGTATGTGTTTTTTATGGCGAACAAGCGGGCTGTACGCTTTATCTGCGCCGCTGCGCTTTGCAGGATACCGCTGCCATCCCTGTCGCGAAGCATCGCAACCTCAGCAGCCGGCCCATAAAACAACATTACTCGATAATACTGCCGGTTTGGGGCGAAATTCCATTCAGGGAGGTTTTTGAAGTGCCTTCGACGATGGTGACATTACTGAAATAAGAGGGAAGCCCTTGTGCAGATGCGGTGATCGAGGTGCGGACTTCAAAATGAAGATGTGGAAAAAAGGAGCTGCCGGAAGTGCCGACCTGCCCGATCTGTTGTCCCGACTTTACCATGTCGCCTTTTTTAAGCCGGACGCTGTTCGCTTTCAGATGTCCGTAAACACTAACAGATTTGTCAGAATGCTCAATGGCAACACAATTTCCATAAAGCTCCAGCGGATTGTCTTTAAGCTTGGAAACGTCAAATTTCTTGTCGTCGTTCCGGTCGCCCACGGCATAAATGACTTTACCATCGGCAACAGCGTCAACTTCCTTCCCAAACCCGATGTACTCACGGTCTTCGCCTTTTCCCGAAAATTGCTGGTTTTTTGAATCAACAGACACAAAATCGTAGGCATACCGCATGAAATTGGTATTGATACCCAAAGCTTTGATCGGCCCAAAATTATAATCAAACCTGCGATGGTGCGAGTAATAATCATGCGCATCGTAAACCAGCACGCGGCCTTTGAGCGGCATCTCCATGGCTACTTTCTGAACATATTCTATCGGCAAAACCGTCGTTCTAATTTTGATTTCTTCTTCCTTCTGATTTTCAAAAACCCAGTCATAATCAAGACGGGAGATTGCGGTGGCAAGCCGAAAGTCGGTGAACGGATTGAATACCAGATGTTCCTCGATGCCATTCCAGGTGCGCTTCGGCAGCAGGTTGATGCTTGGTGATGTTCCGTTGGAATCAAGGAAACGCTGGTGTAGCAATTGGCTTGCGCTGTCGTAAACAGAAACTGTCACTTTTGTCAGTTGCAGCGTATCGGCTGCGCTGTTTGCTATTAAAAAGTCGAAATTCAATATCTGCGTGTTCCTGTCATTTTCAATAAAGACAGGTTCCGGAAATACTTTGATTGAGATTTGCGCATTTACAGGCCTGGCCGCGTAAAGCAACAATAACAGAAAGAAGCTGATTGATTTCATGAGATTTATTTTTGATTGACGCTGTAATATAAGCTTTTATGGGTTCACTGAATCCAGAAAATTCGCTCACGGATTACAATCCTGGCGTATCAAAAGAAAAAAGGTGCTGTTGCACCTTTTTATGAATTCAGCATCTGCCATAATTTGTCCTTCAGCTCCGTCAGCCCTTGTTGCGCTACCGACGAAATGAACAGGTACGGAACATCTTCAAGTGATTTGTCGAGGTCTTTTTTCATTTCGGCCTTCAGCTCTTCGTCGAGCATATCGCTTTTTGAAACTACAAGAAGCCTTTCTTTATCGAGCATTTCCGGATTGTATTTCTGTAGCTCGTTCAGCAGGATTTCGTATTCTTGCTTAATATCGGCCGCATCTGCGGGAACAAGGAACAGCAATGTTGAGTTGCGTTCGATGTGGCGCAAAAAATAATGCCCGAGGCCTTTGCCTTCGGCTGCGCCTTCAATAATTCCCGGAATATCGGCAATCACAAACGAACGGTAATCGCGGTAATTCACAATCCCGAGATTTGGCTTTAATGTCGTAAACGGATAATCGGCGATTTTTGGTTTTGCTGACGTCAGCACCGAAAGCAATGTCGATTTTCCGGCATTTGGGAATCCCACGAGGCCCACATCGGCGAGTACTTTTAATTCAAGTACGACATCCATTTCTTCGGGTGGCATTCCCGGTTGGGCATAACGCGGTGTCTGGTTTGTGGAGCTTCGGAAATGCCAATTCCCGAGTCCGCCTTTCCCGCCTTTGGCGAGAATTTTCTTTTCGCCGTGTTCGGTGATTTCGAACAGGATTTCGTTGGTGTCTTTATCGCGCACAACAGTTCCAAGCGGAACTTCGATGAATTTGTCTTCACCGTCGGCTCCGGTTGAGCGGTCGCTTCCGCCGTCGCCACCGTGGCCGGCTTTCACATGGCGGGCGAATTTCAGGTGGAAAAGCGTCCATAGCTCTTTATTCCCAACAAGGAAAACGTGTCCGCCACGGCCGCCGTCGCCGCCGTCCGGACCGCCTTTTTCGATAAATTTCTCGCGATGAAGGTGCGTTGAACCTTTGCCTCCTTTACCTGAGGAAACATATATTTTTACGTAGTCGACGAAATTACCCTCTGTCATTGTTATCTTTTATAATAGCTGCAGCCACCGGCTGTCGTCGTTTAATATTAGTGTTTATCGTGGAGGCTTCGAAAATGCCCAGCCCTGATGGAAGCGGCAGCCTTTTGCTGCGTTCTTTAGCAGCGAAAGCTAGAGCGGACAGCAGGAACGTGCTCCAGAAAATTAATCATCATCATTTTTATCAAGTGAACGAACCAAGACCTTGTCGATTTTGACACCGTCCATATCGAGTACTTCGAGCTCAAAATTGTTCCAGATGAGTTTTTGCCCTTCCTTGGGGATGAAGGAAAGCTCGGTCATTATGAGTCCGCTTACGGTGTTCACCTCATAATCGTTGATGAGCTCGTCGAGTTCAAAATATGTGAGGAAGTCGTGGAGGGAATAATGCCCGTCGACCATCCAGGTTCCGTCGTCGCGTGAAACGAGTTTAAAATCTTCCTTATAAAAATCGGACGCATCGCCAACGAGCGCCTCAAGAATGTCGTTCAGCGTAATAATTCCTTCGAAATCGCCATATTCATCCGAGACAAAAGCGTAATGGATTCCGCTGGTCTTGAAATGTTCGAGTGCTTTGTAAGCCGTTGTCTGCTCCATCAGGAATGGCGGCTCGGTCATAATCCCGGAAAGGTTGAAATTTTCGTTTTCGAAATGCGAAAAGATACTTTTAAGGTCGACAACCCCGACAATGTCGTCATGATTTTCGCCATAAACAGGATAAACAGAATGAAGTTCCTTAAGCATGAGTTCGCGCACGTGCTGCTTGTTGGCGTTTACGGGCAGAAATACTACCGACTTGCGGTGTGTCATGAGCGAATTCACTTTGCGGTCGCCGATGTGGAAAACCCGTTCCACGATGTCCTGCTCGATTTCCTGGACTTCGCCGCCTTCGGTGCCTTCTTTTATAATGGCCTTGATCTCTTCTTCGGTGACTTTACCGTCGGCGTTCGGGCGGATCATGAGTATTTTCAGAAGGAAATCGGTTGATGTTGTCAAAAGCCAGATGAATGGCGCTGTCACAACCGACACGTATTTCATTGGAAGCGCAACGGCTTTTGCAATTCTTTCCGGATAATTAAGGCCGATCCTTTTGGGGAGCAATTCGCCCAAGACCAGCGAGAAGAATGTTAGTATAACCACGACAGTTCCCACGGCAAGCGAGTTGGAATATTCTTTTAGGGACGGAATGCCTTCGTAAAAAAACCGGGCATCGTCGGTGAGCGCTTCGCCTGAAAAAATACCTGTCAGTATCCCGATAAGCGTAATCCCGATTTGAACGGTCGAAAGAAATTTATTTGGTGAGTTTGCCAGGTCGAGTGCTGTTTGCGCACTGGCATTCCCTTTTTTGGCGGCATTTTCAAGCCTGTTTTTTCTTGCTGAAATCAATGCGATTTCCGACATGGAAAAGACACCGTTCAGGATAATAAGAAAAAATATAATGGTTATTTCCATAGATGATCCGGCTACAGCCCGTCGATCACGTCGCTGAGGCGCTGCGTAATCTCGGCAATGGAGCCAATCCCGTTTACAGGGTGAAATTTATTTTGGTTAGTATAGTAATTGATCAACGGCGCCGTTTTTTCGTTGTATTCATTGTAACGGTTCCTGATTTTTTCTTCGTCCATATCATCGGGGCGGCCGCTGGTCTTGCCGCGTTCCAGCAGGCGTTGCACAAGGATCTCGTTATCGGCTTCGAGAGCGATTGTGGCGGTGACTTTTGAACCTTTGGATTCAAGGAACTCATCCAGCGCCTGGGCTTGTGATAACGTTCGCGGATAGCCGTCAAAAAGGAAGCCTTTAGCGCCTTCGTTGCTGTTTACGGCATCTTTAAGCATTTTGGTTGTCACTTCATCGGGAACAAGGTCGCCTTTGTCCATGTAACTTTTTGCAAGCGCTCCCAATTCAGTTTGGTTTTTGATATTGAACCTGAAGATATCTCCTGTCGACAGGTGTACGAGCTTATATTTTTCTTTTAAGAATTCCGCCTGGGTACCTTTTCCTGCGCCCGGCTTTCCGAATAGAACGATATTGATCATTTGTTTTTGGTGGTTTATTGCAATTGGTAAACTTCGGGGATGTTCCTGCCGAGTCCGTCATAGTCGAGTCCGTAACCGACAATGAATTTATTCGGTATCCTTATCCCAACATAATCAATCTTGATGTTTTTTGTGTAAGCTTCCGGCTTGAAGAACAAAGTAGCGATCTTGAAATGCCTGACATTCTTGCTTTTGAAAAGCTCTTTCAGTTCTTCGAGCGTATTTCCGGTATCGACGATGTCTTCAATTACTATAACGCTGCGGCCTTCAACATCCTGGTTGAGCCCGATGAGCTGCTTTACTTCGTGTGTTGATGAAGTGCCTTCGTAGGAAGACATCTTAATGAAACTCACTTCGCATGGCTTTTTATAATGTTTCATGAAATCGGAAACAACCATGAATGCACCATTGAGCACGCCAACAAATACCGGAATATCGTCGCCGAAATCTGCTTCAACCTGTTCTGCCATCTGCTGTATTGCGAAATCAATTTCACCGGCAGAAATAAAAGGGACAAACTGTTTGTCGTGAAGCTGTATCACTCTTTAGGTTTTAGAATAATTTGCAAATATACTGAATTCGGTTTGAGTGCGATGCAATATAAATTTAGTTATTATGGCCGAGAGTTTCGTTAAAAAAGTTCCAATATTGTACAGCTTCGGGCTCCAAAAGCGATTTATTGAGTAATTTACGGGAACACCAAAACTTCTGCGCGTGAGGAATCTTTTTTTACTCTTAACTTTTTTGGCCCGCTTCGGAATCTCGGCACAGGAAAAGCCCCGTGATTCTGTTCCCGAACAAATAGAACAAATCATCATCAGCCGCTACCACATCAACGACAGCCTGATGAACGCCCCGGCATCGGTAGGGATTGTTTCTGAAACAGACTTGCAACGCGGCAATTATACCGACATCGTGCCTGCAATCAATATGGTTTCGGGCGTTTTTATGCAGTCGGGCGCTTTCAATACCAACCGGATTTCCATTCGCGGGATCGGTGCGCGGACACCTTTCGGAACAAATAAAATCAGGGCTTTTTATGGAAGTATTCCGCTAACTTCGGGCGACAGTGAGACGACAATTGAAGATATCAATACCGAGAATATCGGACAGATTGAAATCATCAAAGGACCGCTGTCGAGCTTGTATGGCGCCGGACTTGGTGGCGCGATCCTGATATCGCCACAGATTTTCCAGGGATTTGGAAGCAAGGCTTCGGTGAGTGCAACCTTCGGATCTTTCGGAACCATAAAAAACAATTACAATTACGCTTATAACTCGGAACGGTCAAACATTAACATCAACTTCCACAAGCTTGAATCCGATGGCTGGCGGCAAAACAGCGCTTACCTCCGCGAAGGCGTAACCATTGCCGGGGAATTGCTCCGGAGTGAAAAAGGGCAACTCACCTATCTTGCCAATTACACTTATATGAAAGCGTTTATCCCGAGCTCGATCAGCAGGGAAATGTTTGAAGAAAATCCGCAGGCCGCGGCGCCAACATGGCTTGCATCGCAAGGATATGAACAGTATAAATCGTATTTGGGCGGGATTGGTTATGATGTTGACTTCGGCACGATCAGGAACTCTACTTCAATTTTCGTTAACGTCAGGGACAGCAACGAGCCGCGACCATTCGACATCCTGAAACAGAATAATGTGGGTTATGGCGTTCGGACACAATTTTCAGCAGCAACCGGTTTTTTCGGAAAAATGGCAAATTTCATCCTTGGCGGTGAATATTTCCGTGATGGTTTTAAAGGCCGCATATTTGAAAATTTGTACCAGGACAATAACGGTAACGGAAGCCTTCAGGGTGAAAAATTGACGGTGACCGAACAGGATCGGAAATTCTTCAATGCCTTTCTGCAGATGCGGATCCCAATTATCAACAAGCTTGAACTGCAGGCCGGAGTAAACATGAACCGGACAGAATTCCGACTCGACAATGTCTTTCCGACCGAAGCCGCTTCATCAGCAAAATATGCTTATGATGTTATTTGGTCGCCACAGGTTTCATTATTGTATAAGCCAGATAAACTCAGCACGATCCATTTTTCCGCAAGTCGCGGCTTTTCATTGCCAAGTGTTGAGGAAACGCTGACAGCCACCGGAACGATCAACACCAGCATTAAACCCGAAAATGGTTATAATGTTGAAATGGGCGGCAAGTTTTATCTTCTCAATAAACACCTGTTCACTGATTTTTCACTTTATCGGATGAAAATAAACGATTTGCTTGTGGCCCGGCGCATCGGCGATGATCAGTATGTTGGCGTGAATGCCGGTGAAACACTGCATCAGGGCATGGAGGCGGCTTTACGTTACAGCGGAAATATCAGCAAAAAGCTGACATTGGAGGCATTTGTTTCTGCTTCGTTTGGTAAATATGAATTTCTCGACTTTGTTGATGCGGAAAATGATTTTTCCGGAAACGAACTCACCGGAGTGCCCGATACCAAAGTCGGCGGCGGAATTATTTTAGGAATATCGGGTGCTTATTTTTCTGCTGATATGATGTATGTTGATGATATCCCGATGAATGATGCCAATACCGAGTTCAGCGACAGCTATTCGGTATTAAACCTGAAGGCAGGATACCGGCTCCAGGCATCGGAAAAACTTCTGCTACATTTTGCGGCAGGCGTGAATAATGTCGCTGACGAACATTATGCGTCGATGGTTTTGGTCAATGCGACTGCTCCGCCGAATGCTGCACCACGCTATTTTTATCCGGGGCTTCCGGCAAATTATTACGGCCAGTTTTCCTTTTCGTATTCTTTTTAAATAGCGGCCTTCGACGTTTTATAATAACTTTAATACCATCCGCAAAAGCGATTGATTAAATTTGTTTAGAACCCAAAATCATAAAACATGGAATTACCTGAAAAAACCAGCCAGCAAAGCGAAGACCGTCCAGGCAATAACAATCCTGATGACAATAATTGGACATCGCCCGCAAAACGCATAGGCGAGATCGAAAGGCTCGACATCAAGGAAAGCGGCAGCGGCCGTGACAGGTCGCAGACACCTGATACTGAAAATTTAGACCAACAAATAACACAGATTGACGAAGGGACAAAACAAATGCAGGGTTTTACCCAAGCCGAAGATTCCAATGACAATTCAAATGCGGATGATAACCGTGATCAATAATTAAATACGAGAAGTACCAGAAAGCATATTAAGACGGTTATTTGCCGTCTTTTTTACGGATGTTAAAAACTGCTAATGCGGTAAACTCGTCGATGAAAAGTTGTGTTTTAGCGATTAAAGCCGCTATTCGCGCTATTGTTTTGTAACTTGAGGATTTTTACCAGGAACTATGAGAAACGTCTACTTTACCCTTATTACTTTTATTTTTTGTTTTGCAACGGCAACTGCGCAGAATATTGTCATTAATGAAGTCCTTGCGTCAAACACCACTGTAAATACAGATGAAAACGGAGACCATGAAGACTGGATAGAACTTTATAATGCGGGAGCTTCCGGCGTAAATCTTAACGGATATGGACTCACCGATGACGGAACCAATCCTTATATGTGGACATTTCCAAACGTTACCGTTGGTCCGGGCCAATATCTTTTGATTTGGTGTTCCGATAAGAACCGTATTGTTGCCGGTAGTCCGCTGCATACCAATTTCAAGATCAGTGCGTCAGGTGAAACGCTTGTACTCACAAAACCAGATGGAATAATAGCAGCTACCGTTACAATTCCCGAGCTTTCTTCTGACATTTCTTATGGACGTGTCCCGAACGGCAGCGGCAGCTTTTTATTCCTGGACAATGTTACGCCGGGTGCAGTAAATTCTGCCAGCGGCTATTCACAGATACTTCCGCCGCCCGTTTTCTCGCACAATGCCGGATTTTACACCAATACTTTTCAGCTTACAATATCCACCAATGTTTCCGGCGCTTCCATTATTTATACTGTCGATGGTTCCGAACCTGATGCAGCGCATATTGGCGGCTCCACTTATACTTACAAAAACCAATACCCCGAAACACCCGGACAACCGGTTGGGCCACTTTTAACCCAAAGCATCGCGACACTGCAATACAATACGCCAATAAATATTGTCGACCGCTCAACACTGCCCAATAAAGTAGCATCGATGTCGACCACTTATGATTTTGTCCCTGCATATATTCCGGGAAGCCCAATTTATAAAGGAACTGTCATCAGGGCGAAGGTCGTAAAACCGGGCGCATTGACAAGTAAAACGGAAAGCCGTAGCTATTTTATCTCTCCGCAGGGTACCGATCGGTTTTCAATACCTGTCATTTCTTTCGCAATTGACGAGGACAGGCTTTTTGATTTTAATGACGGAATTTTTACGGCCGGAGTTGACTTTGAAACATGGCGGGCAGAACATCCGTCGACTGTCCCTGATTATATAGAAAACATCGCCAATTTCTACCGGCGCGGAATCGAAAACGAAGTTCCTGCCAGCATGGAGTATTTTGTTGACGGCACCCGCGTGGTAAACCAGGATGTTGGCATTCGGGTAAACGGTGGCTCATCACGGGCCTGGCAGAACAAATCGCTGGCAATTTACGCGCGTGACGAATATGGAACCGGATCGATGGATTATGAATTTTTCCCGGGACAGCCTGCCAATTATGATAGGATTGCGCTTCATAATTCAGGTTCCGACTTTTTCGAGACGTTGTTCCGCGATGCGCTTTGCCAGCAATTAATGAAAAACATCAATGTTGTGGTCAAAGGATATCAGCCGACAGTTGTTTTTCTTAACGGGGAATATTGGGGAATCCTCAGCCTTCGGGACAAAATCGACAATAACTTTTTCAAAAGAATGTACAACATCCCCGATAACGAAATCGATGTTATCGCCAGCCAGAACAGCATTGAGGAAGGCGATGGCATCCATTACACCGCTATGATGGATTATCTCGGCACACATTTCCTGACCGACCAAGCGAACTACAGTTACATCACTACGCAGCTTGACCCTGAGAATTTTGCAGATTATTTCATTTCAAATATTTTTCTTCAGAATGTCGACTGGCCAAGCAATAATATTTTGAGGTGGAGAAAAAAGACTTCCGAATATATACCGAACGCGCCGTTTGGCCATGACGGAAGATGGCGCTGGTATGCGCATGATATGGATGCGACTTTTGCAATTCACGGGCCTGACATTAACCACAACAGCCTCGCCGCAGCAACTGCAACCAACGGCCCAAGCTGGCCAAATCCTGCGTGGTCAACGTTGCTTCTGCGGAAGATGCTGGAAAATGATTCATTTGAGCAATATTTCATCACGCGATTCGCCGATTTACTCAACACGACTTTCCTTCCCTCGCGGATTACCTCAACAATTGATGAAATGAAGGCCGCTATTGAACCTGAAATTCCCGAGCAATCCGCCCGATGGGACGCACCGTCAAGTGTTGATTATTGGAATTTCAATCTTAATCTCGAAAAAGATTTCGGCAATCAGCGCCCTGATATCCAGCGCACGCATATCCGTCAAAAATTCAATATTGCATCAAATATAAATGCAACGATCAATGTTTCTGATGCAGCGCATGGCTATGTGAAAGTGAACACCATAAACATCAAAGACGGCACTGATGGTATCAGCGGAAATCCGTATCCGTGGACCGGGATCTATTTCTCAAATATTCCGGTAACGTTAAAAGCGGTTGCTGCCGAAGGCTTTGCCTTTAGTCACTGGTCTGGCGCCTCGTCAAGCACCGAAGATGAAATTACAATTTCAACAGCGTCGAGTTTTTCTGTCACAGCGCATTTTGTACCTGATAATTCCCCTCAGAGTGAGCCGATATATTTTTGGATGATGGACGGAAACATCGAAAACGATATCCCGCTTACCACACTCGCATCGACATTTACTGAAACAGCAAGTAACGGCATATTATCCTATCAGTCCTGCCTCAGCGGTTATCCGTTTACAAGTGATCACCCGAACTGGCGGAAAGCATCGATGGAACGGCGCAACAGCCCGACAACGCTAAATTATATTCCTGAAGCAAACAACAACCTGCCTTTTGCAACAAGCGATATGAAAGGGATTCAGATAAAAGAGCCGCTTCACACCGGATCGCTGCAGAATACATTGGTGTTCAGCTTTACAACATCTGGGTATGAAGACATTAAGTTTTCCTTTGCAGCGATGAATGAACTGACAAATGCCACGGGTATCGCCGTTGATTATGCCGTAAATTCCGGAACGCCAACATGGATTACTACCGGGATCGCTTCATCACATCCGATGGCTGTTGGTTATGAACTCCATGAAATTGATTTTACATCGGTCGCTTCCGCAGATAACAATCCGGATTTCAAGGTGCGGCTTCGTTTTACCGGAACAAGTATGGCAACCGATAATGGAAACCGCGTGACATTCAATAATATTGCAGCATACGGAACCCCTGTTTCCCTTGGGTCAGGCGATCATACCAAGAATATCTTTAGCATATATCCGAATCCTGTAGAAGATTTTGCTACGGTAACTGGAATTACTTTCCCTACCGTTTATAAAATCTTTACCATCGATGGCAAATTGGTCAGAGAAGGCATTTTGGATGATTCGCCACAAATCAGCATGTCAGGCTTCAGCAAAGGAATTTACCTGTTGCGGCTCGAATCTGGAGGAAAAACCGAAACGAAGAAAATCATAAAGGATTAAGAAGCCAACTTTACAGTAAGGCAATAAAAAACCGGTATTATTAATTACCGGTTTTTTAATGATGCGTATTTAGCATTTTGTGCCCTGGACTGGACTCGAACCAGCACACCCATAAGGCGCTGCGACCTGAACACAGTGCGTCTACCAATTTCGCCACCAGGGCATTCAGGACGACAAAACTACTAATAATCGGCAGAAAGAAAAAGCGCCTGCGTAAAAATTGTGGCGATTTTTAACCCATGTCATCATAGCGTAACGGCGGATATCCCAGCAGCCTGCGCCATAATGCAATTTGACCAATGCAACTCGCTTCCCTGTAGGCCATAAACGAGATGAGCTCATAATAAGTCATTTTCATTCCTTCCATATCGTATTCCGCATCGAGCTGTGTTGCATCGAGCTTAACAAAAATGTCTCTCACAACAGGCGAAACTTTTTCCCAATCCTGAAGAAACTCTGCCAGCGGCGGATAAGTCACGTCGTCTTTTATTCCCTGGTAATCCCGGAAAAGCCCGTGCGCGGCCTGTTGCATTTGCCTCCCAAAAAGATTGGCAGCCTCGTAACGCTGCTGCACCAGGCTTCCCGTAAGCCACGCAACGTGGTTGGCTTGAGTATCGAGCCTGTTGTTGGCCGCTTCATGGGCAATTCCTTCAATGGCACGCTTAAAAAAGCCGGTATGCATGTCATACAAAACCATCAGGCCGTACATGCGGCTGTCGTTGACTGTGATTTCTTTCATTATGTTGGATTTAAGTTAATTGTTTGAGAATTAAGAAGTAATAAAGTTAATGAAAACCCTTCCGGATGTAAGGCATGATTGTGTCAAGAACACAGGGCATTTACGACAAAAACTTCCGGCACAACACGGCTTCAATCCTGAGAATCTTTATCTTTGTCTAAACGACATTACAATGGATTATTTTTCTTCGGGTTTTAAGCTCGGAATCTTAGGCGGAGGCCAACTTGGCAAGATGTTGCTCAACGAAACCCGGAAATTTGACGTTTTCACCGTCGTGCTTGATCCTAGTGATGAAGCGCCCTGCGCAACCGGAAGCAATAAATTTTATCAGGGCGACCTGATGGATTTTGATGCCGTTTATACTTTTGGAAAAAAAGTAGATATCCTGACGCTTGAAATCGAACACGTCAACATCGAAGCGCTTGAAAAACTTGAAGAAGAAAAGATCAAAGTTTATCCTTCTGCCGCAACCCTGAAAAAAATACAGGATAAAGGCACACAAAAAGATTTTTATGAACAGCATAACATACCGACGGCCGTTTTCCACCGATTTGAATCCCTTGAAGTGTTGCGCGAAGCCGTACAAAACGATTTTTTGCCGATGCCCTTTATCTGGAAAAGCACACGTTTCGGATATGATGGCAATGGTGTAAAAGCGGTCCGCTCGATTGAAGACCTCGCCAATTTGCCTGACACTGCCTGCATTGCCGAGGAAATGATCGATTTTAAAATGGAATTGGCGGTCATTGTCGCAAGGACGCCTTCGGGAGAAACAGCCACATATCCGGTGGTCGAAATGGAATTTCATCCCGAAGCCAATCAGGTGGAATATGTAATTTGCCCGGCCCGCATCGATGTAAAAATTGCCGAACACGCACGTATGCTGGCACTTCAGGTTTCTGAAAAATTCCAGCACGTAGGTTTGCTTGCAGTGGAAATGTTCCTTACAAAAAACAATGACTTACTCGTCAATGAAGTGGCGCCGCGGCCGCACAATTCGGGTCACTACTCTATTGAAGCAAGTTATACATCCCAATTCGAGCAGCACATCCGTGCGGTTTTGGACCTGCCGCTTGGAAATACAGAAAGCAAGGCCGTAGGAATTATGGTAAACCTTGTAGGCGATGAAGGCCATTCAGGAAATGTTATTTACGAAAATATCGAACAAATCCTGTCGATACCCGGCGTTACGCCGCACATTTACGGGAAGAAACAAACGCGGCCGTTCCGTAAAATGGGACATGTCACCATTGTAAATAAAGACCTTTCCGAAGCCAGAAGAATTGCCCAGGAAGTCAAAAATACCATTCGTGTGGTCTCGCGTTAGAAGCAAACAGGCGAACCAAAAGCCCGAGCACAACGCAACGCCAAATTAATTACTAACCAACAAATTATTAATTGCATGAAAGTAGCCGTCATCATGGGAAGCATGTCTGATATGCCCGTTATGCAGGAAGCCATCGACATCCTGAAAGGGTTCGGCATCGATACGGAAATCGACATCGTTTCGGCACATCGTACACCCGAGAAACTGTTTGAGTTCGGTAAAAATGCCCACTTGCGCGGAATCAATGTTATCATTGCAGGCGCAGGCGGCGCGGCACATTTGCCCGGAATGGTCGCTTCGATGTCGCCACTTCCCGTCATTGGCGTTCCGGTAAAATCAAGTAATTCTATTGACGGTTGGGACAGTCTGCTTTCGATTCTGCAAATGCCGGGCGGAGTTCCCGTCGCAACTGTGGCTTTAAACGGTGCGAAAAACGCCGGCATACTCGCGGCACAAATTCTCGGCAGCAGTGACCAGGCCATTCTGGAAAAAATAATAGCGTATAAAGAAGGGCTGAAACTCACCGTGATCCAGTCGGCTGAAGGTTTGAAAAGCAAATAGAAGCATTCTCCTGCTATCCGCTGCAATCTTTTTACGGCTCCGCTGCGCTGCGCCGCAAAAAGGATTTCCGCTGCTATCAGGGCTAGGCATTAAACCAATAATTAACAATCAATACGCTTTGCGCTCTGCGTCTTTGCGAGAAAATCAACAAAATGGGAATATTAACTCAGCCATTCGGCACCAAACATAAAACTGCGCCTTTTTCACAAATCAATACCGAAGATTTCAAGCCATCCTTTGAGGAAGCGATTGCCATGGCGCGAAAAGAAATCGATGATATTATCAATGATCCTGCGGCTCCAACATTCGAAAACACAATCGAAGCACTTGATTATTCAGGCGAAACGCTTGACAGGCTTTCGAATATATTCTTCAACCTGAACTCGGCCGAAACCAGCGACGAAATTCAAAAAATTGCGCAGGAAGTTTCGCCTTTACTAACAGCTTTCAGTAACGACATTACGCTCAACGAAGATCTTTTCAGAAAGGTAAAGTCGGTTCATGACCAAAAAGATTCGCTGACACTCACGCCGGAGCAACAAACACTGCTCGATAAAAAATACAAAGGCTTTGCCCGGAATGGCGCATTGCTGTCGGATGAAAAGAAATTGCGCCTTCGTGAAATCGACACCGAACTTGCAAAATTAAAACTTACGTACGGAGAGAACGTCTTGGCGGAAACCAATAATTACGAGCTTCACATAACCAGCGAAGCCGATTTGAAAGGATTGCCGGAAGGAACCATCGAAGCCGCACGCTCACTGGCTAAAAATCAGCAGAAAGAGGGTTGGATATTTACGCTGGATCATCCGAGCTATATTCCGTTTGTGACGTATGCCGACAATCGTGAACTCCGTAAAGAACTTGCCATTGCCGCCGGGCGAAAAGCGTTCCGTAACAACGAGTATGACAATCAGGAAAACGTAAAGCGCATTGCAAAACTGCGTCACGATCGTGCAAACCTCTTAGGTTATCAAACACACGCGCATTTTGTGTTGGAAGAACGCATGGCACAAACTCCCGATAAAGTCAAGTCGTTCCTGAATGACCTGATGGAAAAAGCAAAACCTGCAGCACAACGGGAATTCGAAGAGCTTACACGCTTTGCAAAAGAAATCGACAGACTCGATCATCTTGAAAAATGGGATGGCGGTTATTATTCCGAAAAATTAAAGCAAAAGCTTTTTGACTTTGACGATGAAAAGCTAAAGCCGTACTTTAAACTCGAAAATGTTTTAAACGGCGCGTTCACCGTTGCCGAAAAACTTTTCGGAATTACCTTCAAGGAAGTTTTTGACATTGATAAATACCATGAAGACGTTCAAACATTTGAAGTTTTGGATTTTGAAGGTGAACTGGTTGCTGTTTTTTATGCCGACTTCTTTCCGCGGAAAGGCAAACGCAACGGCGCATGGATGACATCATTCAGGCCGCAGTTTATCAAGGATGGAAAAAACGAGCGCCCGCATGTGTCAATTGTATGCAATTTTACGAAACCTACTGAAACGAAACCTTCGCTCCTGACATTTAATGAAGTAACGACCTTGTTTCATGAATTCGGTCACGCACTTCATGGCATGCTCGCCAATACGACTTATCCATCACTTTCAGGAACCAGCGTCTATTGGGATTTTGTGGAACTTCCAAGCCAGATCATGGAAAACTGGTGTTACGAACCAGAAGCGCTCGCTTTATTTGCGCGCCATTATGAAACCGGCGAGGTTATTCCGCAGGAATTTATCCGGAAAATAAAAGACAGCGCGAGTTTCCAGGAAGGAATTGCAACCATGCGACAGTTGAGTTTCGGATTATTGGATATGGCATATCACGCTCAGGATCCGTCGGGAATCGACGATGTCAAGGCGTTTGAAGTTAAGGCTTTTGAACCTACGGCGCTTTATCCCGATGTGGCCGAAAATTGCATGAGCACATCGTTTTCTCATATTTTCCAGGGCGGATATTCCTCAGGATATTACAGTTATAAGTGGGCAGAAGTTTTGGATGCCGATGCCTTTGAATATTTTCAGGAAGAGGGCATTTTCAATCCTGATGTTGCAAAAAAGTTCAGGGAAAACATCCTTTCAAAAGGTGGAACAGAACAACCGATGGAACTTTATAAGCGTTTCCGCGGACAGGAGCCGAAGCCGGACGCGTTGCTGCGACGGGCCGGGCTAATCAGTTGATATAAATTTGCGGATTGGTTGCGTTAGGGATAGAAGCGGCATCCTTTTGCGGAGCGCAGCGAAGCAAAAGATATAGCGGATAGCCCGGCCAAAGCCGAGCATAAAAAATAGTCCTGTGGATTGTTTTAGAGAAGAGCCAGTTGGTGCGCAGGCCGTGAAAGGCAACGCCCAAATTTTGAATTTAATTGCGGACAAACCGCCTGATGTGATTTTGGCTTCCTGAATAAATATGAAGGAAATACATTCCAGATGCGAGGCTGCTTGTATCGATTGAGCTTGAGTTGTGCCGGATGAAAATCTTTTTCCCGTAGATATCGGTGACTTCGAGGCGGTCGATGGTGAGATCAGCATCATGCTGCACAGTTAAAATTCCGGATACCGGGTTTGGATAAATCACGAATTCGGCTTTTGAAACACTTGAATTGCCTAACGAAACCGCAGTTAATTTATAATCTTCCATCTCACCTGAAAAAACCCAGCACGGCGTGATTTGACCGATAATGTTGGATAAAACCGCACGCATACGGAACTCTCCCGCGCCAATATTCTCCGGAACCACAAAGCTCCCTGAAACTTCAAGCACCGATGGCGCACTTGAAAAGACAGATTCATTTTCGTCTTCGAAATCGTTATCCTGGTTCCAGTCGACATAGATATTGGCACTCACTTCGTAAGCGGCACCATTTGTACCTTGACGTGAGCTTACAGTAAAATCGAGCGTTTCCCCGGGAGCGGCTGCAGCAGAAAATGTATCATAATAATTCGCTGTGCCGCCGAGAGAGCAGCCTGAATCAAGATTTGCAATAAGCGAGGCGCCGGATTTCGAAAGCTGGAAATCATCGATTACCAATTCGGGAAATTGTGGTGAAACTGTAAAACTACAGGATTGTGCGGCCGAATTCGAGCAATAAAAAACAGATAAAATACTATTCGAAATATTGGAATAATTATTCTTTGTGTTTGATGGCTTGATCCTGTAATAATTTTCTGTTCCGGAAATCGCAGGCACGTTTTCAAGCGATGTTTCATTTTCGGCTGTTCCGGCAATGGCTATAAAAGGCCCGTCAGTTGAAGAAGCGCGTTCAATAATATAACCCGTTTCCGAATCGGAATTATCTTCCCACGTCAGCGTTACGCCATAGGCATCGGCGACCCCGGCAAGATTCCCCGGTGCCGGCTGCACGGTTTCAGGCGCATCAAGCGTAAAGTTATTTGCCGGATTGGTTACTAACAGGAGTCCGTCCTGCATTCGCGAATATTGCCCGTCAGTAAAACTATAAGGTATGCACGGATAGTACGACATATAGTTTGTAACATCGGGCGAATATGTATCACCGTTGGCATCGGTCACTGTACCATTGTATGAACAAAATGGAGCCGTCGCACCGGGAATCCCGAAAGGATCGGCAGGCGTATCACAAAGATAATCTCCTTTTAGATCGCAGTTTGCAGAAATGCGCGGAGCTGTTTCACTGAAATTGCGCGTTACAAGTTCGCGGTTTGATATCGTGGGATTTGTAGATCCGTTAAAAGTGTGCTGCAACCCGAAATAATGGCCGAATTCATGAACAACCGTTTTCCCGTTCACAACAGAAGCATTCTGGAAAAGAATCCTGTTGAGGCTTTGCTGGGTTGGGGATATTGGCGAAAGTCCGCCTGCAGACGCGTTATTGATAATTAATGCCCTGACACAATAAATATTGATCGCATTGTTGTGTCCGTTTGAATTAGTGAAATTGATGGTGTCGGCAAATAGGTTATCGCCGTCGTTCAACGCACTGTTGGGATACCGGCTGAAGTCGGTCCCGCTGAAATAAAACTGAATATTGATTTCCAGGAATTCCTGGTTCAGCCTGGCAAGCGCCTTATTGACACTTCGGGTATCAAGGTATCCGGTATTGTTATCTTCGCCTATCAAATGGACTTTCACCGGTATATAAGCAATTTCATCCTGGCTTCTTTCCATTAAATCGGGCATCGCTTTCAACTGTTGAAGGATTTCCCTGCGATGCATTTCTTCCTGCTCATTACTCTCATGGGCAACGCCGCATTCGCTTATCTGTGAGAAAGAAATCGAAGTGCAAAACAACAGCAGAAGGTAAAATTTGTTCATAGCGTGAGATTTAGTGCAAGATAATCAATTAGGAGGATATTTTGGGCGTTGCCCTTCGCTCCGGCTTGCGCACCTGCTGGCTCCTCCCTAAAACAGTCCACCGGACTGTTTTTTTACGGTCGGCCCTGGCCGGGCTGTCCGCAGTGCATGGCACTTTGCTTCCATCCCTAACGCTGTCCCGCCGAAATCATATCTGCACCAACAATCAGCAGCCACCATAACACAGGAACCGCCTCGACCCAAAGCGCCGAATAATACCGGCTGCGGCCTTCCTTGGCAAATAGCAGGAAAAGCATTGTAGTAACAACAAGTATAAGGTTAACCGCCAGCTGCTGCGCATCGATAACCGACCGCACCGATTCAAGGGAGTAAAAAACCAGCAGCAGTACAATTCCGAGCATTTTTGTATTCTTTACGCCAATCTGCTGTGGTACAGTATGCAAATGCGGATCATCTTTTTCAAGATCGATGATTTCAAAAATCAGGATCAGCACAAAGACCAGGATGAACCTTTGTGCACACTTCAGCCAAAAATCAGTCGTAAATCCGAGTTCCGCATTTACCAAAGGGAGCACGACCGTCACGCCGACCCAGCAAATTGATACCATGTAAATCTTAACCCCGGCCCAGTTTCGGGCATTTTTCCTGTTTGGAAAGAACGGAAGCGTGTAAAGGATTGTCAGCAGTAAAACGCCGGCAGTCATCAATTGTGCCGCGGGATGAAGTTGTAAAAAATAATATCCGGAAAGCAGCAGCGAGAAGAAGCTCAACGCGGCGATCGCTTTGATCTGGTTTGGCAGCGCTGTCTTTCGCGTTGCCGCAAGTGTATGGTATTTTACAAAATTGTATCCGGCAATGGTACCGAAAAAAGCGAACAGCGAAACAGGATTTCGATGCGGAATCAGGAACATGTGCTCGGTCATCCTCACAAGCGCATAAACCGCCAGCGCCACGTGAATGCTGCCGCGGATGTAAAAATCTAAAATTCGCTTCAGCGCCTTCATACTACAAATTTAATCAAACCGTTAAGAGGTAGCGGTTTTGGTTGAAAAACATTAAAAATCGCAATCTAAATCAAAACTTTTTTCGGGATTAAATAATTACTTTTGTTCCGCTTAAATACACAACTATTTTTATGAAAACAGATGCTTTTGCACTGAGGCATATCGGCCCGGGAGAAGAGAACCTGAAACACATGCTGAAGACAATCGGCGTGAATTCGATCGAACAGCTTGTTTATGAGACGCTTCCGGATGACATTCGCCTGAAAGCGCCACTCAACCTCGAGCCGGCACTCACAGAATACGAATACCTGAACCACATACAGCAGCTCGGAAACAAGAATAAGGTTTTTAAATCTTATATCGGACTCGGATATCATCCTGCCATTGTTCCGCCTGCGATCCAAAGGAATGTTCTTGAAAGTCCGGGTTGGTACACCGCCTATACGCCTTACCAGGCTGAAATAGCGCAGGGCCGTCTTGAAGCGTTGCTGAACTACCAGACAACTGTCATCGAACTCACAGGAATGGAAATCGCAAACGCGTCGCTTCTAGATGAAGGAACCGCTGCCGCAGAAGCAATGGCACTGCTTTTTGATGTCCGTTCCCGCGACCAGAAAAAGAACAACGTAAATAAGTTTTTCGTCTCGGAAGAAATCCTTCCGCAGACACTTTCGGTTTTACAAACGCGCTCCACGCCAATCGGGGTTGAACTTGTCATCGGAAATCATGAAGAATTTAATTTTGGGGATGATTTCTTCGGCGCGATCCTTCAATATCCAGGGAAATACGGCCAGGTCCATGATTATGCAAAGTTTATTTCTTCAGCGAAATCAAAAGAGATCCGCGTTGCTGTTGCAGCCGATATTTTGTCGCTCGTAAAACTGACACCTCCGGGTGAAATGGGCGCCGATGTGGTTTGTGGTACAACACAGCGTTTTGGAATCCCGATGGGTTACGGCGGGCCTCATGCGGCATATTTTGCGACAAAAGAAGAATATAAGCGAAGCATGCCCGGACGTATCATCGGGGTAACTGTTGATACAAACGGAAACCGTGCACTTCGTATGGCATTGCAAACGCGCGAACAACACATAAAACGCGAAAAAGCGACTTCAAATATTTGTACAGCTCAGGTTTTATTGGCTGTTATGGCCGGAATGTTTGCAGTATATCATGGTCCGGGAGGATTGAATTATATTGCGGAGAAAGTCCACGCTTCTGCCGTCACGACCGCTGATGCCTTAAACAAACTTGGCGTTTACCAAACAAATTCGGCTTTTTTCGATACAATTCTGGTTAAAGCTGATGCAGGAAAAGTTCGCGCTGCCGCTGAAAAACAGCAAGTCAACTTCTTCTATCCCGACGCAGAAACCATTTCGATTTCATTCAACGAAACGACTTCAGTTACCGATATCAACACCATCATTTCAATTTTTGCTGAAGCTGTCGGAAAAGATGCCGCTACGATTTCTGAACTGACAAAAAATACAAATATTCCAGATTCGGTAAAGCGTACGAGTAGCTTCCTGAAGCACGATGTTTTCAACAAACACCATTCTGAAACAGCCTTGATGCGTTACATCAAAATGCTGGAGAGAAAAGATTTGTCATTGAACCATTCGATGATCCCGCTGGGTTCTTGTACCATGAAGCTCAATGCTGCGGCAGAAATGCTTCCGCTGAGCATGGCAAACTGGAACTCCATTCACCCTTTTGCTCCTGTTGAACAAGCCGAAGGTTACCAGATCATGCTCAAAAAACTTGAGCAGCAGCTTAACGTTGTTACAGGTTTTGCAGGAACGACGTTGCAGCCAAACTCAGGCGCGCAAGGGGAATACGCCGGACTCATGGTTATCCGTGCATGGCATGAATCACGTGGCGAATCGCATCGGAATATAGCATTGATTCCGGCTTCAGCTCACGGAACAAACCCTGCGACCGCAACCATGGCGGGAATGCAGGTTGTGGTTACCAAAACTTCTGAAAACGGAAACATCGATGTTGATGACCTTCGCGAAAAGGCGATCAGGCATAAAGACAATCTCGCGTGTTTGATGATAACTTACCCGTCTACGCACGGCGTTTTTGAATCTGCCATCATAGAAATTACCAAAATCATCCACGAAAACGGCGGACAGGTTTATATGGATGGTGCGAATATGAATGCGCAGGTCGGACTCACAAATCCGGCAACGATCGGCGCCGATGTTTGTCACCTGAACCTTCATAAAACTTTTGCAATTCCACATGGCGGCGGCGGACCTGGGGTTGGCCCGATCTGCGTTGCAGAACATCTGGTGCAATTCCTTCCGACAAATCCTGTGATCCCAACCGGAGGAAACAATGCCATTACGGCAATTTCAGCAGCGCCTTGGGGTTCAGCGCTTGTTTGCCTGATCTCTTACGGATACATTTCGATGCTTGGCGCAGAAGGCTTGACCAACGCTACAAAATATGCGATCCTGAACGCGAACTACATCAAGGAACGCCTGAGCGGACATTACACTACATTATACACTGGTGAAATGGGTCGCGCAGCACACGAGATGATCCTCGAATGCAGGACTTTTAAAGAAAAAGGAATTGAAGTTACCGATATCGCAAAACGATTGATGGATTACGGCTTCCACGCACCAACAGTCTCATTCCCGGTTGCAGGAACTTTAATGGTTGAACCGACAGAAAGCGAAAACCTTGAAGAGCTCGACCGTTTTTGCGACGCGCTGATTTCAATCCGTAAGGAAATCGAATCCGCTTCCGCAGACGATAAGAACAACGTATTAAAAAATGCACCGCATACTTTGTCCATGCTGACATCTGACAAATGGGATTTTCCATATTCGCGTGAAGCTGCGGCTTTTCCACTGGAATATTTGTCGGATAATAAATTCTGGCCAAGCGTAAGACGTGTTGATGATGCATACGGCGACCGCAACCTGATCTGTTCATGCGCCCCGATTGAAGCATACGAGGAAAATTAAATAATAAACCCTGTCGGTAGGCAGGGTTTTATTTTATGAGAGATATCGAAACAAGGCAAGACATTGCGCTGCTGATGGAATCTTTTTACACGAAGCTGCTACAGGACAGCACGATCAGTTATATTTTTACTGACGTTGCAAAAATTGATCTCCAGGAACATTTGCCACATCTCATTGATTTTTGGGAGGAAATGATCCTCGGAAGCAGCTATTACAACAAAAATGTCATGAAAATCCACCTCGACCTCAATGAAAAGATGATGTTGCAGCCGCTTCATTTTCAGACATGGCTGAGACATTTCGATCAGACAATTGATGAGAGTTTTTCGGGATCAAAAGCAGAACAAATGAAAACACGCGCACTGTCTATCGCAACTTTTATACAAGCCAAAGTGTCTTCCCAATAATAATTCGGAAGATTCTTGCCAAATAAACATATATTGCGTACCTTCAATACCCGACTGTTAATTTAAAAAACATTCGAAAATTTGCTCACAATGAACATCAAAATAACAGGCTCCGGAAGCTATATCCCGGAGGTCATGGTTCCCAATAAAGACTTCAGCAACCACGATTTTTTAAGTGAAGACGGGCTTCCGCTCAACCACTCCAATGAAATCGTCATCAGCAAATTCAAGGACATCACTGGAATAGAACAGCGGCGTTATGCGGAAAAACACCTGATGACATCCGACATCGCGTTCTTTGCCGCACAAAAAGCCATCGAGAATTCCGGTATTGACCCAGAAACTCTCGACTATCTCATCGTTGCGCACAATTTTGGCGACCTGAAGCTTGGTGCTATTCAATCCGATACCGTTCCCAGCCTTGCAACCCGTGTTAAAAATAAACTCAAGATCAGGAATCCGCGTTGTGTTGCCTACGATTTGCTTTTTGGCTGCCCGGGCTGGATTGAAGGCGTCATTCAAGCCAATGCGTTCATTAAATCGGGAATGGCAAAAAAATGCCTGGTGATCGGTGCCGAGACCCTTTCCCGCGTGACCGACAGGCACGACCGCGACTCCATGATCTATTCCGACGGCGCAGGAGCCACTGTACTTGAGGCCACCGAAGACAACGAAGGCGTTCTCGCCCATGAAAGTGCAACCTTCGCTATGGCCGAAGCCGGATTTCTATTCTTCGGCAATTCTTATAATAAAACACTTGATCCTGACGTGCGTTACATTAAAATGTTCGGACGAAAAATTTATGAATTTGCGCTCAATAATGTCCCCTGCGCAATGAAAAGCTGTGTCGAAAAAAGCGGCCTCGATATTTCTGATATTAAAAAAGTACTTATCCACCAGGCCAATGAAAAGATGGACGAGGCGATTGTTCACCGATTCTACAAATTGTACGGACAGGAACCTCCTAAAAACATCATGCCCATGAGCATCCACAAACTCGGCAACAGCAGCGTGGCAACGGTGCCGACATTGTTCGACATGCTCGTGAAAGGGGAACTTGAAAATCACGAAATCCAGAAAGGCGATGTACTGCTTCTGGCGTCCGTTGGCGCCGGAATGAACATCAACGCGATCATTTACCGTTATTGATTTTTCTGGGCGCGTCCCTTCGGGTCGGGCTGTACGCTGTAGTCCTCGCTGCGCTGCGGGCTGCCGCTTCCATCCCTCGCGCACCTGCCAAACCTCGGCAATCACTTTTACCGGAACAAAGTTTATCTCCGTATATTTGCAACGCAAAACAACAACATGTACGAAAATGTATATCCGGACAACAGGTTCCGCCACACGCTCGCCTTTTTGAAGAAACACATCGGTACATCAGACAAAATTCTGGATCTGGGCGTTGAGAATCCACTTTCCGCCATCATGAAGAATGAAGGATTCCGGGTTTTGAACACAACCGGTGAAGACCTTGACAAAGACCAGTCGGCATTAAAAAATCAGGAGTATACCGTTGTTACGGCATTCGAAATATTCGAGCATCTGCTGAATCCTTACACCGTACTTCAGAATATAAATAGCAACAAGCTTCTCATCTCCGTGCCGCTCCGTTTGTGGTTTTCTCCGGCTTATCGCAGCAAAACCGATATTTGGGACCGCCATTATCATGAGTTTGAAGACTGGCAACTCGATTGGCTGCTGGAAAAAACCGGCTGGAAGATCATAGATCGAAAAAAATGGGCCAACCCTGTGAATAAGTTCGGCATCAGGCCGCTAATGAGAAAATTCACGGACCGCTACTATCTTGTATACGCTGAAAAAGCTTAGGCAAAACTGCAGTCGCCGTCACCAAAACTCATGACAACATCGCCGAAATCAGTCTTCCCGTAGACTTTCGATATGATCGATTGCTTTAGTTTCTTCCGCTTATAGAGAAACAGGGACGATTTCCTGAATTCGGCAGTAATCCCATTATCGTAGCAAACGATTTCCCTAACGTCCTGAACTATTGCCTGCAACTTAAGTATCCCGGCCATTATATTCACATTTTTATCATCATAATAAGCATAAAGCAGTTTATGGACGTTGTTGCGTTTTTGCACGACCAGGAATCCCATGCAGGCACTGTTTAGTTTTATCTTCATCAGGTAGACTTCAAATCCGCGGTCATACATCGAAAACTCATACTTATTGCGATCTGTGAGTTCAAGCAGCGGCGCATCCTCAACCCAACGTGTTGTTTTTAGCCAGTTGAAAAACCGGGCATCTTTCATCGAAAGTCGGTTGCTGCTGTGTGCGGCGATAAATTGTTCAGTCTCATTGTCGAGGACGCGCAAATATTCAATCTTCACATCCTGAAGTTCTTCCTGCAATACCCGCTTTTTAAAATACAGGTTGATTCCGAAGAACAAGTTAATAACACGGTCTCCTAAAGCAAACACGCTCTGTAAAAAACTCAGTTTCGGATAAAGCAGCGGAACAAGATGAGCAGTGTCGCTTTTCAGTACCGCTTTTATACCTGTGCTTTCCTTTAATGTGGTAAAATAGCCCGATTTATCGTAAACCCTTTTTGCACTGGGCGTAAATTGCGAAATACCGATTTTCCCTTTCTGGACTTCATACATCGTGTTCAGGATTTCGCGCCCGATGCCCGACCCTTTGGTTTTCGGATGAACCCACCATGTTGAAAGCCATGCAATTTTCTCTTCTTTGCTATCAATCATTATCTTGTCAATGTACGCGCCCATATAACCCGCAATTTCATGATCCAGATATGCCAAAAGAAGCACTACATCATCGTCATCCGCATAAGGATTGAAGAGGTGCGAATGCAGGCGGTGGCGACTCACGGAAAGAAATGAATCATCCCAGAATTCCTGCTGGTCAAGCAATGACTGAACATCCTTTTTCCTTATTCTTTTGATTTCGATCACTTTCGCTTTATTTGATATTGGCCTGTAAACTTGTTGAACTGCTTGTAGAGGTTTTCAGCAACAATGACTCTTGAAGATTTCTTTGCGGGATTTTCCAAAGAAAAACGCTGAATGATCCGCCTATCTATGTCTTTCTTTATTCCCGAATTTCCAAAAACCAACATTTTAGGATCGTATTCAAACATAGTGTCGAAAAGCACTCGTGGCATTTTCTTATCCGAAAACGGAAAGGCAAACGCCGAATACTTGAGTCCGAAGTGATCCTTTACCCATTGGACCGATTCAATAATTTCTGCCTTTTGCTCTTCAAATGAAAGTTGCCTCAAAGGCGGATGTGACATCGTATGACCGCCGAAATAAAAGCCTTCGCGGATCATTTCATGAATCTGTGCCTTCGTTATATATGGTTGCTCTTTTTCGAGAAACGAGTCAATACTAATTCCGATAAACGCCAAAATCTCTTTGATCTTGTGCCTGTCGCTATACTTCGTATTTTTTAATTTAGTAAAAAGATCGCGGCGCGAAGTATAGTCAACGGCAAGTATGTCAGCCACCTTTTTCATCAGTCCCAAATCAGGATTCTTCTGAAGATTCTCGATTATAAGACTTATATCGTGCTTGTAAAGACTTTTCTGATTGTCGACAAAATTTGGGTTAACAAAAACTATAGCAGAAAGGCCGCGTTGTTTCAGGATAGGAAAAATAACTGAATATACTTCCGCAAGGCCATCATCAAAGGTCAATAAAAATCCGTTATCGGGAATATTTCCTTCAAAAAGCGACAGCGGATTTATCGGGGAATAATTCGCCATCAGAAAATCAAGATCTTCATTGAAACGATCTATATTCTTATATTCGTACAGGTTCTTTATATGCGGCACCGCATGATTGCGCACGATGTGGTAATATGGAAAAACAGGTTGGCTTTTAAAAAAACGAAGCAGTGGTTTACCTGATAACAAATACAAACTGTCCTTGATGATACCCATGATAAAGTAAACGCTGAATAATCAGCGTTGAGAATGTAAATTTAGGCTTTTAGGTAATTCAATGTTTATCTCACAATGACTTTTCGGGTAGCTGTTTGTTTATCACCGCTGGCTTTTACAAAATATACCCCGGATGTCAGAAAATCTATATCAAGAGTTTCAGTATATTTTCCTGAATATAAATTTTGACCTGTGGTCGAGAAAATCTCAACGGTTTTCAGTTCGCCACCCGATACAAAACGAAGCCTATCGGTTGCAGGATTTGGATAAATAGCAAAATAAGCAGGCTCATAGGTAGCGTTTGCTACTGAAAGATTGTTGTCATATACTTGTTCAATCTCTTCAGGCGAAAGGGCCCGGGCCCAATAACCCATATCGTCGATCGTTCCCATAAAATAATCTGCAGGTGCGCCAAGATCACGGTCATGACGGCCAATACATCCGGGTAAAAGGGAATAAACAAGATCGCCTCCGTCTCCTGAATAATAACCACCTGTTGGTGCTTTATCTATAAAAATTTTCATGTCGGTTGCCGAATTGACCACGACAGCAACGTGGTGCCATGCCGATGTTTCAATGACAGCATCGCTTACAAATGTCTGTCTTGTGTAAGGCGTATATGCATAAGAACCGTCCCCGAAGTTTATCGCATATTGCCCTGTGGTATTGGTGGAATTAAACCAGACACCTGTACTTCTGTCATTCTCAAACGAGGTATTCAGAACCACCTGTTTCTGGTATGATGTACTTTCATACTTGACCCAGAATGTAAATGAGACCGGCAAAGGTGTTTTCATTTCATCTACATTTGGAAATTCTACATAATTGTCGATGCCATTGAAATAACAGGCGGAAGCAGGGATGCCAAACCGGTCGGCGACGAAAGCAACTCCATAGGGTGTGGCATCAAAGCCATTACTGGTGTTATCGTTTACGTTTCCGTTGAAATTATAAAAGGCCAGCAGGTTATTGTTAATTTGTGCCGCAGCCGATAATGTAACAAGGAGAAGTAGAAAAGTAGTTAATTGTTTCATAGACAAAAATTTAATGCGTTTTCAAATATATAAATATATGATGGGAACACCTGATTAAATTCTGGATTAAAGACATAATTTTGTCTGATGCGATACATAGTAATCATACCCGCTTATAACGAAGAAATATTTCTTGAGCAGTTGCTGGAATCATTGGTATCGCAAACGCTGCTTCCGTTGCGGGCTGTGGTCGTGGATGACAATTCCACCGATAATACTTTTGGAACAGCCGCGGCTTTTGCCGAACAATATCCATTTATCACGGTATTACGGAATAATTCCGAAGCAGTTCATCTGCCGGGAAGCAAGGTCGTCCGAGCTTTTCAGAAAGGATTCGAGTCGCTGGATGCCGACTACGATATTATTGTAAAGCTTGATGCCGATCTCATTCTTCCGAAAGATTATTTTGAGAAAGTGGCGGCTGTTTTCAGTTCTGATGAAAGCATCGGAATGGCGGGCGGATTCGCATACATCGAAAGAAACGGAGAATGGGTTTTGGAAAACCTGACCGATAAAGATCATATCCGCGGGGCGTTTAAAGCTTACAGGAAAGAATGTTTTGAACAAATCGGAGGGTTGAAGCCTGCCATGGGCTGGGATACCGTTGACGAACTGTTGGCAAAATTTCATGGATGGAAAGTCGTCACAATACCAGAATTAAAAGTAAAACACCTTAAACCTACCGGAGCGAATTACAACAAAGCCGCGCGTTACAAACAGGGTGAGGCATTTTATGCTTTGGGATATGGTTTTGTCATTACTGCTATTGCTTCGGCAAAACTGGCGATGATGAAGAAGAAACCTGCTTTGTTCCTGGATTATATGAATGGATATTTAAGGGCAAAAAACAGGAAAGCAGAAATGCTTGTTACCGAAGAGCAGGCGAAATTCATCAGGAAATACCGGCTTGCCAAAATGAAAGAGAAACTTTTCGGTTAGCAGCCGCCCGCGTGAGGGATGGAAGCGGCGTCCTTTTGCGGGCACAGCAGCAAAAGACACAGCGAACAGCCCGACGCGGCGCAGCGCAGCGGAGCCGCGGCACACCCATAATCTTAAAAAACTCAAAACCGCAACCTGTTAACTCTAAACTAATCCTTAATTTAGCGCATATTCTAAAAAGCATGATGCTCGTTCGATATTTATCGCAGATGGGAAAGTATTTCCTGATGTGGAAGGAAATTTTTAAAAAACCGACCAAATGGTCCGTCATGCGCGGACTGATCTTCAAGGAAGTTGACGACCTCATTATTGGCTCGCTCGGGATCGTTTGCTTTATCTCGTTCTTCGTCGGCGGCGTTGTGGCGATACAGACGGCGTTGAACCTTACCAATCCGCTCATTCCTGATTACCTGATCGGTTTTGCAACACGGCAATCGGTTATTCTGGAATTTGCACCAACGTTCATTTCTATAATCATGGCCGGGAAAATGGGTTCGTTCATCACCTCGAGCATCGGTACCATGCGGGTCACGGAACAAATTGACGCGTTGGAAGTAATGGGTGTAAATTCGCTTAATTACCTCGTGTTCCCTAAATTAATTGCGCTGCTGCTCTACCCTTTCGTCATCGGCATCAGCATGTTCCTGGGAATTTTCGGAGGCTGGATGGCCGGAGTTTACGGCGGCTTCACAGCGAGCAACCAATTTGTAAACGGACTCCAGATCGAGTTTGTACCATTTCACATTGCGTATGCTTTTATAAAGACTTTTGTTTTTGCAATACTGTTGGCGACGATCCCTTCGTTCCACGGCTATTATATGAAAGGCGGCGCGCTTGAGGTTGGAAAAGCCAGTACGGTTGCTTTCGTGTGGACATCGGTATCGATTATCCTGATCAATTATATTTTAACGCAACTCCTGCTAAGCTCATGATAGAAGTAAAAGATGTACGGAAGTCGTTTAATGGTGTTGAGATACTGAAAGGGGTTTCGGCGGTTTTTGAGGCGGGAAAAACGAACCTTATCATCGGGCAGAGCGGCTCGGGAAAAACGGTCCTGTTGAAAAGCCTTTTAGGCATACATACGCCTGAAGCGGGAACAATTTCGTTTGACGGCAGGATATATTCTGAACTGACGCCTGACGAAAAACGGGAAGTTCGTACCGAAATTGGAATGGTTTTTCAAGGCAGCGCCTTGTTTGATTCGATGACCGTGGCTGAAAATGTCGCATTTCCTTTAAAGATGTTTACCAAAAACACACGGGCGCAAACGAAAGAGCGTGTCGATTTTGTCCTGAAACGCGTAAATCTTGTGGGTGCGCATCACAAGCTTCCTTCTGAGATTTCCGGCGGGATGCAAAAAAGGGTTGCCATTGCAAGAGCGATTGTGAACAATCCGAAATATTTATTTTGTGATGAGCCGAATTCCGGACTTGATCCGCAGACGGCCATTCTGATCGACAACCTGCTGAAGGAAATTACGGAAGAATATAATATCACGACTGTTATCAATACGCACGATATGAATTCCGTTATGGAAAATGGCGACAAGATCGTATTCCTGAAGAACGGGCTAAAGGCATGGGAAGGCACGAAAGAACAAATTTTCCGTACGGATAACGAAGCTATTGTTGATTTTGTATATTCTTCGGATCTGTTCAAACGGGTTCGCGAAGCTTATCTGAAAGACGACGTCCGTTAATTTTTCCGCAATAAATCATCCCTGAACCGCAAGCGAATGGGATCTGCTACAATTGGTGAAAGATCTCGAAGTAGTGCCGGCCGTAGACGATATGCAGTGAGTAACCGGCTGCGCATGGAGCTGGAGTGCGACAAGCAATATTCGGTAATATCGCATATTCTAATGTTCGCGATTTACATAAACCCAACCCGTTTTCGCTTCACCTGATGCCAACCACACCAGGTAGTAATAAGTTCCGGCAGGCAACGGTCGGTCTTTATAATCCTGTCCGCGCCACTCATTCTTGTATACCGCTTTCTCAAACACGGTTACGCCATATCGGTTAAAAATATGCAGGTTCTTTACGTCGAGTCCGCTTAAATCGAAACTGTCATTATTGCCATCCTCGTTAGGTGAAATGCCCAACGGAATTGTACAAAGTGTTTGCGCCAATGTGGTTGAGGCAACACTGCGACAACCTTGTGCTGTTATGATTTCTAAATTGTAATCGCCGATTTGTTCCCCTGTCACTGTTACCGGATTTCCTTCGGCTGAAAAACCGCCGGGACCAGACCACGAGAAGGTAAGGCCAGTGATATCCACTGAGGCGGCTAAAGGAACAGCCGACAATGTAAAAGCGCTTCCGGTACAATTATCCTGAATTGTAAATTGTGGCGCAGCGTTCACGACAACTTCAACAACAGCGGGCAAAGATGTACAATTACCGACTGAAGCCGTAACGGTATATGTTCCGCTCATGTCCGCAGCCGCATCGGTAAGCACTGGATTTTGTTCTTCAGATGTAAAATTGTTCGGTCCTGTCCAGTGATAAGTCGCGCCAGCATTAGACAATGCGGTGAGTTCAACATCAGCTCCTGCGCAAATATTGATATCACCATTGACTGCAGGCAACTGCGGCTCCGGCAATAATACGATGGTGACAACAGTCTCGTTAGAATCGCAGACACTTGTAACTTCATATTTAAAAGTATATGTTCCGGCGGTTAATCCTGTCGAATCCCATACATTTCCGGTTAAATTTCCCATCCCGGAAATATTGGTCCATGCGCCTCCGGAGTCATACGGAGCCTGCAATAGTGAGAACAAATTAGTCGCGGCAGGACGATCACACCATTCTATTTGCTGGCCGGTTCCCGCCTGTGCTGCCGGAATCGGGACAATAGTATAATCAACGGTAAGATCCAGACATGAATTCGGATCCGGATTCCATATCCTCACATGATATATCCCTGAATCTGCAGAGGCAACAAATGGCGTGAAATTTAAAGTGCCGGCTGTGCTGAGGATATTGCCCGTGTCATTGCCTTTCCACCACTCATAGTTAAGGAAGGAAAATTCTGGAACAGATAATACTCCGGTTTGCCCATCACAAAAATCCTGGCCGGTCATGGTAAAGGAATAAGGTTCGGAAATATCGTTTAGGCCGTTTACAATATTACCACAATCATCCTCCACCTGAAAATTATAAATTGCGGGCGAGAGACCTGAGAAATGGCTGCTGTTGCCATTTTCTATAAGATACGGCGTTCCGTTCATTGCCGTGATCCGATATATCAGAGGCGCGAGTCCCGTAGCTTCAACAATCACATCGAAGGTGTTGCCGTTGCAGGCAAAACTGTAAATGTTATCGATTTTCGGCCCGCCCAGAAATTCAAATTCAAATACTGTCGAAATGCAATCAGACATGACGGCCTGGCCACTGCTGAACGCTGCATATTTTTTTAATATCCGGAAGGAACCTGTATAAGCGAGATTGTAGTTGATGACGTTGTTTAAAATAGGAAGACTGTTGATTGCCGTGGGCGGCGTTCCTTCGATATAAATATTCCCGTTCATGGGATTCACCCAATTGCCGGTGGCTATGTCGTATTTCTGCATGAAGAAAGTTGCCCCCGGACCTCCAGTGGAAGTATGGATCAATTGAAGGTCGAAAGATCCGCAATGTTCGAATACGGTCACATCGGTATTGTCTGAATAGCCCTGGACTGCGCCCGAAACACTGAACACATTCCCACAAAAATCGTGTACTTCAAATGTATAAGATCCCGATGAGAGTTCTCCGATAGCAAAACCATGGTGTGCCGCATCTATATATTGTGATACATCGTAAGGAACAGCAAATGGAAATCCGGCAGGCGCAGCTGAAATAATAACTGTCTCAAAATCGCCCGACATATAAGCTGAGCCCATTCCCTGCGCACAGCCTTCAAAAATAAATACCGTTGGCGCGCTGGCTGTAGGCGGCGTAACCGTAACACTCAGCGGCACCTCATCTCCGCATAAGTCGGTTGCCATAAATGTATAAGTTCCTAACGGAACACTTGAAAAAGTCGCGGTATTGCTCGGTGAAATGATGCTGGTGTAGTCTACCGGAAGCGCAACGGGATAAGTATCGGGACCGGTTACCATGACCAGCCCTGTGATATTGGTGACAACGATTCCGCCTCCGGCACATCCTTCATTGAATGGCGCGGCGACAGGATCAGCAGAAAAATTGCTGACGGTGTTGTTAAACAGATATTCATTGCCGCAACTGTCGGTAATAACAATATTATAGGAGAAAACATCGCCTTCGGTGTATGGGATATTTTCAGTGTAAACAATATTTGTAACGGAGCCTTCGGTGATGACCTGGTTGTAGACGATAGGCGGACCTGTTGAGGGATAAATAGTACATTGGAATGTTAGCGGATAAGCAATAAGAGTCGCATTAAGGCTGCTAAGATTAAGCCCAACCTGAAGTGTTTCGCAATCTACAGCGACAGGATTCCTGACGTTCAATGTGATTCCGGCCTCGCCTTCAAACAGCGTATGAGTTTGTACAACACCTTCCCCGCAGGCATCGAAAACCCGAACTTCATAAACTCCGGCAGACAATCCTGTAAGTATGTTTGACGACTGTAAAGGAACAATAACAGGCCCCGAAATTATCTCATAAGCTACGGCGGTTCCCTGTGAAACGGTTACTGTAATCTGCCCGTTGTTTCCGCATACCGCGGCTTGGCCCGCAAGCTGGTATGTAAGGAATACGACCATATCGTTTATGGTAACATCCTGTTGTTTGGAAGCCGACTCACCTCCTAACGACTGTGTGGCGACAACCCTGTAATTGCCTGCAGAGAGGCCGCCATAACTGTTTCCTGACAATGTTACAAGTTCAGAAGTAACATCGGGAAGCTCATAAACCTTGAAAATCATCGACGCGCCAGGCGTTGTTCCTGCAGTCGTCCATGATAATGAGCCGTTAGCATTACAGGTTTCGTGCGTTGGAGTTACAGAAAGTGTAAAATTAGAAAGCTGGCAAAAAGAAAATTGGCTGAGCAGAAGCAATAAGACGCAGAAAAAAAATTGCCTTGCGGATAGTGAATAGGGTTTCACGTAAACAATATCAGCCATAATCAAAATAATTAGTTTACGGCTAATTTACGGAAAGGTTATATAAACTTGTTAAAATTTTTAACTTTTTCCCGAAACCCGTGAAACTATTCCCTTGATTTCCTGTTCTTTTGACTTTGGATAAATCAGCAAAACATCATCTTTGTCGACAATAATATAATCTGAAAGACCATCGATCACAATAAGCTTGGTATTCTCGGTCCTGATGATATTGTGCGAGGCGTTCTGTAAAATCACTTGAGCATTCACGACAGCATTGTTATTTGAATCTTTTTCGAGTTTTTCATGCAGCGATCCCCAGGTACCGAGGTCGTTCCAATCAAAACCTGCCGGAAGCACATAAACATTGTCGGCCTGCTCCATCACCGCATAGTCGATCGAAATATTTTCTGCAAAAGCATATTCCGCTTCAATAAAACCTGCTTCGTTTGGGGTATTGTAGGTTTCGTAGCCTTTCATGAAATGGGCGTACATCTGCGGATTAAATTTTTCAAAAGCATCAATCACTGATTTTGCACTCCAGATGAAAATTCCGCCATTCCATAAAAAATTTCCGCTTTCAATAAATGATTTTGCGGTTTCATAATCCGGTTTTTCCCGGAATTGCATGACTTTCTTTATCGGTGTTACATCTTTACTTTCATATTCAATATATCCAAAACCGGTGTTTGGAAATGTTGGTTGAATACCCAGTGTCATTAACGCATTTTCGCTTCCGCAGAAGTCAAAACACCTTTGAAGATCGGCTTTAAATGCATCTTCATCCTCAATCCAATGGTCACTTGGCGCAACAACCATCAACGCGTTGGGATTCATTTTCCGGATCTTCAGTGAAGCATATAAAATACAAGGCGCAGTATTCCGCATTGCAGGCTCGAGCAGCACCTGTTCCTGCTTTACCTGCGGAAGCTGCGACAAAACGATATCATTGTATTTTTCGTTGGTAAGAATGTAAATATTCTCAACCGGAATCAATCTGGAAAGCCTCGAGAACGTCTTTTGGATCAGCGTTTCGCCGGCTCCTAACATGTCATGAAATTGTTTCGGAAAATCGGCAGTACTCACCGGCCAGAATCTTGATCCCACGCCACCGGCCATTATTATCGCGTAATAGTTATTGCTCATAGATTATTGAAGATTACCGGGAAGAAGCTCAACCTCGGCATTTGGATTAAAAAGATACATCCTTCCGGAAGCGACTTCCTCACACTCGAAACGCTTTGTCCGTTGTGCGCCTTTCCTGAAAACCTTCCCATTATGTATCCTGAAAAGGCTGCCGTATGGAAGCTCAAAGATAAAGTTTTTATCGCTCTGCTTGTCGAATTGTTTCAACGCCAGCGCCAACGTAGTATCGGTATCACTGCTCGCAGAAGGATTTTTGAAATGCCGTGCCAGCAAGGGAAGCAACTGGCTTGGAAAAATCTCAGGCCTGATGTATGGCACCATAAGCTGCCGGAAAACATGTTTCCATTCTTCCCCATGCGGCTTTATATTGCGGCCGTATTTCTCAAAGGCAACAAGGTGCGATATCTCGTGGACCAGCGTAATCAGGAAGCGGTATTTGTTCAGGTTGGCGTTAACGGTTATTTCGTGCCTGCCACTCATGCTGCGGTAATCGCCATGGCGGGTCACGCGCTGGTTGACGATTTTAAGATGAACATGATTGGAAACAATCAGCTCAAAAACAGGCTTCACTGAGTGCTCGGGAAGATATTTCGTCAGTACGTCGTTCACTTTTACGGGGTTGAAGTGGAAACCTGAAGGATTTTGCCGTTAAAGAATTTGTTTCCGCCCAGCGTGAAGTCGGAAATATAGATTGCCATTTTCGCAGCAGTCAACGGCGCCTGATATCCCGGAAAAGCCTCAGCGAGCATTTCTGTTTGTACCGAACCCAAAGCGAGCACATTGAAAGCAATGCCTTTGTCCCGATATTCTTCCGCCAAAAGCTCTGTCAGCGTAATGACCGCTCCTTTGCTCGAACTGTAAGCCGACAGGCCCGAAAATTTTACGCTTCCCTGAATGCCGCCCATGCTGCTGATGGTTACGACATGGCTTCCTGATTTTAGGTACGGAAGCGCAAGCCGCGTTAGCGAAGCCACTGCAAATACATTGACTTTATAAATATTTTCAAAATCTTCAAGGGAAGTTTCAGAAAAAGGTTTTAATACAAGTGCGCCGGCATTGTGAACGATGGCGTCTATATGCGGCCAGGAAGTTTGAAGAAAATGTGAAATAGTGCTTAGATCGTCAGGTTTCGACAAATCGGCGGCAAGGCAGGAAATTCTTTGATGCGCGGCAAGATCTGCGGGAATATTTCGGGAAATTGCCAATACATGATGTCCGGCATCTGCAAATTTCAGCGCAAGCTCATAACCGATTCCCCGGCTGGTCCCTGTAACAATGATGTTTTTCATGCGGCAGATTTGCGCGTAAAGATAAAAATTCCAAAGTTTATTTCTTCCGTTTGCGGGAAACATAATGCTTCCGGTAAAGCTGGAACATCTGAAAGGCCGCCATTGAGAAAAAGACCAAGGGAATCAACCGCTGCATGATAAGTTCTGACGAAAACCTGCCCGAAGTTGCGTTAAGAATAAAGATAAAAGACAGCATCCCTGCAAGTGTTCCGGCTACAGCCCCGAAAAGATAAATCAAGTTGAAATACCTGCCCGAAATGATATATCGCGAACCAATCAGGTAGAGGTTCCATCCGGTCCAGAAAGGGATCTGCATAAAATTCAGGCAGCTCAGGAGCAGTCCGGCGCCAAAAGATGTATATGTGACAATTGACAGCAGGCTTTGATAATTATTTGCGTTCGGACTCATAGAAAACAACACGCCCAACAGCAAAAGAAAGATGATTGAAAAGACCTCGATTGCTTTCAGCATGTATTGGTTTCTTGCGATCTTTTCGGCAAAAATCAGCGTACACCAGATGATGATGGCTTCTATAATGATAACGCCTGCAAGATAATATAGCAGCGCCTGCAAACCCGACTTCAGATAAATCCCATACCCGGCTAAATTAAGATAACCCAGCGGCAGCGAACCGATGAAGCTTATCGCAAAACCTGCAAATATATTTTTTATAATGCGCATCAGAACCTGGTGATTTTCTTGCTTTGCCTATTGTGGATTCGATACTGTTCCATTCCCTGGCGATGAGACAGGTATGGCGTTCCATTCTTATGATTTTCATTGCTGATCTCATACATATAACGGATGTGCCGCCTGATTTCCTTCCATGCAAAAAATATCGAATTTCGGGGGTCGTAAATATGCGTCGGCTCACTTGAAGCGCCATTGATCTCGACAATTTGAAAATTCCGGCCTTGCTCAAGTTCCTCAAAAGTGCGGTACATGACATCGAGCCTTCCGAAGAAAAAACCGGGAACCTGAAGACATACTTCGTTGATTGTGTGCGTGAGCTGTTCCGATATGCGCCAGCTTTCATCAGTGAATTTTGCTCCACGGGCATGATTTCCGTAAGGGACGAGATTGATTTCTTCGCCTTCTGCCGGAATCTTCGCAAGCCTGTTGCCGTACTCTCGACGCAACGGCGTAAGCTGAAACGCATACCGGGGATTATTTTTTACCAATGCCTCGATTGTCGATTTGCCGTCACCTTTTATGATCAAAAATTCTTTTCCTACAATTCCTGTGATTTTGCCTTGCTTCTCATGCGGATACCTGACGTAGAAAATTCCTGCCTCATGCTGATACGGAATCAGGTCCTGGAGCAGGTAATCGAACGCAGCCTTTTCCTGGTAATTGCGAAGTTGCTCGATGGTGTTTAATTTCCTGACGGCCGAACCCCGCAGGCCGATATCTGGTTTTGCGATCATTGGAAAGACAATGCCTGAATGATGAATTTGTTGCAACGCATCTTCAAAGCAGCTTCCGGATTTAATTAAAATTGTTTTGGGAAAATATTGCTGCGGAATCAAGTCATAAATTTCCATTTTGCTTTCCGACATAAAGCCACCATTTTTGATCGACGGATTGCAGGCGTTGAAGAAAAAAAGTGTCCGCGCCTTCAGCGAATAATACGCCCATTGGAAATATACGGGAATATAAACAATATAAAAAGGCCAATATTCCCAATGAAAAAGTTTATGCAGGAACAGCTTCATAAAACGATTTCTACAGTTGTCTCATTATTGCTGATGAAGTCAAAATGCCGCATGACCGATTTTTCAGGTTCAATGACTGTCTGCGTAATGCTGATGGTCTTCAAAAAGCCATTCCTGTTGATCACCAGTCCGTTTTGCGGATCTTCTGTTTCAGTATAACGATGGAACCTGAACATTTCATTCTCTGAAATCACAACCTTGCCTTCAATAAAACTCTCAAACCACCGTGCACGCCGCTCCCTTACTTCACGCGGATATAACGGTGTGGAAGACCAGATGTAATTTCCTTTCGGATCAAGATCCACGGTTTCTTTGGAAATTCCGTCCCAACGAAGCTGGTAGAGCTTGTTATATTCAAACAAAACAATGGTGAACGGCTCAATTCCATTTAAAGCAATTTTCTGCCAGCCTGAAAAAGATGAAGCCATACTGATTAAATCCAATACGATCAGTCCGCGGCTCCTGCGGTACGGTGGCCGCCACTCATGCTTTTCTGCGGCTCCGTTGAGCAACACGATGACATGGCCATTTTCGTTTACGGCATACCATGTTCCGCCTGCTTTGGGGTCTTTCGGAAAAGTGATTTTTCGGTTATTTATAATTTCTGTTACCGGAGCCATCGCCGCGCGGCTTTCCTGCTCATCGCGGTTTGAGGTGATGATGACCTTATTAATTGAGCAGACGAAGGTTACCGTGCACATTGATTCCTGTATTCGATGGTCGAATGGGCGACACCAAAATCAGTATTGATTTTAAGATGGCCGTAGTCTTTAAGTGCGACTTTTATCAACGCCTGATGATGGATACAATGTTCCAGATTGTAGAGAAGTTCCCGAAAGTAATTGCTGGCAATCCTGATCTCTTCGCCGTCGACTGCCTGTTGCAGGATCATTGCTTTATCTTTTTTATCAAGATGGAGCCGAATAGATTCCAAAGCAGTCAATGCCGATGCGACCTGTGTCTGCATCAATAAATTTCGCTCCCGCCTGTCGTAATTTACGATACCTGCATCATACGAATCCAGCAGGCACAGAAACATTTCGATCACATGCCTTGTATGTTCGCCGATTGTGGCATTGCTTAATGCCTCGCAGGGTTTTGCATATTCAGCATCAGAAAGCTGGACGAGAAGGTAATTAAGTTCATTAATGCTGCGGCTGATGGTAGGTAAAAGCATTTGTATGATTTCGGTGTCCTGTAAATATAAAAAATAAAAAAATCCGATTTATTACATAACTTCCGGGTATTGCATAAAAAAACCGGCTCATGGCCGGTATCTTTTATTGGGTAAGGATGCTTCGCGAGATCACGATTTTCTGTATCTCTGAAGTTCCTTCGTAAATCTGGGTGATTTTCGCGTCGCGCATCAGCCTTTCCACGTGATATTCCTTTACGTATCCGTTGCCGCCGTGAACCTGTACCGCTTCAATTGCCGTGTCCATCGCAACCTGGGAAGCAAATAATTTTGCCATCGCACCGCTCAGGTCGTAATTCCTGTGCTGATCTTTATCCCATGCAGCCTTCATGCAAAGGTGGCGTGCCGCTTCAATATTAACGGCCATATCGGCAAGTTTAAAAGCAATAGCCTGGTGTTGTGAAATTTCTTTCCCGAAAGCTTTCCTTTCTTTGGAATATTTTAATGCGAGTTCGTAAGCGCCGGAAGCGATCCCCAAGGCCTGCGAAGCAATGCCGATTCTTCCTCCGGCCAGCGTTTTCATCGCGAATTTAAACCCGAATCCATCTTCGCCGATACGATTTTCTTTCGGAACCTTAACATCGTTGAACATCAGCGAATGCGTATCCGATCCGCGAATTCCAAGTTTTTGTTCTTTTGGGCCGACTTCAAAGCCGGGCATTCCTTTTTCAACAATCAGTGCGTTGATTCCCTTATGTTTTTTTTCGACATCGGTTTGTGCGATGACAAGGTAAACCGAAGCCGTATTTCCGTTGGTGATCCAGTTCTTGGTTCCGTTCAGAAGATAGTGGTCGCCTTTATCGATAGCGGTGGTTCTTTGTGAAGTCGCATCGCTGCCGGCTTCGGGTTCTGAAAGGCAAAATGCGCCAATCATTTCACCTGATGCCAATTTTGGAAGGTATTTTTGTTTTTGCTCCTCATTCCCGAATTCCTGGATTCCCCAGCAAACCAATGAATTGTTGACCGACATCACCACGGAAGCCGAAGCATCGATCTTCGATATCTCTTCCATCGCAAGGACGTAAGAAATCGTATCGAGTCCGCTTCCTCCATATTTCGGGTCGACCATCATTCCCAAAAAGCCAAGTTCACCCATTTTTTTAATCTGCTCCGTCGGAAACATCTGCTTTTCGTCTCTTTCAATTACACCCGGCAACAGTTCATTCTGAGCGAAATCCCTTGCAGCCTGCTGAATCATCAAATGTTCTTCCGTAAGGTTGAAATCCATATCTAAGCTTAATAAAAGTTGATAAATCTGTTTAAAATTGCGGTCAAATATACCTTTAAATTCTCAGGATTGTAAATTTTGATTTGTAATTTTGGGCCAATGCCTGAAGAAAACTACAACGTTATCGGAGTCATGTCGGGAACGTCGCTTGACGGAATCGATCTTGCCCGCGTCGCTTTCAGCTTCACCGATGGAACTGTCGGTTTTACCATCCACGAATGTGAGACAATCCCTTACACAGCGGAATGGACTGACGCATTGAAGAATGCAGTCGGGTTTTCGGATGCGGAACTCATTCGGCTTAACTCCGATTACACAAAACTGCTGTCGGAAGTCATTACAGCTTTTATTCAAAAACACCATCTCGACAATATTGATGCAGTGTGCTCGCACGGACATACGGTCCTGCATCAGCCGCAAAAAGGAATCACGCTCCAGATTGGAAATCTTCCGGAAATTGCCATTCTTACCCGGGAAACCGTTGTTTGCGATTTCCGTGTCGGAGATGTTCAGCTTGGCGGACAAGGCGCGCCGTTGGTCCCGATTGGAGATCGGATACTTTTCGGCGGGTTTGATTACTGCCTTAACCTTGGCGGTTTCTCCAACATTTCGTTCGAGCAAGATGCCAGCCGCATTGCTTTTGATATTTCACCCGTGAATACTGTCCTTAATTTTTATGCCGACATGCTCGGTTATGATTATGACGAAGACGGAAAACTGGCACGCGGCGGGGAATTGAATGTCGCGCTGCTCGACGACCTGAACATGCTTGATTATTACCGCAAGCCATTTCCAAAATCACTGGGGATTGAATTTGTTCGCGATACGATTTTTTCATTGATGGAAATCTATGATATCCCGATTGAAAACATCCTGCGCACATTCACCGAACATATCGCACAGCAAATTTCCCTCGCTTTGCCTTCCAGAAACGGAAAAATGCTCGTTACCGGAGGCGGCGCTTACAACACATTCCTTATAGATTGCCTTCGGGAACAGCTTCCTGAGATGGAAATCATCATCCCGGAAAAGAAAATTCTTGAATTTAAAGAAGCATTGATATTTGCCTTGCTTGGCATACTTAAAATCCGCAATGAGATTAATGTACTCTCAAGTGTAACCGGCGCAAAACACGACCACAGCTCCGGAAAAATTTACAAACCCTAGAAGTTACCACCAAACATAATGAAAGAACTGCTTAAAAAATTTGAGAATAAAGAACCTGAGATCGTTTTTCACTGGAAAGACAACGAAACCGAAGCCGAAGGCTGGACCGTAATCAATTCACTTCGCGGAGGCGCTGCCGGCGGAGGAACACGCATGCGCAAAGGACTTGATATGAACGAAGTGCTTTCACTTGCTAAAACCATGGAAGTGAAATTCTCGGTTTCCGGGCCTGCGATTGGCGGTGCGAAATCGGGAATCAATTTTGACCCGAATGACCCGCGCAAGAAAGGCGTGCTGCAGCGTTGGTACAAGGCAGTTTCCCCATTATTGAAAAGTTATTACGGAACCGGCGGCGATCTTAATGTTGATGAGATCCACGAAGTTATCCCAATGACGGAGGAATGTGGCGTTTGGCATCCGCAGGAAGGCGTTTTCAATGGTCATTTCCGCCCGACGGAAGCCGACAAGATCAACCGCATCGGGCAGTTGCGCCAGGGCGTGGTCAAAGTGATCGAAAATCCGTACTTCTCCCCGAATGTTTCCCATAAATATACGGTTGCCGATATGATCACCGGTTATGGTGTTGCCGAAGCAGTTCGCCATTACTATAATATTTACGGCGGATCGGTAAAAGGCAAGCGTGCGATTGTACAGGGATTTGGGAATGTAGGTTCTGCAGCGGCGTTTTATTTGTCGGAAATGGGCGCAAAAATCGTTGGCATCATCGACCGTGACGGAGGCGTCATCAACAAAGACGGTTTTACCTTTGAAGAAATCCGCAGACTTTTCCTTAATAAGGACGGAAATAAACTCGTGTCTGAAAATATGATCCCGTTTGAGCAGATCAATCAGGAAATCTGGACCACAGGCGCGGAGATTTTCACTCCATGTGCCGCTTCAAGACTTGTAACGCAGCAACAGATCGACATGATGATCGCATCCGGACTTGAAGTTGTTTCCTGTGGCGCAAATGTACCGTTTGCCGACACGGAAATTTTCTTCGGGCCGATCATGGAAGATATTGATGGAAAAATCAGCCTGATTCCGGACTTCATTTCCAATTGCGGAATGGCCCGGGTATTTGCTTATTTTATGGAGAAAAAAGTTCAGATGACCGACGAGGCCATATTTTCCGACACCTCTGAAACGATAAGAAACGCAATTCAGAAGTCGTTCAACCATAATAATTCAAAAAAGAACATCAGCGCCGCAGCGTTTAAAATTGCGCTTGACCAATTGGTTCAGCAATAAGAATTTTAATTATTTTACGTTACAGACTGTATAACAACAAAGCCATGAACCTAGCATTTACCGAAGAACAACGCAAATCGTTTATCATAACAACGCTGTTGTTCATTATCATGCTGTTGATCCTGTTTTTTATAAAGTTTGCTACAACCGAGCGGATCCAGGAACTTGCAGGCGGCGGCGGTGGCGGGCTGACCGTCAATTTTGGCGACAGCGACGTTGGAATGGGTGAAGATTTTACGAGCAAAGAGCTTAAAGTCAGCAGCCAGCAGCCGCAGAAAATCCAGCCTGCGCCATCTCAGGACGAGGATCTTGTGACATCCAGCGATGACGACGCCGTGGCTGTTGACCAGGTAAACAATGTAAAGAAAACACCCGATAAAAAACCCGTGACCAAGCCGGTGCCTGAGCGCCCAAAAGTTTCGAATGCAACCAATGATGCGCTTTCGAGCATACTGAACAGCTCGAATAAAGGCGGCGATGGCGACGATGACACAGCCGGAAACAAAGGGAAAGCCAACGGCAGCCTGAGTTCAGGCAATTATTATGGTGAAGGCGGAAGCGGTGGCGGAACAGGCGGAGGAAACGGAACCGGCAATGGGCCAGGATCAGGATCGGGCAACGGACCGGGTTCGGGCGGCGGATCAGGCGGAGGTTATTCACTCGGCAACCGCAAGGCGTTATATAAGCCCGACCCAAATTATGTCTGCTCCGAAACGGGAAAAGTTGTGGTCGAGGTTTCAGTGGATAAAAACGGCAGGACAATATCGGTAAATCCCGGAGTAAAAGGAACCACCAATTCAGCAAAATGCCTTGTTGACCAAGCGAGAATTGCCGCAATGAATACAAGATGGCAGGCTGATGCGAATGCGCCGGAAAAACAGGTCGGAAAAATTGTTTATACCTTCAGCCTTAATTAAAAAAAGGCTTATTTCTTATCGGTTGCGATAACGAACCTCATGTTGTTGCGCACGCCAATCTGTAGAACATCAACCAAATCCTGCACCTGAAGATTGTAAGGAATACGAACAATAACAGTCTTTTCGGTCGTTCCTTCCATTTGGGCTATCAGTTGCGCTTCAATTTCGTCGAAACCGACTTCCTGTTTGTCTATAAAAAAACGCTTGTCTTCGGTAACCGAAAGGCTGATGTGCTGTTTGTTTGTCTTGTCATTCGCTTCGGTTTTCGGCAATGTCATTTTGATGACGTTAGGGTTTGCCAAAGTCGAAATGATGAGGAAAAACAAAAGCAGGAAGAACATGATGTCGCTCAGGGACGATGTTGCCACCTCAGCGTGGAATCTTCTATTTCGTCTTATCGCCATGATCAGGTCTTTGAATAATGTTTACGAATTCCAAAACTTGTTTCTGTATGCGCAGGTTGAAGCCGTCGATTACGCCATTGAAAAGGTGGTAACCCGCATAGGCTATGATTCCTACGAGAAGTCCGGCGCCGCTGCTGATCATCTTTTCATAAAGTCCACCCGAGATGCTGCCGATACTGATGTCTTCCGTAACCGAAATACTGTAAAATATTTTGATAACCCCCGAAATTGTTCCTACGAAACCTAAAGTTGGCGCGATACCGGCGATGAGTCCGAGCTGACCTAACTTTTTCTCCATCTCGCCAATTTCGATGTTGGCAGCCCTTTCCATATTGGATTCGATTTCGCTGATTGGCCGTCCGATGGTCAGGATTCCTTCCTTAACAACATTTCCGGAAGCCGATTCAGACCGTTCAGCAGCAGACAAAGCGGCAACCACGTTTTCTGAGTTTAGCTGGATGCGCACATCCTTCATGAGATGATTATCGGCTTTGCTGACTTTCTTCAGGTAAAGATATTTTTCAATAATAAGATAAACCGTATAGAAGAATAAAATGATGATAGGAATCAGGAACGCGCCGCCTTTCATCAGGAAACTCAGCAGCGTCATTTCTTCATTTTTGGCAATACCTTCGATCATCGTCTGAGATGCCGCGGTCGTAAGGGTGTCAGCTTGCAGAAAAGTGATAAAATTCATATAAGGTTAGAGGTTTTCGCGATTTGTTTTGGTTAGACTTCTTGTCAAGATGCGAACAAAAATAGTTTTTTATTTATAAATGTAACGGAACTTTTTGGGTAAAAGTATAGCTGCATCAGCCGGATGTTTTGGTAATTTTGGATAATCCTATGATGACATATAAAGAAACTACCGAATGGATGTTCTCGCGCCTTCCGATGTATCAGGCGCAGGGCGCATCGGCTTATCGTAAAGATTTGACCAACACGATCCTGTTGTGCAGTCACCTTGGAAACCCGGAGAAAAACCTGAAGTTTATCCACGTGGCCGGAACCAATGGAAAAGGCTCCACATCGCACATGCTCGCTTCGATTTTTATGGATGCGGGTTATAAAACCGGACTTTTCACTTCGCCGCACCTTCTGGATTTCCGCGAGCGGATCAAAGTTAACGGGAAAGAGATCTCTGAGTCGTATGTTGTTCAATTTATCAAACGCCAGAAAGATTTTTTTGACGTCCGCGACATGAGCTTTTTCGAAATGACAGTCGGACTTGCTTTTGATTATTTTCTGCACGAGCGGGTTGACATTGTGATTTTGGAAACCGGCCTTGGAGGCAGGCTCGATTCTACCAATGTCGTGACACCTGAGCTTTCGATCATTACAAACATTGGTCTTGACCACACTGCTTTCCTGGGCGATACTTTAGAAGCGATAGCCGGTGAAAAGGCAGGAATTATCAAGCCTTCGGTTCCTGTTGTCATTGGCGAATATACTAGCGAAACAAAAAATGTATTTGAGGAAAAAGCCGCCTTATGTGATTCGCCCATTTATTTTGCTGAGGATTTTACTGGGGAAATTTTCCCTTCTGATTTAAAAGGAGATTATCAGCAGAAAAATATCCGGACAGTATTGCAATCTATCGACGTATTACAGAAGAAAGGCTTTATTGTTAATATCGAAAATATCAAAAGTGGACTAATGAATGTCGTCAAAAATACCGGATTGCAAGGCCGTTGGCAGCAATTGCGGGAACATCCGAAAGTGGTTTGCGATACGGCACATAACGGCCACGGACTTGAATTGGTAATGCAACAGGTTCAGGAAGAAAAATACGAACAGCTTCATATGGTTTTCGGGATGGTGAACGATAAAAATCCTGATGATATTTTTCCACTGCTGCCTGCGGACGCGCAATATTATTTCTGCAGGCCTGATATTCCACGCGGAATGGATACGACCGTGCTTCTTGAGAAAACAACGGCTTACGGCTTTGTCGGAAATGCATATATTTCGGTTTCAGAAGCTTATGATGCGGCATTGACAAGAGCGGGAAAAGATGACTTTATCTATATTGGCGGAAGCACGTTTGTGGTGGCAGAAATTTTACAAAAAAGCATCAATTAATTTGGAGTTGACGAAAAACAGCCTATATTTGCACTCGCAAACAAGTTCACAAGACAACGTTGCAGACGGGCGATTAGCTCAGTTGGTTCAGAGCATCTGGTTTACACCCAGAGGGTCGGGGGTTCGAATCCCTCATCGCCCACAAAAGTCGAAACACAAGTTTCGACTTTTTTTATTTAAACAACCGCTGAAGTTGCTTTCATAAGCGTTTGGAAATAAAAAAAGTAAACCTGACGCAGGAGGCTGATTTTGTGATGGCACCACCATTGTATCACCGAAATTAATCCTCATCGCCGGAGTAACGCAAAGCCCGCTTTGGAAAACACGCCAGCGTTTTGCTTTTTTTTGAAGGCTGCCCCAAAGAATCAACGCAGCTTATTTCATAATAGCGGTAACTTTTTCGTACCGATAAATTTTTGTGTATCGAATTGCACGAACGGTCCTTCACTCTCCTATGGTGTCTGTCACCATTGATGCTTTATCTATGCCTGAACCCTGGCTTAAATAATGGTTACGTCTGCTTGAGTCGTACGTCTCAGGCTAATTTCTACCTATTTTAGCTTATTCAAAAACAACCAGGTATGTCGACAGTCATTTTAAAAGAAGAATTCCATCTGCAACTTGGCGAACTCAACACCGCGATTACGGCTCTGAATACCCGGAAAATAAAACTGATCCTTAAAACCCTTGGCATAATGCCGGAGGCAAAAGATCTTGAGTTGATGCTGGATTGGGAACTGATTGTCGTAACAGTGTTGGATAAGCAGATGGCGGTACAGTTGAACAAAATTTCTTCTTACATCCCAAACTTGAAATTTGTTGTTGATGATGGACATCTGCTTTTTACTATGTTGCAGTCTGAGAAAGGCAGAAGGGTTTGGAAGGAGCGGTAGTACTTGTAAATCGCGTTCCAGTGTTGGATGAAAAGATGGGAAGACCAGAAGGCGTTTTCTACTCAACCTGTCTATAATATTGTGTACAGATGATTTTTAGATGCGCTCCAAGAACTACTACTTTGAAGATCTGAGCACTCAAACAAATGGTTGCAACATTAACTCTCAGGAATCACAACAGAGGTATATAAACAATATTGCTCCCATCCTAAAGATTCATACAGCAACTTGCCTTCTTCCGTAGCAACCAAGAAATACTTATTAATTCCTTTTGATGCAGCTACCTTTTCAAGTTCTTTGATTATAATTGTAGCCAGCCCTTTTCTTCTATGCCCAATCGTGGTAGAAATTCTATCATAAATTGCTAAATCATCCACTAAAACAACTCTCCCAGTGGCGGCTACTTCTTTGTTATTCACGTATATTTTGACGGAATAAGTGGAATTATATTGCTCGAATTCAATCTTATAATCTTTATCCAGATTGACTCCTTGCTCCGTAATCTGTGGGGAATAGGTCATCATATAACCTTGAGGCTGAATAACCCACCGGGGTGGTAATATATCCTGAAGTGCATCTGGCCCAACACAAACTTTTAAAAAGACCCACGGTTCAATAATTGAGTTTGCCAGCTCTATAAAATCATTGTTGAGATTAGAAAAAACATATCGGATCTTTTGCTTTTCATAGCCAACATCAGTTTTAAATCCTGATTTATATTTTTTAGGTAAGGGCAATTCGCGCGATAACGACCAGCCTGTGAGCCATTTCTCAAGGATGCCTTTTGGTATATTCTCCTGCATCTGAACTAAGATAGATTTAAAAATACAAAAACTACGGCTATCGGACATCGTTCTCGGCTAAACCCGAGTTGCGGCTTTGACACCTGAGTAGCCTCGACTGAGAGCGAGTCGAAAGGTAATAAAATGTTCCGGCTTGACAGCATAAGCAATTGAGTTTTAGCCAGAGTTATCAGAAGCTGTAAGATCAAAGATTTACTTAACAAGAAAGACCATACCAAAATTTCAATCCTGTTTCCAATTTTATTTTCGTTAGCCGGAAGCTAATGGACTGCCTTCGCAGAATCTGAATAATTTTATTTTCTTTGCATAAACCACACGATGGATATACTTGGAAATGTGAGCAGGCATGTGAGCCTTGATCCTGAAGAAGCTGAATTCTTCCTTCAATTGCTGCAGCGCCGAAGTATCAAGCGAAAATCTTACCTCCTGCAGGAAGGCGACATCAGCCGTTTTGAGAATTTTGTAACAAAAGGCTGCCTGAAAATGTATTCCGTGGATAAAAACGGCTTTGAACATGTTGTGATGTTTGCCATAGAAGACTGGTGGGTAGGCGATCTTTACAGTTTCCTGAGCGAGACACCTACTTCTTTTTACATTGAGGCACTTGAGGATACCGAAATCCTGCAGATATCGAAGCCAGACCTTGACCGGCTTTACGAGCGGGTGCCTAAATTTGAGCGTTTTTTCCGGATCATGTTCCAAAAGGCCTTTATTGCGCAGCAACAACGCATCAACCTCAATCTTTCAGCCAATGCCGAGGAGCGATACCTGACATTCCTGAAGAAATTCCCGCACCTTGAACTACGCCTTCCGCAAAAGCAGATTGCGGCTTATCTAGGCATGACACCCGAAATGGTGAGCATAATCAGGCGGAAAACCGCTAAACGTATTTCTTGAACTACTTCAATTTTGCTTTTCAAAAAAGATGGTTGATTTGTACTGAAATTCAATCATCATTTTAATCTAAAAACGAAAAGCATGAAAACAATTGCAACTGCACTCATCGTGTTACTGGTTACACCAGCGGTTAAGCCGCCCACTAAACAATGGCAACTGGACAAGTCCCATTCATCAATCAGCTTTGCAGTAGACCACCTTCTTGTATCTGAGACAATCGGGAAGTTTGAGGACTACAGTCTGGAAGTAAAGTCGGATAAAGAAGATTTCACCGACGCATCCTTCTCTTTCACCGCCAAGGTAAACAGTATAAACACGAACGAACCCAAAAGGGATGAGCACCTGAAACAGGAAGATTTTTTTGATGCCGCCAAATATCCACTGATTACTTTTAAAAGTACAAGCTTTAGGAAATTAAAGGCCGGTGGCTACAAGATCAAGGGAGAGCTGACGATCAAAAATGTTACAAAGACGGTCGAGTTCAATGCTAAATTCGGTGGTATTGTAAAAGATCCATGGGGCGGCACCCGCTCGGGGCTGAAAATATGGGGCGCAATCAACCGGTTTGACTATGGCCTCCAATATAACTCGATTTTGGATTCGGGAGGACTTGCCGTTGGAGAGGAAGTGCGGTTCACCTGCAACATTGAGCTGATCCAGAAAAAGTAATTGCATTGCATCTGCCGTGCCGAAAAAAAAATGTTTACGGCAGCAAGAACTGCTGTAAACATTTATTCATTTTTTTAAGGCAAAAACATGAACATGGAAGAACTAAAAAATCTAAAAAAGCTGGGGTTCTCGTTACCTGAGGCGTCAGTGCCAGGCGGAAGCTATTGCTCCTTGAACATTCGCGGCACCGTGGCATACGTCGCTGTCCAGTTTTCCATCGAGAATGGGAAATATCACTTCCAGGGGAGATTCGGTGATAAGCTTTCTACGTCGGATGGGAGAAAAGCAGCGGAGTTGTGTGTTTTAAATGTGCTGTCGCAGATACAAAAGAATGTAGGTTTTAAAAATGTTGTGGGGTTAAATCATTTTGACCTATATTACCAGGCAACGGGCGATTGGGATGAAGGGCCGGTTGTCGCTGACGCAGCCTCTGAATTATTTGTAGCCGTTCTTGGGGAGAAAGGGATGCATTCACGAAGCATTTTTGGTGTAGAGAGGCTTCCGAGGAATTTTTGTGTTGGCCTCAGTGCAACTTTTACTGTTGTAAGATAGATGGTCATGGTGCGGACATCATTGTGTGACTTCCTCGAACAGATCATACAGAATTATAACTTCGAGAATGAGTTTTGCATTTGATCCAGAACCATTTCGAGATCTTTTTGTGATGTACGCCAATTTACAAATGCCGCCCTTATACCCGTTCTGCCTTTGTAAACGGTTGGTGTCATAAAGACCTTTCCTGAATTATTTAAACGGCTTAGAAATGGCTGGACTTTTTCTTCATTATCACCTTTCAAGGTAAAGCAAACCGTGTTCAGCCTAACAGGCGCCAACAACTCCCAATACTCACTTTCTTCAATTGATCTTCCTAAGTCCTTTGCGATCTTGACGGAATTTTCGACTATATCACGATAACCTTCTTTACCATACGCCATTAAAGTAAACCAAGCGGGGAGCGCCTTGAGCCTTCGTGAGTTTTCCGGAAGGAAATTCAGATAATTGAAGTCGGCCTTCAAGTTAATATAAGGCGCATTCGTATTTTGATATGTTTCCGTTTGGATAACCTGATGGTCTTGTTTTACTAAAAACACGGCACTCTCATAAGGCACGTTCAGCCATTTATGACAATCTATCGTGATACTGTCGGCAAACTCCCAACCTTCCACCAGATGTTTGTAGTTGTCGCTACACGCAGCAAAAGCGCCAAACGCAGCATCAATATGCCACCAAAATTTATATTTCTTCTTCAATTTTGAAATGGCAGTAAAATCATCAAAATCAACAGTGTTTACGGTGCCGCCGCTTGATATAAGTATAAAAGGATCACCGTCAAGTTGGTCAATGACACGTTCCAGATCAGTGATATCCATTGCCTCGCGGTTGCCTTCCAAAGTCTTAATCATTGTAGGGTTATTGCTGCCCATTCCGAGCATTGATAATGACTTGATAACAGATGAATGCGGCGTAGCAGTGAGGACGTGGATCTTCCTTGAAATACCATCTTTTGCAAAATCATTACCTGATTGCTTACCGATCCACTGGCGCGCCACGCCGAGACAGGAGAAATTTGACATGGTAGCTCCGGTAACAAAACCTCCCAAAAAAGTATCCGGCAAACCAAAGAGATCAAGTAGCAGTTTGATGGTTTCCACTTCTATTGTTGCCGAGATGTCACCCTGCCCTTTTATTGATTGCGTATTCTGATCGTAAATAGTTGTCAGCCAATCCCCTGCAATTGCCGCCGGAGTCGTGCCGCCGGTCACAAATCCCCAGTATCTGGGGCCGGATGAAGCAACAATCAACTTTTCAAACCTCTGATTAAACTGCTTTAATGCCCGGAGTGTTCCCATTCCATTTTCAGAGAGCTTTGTTGCCAATTCCACACTGGCTTCCGTTGAAGTAAGCCTAGTGTCCAAATCCTGAAGATACCAAATACCTTGTTGCTTTATTCTTTCAAGTATGCTGTCGATTTGCTCTAAATCATCATTCAGTTTACTATTCATATAGATTGTATTATTCAAAGATGGCTACAGCGCGGACCGGAGAGCCGGTTCCACCGCGGATTTTCAAAGGCAGCGCTATAAAGCGGAAGCGCCCGCGATTGACCAAAAGATTGAGGTTTACAAGGTTTTCATAATGGGTAAATCCCATTTCACCACAAATTTGATGGACGAGCTTATTACTTATGCCCGGAACGCCTGGTGACATCGTCTCGACTCCAAAGGCGGCAATTTTATGATTGCCGAGCCATCTTGTTGCATTGCCCGTCAGGCCTGGTCCATTCGGCCAATTCTCTGTTGCGAACGCTTTTCTATAATGGTCTGTATAAATTAGTACCGTATCTCCTTCTTTGATTGAAATGTCATTGGCAGTACAATAGTTTTCAATATCGGTATCATCGATCAGTTCGCCGAATCCCGTATGGGAGAAGTCCAGGCAAACCGCTTCAGTATAAAACATTGAAAGAGGCATGACATCAATCGACTGGCCTGCATTATTTACCGACATGTGATTTAACGCGTCGACATGCGTGCCTGTATGTTCGCTTAATTCCAATTTTAATACGCTTGGCGTGTTCGTTGTTGCATCACGCTCTCCTGCCCACTGTTCATGAGTAGCATGAACAGTGATGGATGCTTCCGGCAATCCTTTAAAAACCGGCATCCCGGAAAAAATTTCCTGGCTCAAATCTATAATTTCACACATGGCTGGTTGTTTGGTGTCAGTATCGGAAAATATACCTTTTTGGCTTAATCATTTCTTGCGTTTGCAAATGTACTGTTACCTGCCATATTATTATTACGACTCAAATCTCCACTACAAGATTATACATGAACGACCCCGAGCCGCCGACAAAAATGTTTGGCGTATTTATTCCCCTGTTGATTATCACGTGTAGGTTACTCGAAGACGGAACCTCCATAAAATCGCCTTGTCGGATCATGAATTCTTTTCCAATGGCAGGATCCTGCAAGTAAAGCCACCAAGCCAACGGCCCTGCCGCCATTCCGGTGGCCGACTCTTCATCTATTCCATAAAACGGAGCGAACATTCGCGTTGTAGCTATTGCGTCACTTTCAGGGGTTTTAACGAATAGATAAAATCCGATAAGCCCGTTTTTTTCTGATATATCGGTAATTTGCTTAAAATCCGGCATTATATCGGCCAATTGCTTTTGAGAAAACGCCTCTACTATTAAAAAAGAGTTCCCTGTATTCACGATGACCGGGCTTCCTTTAATATCCTTTTCAGCTATATTCAGGGATGAAGCGATTTCGCTAATGTTCGGATAGTACTCCCATTTTTGTGGCTTTTGCTCCATAAAAGCCAACTCACCTTCGAAAAATATTTCACGTATGCCATCAACGGTCTGCTTTGAAGAATTATTTCCGCAGATCCGGCCATTTGCTTTCAGATATGAAAATGTGGCAATCGTGGCGTGTCCGCAGTGTGCAATCTGCATGATCGGTGTGTAGAAATCCAGCTTGAAGTCGGCCATACCAGAATTTGAAACGAATACAGTTTCGGAAAAATTTGCATTGGCGGCAATTTGCTGTTTTTCCTGAGCAGTATATTGGTCTGCGTCCAGCACCACTCCCGCAATATTCCCGCCTTGTCCATCTATTGTGAAGGCGCTAATTGCTTTTACATCAACTTTCATTTTTACTTTTTTAGATTTTGATAAATTTTCGATAGAGTTTCCTGTCTTGAAAGCCTAAAGTTACCATATATGTTCCTGCGGAAAGATTTATGAAATTTATGGTTCCGTTCTGAACAATTCCCTGCTGCACGACTCTTCCGGTCATATCGAGGATAGAATAATTCACTGAAGCATCTGCAATACCGGTTATCTGCAGGGCATCAGTAGCGGGAACGGGATATACTGCAATGTGATTTAGATCATGTTCATCGCCGGATAAAGGTTGTGGTGTCCAGACCATAAACTGCCCGGGGGCAGGACGGCTATTGTGGCTTAGAATGCATTGCGCGTTCATTTCACCTGCCGGTAGAGTTTGTGCCCAATTTGCGTTTGCGGTAGTGCGAAGGTTGTAATCGTTACCTGTGGTTTTTAAACCGACCTGCAGGGGTACACTAAACAAGGGGTTCATTTTAATCCTGCCATATACTACCTCCACTTTATTGGTTGCTTCATGCAGCCGTATTTGAAAATCCATCTCATCGGGACCGCCTTCCGCATCAATCATAGTAATACGCGATGTATGATACCACTCAACAACAAACGTGCGGCTGGGCTGCGTTCCAATATACCCGGAACGGATGCGCGTAAAATCAGAACCTGAATATTGTGGATGTAGATCGATGCCCATTGCAGAAATGATTCCTGTGAGGTTTCCGGGCTGGGGACTCGTGATCGGGTGGTCCTGATTTACGGTGGCTGTCGTGGCAGTCCCAAACCAAAGGAACCCATTTTCCGAGATATTAACAGCATTGTGATCGGAACCCCCAAAATTAAATACAAAGGGCAATGTAACTTCAGTTGGCAACACATAATCATCAGTAATCCCATGTGTGTATACTACTGCATTGGGTTCGCCCATAAGATAAGGAAACGGGTGCGTTTCGTTTTGGAAAGTATAGGTCGCTACCTGCGCGCTGATGTCAAAAGTCGATAAGCCAAGAAATATAAAGATTAAAGAAATAGAATTTTTCATTATCAAATTATTAGGTTAAAATTATTTTTCCGGGTTGGATGAAACGGGCTGCTTTGCTGCAAGTGCCTTGCCCCGGTACGGAATTGTTGATGCGGATCCTGCCTTTTTTCGATTGTTTTTTATGATGGCCTCACCGCTAGCAGTAAGGCTGGAAGTGCCTGTTCCGTTAATGAGGACTGTAGAGTGGCCATTTGCATTTATTCTCATATTATTCGTAAGTAAATTTCTGGCATCGCACAGTGCGCCATCCTCAGTATATATTTGAACATGTGAAGCTTCACCTGATATGTTTGCTCGTGCACCGTTGATAAAGTTCGCTTTCAATAAAAACACTGAACCCCTTAAATTAATTTCGGTACCAGATGAAGCAAACAACCACAGTTTATCAGCCGAAATTGACCCTTGAAAATAAGCGCCCGATGAGAGGCTCAGCGACACTTTTGCGGCGGACATTTTGTTTTTTACCCTGAATTTCGAATTGTCGCTAACCCATATTTTCTTTAAAGCCGGCGCAGTGACCAGAACAGTCGCAGGAAATCCGCTTTTCGACCTGCTGATCGTGAGTGTGTGATTTTTAACAGTAGTAGAAATGTCTTCCAGCGACTGGCCTTCAGCTCCCTGTACAATTATTGGGACAACAGCTCCATCGGTGTAAATAACTTCTATTCCATCGCTGACGCTTATTTTTGAAAATGTTGACACCTCCCTGTGTTCTGAATTTTGCGCGTGCCCGATCCATGTGATGAGCATGGCTGTGATGATTATTAATTTTGACATGTTGATGATTTAAATAGATTAATTATTGTAAGGAATCCTCACGGGATGATTGATTGATTGATTGATTGAAACTTAACTGTATCCTGAACTGATTAATGTTGTTGGCTGCGTGATCGATCGGCTTAACCGTTTAAAGCTGCATAAATGAGACAATGCATGTCATTGCAATACGGTATGTTGATGCGATTTATATTGCAATGTCACATCTACAATTCTTTTAGCGAACAGTTCAGTGGTTAGGAGGTCGCCGGTATGCATCGCATTTACCTCTTTAAGGTTATTGTCTGATTGCACCATTAACCCCAGATAGCTGCCCAGACGATTTTGTCCATTTGTTTGTTCATCGCATAAGAACCGGGGCATGATTCCCTGGCTAATCCAAAGCATGCTGTGCTGCGCGGCGAATAATGAAAGTGCGTTTATGGTGGCAAGCTTGTCACCGTTGGAGGTAGATGAATTAGTAAACCCTGCTGCCAGTTTATCTTTCCACAATTGGTTATACCAAATACCGCCAGTAGTTTCCTGAAATTTTTTAAAATCAGCGCTGACATTACCAAAATAGGTCGGTGAGCCGAAGACGATAGTATCTGAATCGTTCAGCACGGTTAAATCTGCGGTTGCTTCCTCTACGTTTAAAAGGTTTACAATTACCTTGGTTGAATGTGCATGCATCGCTTCACACAACACTTTTGCGACTTGGGCCGTATGGCCAAAACCGCTGTGGTATACGATTGCAATTTGAATATTCTTCATATGTCTGTATTTTAGAGTACAAACATACAATGGTGCATCAGGCGGGAACAATGATGCAGGATAAGTAATTTAGTTGACCTATGTTAAGAGTTTGATGGTGAAACAAACTGCTTTCTTACCCTGCTCAGGCTTTCAGGAGTAATGCCGAGGTAGCTTGCAATTTGTTTGTTGGTAATTCTTTTTTCAATATGTGGATATTTATTGATGAAAGCCGCATATTGTTCTACTGCGCTTGTAGACATGGAAGAAAGCAATCGCTGACTTGTAGCGATAAATGCGTTTTGCAGTAATATCCGGAAGTAGCGTTCGATTTTAGGGACTTCGTCATATAACAGGTTCAAATGAGATTTCGAAAACTGGATCAGCTCGCAATCTTCAAGGCAATCGATATTATACCTTGAAGGCTTATCTGTCAGGAAACTGAGCAAGTCACCAACCCACCATTCTTCGACACTGAACTGGATCACGTGTTCCTGTCCTTTGTCATTAACCTCGTAAGAGCGTAAACACCCTTTCACCACGAAATTCTCAGTTGTGGCTATATCACCTTCCTGCAAGAGGTACTGGTGTTTTCTTAACTTCTTGACAGAACTGTAGCATCGGATTTTATCCTTATCCCCATCGGTTAGGTCTACGTGTTGCTGCAACGCAGCGAAAAGTTTATCATATATCATATACCTTCATAACTTGATTGTCCATGAAACTATTTACAGTAGCAAATATAACAAATGATGGTGGTGAAGGTATAAGGGTTGCTGGTTGTAGATCAGGAAAGCAAAAAAGAGTAATTCCAGTGCGCCTGCGATCCTTATAATTATCCAATCATTCAAAAACCGTGGGGTGGAGAATCGGCATCCCTTTCTATTGAGGAAAGTTGCATTCCTTGATCCAATCAATTCCTTATCGTTCGAGAACGTTTTTAGCATTGATACTACACAGCTTTCTCCTAAACCGCCCGTCCAGAGATTCGTTTCAATAGTCGGATTTATAGAAACAACAGTTTATCATCGCGGATTTGAGCAGGAACAATGACTTTTATGTGTTTGGCCTGATCCGGGAGAATTTTGTTTAACCTCTGGTATTCAATATACAAAGAACTTTTATGCAATTGTCCGAAGCAGGCCAGGTTTTCATTTTAAAAAAAACATCATAACTCTTTTAAAACGATAAACATTGTTTAACATTTTAATAATAAATATTAAACAAAATAAAAGACTTCCTAATTTTATACCGAACAAAATCAAAACACATTATGAAAACAATTTTTAGAAGCATTATTGGATTAAGTGCATTACTCGTGCTGGGATCGTGTAGTGACGAAGACAACAACACCCCGCAACAGCAGACCATTGCTGAGATTGCCTCAGAAAATTCCAATTTGAGCAGCTTGGTAGCAGCCCTGGAAAGAGCTGACCTTACGTCGACTTTAGACGGAACAACCCAAATGACTGTCTTTGCACCCACAAACGCGGCATTTACCTCGTTTCTGCAAGCTAATGGTTTTACCAATCTTGATGCTGTTCCTGTTTCGGTTTTACGGGAAGTTTTGCTGAACCATGTTATATCTGGCGAAGTAACATCGGGTGAATTGGCTACGGGCTATGTAAAAACTATGGGCAAAGGAAGTGCTTCGATGTCTAATACACTCAGTATGTTTGTGAATACATCGAATGGTGTGGTGCTTAACGGAGGAACATCAAATGGCGGAGGAAAGGTTACATCTGCCGACATTCAGGCAAGCAACGGCGTTATACATATTGTAGATGGGGTGATTGGCCTTCCGACAGTTGTAAACCATGCCATAGCCAATCCAAATTTTTCGACATTGGTTCAAGCTCTTACCCGTGACGATCAACCGGATTTTGCCGGCATCCTTTCGGGATCTACAAGTTCCCCATTCACAGTATTTGCGCCTACCAACATGGCATTTACAAATTTACTCTCAGAACTAAGTTTTACCAGTTTGAACGATGTGCCACAGGCAACACTTGAGAAAACACTTAAATACCATGTAGTAACAGGAGCCAATGTATTGTCGAATATGCTTACAAATAATATGATGGTCGATACCTTTGCCGGCGATAGCTTTACGATAAGCCTTACCGGCGGCGCATCAATAACTGATGCTAATTCACGCGAAAGCAATATTATTGCCACTGACGTGCAAGCATCTAACGGAGTGATTCACGCTATCGACAAAGTGCTGTTGCCAAGCCTTTAATTAATATAAAACATAAAAAGAGGAGCATAATTGTTCCTCTTTTTGTGTCTTAGAATTACAGTTTGTAAAATCAGTTTACTTTAACGCGATTCTTTTCACTGTCAGCGCCCGTAGCATTGTATTGCGCTTTTGATTGGAATGTTTTTCCAAAACTGTACGTAAAAACCAACGCGACTGATCTTGAATCGGGCTTATTAACCCAGGTGGCATCGGTGAGGTATAAATTGTTAATTGTTCCTTTATAGATATTGCCCTGGAAAATGTCGTTCCCCATTATTTTCAAACTGCCCTGACCCTTGAAAATCTTCTTTTGTATGGCAACGTTGATATTTCCGCGTGGACCAAGTACAAATTGCGCTGATGTTACTTCAGTTTGGTACATTCCGCTGAGTTCTGCCGACCAATCCTTGACAAACCTGAATATATTTGTTGCGAAGACGGACCAGTATGTACCGGACGAATTTAAGTATCCTGAATACAATTTGCTTTTGTACTCGGAATAATTTACCTCAGAGTAGATCGAGGTTGTCAGCCATTTTGCAAACGGGATTTCCGCATTTGCGTTCAGCATAAATACCCTGCTTTTCCCGATATTTCCAGGCCTGCTGTAATAAATCCCATTATTTATTTCAATTGTTTCGTCTATATTATCTTTCGTACTTCCGTAAGAAACTGCGGTGGAAAACAAACTCTTGTAGCGGTATGACAGTTCGACATTATGAGAAAAGGAAGGATTCAGGAAGGGATTTCCAGAGTAGAAGGTAAACTTATCAAGCGGACTGATAAATGGGTTCAGATCCTGGAAATAAGGCCGGTCAATCCGCTTTCCATAGGTAGCAACAAGTTTATTATTTCCTATTGAATCAAGGCTGTAAGAAACGTATGCGGTGGGAAAAAGGTTCGTATAATTTCTTCTGAATTCTGAAGCAGGCTTCATGATGTTGCCCAATTGATGTCCTTTCGATTCCGTATTTTCAAGTCTTAATCCCGTTTGGAAACTAAAACGGCGATAGCTCGAATTGAAATTTGCATAGACTGCATTAATGATTTCCTCGTATTTAAAATGATTGCTCATGTCGTAGTTAGGAAACTGCATTTGGTTTTCTACATCCCGGTAATCCGCAATGTTATCTGTTTTTGAAAAGCTTGCCTTATAACCGGCTTCAAACCTTCCGTCATTTTTTAGCGGATGGGTATAATCGGTTTTAAGCGAGAAAATGTTGATGCGCGACGGCAGGTTGCCAATCGATTCATCCTGGCTGCTCAGGGAGTTGTCCGGCTGGTAAACATAATTCCGAAATTGCTGGTTTGTTTCATCATGGTAGTTTAAATAATCGGCATCAGCAGTAATTTTGCGTCCCTTCTGGAGGTCGCGCCTGAAATTAAGGTTCACGCCAACGTTGCTGAATTTGGTTTTATTTGTATTATCCGCAATAATCGTCGAATCAATTACAAATGCCGCATTGCTAAGGATGCTTTCTACATCAGAATTTCTTTTGCCTGACCTTATCATTCCGCTTACCCCAATACCAAAGGTTGTTTTTTCGCTTGCGTAATAATCAATTCCAAGTCGGGCATTTGTAGCATTCGACCTTCCTGTCAGATTACTGTATTGGTCGAAATAACTTTTAGTGGTTAAATCTTCGTTCTTAAAACGACGATAGATATACAAATCGTTTTTACTTTGTTGAAGGCCATAACCGATGTTGCCGAAAATTCTCAACTTGTCATTGACATAGTTCAGGTTGAGGGATTGTTGGGTGCCGGTTCTTTTTCCTTGCCTGAAACGGGAGGAAATACTTCCATTAAAGCCACGGGATTTTGATTTTTTGGTGACGATATTAATTACCCCGGCGCTTCCTGCGGCGTCGTACTTCGCCGGCGGATTGGTCATCAGCTCAATTTGGCTCAACGTGCTGGCCGGAAGCGACTTTAAGTAAGCCTCCAGTTCGCTCCCCGACAAGTAAGTGGGTTTGTCGTCTATAAATACTGCAAGACCCGATTTTCCTTTGTAGGTGATCGTGCCATTTTGGTCGACCACAATGCCTGGCGATTTCTCCAAAACATCCATTGCGTCTCCACCTGCGGCAGTCAGGATTGCATCTACATTGACTACTGTCCTGTCAATTTTGTTCTCTACTATCGGTAATTTTTTCTGCACTACAACCTCCTTTATCTCGTTTACAGGACTTTGTAAGAGTACAATTGGAGGGAATGTTACATTAGCACTATCAGGGCTGATCGCAATCACTTCACTTTGGAAAGGAACAAATTTCGCATCGTCGATTGTAACAATGTAACTTTCGTAAGCCAACCCCGAAAACCCGAACGTACCATCGGCTTCCGGAATTGCTGTCTTCATAATTACTTTGTCTTTGGCAGAAAGGAGCTGGATGACGACATTTTCCGGAGAAGCTGGAAATTGGACGCTTCCATTTATTGTTCCCGATTGGGAATAAGCAATACAATGACAGAGGCAAAGAAGCCACCATACCATTTTGAGCATGATTTTCATTTGGATGATTTGATTGATGATTAAAATCGGACGGTTTAAGCGGAGCTCTTTCTTTCCTTTTAATTGCGAGTGAATTCGATTTCCCGCCTGATATGCTCATTCCCATGTTGTGCATGCTCAATATCCCGCTTTGCATGTTCATCTTTACGACGAACCAGTCCGATTTCGTTTCCGGGAGCCGCTTCGCCGTTAGCCGTAGCCAATGTCAAGCGTTTACTGCTTGCCCGGGCCCGCGCTTCCTCCGCCATTTTTTTGGCTTCTTCGATTGGTGGATGCTGTAGGTCAATTTGGAGCTTTACCCGGTCAAGTACGGGTGGCGCCAGGTCTATCTGAAACTTTGGCCGTTCCATTTCAGCGTGGGCGATTTCAATGTCGGGATTTGAAGCGCTGGTTTTGTCTTTTATAGCTTTTTTCGGAGCAGTACCAACTTCCCGGGGCTGTTTATCGGCCAACGCTTTTCCTGTCGACAAAGATGCAGGCGGGTTAGGCGTGATGACTGCTTTGCCGGTGAAAATCATAGCTCCGTCGGAAGCTCTGTCCCCAAATCGGGCCACCGCCTCTTCAGGACTTATGCGAATGGTTTCACCGTCCAGGATAACCGTGTGATCTTTTAAAAATCTACCGGAATATTCCGTACCGTTAATAATCACCAAAAAATTTTCCTCTTCAGATTTGATTGGGGATGGGTCTTTTTTCAATTTAGGCGATTCAGGCATTTCCATAAGTGCAATCGCATACCCCGGATCTTCAGTATCCTGACGGGACGCCTCACCGCCTATCCGCAGGTATGAATCCCCCTCTTTGTCGTTGTATGCAATAAAGGCAAGCTTTTTAATTGGTTTATCCGGTTTATAAGCCCATTTATTGGTCCTGCCGAGCTTGGTAACTGACTCGCAGGTAAATCCAATAATTTCCCCATTGTCATTGCGGCTGACATCTGAAAAACTAAGTTTAATTTGATACTGTTCGGCAATTTGCCTGCTTACAGTCTCCAGATCAGCGTCTGAAAAATTTTTGCCGATAATCCATTCTTGTGAAGGTGATGCTTTAGCTACAGTGGCAGGCTTCTCCTGTGCGACAACTTCGACCTGAAAACTTAAGAGGAAAGTTGCCAGTGCCGGTAAAACCAGCAAATACTTGAGTACATTGCGCCGGTGGGATTGGTTTTTATTTAACATAACGATTCGTTTTTTGATTAATGATTGATAAAAATGATTGGTGATTGAAACGCAATGATTATGAGTGGTGATCTTAACTAATGTGATTTGATATGATTGTCGGTTGGTCAGCGTTCTGACGGCTTCGCTGTCGGCTATGAATTCAAGATTCTGCATCATTGCTTTCTTGTAAAGCCAAACGAATGGATTCCACCAGAAAACGATACAGAATAGGCGCGCCAAAAACACGTCGGCTGTGTGTAACTGCCGGCAATGTACCTTTTCATGCTCAAGGATAATGGACATTTCCGCATCAGAATAAAGCACTGAATTGTAGACGATATAATTGCAAAATGAAAAAGGCGCGACGTTATCGGTACAGTCTATAAGCTTGTAAGAATCGACCATCCGCACCGTTTTCCCTTTTAATATTTTCCCAAGGGCATAGCAGTCAAAGAGGAACTTCATGATAAAAATAGATACGCCGAGAAAATAAATAACCGCGACAATAAATTGCCAATTGATTTCAAAGGCCGGAACGTTCGACTGACCCGAAATACTTACAGGTAACGTACCCCAGTTTATCGGGGCGACCTGCTGCGTTTCGACCCAAATAACTTTTTTAAAAGTAACCAGTGGCAGCCAGACTGACGTAACTAACCCGATAATAAGGTACCAGCGGTTACTCTTAAAAAAAGTCTCTTTCCGGAGCAGGAAATGATAAGCAAGAAAGAACGCGCCTATAAGGGCAGCCGATTTAACCAGATATATTAACAGCGCTTCCATAAGTTTTTTTCGATCAATTCAATATTTCATCTATTCACAACCAATATTTTGTCTTCCTTTAAAGATCAACACCACATTTTGTATGGACTATACTAATCAATAGCAATAATGATAAATAACTGCAGGCTTTTTTTCACCAGTAGGTTGGCCGCGTTATAACATCGTTGAAATCATACCCGTTTGAAGTTCTATAGAACAAAAAAGATTCATTTCAATACTATGTAACAAACATACAACTATATTTTTAGTTATACAACTAAAAATATAGTTGATTAAGGAATAAAGTTGGGCAATCATACCGTCTTGCAACTTTGGGCTGCAAATTATTCAGTAATTACGATAAATTTGAGAAATTCAGGTAGACAAGATGTAGACATTATAAATAAAGTGACCTTTCCGGAAAATCCATAGATCGATACGTTTATTCTTCTCTGGTCTTAAACGGCCTTTAACACAGAAGTTGTTCCCAGTCCAACGAGTGGAAGATTGTACTTCATGATCCATTAAAAAAAATCAAGCGTCCGCTCAAGTGCCATTCCCCGGGAGCCTTTGATAAGAATCGTACTTTTCTCAGGAAGGTTTTGTTTCCAATGTTCTGAGAAATCGTCGAACGAAGCAAAAAAGTGCATATTTGGGAGTGACATCCTGTTCACTGTAAAATCCTTTCCTACCCAATAAAATGCAATGTTTTTCTGAGGGCTCGCCATCAATAAAATATTCCTGTGCTCACTAAGGCTGTCATCCCCGAGTTCAAACATATCTCCCAGAACAGCAACTTTATTTGGCTTTTCGAGATTGAAAAAGTTTTCGAGAGCCGCGGCCATGCTACTCGGATTTGCATTATAGGCATCCAGAATAATTTCATTGCTACCCTTGGTCAGAATCTGCGAACGATTATTGTCGGGTTCATACGCTTCGATAGCATTTTTAATCTGTTGGTCGCTCACCCCAAAATATTTGCCGATCGCCACCGCAGCGTTAATGTTGTTGCTATTGTATGCTCCGATGAGATTGGACTTAATTGTGGTTCCGTTGCAGCCGATTTCAACAAACGGGTTAGCAGATGCAGATTCTATATTAACGTCGGCTTCGGCATTGTTAACCGCAAAAGTATACGATGTGAGGTTTTCGCCTTTTTGCTTCTGGATCGGATCGTCAAGGTTTATGAATGCGGTTTTATCGTGTGCCTGCAGATAATCATACATTTCGCTTTTACCTTTTATGACACCTTCCACGCCGCCAAACCCTTCAAGGTGCGCTTTGCCGAAATTTGTGATGTAGCCATAATCCGGCCGCGCGATGCGGCACAGGAATTCAATTTCCTTCTGATGGTTCGCGCCCATTTCCACGATCCCTATTTCTGTAGTTTTATCAAATGACAGGATCGTCAGCGGAACACCGATATGATTGTTAAGGTTGCCGACAGTAGCTTTCGTCCTGAATTTTCGGGAAAGAACTATATTAATTAACTCCTTTGTTGTTGTTTTGCCGTTGCTTCCCGTAAGTGCAATGATGGGAACATTGAGGAAATCCCGGTGATACTGCGCAAGTTCCTGCAGCGCCTTCAGGCTGTCGGATACCAAAATGGTACGTTGGTCTATATAATATTCCTGATTGTCAATAATAACAGCGGCGGCACCTTTTTCAAGCGCTTCTTTCGCAAAAGTGTTTGCATCAAACCGTTCTCCCTTAATGGCAACAAAAAGTGAGTCCCGATGTATTTTTCGTGTATCAATAGACACTCCTGCAGATTTGAGGAAGACCTCATGAATATCTTTAATTTCCATGGGCATAAAAATAATAAAAGCCCTTAGAAAGGGCTTTTATTATTCGAATATATTTTATTAATTCCGCGGACGTTTTTTCTTGTCGGCTTTAGGGCCAACCCTTGACATCGCGCATCTGAAACCAATGTAGTCAGTTGCCATATCCTGAGGAAAATATCTCCTTTGTGCCGGATCAAGCCAATATGCCCTGTCTCTCCATGAACCGCCTTTGTAAACACGTACGTCATCGTTAATTAATGTTGTACGCTTACTTGTCTTGTCATATTTCCTCATCATATTACCAAGCGAGTCGGTCGTGACGTTGTGTTGCGGAGAATCGTACATCCGCTTTTTGTCATCAATCTTTTCGCCTTCCTCAGAGCTGCCAAAGTCGAAATAACGTGTTGATTGCTTATCACCATCGCGGAAGTTCCTGTTGTCGGACCTGTCAAAGTTCTGACGCAGGTAAGTCTCATTTTCGTCTACCGGTACAGTTGCGATTTCACCCGGGAAGTTCCTCGCCATGATCTTACCGTTAGGCAATGTATCAAAAGTCTGGGTCTCAGCAGTTACAATCTCGACTTTACCGTCATCGCCAATTTTGTTCTTTGTATATACGTTACCCCTGTAGTAGTTGAAATCAGATGCTTCATCATCTACAATCGGCCTGTATACGTCAGCAACCCATTCGGCAACATTTCCAGCCATATCATACAATCCAAAATCGTTTGGCGGATATGATTTCACTTTATTTGTGATATCGGCTCCATCGTCAGACCATCCTGCGATTCCTCCGTAGTCACCTTTTCCTTGCTTGAAGTTAGCCAATTGGTCTCCACGAACTTTCCTTTTTCCTGAACGTGTGTAGCTTCCTGACCAAGGATATTTCTTTTGTCCTTTATAGATATTGTATTCACGCTGTCCTACATCTGCAGCAGCAGCATATTCCCACTCAGCTTCGGTCGGAAGCCTGTATTCAGGAAGAATAAGCCCTGAAGTTCTTTGGGCATACACATTTGTACTGTCTTTTCCACCTCTTTTACGTGGCTTCTTCAGAACGATCGAGTCACTTCCGCCATAAGTTTTTGTAGGCGCGGCAAGATAAGTGTCGGTACTGAAAGTTTTTCCTGGCTCAGCGCCAAGCTTCGCATCTTTAGCAAGATATTTTTGATCTTCAAGTGTTTTTTCGTTTACACGGTCGGTCCTCCATTTGCTGAATTCAACAGCCTGGATCCAGTTCACCCCAACTACAGGATATTCAGCATAAGCCGGATGCCTGAGGTAGTTGTTGGTCATCGTCTCATTATAACCAAGCCTGTTTCTCCATACCAATGTATCGGGCGAAGCACCTTCGTAAATATTCCTGTAATTTTCCTGATCTGGCGGGAAAACAGTTTTCAGCCAGTCAAGATATTCCATGTACATCAGGTTGGTTACCTCGGTCTCATCCATATAGAATGACTGGACGTGCTGCTGGTTTGGCGTGTTGTTCCAATCATGCATTACGTCGTCCTGAACCTTACCCATTGTAAAGGTACCGCCTTCAACCATAACAAGACCGGGGCCGGTCGCTTGTTTCTTAAAGTTGGAAGCGTATTGGAAGCCACCTTTGCTATCGTTGATCTTCCAGCCTGTAGCCCTAGAAGCACTCTTCGAGCTTGATTTACCACAGCCCGCCGCACCAACAACCAATGCAATTGCCAGCATCAGTCGGATAGCCATAATTTTGTTTACTTTCATACTCTTAGTAGGTAATAAAATTTTGTGGCGCAATATAACAATTAACCGTTAAACTGCAACAACTTTTTTTTTAATAATTTGTCAGATCGTATTCCGCAGAATACTTTTCAGAACGGAAATTTAATTTATATATTATATCAGGTTCAATTAAATAATTATTTTTACCCTCCGTAATATTTTAACCTTATATCACGTTAACATTTCTGATGAAAAAAAATTTCCCGCTGCTAATACTTTTTCTCGGCTTCGTATGTTTTGGACAGCAGTCCGGGAATATTACGTTGGAATGGACTGATAATTCAGAGGTTGCCTTTGAAACGCACAAAGTAAAAGTGCCTGTTTTCAATGCCGAAAACTTCCAGTTTGACAGTTTCCGCAAAGAAATTTTCTTTAACCTCAAGGTGCCGGCCTCCGGACCCGGAAACCCTACACTCCAGATTAGCAATGTGGTTTACGAGCCTGTTACCGTACAGCAACTTGGGGAACTCAAAACATCTGCCATTCCGTCGACCATCAATGCAACCATAAAACCTATCACGGCCCGGGATCAATATTCTATGTTGATTTCCCTTTCTCCTATTATTAAGGAAGGTTCAGGATATAAACGGATAAAGTCATTCACTTATAACCTGGGCGCATCTTCCCAAAAGGTCACTCCTATATATAATACGGTAGCGGCCGTAACAAATTCTGTCCTGGCATCGGGTGACTGGTACCGATTTTATGTCGAGAAATCAGGTGTTTACAGAATCTCCAAAAACTTCCTGCAATCGTTGGGAATGAATGTTTCCGGCGATCCCAGAAAAATAAAAATTTATGGAAATGGCGGACGCATGGCACCTCTTCGCAACAATACGCCATATCCAATGGATATTGAAGAAAATGCCATCCAGTTTATCGGCGAAAGCGATGGGAATTTTGATTCAGATGATTATATTCTCTTTTACGCGGAAGGCGTGGACAACTGGAATGAGGAAAGCCGCACACACAACAACCTTTATGCAAACCGTTCATATTATTATGTGACCAAAAATGGTGGTGACGGGAAAAGGATAACTCCTATGGACCCGCTTACATCCACTACGGAACCCATTACTCCGGTGACTGTTTTTGATGATTATCAATACCATGAAAAGGACCTGGTAAATATCGGAAGGCTCGGCCGTCAATGGTTTGGCGAGCAATTCAATATTGAGAACGAACAGGATTTTGAATTCAGTTTCCCTAATATCGTTACAACATCACCGATTAGCCTTATTGTTACCGCCGCCGCTGCTTCTTTTACAACCACTTCAATGTCGGTTGAAGCAAACGGACAACCCGTCGGAACAATTACATTTTCACAATTATTCCCAAATTCCGGATTTGAATATAATTCCGCAAACCTTCCGGCAAGCTTTACTTCTCCGCCGCTGACATTTCCCGCATCTGAAAATGTCGCCATCAGTCTTACCTACAACAATAATGGCGTACCGGGTTCAAAAGGGTATCTTGATTATATTGTACTTAAGGCAAAAAGAAGCCTTACAGGTTATGGAAAACAATTCCGTTTCCAGTACAACGATGCTGCGACACAGACAGGCGTAGCCGAATTCCAGATCAGCAATGCATCAGGAATCAGTCAGGTTTGGGATATTAGTGATATTTATAATGTAACAAAGACTGAAAATCCGAACCAGTCGAGCTTCAGTTTCCGTTCGTACATGGGCGAGATACGGAAATTCATCGCAGTGGTTCCATCCGATTATTACAGTCCGTCTAAAGAATCCCAGGCAAAAGTAGCGAACCAGAATCTCAAAGGCACGGTCTTCAACAATGCGCAAGGACAATTTGAAGACATCGACTACCTGATCATCACACCATCAAACCTGAAGAACCAAGCCGAAAAACTCGCAAACTTCCATAGAAATTATTCGCAACTGCATGTAAAAACAATTACCCTTGAGAGTATTTATCAGGAATTCGGTTCGGGTAAACAAGACATTGCGGCCATCAGGAACTTTGTGAAATATGTTTACGAAAATGCTTCCACTCCGCAGGAACGCGTTAAATACCTGAATCTGTTTGGCGACGCTTCATTCGACTACAAGAACAGGATTCCCGACAATTCAAACGTAGTTCCGAGTTACCACGCTTTGTTAAGCGACACCACCGGCGAGCGCTCTTTCGTATCGGATGATTTTTTCGCACTGATGGATCCCGAAGAGGGATTGATAGACCCGTTTAATTCATTTCCCGATTTTGGCGGGGCAGATATTGCTGTAGGCAGAATGGTCGCCAACGACAACAAGCAGGCAGATGAGATGGTCATGAAGGTAACCGATTACCACGACATCAAATCATACGGAAGCTGGAGAAATAACATTGTGCTGATTTCCGATGATGCCGACAAGACTTCTGATGTAAGCCTTCAGACGAAACAGAACCAGCTCGCCGACCAGATATCGTTCCAGAAGCCTTTTTTTAATATCAAGAAAATCTTCCTGGATGCCTATGAACAGGAGACCTCTGCCGGCGGTAACCGTTATCCGAAAGCACGACAGGATATTTTCAACGCTTTTGAAAAAGGGGCGTTGGTTTTCAATTATCTGGGGCATGGGGGTGAAGACGGACTTTCGCACGAACGCATTTGGGAAAAAAGTGACGGTCAAACCCTACAAAACAGGTATAAATATCCGCTGTTTATAACAATAACATGTGAATTTTCGCGCTTTGACAATCCATACCGGCCAACAGCGGGAGAATATACCTATTGGAATCCGGAAGGCGGCGCAGTTTCAATGGTAACCACAGTGAGATCTATTGGTCAGGGTGCGGCTGAAGAATTCAATAACCTGTTTTCACAATACCTGTTTTCGTATGGCGCCGGCGCCGGACCGCAAACCTCAATTGCCGAAGCGCTACGACGGGCGAAAAGCACCAGCAACAATTCAGCCGCCAACGTTGTGGTATACCTGGGCGATCCTGCAATGTTTTTGGCGATTCCAAAACCAAGGATACACCTGACTAAAATCAATGACATTCCTGTTACAGGCACAGTGGATGATCTTCAGGCACTGGCGTTCGTAAAACTTTCCGGGGAAGTCACAGATGAAAATGATGTACCGCTTACAAGTTATAATGGCGAACTTTCCGTCAATATCTTTGACAAAATGATTTCCAGGGAAACCCTTAACAATGATGGTTTTGCCGCTCCTATAACATTTAATGTCCTTGGCGAAACAATTTTTCGTGGCAATGCCAGTGTGAATAACGGGCAGTTTGAGTTTGGATTTGTCGTGCCAAGGGATATCCGTATCCCAGTGGGCAACGGAAGGATCAGCTTCTATTCTAAAAGAAATCAGATATTGCTTGATAAAACCGGACATAACAATACGCTTAAAATCGGAGGCATTAACGAAAATGCGGTGGCAGACAATATAGGTCCGAGAGTAAAGTTATATATGAATGACCAAACGTTCGTTTCGGGCGGAATTACTAATGAATCGCCGCTGTTTCTTGTCTATCTCGAAGATGAACACGGAATAAATACGGCAAGTGGTATCGGGCATGATATAATTGCGATTTTGGATGGTGACGAAAGCAATCCTTATATCCTGAACGATTATTATGAAACTGAACTTGATGATTATACGAAAGGCAAGGTCAGGTTTCCGTTTCGGGATCTCGAAAAAGGGCTGCATACCATAACATTCAAGGCTTGGGATGTTTATAACAACCCGATCACGTCTGAACTTCAGTTTGTGGTTGTAGGCGATGAAAAGATTACACTTACAAATGTGTTGAATTACCCGAATCCTTTTGTAAGCTATACCCAATTCTGGTTTACCCACAACAGGCCGTTTGAGCCTTTGGATGTTCAGGTACAGGTAATTACCGTTACCGGAAAAGTAGTCTGGACGAGAAACCAGATCGTAACAACCGAAGGGTTTCTTTCCAGGGAAATCACCTGGGACGGAAAAGATGATTTCGGCGACAGGATCGGAAAAGGCGTTTATGTTTATAAACTCACGGTGCGGTCAACAGTGACCAATACCAAGGCTGAAAAGTACGAGAAGCTTGTAATACTTTAATTATATAGTATATTTGTTTAATTATTCTTTAAAAAAATTCATGAAAAAGTTCTCAGTATTATTTGCATGCCTGTTCATTCTGCAGATTGCAAAAGCGCAGGATCAGAATCGGGTAATCACCACTGGTGTTCCGTTTCTTTTGATTGCAGCTGATGCCCGTTCAGCAGGTTTGGCCGATCAGGGTGTCGCAACGTCACCCGATGCCTATTCCCAGCAATACAACCCGGCTAAATATGCATTTTCACCATATAAACAGGGTTTCTCGGTAAGCTATACGCCATATCTGACCGATCTGGTAAATGATATTTCACTTGCACAGGTTACTTATTACAACCGCTACAGCGAACGAAGCGCATTTGCAGCAAGTCTAAGGTATTTTGGATTAGGAGAAATTGAACTCCGCCAGAATTTTGACGATGTGCCGAATGTAGTCAAACCAAACGAACTTGGGCTCGATCTCTCCTATTCACTTCAGCTCAGCACCAGTTTTTCGATGGCCGTTGCCGGACGTTATATCAGGTCACAATTGAGAATACCTGACGCTACCAATGACGCCAAACCCGCGAGTTCATTTGCGGTTGACGTAGCCGGTTATTATCAGTCGGAAGAAGTTGCTTACAGTGACTTTAACGGAAGATACCGTCTTGGGTTCAACTTCCAGAATATGGGCCCGAAAATAAAGTATGACGTCGGCGGAAGCGATGACAATGCGAATTTTCTTCCTTCCAACATGAGGCTCGGCGGATCTTTTGATTTCATTTTTGATGAATACAATAAAATTACAGCCGCTGTTGAATTTACCAAGCTGCTCGTGCCTTCACCACAGGATCCGGACATCGTTGATATCGATGGTGACGGAACCATAACGCAGGATGAAATTGATGATGCGCGTGACCAAAACAATGAAGATTATAGAAAAATCAACTGGGTATCCGGTATCTTCCAGTCATTCGGAGACGCTGAAGGCGGATTCAGTGAAGAATTAAAAGAATTTACCTATGCTGTAGGCGCTGAATACCTTTATCAGGATTCATTTGCTTTCCGTCTTGGGTATTTCAACGAAAGCGAAGAAAAAGGAGCACGTAAATTTTTCTCCCTTGGCGCCGGCTTCAGGTATAATGTAGTGAAAATTGATGTTTCCTATCTTTTCTCCGCTTCGAAAATCAAGAACCCGCTGGAGAACACACTTCGCTTCTCGCTGACATTTAACTTCGGTGACAAATACGAAGAATTCTGATAAAAAATAAACGATTATAAAATCCAAATTTCATTCTGAGGTTTGGATTTTTTTTCCTTTTTAAATTCCCTTTTTTTAAATGAAAGAAATTACGATTGAGGCCAAATTCAAAGTGTTTGATTCCTTAGCAGAGCTGTCATCAGATGACCAACAACTGATGCAACGTGCCGTTGAAATCCGTAAAAAAGCCTATGCGCCTTATTCCCGCTTCAGGGTTGGTGCCGCCATACTTTTAGATAATGGTGAGATCGTATGCGGATCAAACCAGGAAAATGCCGCCTATCCGTCCGGACTTTGTGCCGAACGTGTCGCGGTTTTCCACTCAGGCGCTGTTTACCCTGATGCTAAAATATTGAAACTGGCAGTCTCGGCAGCCTCTGATGTCAATACGACGACAGCTCCGATTCCGCCATGCGGTGGTTGCCGCCAAGCCATTGCCGAATATGAATTCAGGCAAGACACACCTATTGAAATCTTCTTTATGGGAGAAACCGGAGCCATCTATAAATCAGATTCCCTCAAAAATTTGCTCCCTTTCACATTCGACAAAAACTTCCTCTAAAAACTACGGTTTATATTTTACCGCTACCGCGTAATATCTTATTTTTGCTTTTCGCAAAATTGGGAGATTACTCATTCCCATACATCTGAATCACATAGAAACATCAATTACGGATGAAAGAAATCACAAAAGAAGTATATCTCAAATGGTATGAGGACATGCTGCTCTGGAGAAAGTTCGAAGACAAACTCGCGGCACTTTACATTCAGCAGAAAGTTCGCGGATTCCTCCACCTTTATAACGGACAGGAAGCAGTTCTTGCAGGTGCATTACATGCGATGGACTTATCCAAAGATAAAATGATTACCGCTTATCGGAACCACGTTCAGCCAATTGGAATGGGCGTTGATCCGCGGAAAGTCATGGCCGAACTTCTCGGAAAAGTCACCGGAACTTCAAAAGGAATGGGCGGATCGATGCATATTTTCTCTAAAGAACATGGGTTTTACGGCGGACATGGTATTGTAGGCGCGCAAATCCCGGTTGGTGCCGGGATCGCTTTCGCAGACAAATACTTTGGTCGTGATGGCGTTACGCTGACGTACTTCGGAGACGGAGCCGCGCGCCAGGGTTCACTTCATGAAGCTTTCAACATGGCGATGCTATGGAAACTTCCCGTAGTATTCATCGTTGAAAACAATGGCTATGCAATGGGAACTTCTGTCGAAAGAACGGCCAATCATACTGATATTTGGAAACTCGGCCTTGGTTATGAAATGCCGTGCGGGCCTGTTGACGGAATGAACCCGGTTAAAGTTGCTGAAGCCATGCACGAAGCCATCGATCGCGCAAGACGTGGTGACGGGCCAACATTCCTTGAACTGAAAACATACCGGTATCGCGGACATTCAATGTCGGATGCCCAACTATACCGCACCAAGGAAGAAGTCGAAGAATATAGAAAAATCGACCCGATCACGCAGGTGCTGGACGTCATAAAAGAAAATAATTACGCCACTGATGCCGAAATTGAGGCAATGGATGAGCGCGTGAAAAATCTTGTAGAAGAGTGTGCAACCTTTGCCGAAGAATCTGCTTTCCCTGAAATCCAACAGCTTTATGACGTTGTATACGATCAGGAAAATTATCCTTTTATCCCTCACAAACTTTAATCTGATATGGCAACACGAATTACAATGCCGCGCCTCAGCGACACCATGACAGAAGGCACCGTGGCCAAATGGCTGAAACAAGTTGGGGATAAGATCAGCGAAGGCGATATTCTTGCGGAAATTGAAACAGACAAAGCGACAATGGAATTTGAATCTTTCAATTCCGGGACATTACTGCATATAGGGATTCCTGAAGGCGAAACGGCTCCGGTTGATGCGCTTCTTGCCGTTATCGGAAAAGAAGGGGAAGACATTTCTTCACTTTTAAACAATGCAGCAGCGCCTGAACCGGATTCCAAACCGGCAGATCCTGTACAAAAGGAAAATCCTCCCGCAGAAGGCGAAATCACACCCGAAAATCCCGAAAAGAAAGAAACAGCTCCAGCTTCCACAGAATTGCCAAAAGGTGTTATCGTTGTCACGATGCCGCGCCTGAGTGATACCATGACCGAAGGAACCGTGGCAAAATGGCTTAAAAAAGTCGGCGATAAAATCAGCGAAGGCGATATCCTTGCAGAAATAGAAACTGACAAGGCAACGATGGAATTTGAATCATTCAATTCCGGCACATTGCTTAAAATTGGGGTTCAGGAAGGCGAATCGGCATCAGTTGATAGTCTTTTAGCTGTCATCGGCCCTGAAGGAACGGACATATCACAAATTAATGGAAACACTCCGCAAGGCAGAGCTTCGGCATCCGCACCGACAGAAGATTCAGGTAAAAAAGAAGAAACTGAAGCTGCTAATGAAAATACTACAGAAACATCAACGGCAGACGGTAAGCGGATTTTCATCTCACCACTAGCACGTAAAATCGCTGAAGAAAAGGGCATAAACATCGCAGATGTGAAAGGTTCGGGCGAAAATGGCCGCATCGTAAAGTCCGATATCGAGAACTTTTCACCGAAGCAACAACCCGCGCAGGCATCATCACAACCTTCAGCGCCGCAAGCTGCTGAAAAAGCTGAAACGCCTGTTAAGCCATTTGTTCCTGCTGGAGAAACCTACACAGAAGAGATCAAGAATTCGCAAATGCGTAAAACCATCGCGAGAAGGCTTTCGGAATCTAAATTCACCGCGCCGCATTATTACCTTACGATCGAAGTTGGGATGGACAGCGCAATAGCATCGCGCGGCATGATCAATACTTTACCCGACACGAAGGTTTCTTTCAATGATATGATAATTAAAGCATGTGCTTTGGCACTCAAAAAGCATCCAAAGGTAAATTCCCAATGGAAGGAAGAAGCAACGCTGATCAATCATCATGTTCATATCGGCGTAGCTGTTGCCGTTGAAGATGGGTTGCTGGTACCTGTGCTGAAATTCGCCGACCAGATGAGCCTTACACAAATTGGCACAAATGTCAAAGATGTCGCATCAAGGGCAAAAAGTAAAAAGCTCCAGCCTGCAGAAATGGAAGGAAGTACATTTACGGTTTCCAACCTTGGCATGTTTGGAATCACAGAATTTACCTCTATTATCAACCAGCCAAATTCTGCAATCCTGTCTGTGGGTGCTATTGTAGAAAAACCGGTCGTTAGAAACGGGCAGGTCGTTGTGGGCAACACAATGAAAGTCACCTTAGCTTGCGATCACCGGACAGTAGATGGCGCTACAGGAGCACAATTCCTTCAAACGCTAAGGCAGTATCTGGAGAATCCTGTGACAATGCTCGCTTAATAAGAGTTCTTTATAAATACAAAACCCGTCCTGAAAAGGATGGGTTTTGTATTTTATGGCGCGCCTTCGGCCGGGCTATCCGCTGTATCCTTCACTGCGTTACAGGATGCCGCTTCTATCCCTCGCGCGGGCAGTCAGCTATTATTAATTTACATCATCAAACATCCAAATCCCGCTATTAGACAACATCGTCATAGGATTGGGAAGGAAGAGTTCCTGTTTCTGGCATTTAAGGTTGATTTTGGCTTTCGCCGCTTTTACGGTTTTCTGTTTTCCGGCTTTAGAAAGGCTTTCTTTGGCTTCCGGATTGATCAGTTGGTGTGTCTCGGAAAGGATTTTCTCAGAGATGCTAAACCAAAACGGACTGGGAATTTCTTTACTCTGTAAAGATCCGCAGACAATAAGCATAACAGGAAGTAGAAGCTTTTTCATAATACAGTGATTTAAACCCCTCAAATATAACAAATTTGGAAACATATCAGGATTTGTCATGAAACAATTTCTTTGAGTACCGGTTCCTTTTGATAACAAAAAAAACTCCTCATTTTCATGAAGGGTTTTTTCAAAGACCCGGGCCAGAGGCGAACAGTATGTAGAAAGGCGACCAGCCCAGCCCCAGCCCAAGGCGGACACGTCGTTGCTATAAAAAAAGAACCCCCGTCTTTACAGACGGGGGTTCACTAAAGAAAGGCGACGACATACTCTCCCACAAATTGCAGTACCATCTGCGCAGGCGGGCTTAACTTCTCTGTTCGGGATGGGAAGAGGTGAGCCCCGCCGCCGTAACCACCTTAAAACGGTTTCCCTCCTTTCCTCCCTAAAGGGGAGGTGTCAGCCATTCTGACTCCCCTTCTTTGAAGGGGTTGGGGGAGGATAATATCGTAACATACTGAGATAAAGAAAAAGGTTTAGTTTAAAAGAAAGTTTCGCTCCCCCACACTTGCGTGCTGTCTCCCCCTGCCTTTGGAGGGGGTTGGGGGGAGGATTTTGTACATAAGCTTACAGGTTATTAGTACTACTCGACTATGACATTACTGCCTTTACATCTATAGCCTATCGACGTGATCATCTCCCACGACCTTTAAAAGAAATCTCATCTTGTGGTGGGTTTCGCGCTTATATGCTTTCAGCGCTTATCCCTTCCAAACGTAGCTACTCTGCGGTGCTCCTGGCGAAGCAACAGATACACCAGAGGTTTGTCCAATTCGGTCCTCTCGTACTAGAATCAGATCCACTCAAATTTCTTGCGCCCACAGTAGATAGAGACCGAACTGTCTCACGACGTTCTGAACCCAGCTCGCGTGCCACTTTAATGGGCGAACAGCCCAACCCTTGGGACCTTCTCCAGCCCCAGGATGTGACGAGCCGACATCGAGGTGCCAAACCCCCCCGTC
>DASWML010000022.1:0-6940 GCA_036399795.1 Flavobacterium sp.
GACTTCATCGTCTGCAACACCGATTCCCAGGCGCTGTCAAACAGCCCGGTGCCCAACAAGATCCAGTTGGGTGTAAACCTTACCGAAGGACTCGGAGCAGGTGCTAACCCTGAAGTCGGGCAGCAGTCGGCAATCGAAAGCATTTCAGATATTGAAAAGATGCTTGACGTAAACACTAAAATGGTTTTCATTACCGCCGGTATGGGTGGCGGAACCGGAACCGGTGCTGCGCCAGTCATTGCACAACTTGCCAAGGAGCGCGACATCCTTACAGTAGGTATCGTGACAATTCCTTTCCAGTTTGAAGGAAAAGTACGCCAGGACCAGGCGCTTTCAGGAGTTGAAAGGCTCCGCAAGCAGGTCGATTCGCTTATCGTAATCAACAACAACAAGCTTCGTGAGGTTTACGGAAATCTTGGCTTTAAGGCCGGTTTCTCTAAAGCAGATGAAGTGTTGGCAACGGCTTCACGTGGAATTGCCGAAGTCATTACACACCACTATACGCAAAACATCGACCTTAAAGATGCGAAAACCGTATTGTCAAACAGCGGGACTGCCATTATGGGTTCGGCTACCGCAATCGGCGACAACAGGGCAAAAGAAGCGATTGTTGCCGCACTTGACTCGCCGCTATTGAACGACAATAAAATATCCGGTGCCAAAAACGTACTGTTGCTTATCGTTTCAGGTACCAATGAAATCACGATTGACGAGATCGGTGAAATCAACGATCATATTCAGGCAGAAGCAGGTTATAACGCTAACATCATCATGGGTGTGGGCGAAGATGAAACCTTGGGCGATTCGATTGCCGTAACCATTATCGCTACGGGATTTAACATCGAACAACAAAGCGAAATTGTAAATACCGAGCCAAAAAAAATTATCCACTCACTTGAGGCAGAACAAAAAATCGTACACGACCTTTCGCCAAAAAACGTAATTCCGGCATTTAATATCGAGCCGGAAAAGCCTAAAGCAGAAGAGAAGATCGTTTTTGAACTTACCGAAGATGTGGCAGAGGTTGTGGAGGCCGCCCCGGCCGTTATGCCTGTGTTTGAAATGGATCTTGTGCCGACATCTGAATTTATCAAGAACCTTGATGTGACCTTCGAAATCGTATCGCCTATAAAAGGTTACGAAAATGAGTTTTACATCAGCAATGCTGCGAAAGAAATGAAAGTCAGCGAGCCGGTTTTCGTCCCAAAGCAGGAACAGGCCGCTTTTTCTTTTGACCTTCCGATCCAGCAAAAGGAAACCCCGGCAGATGATAAGATACTTTTTGAGCTGACCAATGAAACCAAAAACATCATTGTAAACCAGCCCGTTCAGGTGGTTCCGATGACTGAACTAAATGAAAATGGCGTCATAAAGTATTCTTTGGAAGAGTATATGGAACTGGAAAACGGACTGCTGAATTCAAAGCCTGCTGCGAAACCGGTTGAAGAACCAGTTGCGGAAGAACTAAAGATTACAGTCAAAAAAGTTGAGCCGATGCCAAATTTCACTTCTGCCTTCGAAGATGTTTCCCCAGTGGAAATGACAATCGAAGAAACCCTGAAGTTCCGTGCTGATGAAAGAAGGAAAAAGCTGAAGGAATTCAACTATAAGTTCCATAACAGCGCTTCAAGAATTGAGGAGTTTGAAAAGGAACCTGCTTATAAAAGATCGGGTATCGATATTAGCAGCAGACAGCCAGTAGTCAAGAATTCAAGAATGTCTCTTGGAACCGACAGCAACGACGATGTTCAGCTCAGGTCGAACAATTCTTTCCTGCACGACAACGTAGATTAAAATTCACTAACCAATCAATAAGTAGCCCGGAAGTCCTGTGATTTTCGGGTTTATTTTTTATCTTCGCGGCACAAAAAATCAGCAGATGGGTTTACAGACACAGATCATGGACGAAATTAAAAACGCCATGAGAGCCAAGGATACCGTTGCGCTTGAGTCGCTTCGCGCGATTAAGTCGGCATTGCTGCTTGCACAGACGGAAAGCGGAGCAAAAGAAGAAATCTCGCCAGAAGAAGAAATTAAATTGCTTCAGCGCCTTGTAAAACAACGTAAAGACAGCGCCAACATCTACAACCAGCAGGGAAGGCCGGATCTTGCTGAACCTGAATTGCAACAAGCGGCGGTTATTGAAAAGTTTCTGCCCGCGCAATTAAGTGAAGCTGAAATAGAAGCAGCAGTTTCCAAAATAATAGCCGAAACAGGAGCTTCGGGAATGGCATCAATGGGAAAAGTCATGGGACAGGCTTCGGCGGAACTTGCCGGCAGGGCTGACGGAAAAACCATTTCCATGGCCGTGAAGAAGCTGCTCAGCTAGTCAAAATACAATCGGCCTCATAGTTCAATGGATAGAATTTCAGATTCCGGTTCTGAAGATTTGGGTTCGAATCCCGATGAGGTCACATTTTAAAATCAATCCCGGTATCCGGGATTTTTTATTTCGACCTGTAGGCAAATTTTATGTAAGATGGTGAACAACGATGCGCCGTGGCTTTCAATTCTATTAATGACAGGCATTGGTTTTCTTTTCCTGTTTGCCATCACACGCGTTATACTTGAGCCTGTTTACATGGCTGTTTTTCGCAAGCCGCTCTTTATTCACTTTTATCCTTTGCCGAAGAAGCTTCTTCCGGCCCAGAAGTCGGTCCTGAACCAAAAAGTACCATTTTATAAAAGATTGCCGCCGAAAAGACAATGTTATTTTGAACACCGCTTGTCTAGCTTTCTGGGGTATTACGATTTTCATGTAAAAGGAGGCATGGAACTCACCGAAGAAATGAAAATAATGACTGCAGCGACTTATATAATGCTGACCTTCGGAATGCGGCATTATCTTATTGATACGTTTGATAAGATCATATTTTATCCGGACGTGTATCATTCTACCATAACAAGCGAACTCCACAAAGGCGAGTTTAATCCAAACTACAAAGCCATTGTTTTTTCATGGTCCCATTTTCGTGAAGGCTATCAGGAAGGCGCCGACAACCTGAATCTTGGTATACATGAATTCGCCCATGCACTGTATTTTCATGGCATGCTTAAACGCGACGCAAGTGCGGTAATCTTTGCAGAAATGTACAGCAGGATCGTGGAGGAAGTTGTTTATCCGGCGAATGCCAAAAAGCTGGTCGACTCGTCCTATTTTAGAATATATGCTTATACAAACCGCCACGAATTCCTTGCGGTGATCCTGGAGCATTTTTTTGAGACACCGCACTTGTTTAAAAGCGAATTTCCGGTTCTTTATCAGAATGTGAGCCGGATGATTAATTATGATGCAGCCGCGGGCATTTCTTATTGATGATTTCGCAAAAAAATCTACAACGCGCTGTAACTGAATTGAATTTTTTAATAGATTTACAAGAACTTAAAAAAATAACCATGAGAAAAACTTTACTATTATTAATTTCGGTCACGTTCGCACAGATTTCTTCCGGGCAGACTTTCTTTTCGGATAACTTTTCGACCTATACAGTAGGAAACATAGGTACTGATTTAACCGGGGTGACGCCGGGTCAAGGCATGTTCTATACTTCTGCAACCAACGGCGCCACACCGACGACCACAACCAATACTGACAACAGCAATTTCCAGATCGTTCCTGCAGGAGGAGACAATGGGCAGGCGTTGCAGATTACCGGCCCGAACGGAGATAAAGGAAACCGGTTTATGTGGCAGGAAGGCCTCGATATGGCATGGGCTGCAAGGACTGCAGGAAATGACATTATTGAGATGGAATTTGATTTATATACCGGAGATCCGACGACCAGCAAAAATACTGTGCGGGTTTATATCTATGATGCAACGAAAACAAAAATCCTCGCCGGATTCTATTTTGATACAGGAACAAAAGCACTAAGCGGTGTTGCTTATTATGATGCAAGTGCGCAGCCTGGTGGTCAGGTAACAAATTACCTTTTCTTCCTTGGCGTTCCAAATACAAGCACTACGCCTCCAACACAAACAAATGTTGTTTTTCCGGCCAATACCTGGCAGCGGATTGGCGTAAGCTATAACTACAACAATGGACAGGTGATCTGGAGAGGACCAACGTTTAATCCTAGCATTAACATTATGGGTGCAGCCCCTACAACAAATCCGGATGAAATCGATCTGATTATGGTATCCGGATCCAATGCATCGGCGGTACCGCCGGTAGTTAATACCGCTGCTGCCACCGTTTTTTTTGACAACATCGTTGCAAGGGCTTCAGCTACTGATACGCTTTTGGGAGTTTCACAGGTTTCGCCTGTTGCGGAATTTTCGATGTTCCCGAACCCTGTAAATGACGTGCTGAATATTTCAAATAATGCAATGATCAAATCTTATCAGATCACAGATTTGAATGGAAGGATCATCAGAAATGCTTCGGTTAATAATTCAGAAGCTTCTGTAAATGTTTCAGATCTTGCTTCCGGGATGTATATCCTGAATGTTACCGCTGAAAATGGCACTATTGTTAAAAAGATCATGAAGAACTAATTAGGGTTTCTTCATATAAGTAAAAAGCCTCCAGAGATGGAGGCTTTTTTATTTTAGGAGATACTGGAGGTCTTTAATAGTGCCTGTGGGATTTTGGGATTTAAAGACAAAGTTCCCTGCCACCAATACATCAGCGCCGGCTTCAACAAGTCTTTTTGCATTCTTATCGTTTACGCCGCCGTCAATCTCAATTTGTGTTGAAGCATTTTTTCTCAGGATGAGTTCCTTAAGGCGGGCAACTTTTTCATATGTATTTTCAATGAAAGATTGACCACCGAATCCGGGATTTACGCTCATGATGCATACGAGATCGATATCATTAATGATGTCTTCAAGGAGATTGATGTTGGTGTGCGGATTCAAGGCAACACCGGCTTGCATGCCTTCCGACTTAATCGCCTGCAGCGTCCTGTGAAGGTGATTGCAGGCTTCATAATGAACGGAAAGGACATTGGTGCCGAGTTCTGCAAAAGTTTTGATATAACGATCAGGATCGACGATCATTAAATGAACGTCCAGAGGTTTTTTAGCATGTTTGGCGATGGCTTCCAGCACAGGCATGCCAAATGATATATTGGGGACGAAAACGCCATCCATGATATCTATGTGAAACCAATCGGCTTCGCTGTTGTTGACCATCTCGATGTCGCGCTGAAGATTTGCAAAATCAGCGGCTAAAACCGACGGTGCAATCAAAGTCTTGTTCATTGCTGTAGTGTTGTGGGTTCGTGGCGCAAAGATAGTTTATTTGCCGGTGGAAAAGATTTCGGCTGCGTGAAGGATTGCAGCGGTATCCTTGAAGCGTGAGCGGAAAGATATAGCGGAAAGCCTGACCCATCGGGGCACGCCATTAAAAATTAAGGCTTAAGCTGAAATAGTATATAAAAAAACAAAACTCCGGTAATCAGCCGGAGTTTCAATCATCAATCAAAAAACGAACAGTTAATCAGACTGTTGTTACTATATAGATTCCAAAATCTGTTCCAAAATTCAAACATACGTAAAATTTTGAATTTCGGTAGCCATTTTCCTGGAATTTTAACCTAAATAAGTTTTCAAAATCTTGCTGCGTGAGGTGTGTTTAAGCCTTCTGATGGCTTTTTCCTTGATTTGGCGAACGCGTTCACGGGTCAGATCAAAAGTCTCTCCGATTTCTTCAAGTGTCATCGGATGCTGATCTCCAAGTCCGAAATACAGCCTTACAACATCAGCTTCACGTGGTGTTAATGTTTCAAGGGAACGCTCAATTTCGGTACGGAGCGATTCATGGATCAGCTCACGGTCTGGATTTGGCGACTCGCCGGAACGGAGTACATCGTAAAGGTTTGAATCTTCACCTTCAACCAGTGGCGCATCCATAGAAAGGTGGCGTCCTGAATTTTTCATGCTTTCCTTCACATCGTTTACGGTCATGTCAAGCTCTTTTGCAATTTCCTCTGCGGAAGGCGGACGCTCGTTTGACTGTTCGAGTAAGGCGTACATTTTATTGATCTTGTTAATAGATCCGATCTTGTTCAGCGGCAAACGCACGATACGCGATTGTTCGGCAAGTGCCTGAAGAATTGACTGGCGGATCCACCATACGGCGTAAGAGATGAATTTAAAACCGCGGGTTTCATCGAAACGCTGCGCTGCCTTGATCAGTCCCAGGTTTCCTTCATTGATCAGATCGGGAAGGGTCAAACCTTGGTTTTGGTATTGTTTTGCTACTGAAACGACAAAACGCAGGTTGGCTTTAGTTAATTTTTCTAAGGCTTTTTGATCTCCGGCTTTAATTCTTTGTGCTAATTCTACCTCTTCGTCAGCGGTAATAAGGTCAACTTTTCCAATTTCTTGCAGATACTTGTCTAAGGAAGCAGTTTCACGATTGGTTACCTGCTTTGTAATTTTAAGTTGTCTCATGTATAGGATTTACGTTTTTTAAGGGATACCGACTTTGTACGTAACGCCGCGTGAAAAAGTTACAGCAGTATCAAAAAAAATAAACGGCTGAACCTTTAACGAGAGATCAGCCGTTTTGTTTTAAGGGATATGTTAAAGCGTCCGGTGTGCGTTCCAGTTGCCGTTTTCGGGTACAATGTTCTGCCAGATGCCGCCAATATTGTTTCCGTTGAGTTCTCCGGAGAAAGCTCCGCCTTCAAATGATCCGGTTACGGTGTTGTCGTCATTGATGATGCCTTCAACATAAAAAGGCCCGTCGTCATCAACGCCTTTCGCAAGTCCGTAAATTTCATTTTCAAATATAATGAGGTTGAACACACCCGAATCGCCGCCGGAAAATTCACCTTCATAGCATCTTACCATTGCATCCGAAAATTCTTTGAGAAGTTCCATGCTCGCTTGAGGATGTCCGCTGATATCGATATCGGTAATGAAAGGATTATTGCCGGTTGCGCCTACATAAAAATCGAATGAATCTCCTCCGTTTTTAAAGGTCAGTCCT
>DASWML010000023.1:0-334952 GCA_036399795.1 Flavobacterium sp.
CAATACCTCGGCATGGCCAGGGTTGATTGCAGCTACGGCATCGTTGCAGTCAAGTCCGTTATTTGCAGCGGCGTATCCCGAAGGAACCGTGGCGCCATAGCACACAACAGCAGTAGAACCATTGTTATAGCCATCGTTATCCGCATCAACATAAAGCGTCCCGCTTTGGAATATTGAGGCATCGGCATCATTGCAATCTGTATTGTTTAAAGAATATCCTGTTGGAGGAGTCGATCCGTCAGTCGCGCATATTCCTGATAACAAGCTTCCGGCACCGTAAGAATCGCCATCAGCATCAACATAAAAAGAGAAAGTTGAATGAGCGGCAGCATTTGAGTCGTTGCAGTCAGAATTATTAGTTACACCGCATGCAGCAACTGTAGTTGAGCCGAATCCGTCCCCATCGGCATCAACGTATTGTAGTTGAGCATCATTGCAATCAGAATTGTTTGTTACTCCGCACGCCACTTTTGTAGTTGAGCCAAAGCCGTCTCCGTCAGCATCAAGATATTGGAATTGGGCATCATTGCAGTCAGAGTTGTTGGTTACACCGCATGCAGCAACTGTAATTGAGCCGAACCCATCGCCATCGGCATCAACGTATTGCAGTTGAGCATCGTTGCAATCAGAATTGTTTGCTACACCGCATGCAACTTTTGTAGTTGAGCCAAAACCATCGCCGTCAACATCGGCATAAGTAATTTGATTGTCATTGCAGTCAGAGTTGTTGGTTACGCCGCACGCCACTTTTGTAGTTGAGCCAAAGCCGTCTCCGTCAGCATCAAGATATTGGAATTGGGCATCGTTGCAGTCAGAGTTGTTGGTTACTCCGCATGCCACTTTTGTAGTTGAACCAAATCCATCGCCATCAGCATCGGCATAAGTAATTAGGTTATCATTGCAATCAAGGTTGTTTGTAACATAACCGGCCGGCGTACCCGTACAGGAAACTTGTGAAACGGCAGCATTTCCAAATCCATCGCCATCAGCATCTGCATAATAAGTTACATTGGCGTTTACCGTAAACGTAGCTTTGTAATTCGCACTGCCATTGCTTGCATACACGGTACCGAAGCAACTTGTAGACTCATCTGAATAAACTTCCAAAGTATAATTTCCGGCGGATAATCCTGCGAGTAGATTTGTCGCGTAACCCGTATTGCTCCACTTCTGATCCCGGCCACCACAGCCATTAGCAAAATCCGATGTAAAGCCAATGTTGTTGCTTACAAAAGTTCCTGAAGGTGACGCCGTAGGATAAATGCGATAATAAATACGCGTACTTGTAATATCGCATCCGCCACACTTATATACGTTGTGTTCCGCTCCTTTAAACACAATACCGGTGGTTGAACCCTGACAGAAGGATCCAAGATTGGCATTATTAAAATCCGGATTTGGTGTTGAGCCCTGCAAATCATAAAAAGCATTTGCTCCGTTATTGATTGACAGCACAATGAAGGTGGTATTGAATCCGGCACTTTGAGCAAAAGCGGACGAAGCCAATAAGAGTAAGATAGAAGCCAGGAACGGCCGCACCAATTTTTGTAGAATTCTTTCCATATCAAGTTATTTAATTTCGATTATTAACCGTTACACAACACGGCGAAAGGTTTTAAATTTATTATACGACGAGGATCGTATGGGCAGATTAGGGGAAAGAGCGGTTAAAAGTAACAATAAAACCAAGCAGTCGCAGTGCTTACATACGGCAACTGCAACTATAACGTTTTCGTGTTAATAAATTCTTAAATAAAAAGCATTTGAAATGGTAAACTGCTCATGTAACGCACGATATCATATTAGCCTGGTAAGAACAAATCAAAGCATATATCTTATAGTAATCTGTCGCGAAATTTATTATATTTAATAATCGAACATGGTAAGGTGGTAATACATTTTAAACTTCTGTGATAAAGAAGGTAAGAACCGCCAAAGCCTCATGCTACTATTTTCTGCTTATCGCCTCATTAATTGAAAACCATTTATACCATCGGCCATTCCACCCGCAGCTATACAGAATTCCTGGAGCTGCTGCAGGCTTATGGCATCGAAGCTGTAGCCGATATCAGGTCGTTCCCCGGCTCGCGAAAGTTTCCGCAATTCAATAAAGAACACCTGGAAACACAATTGCCACAGGATAATATCGTTTATATACCTTTCAAAAGCTTGGGAGGAAGAAGGAAGCCTGCGCCCGATTCAAAGAACACGGCTTGGCGTCATCAGGCATTCCGGGGGTATGCCGATTACATGGAAAGCGAGCAATTCATTTCGGGAATTAACGAACTGCAAAAACAGGCGCAGGAAATTATTATCGCCGTCATGTGTTCTGAAGCCGTATGGTGGCGCTGCCACAGGTCGATGGTCGCCGATTACCTGAAAGCAAACCTTTGGAAAGTAATCCATATCATCAACAAAGACTATTCTTCAGAACATCCTTACACCTCGCCTGCACAGATTGTCGAAGGAAAACTTACTTATAAAACCTCCGTTCCCGATCAAGACTGAAATGAAGCAGATTATAAATGACATCCGGCAGTGTAACCTTTGCCACGATCTGCCCATGGGGCCGAATCCGGTAGTGCAGTTGGGAATAAATTCCAGGATTTTAATTATCGGACAGGCACCGGGAAGAAAAGTACATCAATCCGGGGTTCCATGGGACGATAAGAGCGGTGATACCTTACGCCAGTGGCTCGGCGTTTCAAAAGAAGTTTTTTATGACCCCGAAATATTCGCCATTATGGGAATGTCTTTCTGTTATCCCGGGAAAGGCATTTCCGGAGATCTTCCGCCGCGCCCTACATGTTCCAAAACATGGCATAAACTGATCCTGGATAAATTCGGCACCAAACCCATTACATTGTTGATTGGCCAATATGCGCAACGGCATTATTTGCCTGGCGTATATAAAGGCGTCACCGATACCGTGAAAAATTTTGAATCATTCCTGCCAGAATACTTTTCATTGCCGCATCCGTCACCGCGCAACCAGAACTGGCTTAAAATAAACCCGTGGTTTGCCGAAACGGTACTCCCAGAATTGCGGATGATGATAAAAGAATTATTGGAACAAGACTCATGCTAATCAACTCTGGTACCTGGCGATTTCTTCTGAGCTTAAGGTTAAGATATTCTACGGAAGGTTAAGCAATCTCAGAAGATTTTTTTAATTTTATACAACTGTCAAACCGCGCAGATTAACATTTAAATCATGAAAATCCTATTCCTCCACGGACTCGAGAGTCAGCTCACCGATGAAAAGAGAAAAGTGCTTGAACGCTATGGCGAAGTCATTGCACCCGACCTCGATTACAGCTCCGACAGCAACATGATCACGACGTTACACCAAAAATTCGGTACCGAAAATATAGATGCCATCATCGGCAGCAGCATGGGTGGCTTTACCGGGTTTTATCTGGCTTTACAACTGGAGAAACCGGCGTTACTCTTTAATCCTGCCCTTCCGTACCGGAGTGTTGTGCAGAATGTTCCCGAAGATACCGGTGAAATTAAAAAGCCTGTACACGTTGTTTTGGGAAAACTGGATCCGATAATAAAGTATTCAGACACCAAAGATTTCCTGCGCCAGCATCATATGGACGACATTGTAACGGTTACGCTGCGCGAAGATCTCGAGCACCGGATACCGTTGTATATATTTGAAGAAGAGACTGATGCTTTTTTCAAAAATAAGATTTGAAATTTTTACGAAGTTGAACAAACTATCCCGGCTTTAATTGCCATAGCCATTACAGGCATTGAATAGGCATTATATAGGGCTTTGACGGGAAGTATCCTACCCTCTTTCCGGCGAGTGACCAGAAAGTACATAAAATCCCTAATTTTGAATGCCGTAAACCCGCGGATACCAAACCTGCTATATGCGCTTATTCATTAAAAATATGGTCTGTAACCGCTGTAAGATGGTTGTCAAATCTGAACTTGAACAAGCCGGGGTCACCCCTGTTACAGTGGAGCTTGGCGAAGCTGAAATACATGAAGCGCTTTCGCGCGAAGCGCTGCTGCTGCTTGATGAAAGACTGAAAAGCGTTGGCTTTGAATTGCTGGATGACCGCAGAAGCAGGATCACAGAGCGGGTCAAGAATCTTATCCTGGAACTGATCTACTCCAAAAACAATGAACTGAAAACCAATCTGTCAGATTATATCGCCATCAACATCGGCAACGACTACAACTACATCAGCAGCCTGTTCTCCCAGCAGGAAAGCACGACCATAGAACAATATTACATCCTTCAGAAGATTGAACGGGTAAAAGAACTGCTTGTATACGATGAGTTCAACCTGAATGAAATCGCCGCCATGCTGAACTACAGCAGCCCGTCACACCTTACCAAACAATTCAAGAAAGTCACCGGTCTCACGCCGAGCTTTTTCAAAGAATTGAAGCCACTTAAAAGACGCCCGCTCGACAATCTATAAATCTTACAGATTACTCCCGAAATTGTATAACCGGCTGCACGATATCTTGCAGAACTTTGTCTTAATCTTAAAAGCAAAGCCATGAAACATACCTATCAGGTTACAGGGATGACCTGCAGCGGATGCGAAGCCAAAGTAAAATATCTGCTGGAGGCAACGCCTGGTGTAACATCGGCGGAAGTATCGAAAGACACTTCAACCGCAATTATTACAATGAATAACCACATCGAAACCACCACGTTGCAGGATATTTTAGGCGGTACCGGCAGCAGGTATAAAATTTTTGCTCCAGGCAGTACGCCACATCTTCATCACAAAGAACATCAGCATCATCCGCAATCCCATCATCAAAAACATGAGGATGGTTCGCAGTATTATTGCCCGATGCATTGCGAAGGTGATAAAATATACGATAAGCCCGGAAGCTGTCCGGTTTGCGGGATGAACCTTGAAAAAGTCCTGCATTTAAAGAGACCTTCAGCGAAGTTTGGCTGTCCGATGCATCCTGAAGTGGAAAGCGACCAACCCGGCTCCTGCCCGATCTGCGGAATGGATCTCGTTCTCATGAATGCAGCCGACGAAGATGATGAAAATTACAAAAGCCTGCTCGGAAAATTCTATATCGCTTCGGCTTTTTCCCTTCCCATACTGTTCATAGCGATGGCTGAAATGTTTTCAAAAGGATTGCTCACGGGCATCACCAGCCAGACCAACTGGAACTGGATCCAATTGTTTCTTTGCCTTCCCGTAATTTATGTCACCCGGATGTTTTTCGAAAGGGCGTGGTTTTCCCTCAAAAGCAGAAAATTAAATATGTTCACCCTGATCGGCCTCGGCACGGGCGTGGCATTTGCTTACAGCATCATTGCCCTTGTCTTCCCCGATGCTTTCCCGCACGACTTCCGTCATAATGGCGCTGCTTATGTGTATTTCGAAGCCGTAGCCGTAATCCTGGCGCTGGTCCTGCTTGGGCAACTTCTTGAGGCGCGGGCGCACAGCCGGACCAACAGTGCGATCAAAGCCTTACTGAACCTCGTTCCTGAAACGGCAAACCAGATTATTGACGGGCAGGAAATTAAAGTTCCTGTCGAAAACATCCATGCAGGTGATTTTCTGCGTGTGAAACCCGGGGAAAGAATTCCTGTTGACGGGTATATCACCGAAGGAGAGGCAAACATAGACGAATCGATGATTTCAGGCGAACCCATTCCCGTTGATAAAAAAACGGGCGACAAGGTGACTTCAGGTACGATAAACAGCGTCAGCTCCTTTATAATGAAAGCAGAAAAAGTCGGTACGGAAACGTTGCTTTCACGGATTATTCAAATGGTGAACGATGCCAGCCGATCCCGGGCGCCTATCCAAAAGCTGGTCGACAAAGTAGCAGGATATTTTGTTCCCATTGTTATTGCAATCGCAATCCTTACTTTTTTGAGTTGGGTTCTTCTTGGTGGTGAACACCGGTTTGTGTACGGACTCACCAATGCTATTTCGGTATTGATTATCGCGTGTCCGTGTGCACTCGGACTTGCCACACCGATGTCGGTCATGGTAGGCATTGGCCGTGGTGCGCAGGCAGGCGTCCTGATCAAGAATGCGGAAGCGCTTGAAAATCTTCGCAAAGTCGATACATTGATCGTTGATAAAACCGGAACGCTTACTCAAGGAAAGCCTTCCCTCGAAGAAATTGAACCGACAGAAAACTTTAACCGGGAGGAATTGCTGTGGCTGGCTGCTTCGCTGAATAATGCCAGCGAACACCCGCTGGCGAAAGCTGTTGTGCGACATGCGCAAGAAAAACAGGTCAGATTATCAGCAGTTTCCAATTTCACTTCCATGACGGGTAAAGGCGTAAAAGGAAATGTTGACGGAAAAGAAATCCTGCTCGGAAACATCAAACTGCTCATTCAGGAAAGCATTACCATTCCGCAAAGCCTTCAGGACAAAGCCGCAAAAAAACAGCAACAAGGAAAAACCGTCTCATTTATTGCCGTGGATAAAATCGCTGCGGGTTTTATTACCATATCTGATAAGATCAAAAAAGAAAGCAAGGAAACGGTACAGAAGCTTCTTCACGACGGAATATCGGTCATTATGCTTACCGGCGATAACCCGTACACAGCAAAAGCCGTTGCTTCAGAACTAAAGCTATCCTCATATGAAGCAGAAATGCTGCCGGAAGACAAGCTTAATAAAATCAGGGAATTGCAGCAACAGGGAAAAGTGGTTGCCATGGCCGGCGACGGAATCAATGATGCGCCTGCCCTTGCCCAAGCCAATGTCGGCATCGCCATGGGAACCGGTACCGATGTCGCGATTGAAAGCGCGGCAGTGACTTTAGTGCACGGTGATCTATCAGGAATCGGAAAAGCTTTCACCCTAAGCAGGAAAGTGATGCGGAACATTAAACAAAACCTGTTCTTTGCATTCTTTTACAATGTTCTTGGTATTCCGATCGCCGCCGGTATTTTGTATCCTTTTATGGAAACATTGCTCTCCCCGATGATTGCAGGTGCGGCAATGAGCATCAGTTCGGTGTCGGTAATTTTAAACTCACTGCGCCTGCGTGCTCTTAAACTTTAGAGACATACAGTTTTTTTACCTTAAAAATTATAGTTTTTCGAGAAGCGGATTTCTATCAAGATCCTGTTTATTGATATAATATTCAGGAAGTATTGTTGCATCACTTGTCTTATTCGGTTACATCATTGCGCTACCATTTTAAAGAATCGTTTAACAATTGTTTAATATTAACAAAAGTTATTTGATAATATGCGCTACTTTCGTGCCCACGGAAGCGGCATATCCCATTACTGTTTTCGTACCTTCTCTGATACCTCACAGATGGATCAAAACTTAACCGAATGCAATTGAAATATGACGAATGACAATGTGAGTATCCTGATTTTTGAATCTGACGAACACTTTACCGACCTCACAAAAAAAATACTTAATGCTGCCGGGATTTCTGTTGAAATACATACTGCAGCATCTGCCGAAGGTTTCAAACATTTGTTAAGCATTATATCGCCGGATGTAGTTCTTATCGGCATTATCGATGCTGAGCCTTTTTGCTGTGATGCCGTTTCTTATTCAAAAGAATGCCATCCTCACTTACCGGTTATTGTCCTCACACCCAGTGCCGATGATCTGGTGCTGAAGGCCTACAGATGCGGCGCAGACGACAGCGTTTTTAAAGACCGGATGCATACGCTGCCGCCAACGTTACTCAATGCGATCAGGAATGCGAGGTTACGGCAGGAGTCTGAAACCTCGACCGCTAAACTTGCGCTAAGCGAACAGCGGTTCCGTACGCTGATTGAATCGGGTGCCGATGCTATTGCCATCATGAACTGCGATGGCAACCTGACGTATGTTTCATCTTCCATTAAAACCCTTTTGGGCTATGACGAAAGCGAGGCATTGCAACTGCACCTGTCCAGCGTTATACATCCTGACGATGCCCATGCCGTTGCAGAAAAACTTGCGGAATGTATTGCCACACCGGGTATACCAATGAAAGGCCAGACCGCTCGGATAAAGCATAAAAATGGTGAATGGCGATGGTTGGAAGCGACACTGACCAATATGTTCCACGATCCTACTATTGGCGGGATTGTCGATAATTTCAGGGATGTGACCGATCAAAAAATTGCCGAGGAAAAGCTCATTTATGCCAACCGCCTGTACAGCTTCATAAGCCAGATCAACCAAAGCATCGTACAAGTTCGCGAGCCTGAAACCTTGTTCGAGCTCGCATGTAAAATCTCGGTTACCGCAGGTGGATTTGCATACGCGTGGATCGGATTGGCAGATCCGGAAGGCCAAACCATCCAAATGGCTGCCAGCGCCGGAGGGGCCGAAATTGATCAAGCCTTTTTTAAAAATTACCGTTATGATATTGGCGGCCCGATACACAAGGTACTACAAGGGAAGGATTACAGTGTGGTCACCGACATCCGCAACCACAAAAATCAGCTATTTATCGATTATGCGACCGGGCGTGGTTTCAATTCGGCCATTTCCCTGAGCCTCCGTCAACACCACAAGGTAATCGGCACCATCAACCTCTATTCGACAGAAAAGCATTTCTTCACCGAGCAGGAAATTGAATTATTGACTGAAGTCTCCAGCGATATTTCTTTTGCACTGGATGTTTTTGATAATGAACGCCTTCGTATCGAAACCGAAAAGACACTAAAGCACAACAACATCATATTAAACCACGCACAGGCATTGGCCAGATTGGGGAGCTTCGAGCTTAATCTTTCAACAGGCGTGGCCGTTTGGTCGAACGAGCTGTTGCGGATTTATGGTATCCCATCCAGCCAGAAACAGCAAAATTACGAATCCTGGCTCTCCCATATTCATCCGGAAGACCGCGATGAAGTGCGGCGGATTACCAGCGCTGCAGCCTCAACACATACTGACTGCTCTTTTTCACACCGCATCATCCGGATGGACGGCGATATCCGGAACATCGATTCAAAGGCAAATTTCGAGTTTGACGAAGAAGGAAAGCCCGTTGCCCTTATCGGCATCGGCAAAGATGTGACTGAATTCACCGATACGATGCAGGCATTGCATGCTTCTGAAGATGCTTTCAAAAAAAGTGAGCTGCGTTACCAGCAGATCATCGAACTAGCCCAGGAAGGCATCTGGGTGATGAACAAGAAAGGGGAAACAGTTTTCACGAACCAGAAAGTCAGCGACATCATGAAATATCCGGCGGGTGAGTTGCTTGGAAAAGACATTTTCGCGTTTGTTGACAACAGCAACAAGAAAACCGCAGCACGAAATATCCAGATGTGGATGGGCGGCAAATCAGATAAGTTCGACATTTGCCTGAAGTCGAAAGATGGCGCCTCTGTATGGGTACAAATGACATCAAGTCTCATAAAAGATGACCGCGGCGATTCACAGGGGCTTATTACGCTGTTATTTGACATTACAGAAAGGAAAAAAGCCGAAGATGATGCGAGGTTTAAAGCCAACCTGCTGAATACCATCGGCCAGGCAGTGATTGCAACCGACTTAAATGGAAATATCACCTATTGGAACAAGGCGGCACATCAGCTTTATGGCTGGAAGGCATCGGAAGTCATTGGGCAGAATGTTGTCGATCTTATACCAACCGACCAAACGCGGGAAGAAGCACAGGAAATCATGCGCCAACTCAGCAGCGGAAAAAGCTGGAGCGGGCAATTTAACGTCAGACGGAAAAACGGCGAAACTTTTCCGGCACACGTGACAGATTCGCCTATTTATGACCGAAAGAACCGCCTCAAAGGCGTTATCGGGATATCCACAGACATCAGTGAACAGAAACAGCTAAAACGGATGCTCGAAAGAGTAAACCGGCACGCAGGTTACGGCACCTGGGAAGCCAATATGCTTCGCAGCACGCTGTACTGGTCGGATATTACAAAAGACATTCATGAAGTGCCTGCAGACTATACCCCTGACATACAAAAGGCGATTTCATTTTACCGGCCCGGAGAAAATCGCAAGGCAATAACGCAGGCGCTGAAGCTGGCGATGGAAGAAGGACAGCCATGGGATGTGGAATTGGAGATCATCACTGCCCAAGGGAACAGCCGTTGGGTGCGCTCGATGGGAGAAGCGGAATTTTCGGGTCAGCGGTGCATTAAAATTTATGGTAGTTTCCAGGACATCCATCACAGAAAGCTTATTGAACTCGAATCGACCAAACTCTTACAGGAAAAAAATATTATCCTGGAAAGCCTCGGTGATTCCATCTTTGTAGTGGATAAGGATTGGATGGTGACCTATTGCAGTAATATAACGGAAGATTTCCTCAGGATTGGCCATGACAATGTTATCGGGAAGAACATCTGGGAAATTTTCCCTGATGCCATAAATACAGTGTTTGAGGACCAGTATCGCACGGCCATCGCAGAAAAAAAATCGGTAATTTTTGAAGGTTTCTATGAGCCTTTCAATAAAAAGTTCCTGGTCAATGCTTATCCGGGCAAAGAAGGCCTGACGATATTTTTTAAGGATGTCAGCCGGTAATTTCCGAGCGGAAAAAAATTAATATAACATTAATACAAATACAATTGCAAGTGTACGCGAACTCACGTTTAAAGTGTACATTCGCAGAAAATTTTTATAAATACCGTGAGAATATTTTACCTTGACGACGACCAGGACGACCTGGATTTCTTTGCCGATTTTGCCTCCCAAAACGGTTTTGATGTTGAACTATTTAGCAGTTATAGCGACCTTTATAACCGAATTGACCAGGTGAAGCCGGATATTATGGTTCTTGACTTAAACATGCCAATGAAGTCCGGCCTTGAAGTTATTAAGGACTTAAGGGATTCCAAAGAACACTGTGATTGTTGTATTGCTGTGCTTTCAACAGCCTCAAGTAAAATGGTCATCGATAAAGCCAGGGAACAGGGAGCAGATGTCTTTCTTACCAAACCGCTTACCATGAAGGGCTGGAAGGCATGCCTTGAACGCCTGAAAGAAGTACACGACATGGATTGTGAACTGCCCGACAATGAATTTCACTTTAATGAACGCTAGTTCATATCACGAAGTGCTTAGTGGGAACCTTGGCTTCGGAGGCTTGACAGTCCGAATGCGATAAATAGAGGTAACATATAAAGGACGGAATTGCAACTTTGAGTATTGGGCTCAACAAAATTTCGACCATACCATAATCACGCGTTGTTTTTGTTTTTACATACAGCGTCATGCTGATTGTATTCGTTACCGTCATGCATATCCGGACTCGCCATGTTACCAGTTGGAAAACTTGCAGTAATTAAAACATGAATACACCACTAGATAATTACATCGGCTGCCTTCTTGGAGGCGCTGTAGGTGATGCACTTGGCGCGCCAACAGAGTTTTTAAAACTTCCGACAATTATGTCAAGGTTCGGCCCGAACGGGGTGGTGGACTACGTAGAGTTTGAAGATGGCAAAGGCGAAATAACCGATGATACCCAGATGCTTCTTTTTACTGCAGAAGGTTTATTAAGATCTTCTAACAGGGCAGCAACACGAGGCATTGACGGAGCTTACCCTACAATCTGTTTTCAATCCTATCAACGATGGCTCCATACCCAAAGTGACTGGCACTCAGAACATACAAAAGGGAGCCGCTTATTGAATGGATGGTTGATAAATGAGAAAGCTCTTTATAAACGAAGAGCGCCCGGTCAGACCTGTTTATCAGCATTGAGAAGCGGTACTCCGGGTTCAGTTCACCATCCGATTAACAACAGTAAAGGATGCGGAGGAGTAATGAGGATCGCTCCGGTCGGCCTTGTCTTTCAAAACCCTGAAATTGCATTTACCGTTGGGACAGAACTGGCGGCTTTAACACATGGCCACCCCAGTGGATATTTGTCATCAGGTGTTATGGCTTCAATAATTTCCTTGATTAATACTGATCACTCTCTTATGGAGGCAATCACGCGAAGTCTAAGCATTCTTAAAAGCCAAAAGTATTTTGAAGAAACTGAAACTGCGGTAAAAAGGGCTTTGGAACTGCATCAACAGGGGAAACCGTCATTTCACAAAATTGCTTCACTCGGTGAAGGATGGATTGCAGAAGAAGCGCTTTCCATTGCTCTTTATTGCGCCCTTAGTCATCCTGACGATTTTGAAAAAGCGATAGTAATGGCAATCAACCACAACGGAGACACTGATAGTACCGGTGCGATTACGGGAAATATTGTTGGATTGATGCTCGGCGAAATGGGAATTCCAATGAGGTGGCTCATTAACCTGAAAGACATTGGTATCGTAAGACAGGTTGCGCAAGATCTATATACCGAAAAACATCGGAAGCCCGATGATGCGAACTTTGAATGGAACGACAGATATCCTCCCTGTTAACAAATGTCAATAACATAGTGGCCTTTATTTGATGGCGCCGACTTGCAGTCCGTGCAGTCAACAACGCAGTGCCTGCTTTTTTTGTATGTGAAAAATTCTTTGTGGAGAGATTTCTTTTAATTATTCAGGATCTATCAATGATACATAGCCAATGATATTTCGCCCTACTTAAAATGAGCAATATATTCGCTATGTTTGTTTCCTTGCCAACCACAATTCAGTTTGATGAGAGTATTGTACTTGTTCATTTTCGCTTGCGCGGCCGCTCAAATTGCAACAGCTCAGGACGCAGGCGATTTATCTGCAAACCAGATCGTTCAAAATTCCATAACGTATTCCGGCGGAAAGGCTGCCCTGTCAAAAATAAATACGTTGGAGCTCATCTACCTCTACCTCGATCCTGAAGGAAAGTCAGCGTCGATCATCGAAAAGCGAAAAGCCAATACCAATTTTACGCAAAGCATCATATCGCAAAATCACGAATCGCAAACTACCTTTTATAGTGGAACCGACATTGTGTGGGTGCGCGGTAACAGCGTCAGGAAGTTAAACGATTCTGGTCGTCCTGAGATAAAATTGAAAGCATTCCCAAATATCCAGTTGGCTTACGAATCACTTGGATATAGCTATAGCCGCCTTAGGGATGAAAAGTTCGAAAATTTCGATTGTTATGTTGTCGAGGCAAAGAACAATGGTGGATATGCTACCAGAAATTTTTTCGACAAAGCCAGTTTTAAGCATTTGATGACCGTTTATCCCGACGGAAATAAATCGCTGATGATAGAAGACACGATTGTCGATGGCGTAAAACTTACCAAACACATCCTCAATACCGACAACGAAGGCAAGATTTCGCAAATGATTTTGGTTGATGCCCGGATCAACTCATCAATTTCGGATCTTTGGTTTACTTCCCCTTTTACCGGCGCATTTATTTTGCCGCAAGATATCAAACACGGCAAGTTCCGTGCAGAAGGTTCGGGAACTGTCATCAACCGCAATGAGAAAACGCAGACGGAAGAATCCGGCGGCAAAAGCATGGCGTTTTCTGTCGACTGGAAAACTGATGATATGTTTGAGCTCCGGACGCCGGAACAGCTCAAAGGCGAAGGTACTGTCGTCCGGATAGTATCATGGAACAAGGATGGCTACATTTGCCATGTTATGGGACTTGCGAATATCGGAACCGCAGAATATAAAAGGATCTGACAATATCTATCAGATTTGCGAGCATCGACAGCCTTGACAACCGAATCATTAAACCCCGGATGCGGAACCGCTGTATTGTCTAAAGCACATACATGGATGAAATACTAATTCTGAAATCAACGGAAGCCCTTCATTATAATCCGTTATTTCGTTCTTACAAAAAAAAATATATATTTACCGCACCTAACATCAGAAGTAACTTTATAGATGAAAATAAAACTACCTTATTTCACCCTTCTATTACCACTTTTAATTACTGCCTTTTCCTTTGGCCAGACTACACAAATAAGGGGTTTCGTTGATGTCACCGCCGGATATAACAAAAAGGTCTCCTTCGGCTTCGGGGAGTATGATCTTTTCATTACCTCGGCCATCAGTGACAGGATTTCATTCCTCGGGGAAACTGTCTTTAAATATGACAGCGCTGCAAATACCGAATTTGGGCTCAGTATCGAAAGGGCGATCATTACCTATAATCTGCAAGGAAACCATAACCTGGTCATGGGTAAAATCCACACGCCGTTAAATTATTGGAATGATACCTATCACCACGGAAGGGTATTTTTTCCTACCATCGACAGGCCCTTGCTGTTTTCTGCGAGGATCATTCCGCTGCACACGCTGGGAGTCGGTTTTGCCGGAAATGACCTCGGCAACATCAAGTTCGGTTACAACTTATTTGTCGGCAATGGCTTGGGTTCGTCTGAAGTTGAAGACGATAACCAGGCAAAATCAGTGACCGCCGCTATTCACATCAAGCCGGCAGACCGTCTCAGGATTGGCCTCTCCTACTACTATGATGTTATTTCAGAAGGTTCGCATGTGCATGGCGTGGGAGAAATGGATCACATGGTAAACCAGCATCTAGTTTCTGCTTCGATTTCAAGATTCGGAAAAAAATTCGAATTCCTTACCGAAGCTACAAGCGCGCTTAACCATACGGATACCACAGGTACAAAAAACACACTTGCCGGATATGCTTATGCCGGCTACAGGATCAAAGAAAAATTTGTCCCATACGTACGTTATGACAACATCCGATACCAAAACGGCGAAATGTTTTATACGAAGAACAACATGCAGTCTTTCGTGGCAGGCCTGCGGTACGAGATTAACTACCTCGCTGTCGTAAAACTGGAATACCAGCACCTCGACAATGAATTCATCCCCGATGTAGATAAAGTAACTGTACAATTCGCTATTGGTTTTTAATATGGAAAGGTCAACCAAACTTAAATATATATTCTCCGGCAAAGCTTTCATAACATATAGCTTATTGATTGCGTGTATGCTTTTTACCATCGAAGGAAAAGCACAGGAAACCCCACTTGCAGCCATCGCCAACATTTCCGGCGCTCCTGCAGAAATGAAACAGGCCCAGCTCAAAGCTATTTTAAGAGGTGAAACGCAACGGTGGAAAAACGGCAAACGGATTCTGATCGCCCTGATGAAAACCAACACGCCAATCGGGAAATCAACTTCCGAAAAGATCTACGATATGTCGGGTGACGAACTCAACAAATATTGGCTGTCGTTTGTATTCCAGGGCAAAGGACAGGCGCCTGTTTTTTTTACTTCCGTAAGTGAGCTCCAAAACTATGTCGCACAAAATCCTGGTGCCATCGGTATAATAGACAAACCCGTAACTACGGGCGAATTACGGCCAGTAGTCATCGACGGAAAACCTTCGTTTTAACAGCATTAATCATGGCTTTGCCTAATATCATCACAGAATGCTCTTAAATCTAAAAACCAAGATCTGGCTGACAATCTGCTCCATCGTATTGATATACTCTTTCTTTACGTTGTTTTATTTTCCGCAACAACAAGGTGCGCTGCTTGTAAACAACTACAATAAGGAAGTTCAGAATCTTGCCAATACGGTTGCCCTTGGGGTAAAAATTGCCATCAACGAACAAAACTTTGAAGGTGTCCAGACGGCAATGGAATTTGTGAAAGGCGATCCGCGGCTGCAGTTTATCAGCATGGTGCAGTCAGACACTGTCTGGGACGCAAACCATGATAAATTTAAAGTAAAGCAGACGGTATTCAAAACCTTTCCCGAGAACCAGAATATAAGTCCGACGATCACTTCCAATGATTCGCTGATTGTAAAACAAGCGCCATTCTCAACCGGGATGATGTCGGGCGCAATATTGCTCGGCTTTAATACCGAAGGCATCGAGTCCAGCAAGGCGGAAATAAAAAATACATCCGTTATCGTCAGCGCGATCATCCTGCTTATCGGGATCCTGCTCGGATTCTGGCTCGCACGAACGATTTCTGTTCCGGTACTCGCCTTGCGGGATGCCGCCCGTAAAGTGGGCGAAGGCGACCTGAACCAAAAGATAACGCGCATCCACAACAATGAGATCGGCCAACTGGAAAAGGCATTCAATAAGATGATTGACGACCTTGATAAGACAACCAACGACCTCAGTGAGAAGAACCTTGTGCTGTCGGCCACCAACAGTACGCTTAACGACACCTTGCACGAATTGAAAAAAACGCATGTCCAGCTTGTCCAGGCGGAAAAGATGGCGTCGTTGGGAGAACTTACCGCGGGCATTGCGCATGAAATCCAGAACCCGCTGAATTTCGTCAATAATTTTTCTGAAGTCAGCATTGAACTTATCACCGAGATCAAAGAAGAAAGGGAAAAGGCAAAAGAGGAAAGAGATGAAGAACTCGAGGCGGAACTTCTTCAGGACATTTCAAGCAACCTCGAAAAGATAGCCCATCACGGAAAACGCGCCGACGGCATCGTTAAGAGCATGCTGCAGCATTCCAGAACGAGTTCCGGGCAGAAAGAACCGACAGACATCAATACGCTTGCCGATGAATACCTGCGCCTCGCCTATCACGGATTGCGTGCAAAAGATAAAACCTTCAATGCGGACCTGGTCACCAATTTTGAAGCGGAACTTCCAAAGGCCAGTGTAATCGGGCAGGATGTCGGTCGTGTGTTGCTGAACCTGTTTACCAACGCATTTTACGCCACCAAACAAAAACAGTTGCGCGACAGCCAGTACAAACCTATGCTGACTGTCAGCACCCGGAAGATCGACAACTCAATCGAAATTGTTGTAAAAGACAACGGTACGGGCATTCCCAATGCGATTAAAGATAAGATCCTGCAGCCTTTTTTTACGACTAAGCCTACCGGCGAGGGAACGGGATTGGGCCTTAGCTTAAGCTATGATATTATTGTCAAAGCGCACGGCGGCACCATCAACATCGATAGTAAAGAGCGCGAATACAGCATCTTCACCATAACGCTTCCGATTGGGCCTGAAGCTGTTTGAGGTTTCCGGAATCAATTTAAATCGCTACATTAGCACTCCTTCTGGAACAGTCGAATGTCGAATGTCGAATGTCGAAAGTCGAATGTCGAATGTCGAAAGTCGAATGTCGAATGTCGAATGTCGAATGTCGAATGTCGAAAGTTGAAGACACTGACAACGAACTCAATTAACGAATTAATGAACGGACACAAATGAAAATATTGGTAGTTGACGACGAGGCCGACGTAAAATCGTTATTTGAACAGCGTTTCAGGAAGGAAATCAGAAATGGAGAATTCGATTTCGATTTTGCTTTATCGGGCGAGGAAGCGCTTTCATATCTGGGCGAACACCGTTCGGAAGTAATCCTTATCTTGTCGGATATAAATATGCCCGGGATGAGCGGTATCGAATTGCTTTCGAAGATCAGGGAAACCTATAGCGCGCCACCGCCGATGGTGATGATGGTCACAGCTTATGGTGATGAGGAAAATCATCGCCAGGCTATTGCAAACGGGGCAAATGATTTCCTGACCAAACCGCTTGACTTTACGCTTTTGAAAGATAAACTTAAACACCTTCCATCATAATGGCCAAGATACTGGTAGTGGATGACGAACCGGATTTGGAAATCCTTATGAAACAGAAATTCCGTAAGAAGATACGGGAGAATGTCTATGAATTCATTTTTGCCAAAAATGGCGAAGAAGCATTGGAACGCGTTGGCGAACATCCCGATCTTGATATCGTTCTCAGCGATATCAATATGCCGGTGATGGACGGGCTGACTTTGCTTACGCATTTGGCGGCCAATCCAATGCTGAAAGCCGTAGTGGTTTCCGCTTATGGCGATATGCAAAACATTCGCACGGCAATGAACCGCGGCGCCTTTGATTTTGTTTGCAAACCGGTTGATTTTGAGGATTTGGAACATACCATGGAAAAAACCATCCAGCAGGTGCGCCAGATACAGGAAACAATGAAAGCCATTAAGGAGAACAATATCCTGAAGATGTATGTTGATGAGAATGTGCTGAACTTCATGTCACAAAAAGAATATGAAGGCAGCCTGCTCAAAAATGAGATACTTGAAGCAACCGTAATGTTTATTGATGTCTGCGGCTTCACCGGTATTACCGAAAAAATCCCCGCCAATACGGTTGTTACATTGCTTAACGGCCTGTTTGATAAGATGGTAGGTGAAATTATCGCTCAAAACGGGCATGTAGACAAGTTTCTTGGCGATGCTGTCATGGCAGTTTTTCGTGGAGACTATCATCTTGACCGTGCGATCGACGCAGCGCTGGCCATCCGGAAGCAAATCGAGACCACCGACGAGATCACCATCGGTGAAATCAGCTTCAAGCCCCAAATATCGATCGGCATTAACCCTGGCGAAATGCTTTCGGGCAACATCGGATCAGCTTCGTTAAAGCGATTGGATTACACCGTTATCGGAGATGCGGTCAATACCGCGCAACGCCTGCAATCTGTAGCAAAAGCAGGGCAAATCCTGATTACCGAGGCCGCTTATGAGAAAGCTAAAGAATCGTTTGAATTTACTCCTGCCGGCGAGTTTACGCTCAAAAACAAAACGACGCCCGTTGTTACTTATGAAGTCAACAATTGATTTAGTGCCTCGCCTTCCGGCTTAATACGCCGCCCGCAGTTTCCTTGATCACACTTGTAAAAACAAAGGCTTTAGGATCTATTTCGTGTACTTTGTTTTTGAGCCTTCCGAGTTCGAGTCTGGTGACGACCGTAAACAAAATGTCGCAGGGCTGACTGATGTCAAAACTGTCTTTCAAAAAACCACGCTCGCCTTTATAAACCGTTATTCCCCGTCCCAGTTTCATCACAAGCGTTTCCTTGATGAGTTCACTTTGACCGGATATTATGGTTACACCGGTAAATTCCTCCACGCCTTCAACCACAAAATTAATTGTCTTCGAAGCGCTGTAATAAGTGAGTATCGAGTATAATGCCGTCGGAAGCCCAAGATGAATGGCTGCAATCAGGAATATCAGGATATTGATTCCCAATATGATTTCGCTGGTCGAAAAACTGATCCGCTTGCCGGTATACAGCGCAAGCACTTCCACTCCATCGAGGGCAAAACCGCCCCGCATGGCGAGCCCGATACCAACACCCATAAAAGCGCCGCCAAAAATGGAAACCAATAACTTATCGGATGTTATCTGCGGATAAGAAATAAAGAGCAGGCACAAAGCAAGACCAGCTATGGCCAGGAATGTTTTGAATGCAAACTTTTTATTCACCTGAAACGCAGCAAGAATAATCAGGGGCAGATTCGCCAGCACGATCACATAGCCGATATTCCAATGATACAATTCATGCAGCAACAAAGAAATTCCGGTTACACCACCGTCGAAAAAATGATTGGGAATCAAAAATCCCTTTAAGGCAAAGCCACAGAAAAGTATTCCTGCGATGACATATGCAATATCAATAATGGTTTGCTTTGCGAAAAGTTGCGTCATGTTAAATGGTTTTAGAAAGTAATGATTTTAGGTGCTGCGCTTTTTTATCGTTTCGCAGTTGCCGGGATGTGTTCGTAAAATAGACGTGCTGCTGCAGGAAATCAATTTGAAGATGGTCGAATTCCGCTTCGCTGGCGATTGTTCCTTCTGCCAGCATTTCCAGATAAAGATTGTGGCCGGTTTCGAAAAAATCATCGCGCCCAAGGTAGTCAAGATCGGCATCGCAAATGATCGACTCTAATAAGGAATGTGGATTTTGCGGGATCTTCGTCGCTGATATCATGAGGCATACACGTTCAATATCGGTTTTAGTATAGCCAAATTGGGGTAAAACTTCCGAAGCAATCCTGCATGATACGGCTTCGTGCCCTTTACTTTGGTGCAGGAACCCTGAATCATGAAAAAGTGCAGCAGTGAGCAACAACCGGGTATCGTCTGCAGTAATATTTTCCTGCGCGGCAATCATGGCGGCAGTATTATACACGTCAAGCGTATGGCTTATCGAATGGTAATGCAAATGAAGAGGCAACCCGGCAGTAAGTTTTTCAAGGATAAAATCTGATTCGGGAGTGTTTAGCATATTACTTTTAATATGCGCTAAAGTAATAAATATTATGAGTTAGGAATCGCTAACGTAAAGTTCGTTGCCAAACGCCAAAAGACTAAAGTGGAAAGACGAATTTCAAGCTAAGAAGCGAAGCTATAGTAACCGTAAACAATCCCTAATCTAATAATAATGTTAAATTAAACCTCTTTTTTGTAAGGTCTTACAGAGCGGCTTGTGCGAAATTTGTTTCAAGCATCGGGTATCACACTTGATGCTGCAACACAAAAAGCTCTACTATGGCTTTAGACAAGTACAAAGAAAAAAGGGATGCCACCAAAACGCCGGAACCTTTCGGGGGCAAAGGCGACAAGGATGTGCTTCGTTTTGTGATCCAGAAACATGCTGCCTCTCACCTGCACTATGACTTCCGTCTGGAGATGGAAGGCGTGCTGAAAAGCTGGGCAGTTCCCAAAGGGCCTTCGACCGATCCCGATATCAAGCGGCTCGCAATGATGGTTGAAGACCATCCGTATGACTACCGGACATTTGAAGGCATCATACCACAGGGCCAATATGGTGGCGGAACCGTGATCGTATGGGATGAAGGCACTTATGAACCTGCCGGATTCAAAACAAAAGACAAGAAGGAAATGGAAAGTCACCTGCTGCACGAACTGTATGGCGGCAAGCTCAAATTTGTACTCAAAGGGAAAAAACTTAAGGGAGAATTTGCCCTGATAAAAGCGCACGGCCGTGGTGAAAACGGCTGGCTGCTGATGAAGCTTGAAGATAAATATGCATCAAAGGATGACATCACGCTTAAGGAGAAATCGGTTGTATCCGGAAAAACACTAGATCAGGTCGCCGCGACCAGCACAAACATCTATGGCAAGAAGGCAGAACCGGAGCAGGAAAAAATCAAAAAGAAAATAAAGGAGAAACGTGTCCAAAACGAACAGCCCGAACAAACACAGGAAACCATTAATCTTCAAGCCGACACGCTCCTCAAAAAAGGGGAACGCTCTGAAATGCCTGTCAACATCAAACCCATGCTGGCCACGCTGGTCAACGAACCTTTTGATGATCCCGACTGGCGGTATGAGGTGAAATGGGATGGTTACAGAGTGATGGCGTACCTCGGGAAAGGAACCGCAACACTTTCCTCGCGCAACAACAAGCCTTTTTCCGAAAAATATTATCCCATTACCGCGGCCATGAAGGAATGGAAAATCAATGCGGTGCTCGATGGCGAAATCCTGGTGATCGGGAAAGACGGAAAAGCCAACTTCAGCGCACTGCAAAACTGGCGCAGCGAAGCCGACGGCGATCTTGTTTATTATGCTTTTGACCTGTTGTGGTATGAAGGCATCAATATCATGGGCTTACCGCTTTTCGAAAGACAGGCGATACTAAAAGAGATATTGCCAACCAATGACGACCGCATCCGGTTAAGCCAGGTGTTTACTGCAAACGGGCTCGACTTCTTTGCTGCGGCAGAAAAAATGGGACTTGAAGGAATCATGGCCAAGAAAGCCAACAGTACTTATGTCCCCGACAGCCGTTCGAAGAGCTGGCTGAAGATCAAGGTGAGCCAACGGCAGGAAGTCGTCATCGGCGGGTTTACCAACAATGAAGGCAGCGCAAAACCGTTCAGCGCGTTATTGCTTGGAGTTTATGAAAATGGTAAACTGCAATACGTGGGAAAAGTCGGTACCGGTTTTACCGAAAGCAAGCAGAAGGAAATGATGGAAAAGTTTAAGCCGCTGATTACTGATAAGAGTCCGTTTGGCTTTGAACCCGATGTGAACCAGCCGTCGCGCTTCCGTCCCAATCCACCAAAAGCATCTGCAACATGGCTCAAGCCTTCACTTGTTTGCGAAGTAAGTTTTGCCGAAGTTACTTCCGATGGTGTTTTCCGGCACCCGTCGTTCCAGGGTATGCGTTCGGATAAAAAAGCACGTGAAGTCATCAGGGAAACCGCATTGGAAACAAAAGAACTAACAGAGGAACCGCAGGAAGCAGCGACCAGTGAAAACAATCTTGTCTCTGCCCCAAAACGCAGCGGCAGGCAAACGCTCCTGAATCCGAAGGAAGAAACCCAGGTCAAGAACATTTGCGGACATGAGTTGAAATTCACGAACCTAAGTAAAGTTTTCTGGCCCGAGGAAGGCTACACCAAGCGCGACATGTTCAATTACTACTACCAGGTGGCTGAATACATTATTCCGTATCTCAAAGACCGTCCGCAGTCGCTCAACAGGTTCCCGAACGGGATTTACGGGAAGAGTTTCTATCAGAAAGACGTAAAGGGGAAATCGCCCGAGTGGACAAAAACATTCCCCTACACGACAAGTGATGGCGAAGACAAAGAGTTCCTTGTGGGCGGCGATGAGGCGACTTTGTTGTGGATGGCATCCCTGGGATGTATTGAAATGAATCCGTGGTTCAGCAGGATACAGCATCCTGATAATCCCGACTATTGTGTTATCGATCTTGATCCCGACAAGAATACGTTCGAACAGGTGATACAAGCTGCCCAGGAAGTCAAAAAGGTACTGGATGCCATTGGTGTTCCGGGCTTTCCGAAAACATCGGGTTCGACCGGCATACACATTTATATTCCGCTGGGTGCCAAATATTCTTATGACCAGTCACAGATGTTTGGCAAACTGATCGTATCGATCGTCCACGATCAATTGCCCGACTTTACTTCGCTCGAACGACAGATCAAGAACCGCGGCGGCAAAATGTATCTTGATTTTCTACAGAACCGGCCTGGCGCAACCATTGCCGGACCTTATTCTTTACGCCCAAAACCGGGAGCAACAGTTTCGATGCCTTTACACTGGGATGAAGTCAAAAACGGTTTGTCTATGAAAGATTTTACAATAAAGAATGCAGTGGCGCGCATCAAATCAGAAGGCGACCTTTTTAAAGGAACTTTGGGTGATGGAATCGATATGGAAGACGCATTGGTAAAAGCAAAGCGCGTGTTCTATTAGCTTTCTCTTGTTCTGATAAGGTTTAACGCGCTCCGACATTGCTACTCAAATTTTCATGAATTGCTGGCGAATTTTAATCTGCGGATTGTTATTACAATAACTGCCTATATTTGATCTTTTATTTTCACCTTCGGATATAGTCTTATGCGTCATATTTTCCTTTTCATTGCACTTCTTCACCTCGCTCCTGCCCTGTCACAGCGTTCGGAAGAGCTCATCGGCCTTAAAGGAAAAATCAAAAAAATTGAGCGGCAGCAATATTATGGCGCCAAACTTAAGGGAAACAAGTGGATTCTTGAGAAAGACAACCATCTGAAAGCCACTGTGCAGTTTTTTGACAGAAACGGCCTCCTGCAATCGGACAGCACGAAATATATTATGCAAAACGCTTGGCGCGCCGGGTATTATCAATATCGGAAAGGGCGATTGGCAGAAACCATCTGGAAAGATTCTACAGGACAAATAACCGACCGGCGGCTGATCGAATGGACTGACCGCCGAACCGCGGTGGCAACACAGCTCGATGGCAACGGCAAATGCCTGTACAAACTGCACTGGTTTTATAAGCGCAACAAGACCATGGATCATTATATTGTTACTGAGAATTGCGAGAGCAATCCGGAAACCGCTTATGACAGCCGCGGCCGTTTCTATTATAACAAGGCCAAACAACGCATAAAAAAGGAAGTTTGGGATGCAAACAGCGCCAAGCCAATGACTGCTACTTATGACGTTATTGAGCATGACTTCATGGGCAATCCGACTGCAGTAATCGAAAAGTTCGAAGGAACCAACGGAGACGCTACGTCATATGCCGCATCGTTATTTTATTATACGTATTTTAATACGGAAACTGTCCGTGAGGAATTTCGAAATATCATGGTGACAGAAAGCGGTGAAGGATATGCTCAAAATTCAGATCAAACGGTTGCGGAACCGCAGCAGGCTGAAGAAATTGTGACTGATGTGCCGCCGGAAGCCGATAGCAACACCAGCAGCCAAAACATCAGGACTCCCACGAAAAGCTTTACCGCATGTTACGATCTTAACAAATACAGTTTGGAGCAACGGCTCGGGTTTTATCCGTTCAGCGTTGCAAAGAAGGTGGCACTCATTTCTTTTAATGATCCGGCAACGGAACCTGCCCTATATTCCGATCGCAACAAATTACCGACACTTGCGAAAGCGATTAAAACGGTTTTATTGACTGACAGCCAGATTGACGGCCTTACCAATACGCTGTACAATATTGGCTACTCTGAAGAAATGCTGGTGAAAACAACCACATCGGAATGTGGGCCACTAAAAAATGCCATTGTCTTCCTCGACAAAAATGACAAGCCTTTTGAATACATCCTGTTGTATTTCGGATGCAACCAGGTGGAATATAGCAGCAGAAAAGTTAAGGACGGAGATTATTGTGACGAAAAGTTTCCGATGCTCGAACAGCTTTTCACTGATAACGGCATACAGGTCGCTAAGTAAAGCTGTCAAACAATTTGCTAATTTACCAGCAAGATTTTAACTACCATGAAACTAAAATTTGCAGCAGCGCTTTTAATTTTCGCAGTAGGCTATACAAAAGCGCAGGAAATAAGGGGAGCTAACGGAAGTGTTCTCGGTACCATAAAACCTGACGGGGAAGTGCGCGGCGCCAACGGATCTGTGGTGGGTTATTTCAGACAGGACGGCGACATTCGCGGTGCGAATAATTCCAAAATAGGATCCATACGTCCCGATGGTGAAATCCGTGGGGCGAATAATTCTAAAGTTGGATTGCTACGCCCGGACGGAGAAGTAAGGGCTGCAAACAACACCGCACTAGGCATCATCACACAAAACGGCGATGTAAGAAGCGCGAAAGGATCGATGGTTTGCCATGCCACAAACGTCAGAAAGGAATGGGTCGCCGCAGCCGTCTTCTTTTTCTTTTTTGACAGACAATCGCCGAAATGACCATTCCGATTTCCTCATTTGTGGCGGAAATAAATATGATGACGCTGCCGTGAAAGCAGCGTCGTTACTATTTACAAAGGTTGATTTCTTTCCCACTGTGTGATTCTTCCAGTTTCAGCAGCAGTTTTCCGTCAACATAAACTTCATAACCTGCTTTGACGGGAACCTTGACTTTGTCGCCTGCTTTGTATTTGCTTACCGAGGTCGATCCGTCAGCACGAACCTTCACTTCCACTTCGTTGGAGCAATTGTTTTTGAGATAAACATCGAAATAACCTCCTGACGGATGGATTTCCTTAAATGTCGGAGTTATTTCATTGGCAGTTGCATTTTGATACGACAACATAAGCGCCAGCAGCGCGGTAATCAGCCTGAATTTTTTCATTTTTATTGAATTAAGGTTAGTTTATATTTGCTAGCCGCAATTTACTTTGCGGAACTCTTTATGATCTTGTAGGCATTCCTGGCGAGCTGTTCTGTGTAGGCAGACCCGGGAACATTAATACCAGCCTGGTTATCTTCGAAACTATAGAACATACCATCGCGTTCAAACGCGTAGAAGAAATGCGATTGCGCCTGATACGCAAAACCATTAGCCTCGTCGTTCATCTGGTAAGTATAAACAAAACCGACGGGTTCGTCGACCAACAAGCTGATGTTTTTGTATCGCGATGTCTTCCCGATGGTGAGTGATTTAGCTCCTTTTATAAGCTCGGGAATACTTGACACAGCCTGCGCCGAAATTGTAATGACATAGAAGTCGTTCAGCCTTGCGTCTACTCCGCCATTCCCGTTGCGCTCCAGCTTTGCATCTTTCGGAAGCTTTACTGTCACCGGCACCAGGTATGAATATTTCCCCAAATCAGTATCAACCCAATCCGCGTCATTTACAACCATTGCAGCAATTGCCGGCTCCGGGTTTTCGGCATCTGCCAACTCAACTTTGCCTGAAGATGCGTTACCACAGGCAATCAATAAAAATGCAGACAACTGCAGGATCATTTTGTTCATAGAAACGATTTTAAATTAAGCCGCAAAATAGCAAACAGAATTGGTTGTGCAGGAACAAATGAAAGTCAGCCGCCATTCAATGAAAATTCGTTGAGCAATGGAAAGCCAGCCTAAAGCGTGTTCAGCATGCCGAGGAATTCCTCTTTCTTACGCGTTGCGAGCGGTACCTGCGTTTTGTCTTTCATCACGATCGCGCCTGCATCGGCCTTCAGGTAATGGTCAAAGTACAGCATGTTGACCAGGTGTGACTGATGTGAACGGAAAAAGCCCATCGGTACCAAAAGGGTCTCGTATTCCTTCAAGGTCGTCGAAACCAGAAGTTTTTGTCCGTTGTTCATAAAGAAAGTCGTGTAGTTCTTCTCCGATTCGCACCTGATAATATCCTGAACCGTTATCGAATATACCCTTTCGGCGGTTTTGAGGATAAGTTTCTGCAGGTTCCTCGGCCGCTCAATATTTGAAAAAAGTGTATTGAATTTCAGTTCGAGGATTTCTTTATTGAGGGTTTCCTCGGCTTTTTTAACAGCTTCTGCCAGTTCTTCAGGATCGACAGGCTTCAGCAGGAAATCGATCGCGCTGAAGCGGAACGCCTTGATGGCAAACTCCTGATAGCCGGTGAGGAAAATAACCTTGAAATTAATTGGTTTGAGCTGCTGAAGCAAATCGAAACCGGTGCCGTCGGGCATTTCAATATCCAGGAAAACAAGATCGGGAACAAATTTCCTGATCGCTGCGACACCGCTGGCTACGCTGTTGGCTTCCCCGATAATGGCTACGTTAGGGCAATTTTCCCTGATTATAGCGGCATTCTTTAGCCTGATAGAATCAATGTCGTCAATAATGATAGCTCTGAGCATAGCGAATGAAATATAAATAAGCCAACCTTCTCGATGGCCGATGGCTTTGAATTAATAAACTAACCGTGTTTCGGAATCCTCAACACGTTTACCACACCAAATATGCGATTAATACAAATGATTTCCATTGTAAATGAAAATTTGTAGCAACTTGATGAAAATTTGACATCGCACCTGAAGAAAGTAAGTATGATTCAAGATGTCGGGTTACGATACACATTGGGCAATTTGCAAATTTTCTTCCCATACATGCACTCTTTCAGCAGGATCGGGCAAATGCTCATTTGTCTCTCTGACAAATATTTTTCGATGCACATTTGCGCTTATTAACCAATCTAACTTAAATCGAATGAAATTTAAAAACTTATTGTTCGGGATGTTTGCAGCACTGGCCTTATCATGTGGGTCCAAAGACAAAAATGAAAGTGTTGCTGATGCCACAGCGACTACGACCGCCGAAACGCCTGCTGCCCCGGAAGCGGAAGACACAAAAACGATTATTGCAAAGGCGTGGATGCTCGATAACATTGATGTGAGGGAAGCCGCCGAAACCGTTCCCGAAGGCAGCAAGGCCGAATTTTCTAAAAGCATTGCAGACCTGCTTGCCCAAACCAAGGGAGAAAGCACTTTTGATTTCGCCGCCGATGGGAAAGTCACGGCTTATTATCGTAATTATGAGAATAAATGGAAAGATGAGAGCGGTACATGGACACTGAGTGATGACAATAAAAAATTAACCATTACGCTCACCGGCGGGCCACAGGAATTTCAAGTTGTGGAATGTACTGAGAACAAACTATCGCTCAACCTCGAAGGAATGGTTTCAACTTATATCCCAAAAAAATAATATATGAAAACATTACTGAGAGTAGCAGGAATCATTGCCGTAATCATAACATTGCTTGTGAGTGCAGGCGGCGCTTTTCGCAATTTTGACGATGCCGGGAAAGCGGAAGGATATGAACAGGAACTGGCTGATGGCAAAGCCCAGCTTGAGACCCTGAAACAGCAAAGTGAAATGATGGATGGCCCTGAAAAGGAGCTGATGCAGGAAGATATCAAAAATGCCGAAGAAGCTTTGAAGGATGCACCGTCTAAGAGTGCCTTTACGATTGCAGGCATCATGTGTGGCATTGTTGCCATACTCGCCGTCTTTGTTGCAGTCCTTTTATTCAAGCCCGGCAAACAGGCAATGCTTATTTTGGGCGCAATGATCCTGGTGACGCTGATCCTGATCCTGGTTTCCCCCGATCCGAAAGGCAGCATAACCAGTGGCGCTTCAAACCGAACCCTGGCAATCATCGCGGCTGTTCCCGGGATCATCAGCGCTTTGTGTGCTTATATGATAGCCCGTAAAAGTGGCGTGACAGCTTAGAAAAACTTGTTATAATAATAAAAAACCGCAGTGACAGCGGTTTTTTTTATGTCTTTCGCAGAGAATGTGCCGATCAATTGTCGGAAATGAATGGAATCTCAAATCGTGTCCGTACGCCATTCACCTGTTCATTTTCTATAATGTTGCCGATGCTGATCGGAACATCTTTATGATGGGCAGCCTTTAATCTTTCGGTCACAATTTGGGTCGCCATGGATTTGTGGTTCAATATCGTCTTGGTTTCCATTCCTCCGCCATTGTCGGTAACTTCAAAAAGAAGAGCGCTATTTTCGATGAAAAACCGTACGATGATGAGTCCGCCTTCTTTTCGATTTTTCAATCCATGCTTTACGGCATTTTCAATGAACGGCTGTGTAAGCATTGGCGGAACGAGGGTATTTTCAGCATCTATTGCTTCATCAACATCGATACGGTACTCGAAATTATTGTTGTACAGCAACTGTTGAATAACGAGGTAGTTTGCCGTCATGTTTACTTCTTCCGTAAGGGAAATATGGTTTTCAACAGAATTCTCCAGGATTTGCCTTGTCAGTTTTGAGAATTTCGTCAGATAAATAATTGCCTGCTTGTCCTGTTTGCTGTGGATCAGGCTCTGGATGTTGTCGATTGAATTGAAGATAAAATGCGGGTTCATCTGCGTGAGCAGCAATTTGCGCTTGAGTTCATTGTTTTTGTTGGCACTGATAGTATTTTTTTGCTTAAAGAACTTGTACAGGAAAACCACCAATATCAAAAGGATCACAGCCATGCTGATAAAGATGTACATCAGCATGTCTTTTCGCGCACTTTCCTTCTGGTTGGCAAGTTTTACAGCCGCGAGCTTTTTTTGCTGCTCGAGCTGCGAACGAAGTTGCTTTTTTTCGTAATCATAGGAAAGCTGCTGCGTAAAAAGCATCTTTTTGTCCTCTTCGACGAGCATTGTGTCTTTTGCAACTGAAAATTGTTCATGCATGAACAATGCATCTTTATATTGTTTTTTCTTCTTGTAGGCGCGATATAGCACACCTGCCGCTTCCTTGACAAACATGGTATTCTTCAATTCGGTGGCCAGTTTGAAACCGATCTGCAATTCCGCAATGGCATCGTCGTACTGCTTTAGCTCAAAATGGCTGGAACCAATGTAAATATGCCCTCTTGCCTGAATCAGCTTGTCTTCGCTGAGTTTAATGGCTTCTTTAAAATTCAGGATCGCCCGGCCATAGTCTTTATTGCACATGCGTTCCACGGTCCCGATGCTGAAATAAGTTTCAGAAACCAACTGCCGGTTGCCAATGCTGCCACCCAGGCGCAGCGCTTGCCTTAGAAACTGCCTGCTTTGTTCACAGTCGGCTAATATGATATAGCATGCAGCAAGACCCTGCAGCAAATTTACTTTCTGCATTTTGTCCTGCAGGCTGAGTGTCTCATTGTTGGAATAATAAGACAGCGCCCGATGATAATACGGTATTGCTTCCTTGTATTGTTTTTGAGATGTGTAGGCATTGGCAATCGACTGGCTGGCGTAGGCGACACCGTTTTCATCCTTTATAAGCTCAAAATGTTTTAGGGCGCTGAAAAAATAAGGTATTGCTTTTTTCTGGTTGCCGGTTTTAAAGTATAGGATTCCCAAACTCACCTCTGTACCGGAAATAGCTTGTTTGTCGCCGGTTTTCTGCAGATATTCAAGCGCCTGATCTACATACCGAATGGCCTGCATCACATCGGAATTCTCAACCAAAATGCCTTTATAGGAGTAATAGCTTCCCAAGGCGTAGAAAGCGTGCTTTTGCGAAGCTTTGTCAGGGGCAGACTTCAATATCTTCTCTGCGATTTCTTTTGACCGGCGGTTATAGCCTTCAAATTCCGCGCTGTCGGGGCGGAGGTTTCCCAAAATATGCTGAATGGTAATTAACCTGACAGTGTCCTGTTTTGCAGAAGTAACGACTTGTTTAAGGGAGTCGAGATTATTTTGTGCGGTAGCGTGTTCAAGAAAAAACACAAATAAGACTGGAAGAAAAAGGAGGAACTTTTGGCGCATGAGCAAATGGTTAGGCTGTAAAAATAGAGAAAATCGTAATACTTCTCTTATACGAAGAATTGCGTCCGGGAAATGCCATGTGCCAGGACTGTTACGTTACAAAAACTTACAAACATCGTCTGGGTGCGAAAACAATTATGACTCCGCATAAACTCCATCACCTGCTACATTCCCATAAAATCTTTTACTTCTTTACCTGGTTTACGCGAATTCTTCTAGCGTTGGCTTTTATTCCTTCAGGATTAAAAAAAATTATGGGGCTGCGTTTTACCACGATGGGAATAGAGAGTCCTATCGGTTTTTTTTTCGAAGGCTTGTACAGGACCGGATTTTACTGGAATTTTCTGGGCTGGGTTCAGCTATCTGCAGCGGCACTTCTTCTTATTCCGCGTACTTCTTTGCTCGGCGCAGTCATTTATCTCCCTGTGGTTGTAAACATCCTTGTGATTGTGACGGCTATGAATTTTTCGGGAACGCCGGTGGTTGCCGCATTAATGTTGCTGGCTAATTGTTACCTGTTGCTGTGGGACTATCCGAGAACAAAGATGCTGTTGGTATCTCTGCTTTCGAGTGGGGAAAAGTGTTGAATATTAAGTCGGCTTCAAGTAGCTGAGATAGAATGCATGATCTTCCAATAAAAAAAGCCCTTTGAAAGGGCTTTCTATATTAGGCTTTTCTGCTTATGCAGCGCGATGGCGGTATACAACTTCGGCCAGTGGCTCATAAATATCCAGGTTGCATTCTTTGCAGAGTTCTACTTTTAAGCTCGATACCACTTGCTGTCTCTTGGTTTCGTTAAGGTTCTGAAGCCTGCTTCTGAGCAATTCCGCAGTAGGAAATTTAAATGGGGTTGCCCTGAGCCTTGTAATGATGTACTTTGAATCCATGATCTGATGTTTTGGTTATAAAATGATGGTGTTTAAAATTTATTCATATTCATCTTACTAAATTACATTGGTAGTAAACGTTCCGGGTTATATTTTACCCCCTTGAGTTTATATAATTTCACACCCACATTTTCAGGGAAATCTTATCTAATTGCTTCTTTTAACCTGAACATCTTCCGATTAAATTTTTAAATTGCCAGCACTCGATCATTTGCATCAACCTACGGCGAAGATTATCATACTATGCGATTTGCTGATGAAAAATATAATCCTGCTTTTAATTTTCAGCATAAGTCCTGCCATTGCGCAGAACCAGGAAGGTGAAGGCTTCGCAATAATCGATGGTGTTCGGATCAATTATTCCATCAAAGGAAATGGTCCCGCTATGATTGTTGGACATCCGACGTCTGGAAAAGTGGGATATGAAATATCATTACAGCCTTTGGAAAATCGCTTCACCATGATTTATTATGACCCTAGAGGTACAGGCAGGTCAGAAACACCACAGACCGCACAAGAATATGCAGACGAAAGACTAGTTGGGGAAATTGAAGGGTTGCGCAATTATTTTAAAATCGACAAGATCTGGCTTTTCGGGCATTCTGATCAAAGTGCAATTGCATTACAGTATGCACTTAAATTCCCAAACAACGTGAGCGGAATGGTTCTATCAGGAACCGGCTACGTAGGCAGTTATGCAGAAATGCTATTGCACAGACAATCGTTTGAGCAGCAAAGAAAGCAGGAGTCGGATTGGTTTCGACAAGTTGTAAAGGATTGGGACTACATGATCTCGAAACAAACAGTAATAGATTCGACCGGGAGGGATTTATCAACTGCTCCCGTAAAATGGTGGTGTTATAGCGATGAAACATCTCAAAAAGTAATTCCAATCGCCATATCCGTCACCGCCGCCGGAAAAAGAAGAATTGCCAGGGACGGCTCAGTATTGTCTGCGGAAGACCATACAAAACAAATCGCGGACTATGTTCTGAAGGAGCGACAATTTTCACAAATCAATTGTCACATATTAATTGTAAACGGCAAATTCGACACAAACAATCCTAAAGAGAAAGTAGAAAAACTTCATCGAATCCTGTTCCGTTCAAAATTGCTGATCATTGATAAAGCCGGCCATTTCCCATGGATTGAGCAACAGGAAGCTTTTTATGCGGAAACCGATAAATGGCTAAACAGCATAAAACGATGACGTTTCTTTGGCTAAATCAAAAAAACGCTCTCCTGTCGGAACTTTTACTACTTTCACGGCGTTGAAGCCTCTGGCTGGCCAACGGAAACGGTTCAGAACTTAAAACCTAGATCATGAAACGAGTATTTAAAGTCGTAGCCTTGGTTGTCGGATCTTTCATTGGATTCATCCTGATCTACCTGCTGTTTGCCTTCTGCTTATCCAGAATCTGTGTCAACGAAGATGTTAAATCAAAGAAAGAGGTTACGATTTATATCCTTACCAATGGCGTACACACCGATATTGTTGTACCCGTTAAAAACGACCAGGTGGATTGGACAAAATACATCCGGTTCGAAAATACCAAAGCCCGGGACAGCACAGCAGGATTACTCGCTTTAGGATGGGGTGATAAAGGATTTTATCTTGAAACCCCAACATGGGCCGACCTGAAGGCAAGCACGGCATTTAAGGCAGCGTTCGGATTGGGTAATTCGGCAATCCATGCCACCTTCTATAAAAAAATGACGGAAAATGAAAGCTGCAAAAGCATACAAATCAGCAATGCGCAATATCTTCAACTGTCAAAATTTATCAGGAACAGCCTGCATATAGACAAGGACGGCCATTCGATGGTGATCCAAACTGATGCAAATTATGGACTATCTGATGCGTTTTATGAAGCGAACGGCAGCTATAGCCTCTTCCAGACCTGCAACACGTGGACGAACAATGCTTTAAAATCCTGCGGGCAAAAAGCGAGCTTGTGGACACCTTTCGACACAGGAATTTTCTATCATTATAAATAGCCCGATTACGCTGCTGCTGACAATGCAGACTGATTCCCGTGGATCTTTTGATTATAGAATTGTGCGAGCTGATAAAAAACATCGGCGCTTTCACGATTCGGATTTTCAACACATTTTGAGATGACAGAAAAGAATTTGTTCTTCAATTCTTTCTCGATGTCTGAAACATCATTGCTTTCCTGTACAAGTTCTGTAATCCTGTCAGCAAAAAAGCTTCTGTGGCTTTCTCTTTCAGAAATTAAAAGATTGATTGCCAGTGTAGTAATATTGGTAGTCATGGTTTATTTTTTGGCTAATGTATATCACATTTATGATGCTCGATTATTTTTTCGATAAACTGTTGAAATAATCGTCCTACATAATTAAACAAGCTTCTGTCGCTGGTTTTTTTGACGCTGTTCTACATCGGTATCCAAAAAACAACAGTGAGCCGGGTTTTCAAGCTTGTGCCAAAAAGCGAGTTATTCAACTCACGGAATTCATTGGTTTGAATAAAATCCGGCGTTGTTGTATTTCATATTAAAGGTATTTTCAGACATAAACAGGAATATAAAGAAGTCAAAAAACGCTATGACAGCCGGGATAAATGTCCAGCAGAATAATAAACATAGAAAACCTTTTCCCGTCTGCCCGAGATAAAAACGATGGATTCCGAAGCCTCCCAAAAGGAAAGCTAAAATTGCGGTGGTGAATTTGCTTTTCATAAATTACATTTTAGAAATTATATCGGCTTTTTTTGCATCGTATTCTTCCCGTGAAATTATTTCCCCGTCGAAAAGCTGTTTTAATTTTTGCAGAACAGCTACGGGATCATTTTGTGTTTCTGCAATAGCTGCGGGCGCTGCGGCAGTGTTTACTGTTATTCCTCCGCCTGCTGCGGCCCGTTTGTCTTCAAGCTCACGCTGCCTCCGATATTCCCCCATTTCTTCCTCTTTGCCTTGGGCAAATTGGTACAGTTTCCTGGCTTGGGCCTTTGGAAGATAATCCATGACAATAATTTGGTTACGAATGGTTTTGACAGTAAAGTCGGCGCCAAGTATCCCTTCTTTAATGTGGCAATCACGGACATCTTTCCACAAAAAGTCCTGGAAATCCATTGACAAGCCGAAGTTCTTTGGCCGGCAGAAAATGATCCGCTTGTTAGACAGTGCGATACAATCAGGTGATAAATTAATCGCAGGCTTTTTTTGTACTGCGATATATTCGATAGTTTCTCCCGCTGTTAACAATTGTGCGACCTTTATATACAGCTTCTCTACCGCCTTCTGGTCCTGTTCTTCATTTAAGAACTTCTTTAAATTTTCGATCATCATTTATTATTTTTTCAAACATAGAGCCGTTGCGGCACAATTCCTTACGGAAAACCATAACAACATAACGCCAGTACAATAAGGTGGGTGCAAACTTTTGTGATTACGGAATCCCATAAGAAAAATACAATGACAAGTGCGTAATTGCTCCTGTTGGAAACAAGCCGAAAAACCAATTAAAAAACGGAGTAGGTTAATAAATCTAGAAAAGATGAACAAAAAGATTTTGAAAAGTGGATTCGCGCTGTTGCTGATCCTTGCGACTGCATGTGGCGAAACGAAGAAAGAGCCGGAAACTGAGTACCCTGTAGCTATGGATAATGAGCTTACGGAAAGCAGTGAAAATGCTGTTATGGAAGAAACCTCAACGCCGGAAACAGATCAGGATTGGGATAAAATGCTTGACGATTATGAAGAATATGTTGATGAATACCTCAAATTCTACAAAGAGTCGATGAGCGGAAACACTGCCGCAATATCAGAATATACAGAAATGATGCAGAAAGCCACTGCATTGCAGGAAAGCATGGCCGATGCGCAAAACAACGGTGCGATGAGCGCTTCGCAGATCAACAGGATGATGAAGATACAGACGAAGATGAGCAGTGCTTTAATGGAGATGCAATAGTGTCTAAACAAAAATCCGGCACTGCCGGATTTTTGTTTTAAGTTAGCAATAATTAATTCGTTTGTTTCCCTGAATATCTAAATTATCTTCTTTGGTATCCTGCCCTGCCGCCCTTTCTCAACTGTACCTGATAATTCGGGCATCCCCAGCATTTATAGTTAAAATCAAGCTGCCAGGTGAGCGACAATTCAAAAATACCCCGTGTATTGCCAAGCCTTGAGGTATTGAGGTCATACGATCCGCCGATGATAAAATGATCCACTTGAACCGATCCGAAAGCATTGACCGATGTTACAAAATGGCTGTTGCTGCTTTTCCTTCCGGGATTTGTTGCTGCAGTCGCCCCGAAAGTGAACATTTCAAAGACCAGCGCGCTGCCGAGGTCGAACCTGTTATACTCCGACTGCATCAGGTAGTTTCCTGTCAGCAACAGTTTTGTTTCCTCGGGAAGGAACATAAACCGTGTACCATAAATATTAAATGCATACCCGCCATGCACCGACAACAGCATTTCCAAAGGAACATTGCCACTTTCAGTAAAAGAAATACCCGGTCGGTTGAGGTGCTTTAACGAAGCGCCAAACCAGGCATCTTCCTTGTCGACAACAAATCCTGCCGACACATCAAAGAAGTTAATCTTACTGCTATAATTCATTACCCCGGGATCCACACTTCCGTCGCTGATTTCGCCTGTATTGATATTTATTTGATCTTCCAGCAGCAATCCGCCAAAGCCATAACTTTTTTGTCCGTATCCGGCTTCGATTCCCGGTCGGAAGCTCCACTCGTCATTGAGCTCAACTTTATAAGAATATGCTCCGTTTATCTGCAGGTAGTTGTATCCAGTAAACTTCTCGCGGTGGTTCAGTATGGTGATGCCCAATCCGGCAAAGTCACCTATAGCTGCATTTACAAAGGCGTATTCTGTGTCGATCCTACGATCGCCATCAGGCCATTGCGTGCGGTGCAATATTCCGGCATGCCATGTATCCAGATATGCTGTAAAGCCCGGATTAAGCGTTTCAGGTACAAGGAAATATTGTGTAAAAACAGGATCCTGCGCATTACTATTTGCGCAGCATATAGTCATGAAAATCGTAATCAGTAATGTATATTTCATCTGGATGGCGCTTATTTAATTAAAACAAATGGATGGCTTTCATGTACAATAATCCCGTAAAACGTTTCCGCTTGCACCTTGCAATAATAGTTGCCATTTTCAGCATCAACACCTTTGATCTTGCCATCCCAGCCGCGGAGGATTTCTCCTTCTTCCGAGTAAATCAGTGCGCCCCAGGTATCATAAACATCAAGCTTTACCTTTTTAAGCGCCTTGGTCACGGGCTTAAAACTGTCGTTGATATTATCTTCATTTGGCGTAAAGGCATTGGGTACCACTAACAAATATCCTCTTTCAACAATTAAGGTTATAGTGTGGATGTAGATACAGCCAAAAGGATATATTACGGTTTGGGTTACTATATAGTTTCCGGGATTGACATACGAATGCACCGGATTCATTTCAGTTGAGAACGTTCCGTCGCCAAAGTTCCACGCAATGCTAATATAATCACCGGTAACAGTAGAATTAAAATGAATAGGATCGACAACTGAATAAACTCCATAGGTTGAATATGCATAGGACCCGGTGTCAAAAACCACTGTCCCAAGCTCAGGCGTATCGACTTCCAGCGAATGGATCACCGAACATCCGTTGCTGTCGGTCACCGTAATCAAAACCGTTCCGTTAGTTGTGGTATTCATGATCTCGTTATCGGCACCACTGGCAGTTCCACTGGACCAATCAATTTGATACGGAGGAATTCCGCCTGATACATGCGCTATAAATGTCTGGTCCACATAATGCGAATCACAGTTAAAATCTGTTTGTGTCTCTACATCAATGACAATAGGCAGTGGCGATGTTACTGTATATTGCGCCGTTTTTATACAGCCATTTGCATCGGTTACCGTAACCATGTAGTTTCCTGCCGGTATTACCTGAAGGTCTTCACCTGTTGTACCGTTAGACCATGAATAATCAAATGGCGGCGTTCCTCCAGCGACAAGCAAATTGATCGCGCCACTGTTTGCATTATTGCAATCCAGTGCATGTGTAATGTTGCCTGTCAGGATGATTTCCTGCGGCTCTACAATCGTAAAAGTGCGAATGATGGTGCAAGGCTTGGCGTCGACTATAGTCACGGTATATGCTCCCGGACCGAGATTGTTTCTTACTGTTCCTGATGTGCTTCCGTCGCTCCACGTAAGCACGACAGGTGCAATACCGCCGACAAAGTTCAGGTTGATGCTTCCGTCATGTGCGCCATGGCAGGAAATATTTTCCACTGTCGGATTCACATCGAACACCGGCGCTTCAGGAATATTAACGGTGATGATTTTAATACATGCCGTGGCATCGGTTATGGTGATGATATAATCGCCTGCAGCAAGATTGTCCTGGAAAAACCCTGTTGCGAGGTTGTTCCATGCGGCCTGATAAGGGCCCGCACCTCCGCTGACCGTTAATGTTATCGAAGCATTGTTGGCGCCGTAACAGGTAATCGCGGTTGTAGCAGCGGTGATGACAATTTCATTGGGCTGTGTAATAATGACTGAGAGGTTCTTAACGCATCCATGGCCGTCAGTAACGCTTAGATCATATTGTCCGGCTGTGATGGCGGCCAGGTTTTGAGATGTCGATGTAAAGCCATTCGGTCCTGTCCATAAAAAATTATAGCTGAATATTCCAGGAGTTGTCTCGAGAGGTGTTCCACCAGTAATGGCAATGACCGCTGCGCCCGTAAATTCCCCGTAACAAAGTACGTTTACCTGCGATACAAGCGAGACAGTAAGAACAGGCGGTTCTGTAATTTCAAATAACATAGTAAACGGTCCGCAATTATTGCTATCGGTAACGGTGAGTTCGTAATCTCCCGGACTAAGCCCTGACAAGTCTTCGGCAGTTGAGAAAAACACATTGTTTTTTGTCCAGGAATAGGTATAAATTCCTGTTCCACCGGTTAGCGCAACCTGAATTTCGCCGTTGGCATCACCATTACAGGTAATGTCCTTTTCAAGATCGACAGCAATCTGGATCAGCGGCGGTTCAACAATCGTGTAGCTTCCGGTGAAAGGACATCCGCCCGCATCGGTTATTGTAAGGGTGTAAACGCCCGGTGCTAGACCAGAAATATCGTCGGCAGATGAAGTATATCCGTTCGGCCCCGCCCATTCGATAATATATGGAAATTCGCTGGTAAAAGGAATTCCGCCTACAATATTGGTATTGACCGCGCCATTGTCCGCGCCATAACAGGTAATATCTGTTGCCGTTACATTGGCGTTGATCGATGGGTTCACAGTAACAGTAATATTGAAATCCGCTCCTGCGCACAATCCGGAAATTGGAGTGACAACATAGGTTATGGTTGATGGACTTGTTGTAGTATTTACTAAAAGCTGGCTGATGTTGGTTTGTGGCGACGCTTCCGCCGACGCTCCGGTTACCGAGCCAGCCGGTGATATAATAGGTTCGCTCCATGTATAGGTTGTTCCCAAGGGTACGGTGTCGCCCGTTGTCTCATCGGGTGTAATGATAAAGGCGTTGCCGCTGCAGATAATGGCCGAGACCGACGCAATTTCAGGATTGGCATTGATGCTTATCATGGCAATATCAGAAGTAATGTCGGTACAACCGCCCAATGGAAGCGAAACAACGCAATAATAGTAGATTGTTCCTGCAATTATCGACGGCGGAGAAAAAGTTGCCGCTGTAGCGCCTGTAATTGCTATCGCGCCCACAGTGCTGTTGGTAGTATTGGAATACCATTGGTATTGCGGGGTTCCTGCCCCATTGCTATACGATACAGAAAGTGTTGTTGCCGATTCCCCTGAACATATCGTACTGGATTGCGGCTGCATGGTGAACTGCGGTGCAGGACTGACAATAACGGCCGAAGTCATACTGACTGCCATACAACCCGGACCGTCCGGCTGCGTGACCTCGCAATAATAATAAATTGTTCCGGTAGCTGATGTCGGCGGGGTAAAAGTACTGCCCGTTGCACCTGAAATTAAAGTTCCTCCGGTAGTGTTGTTTGCCGAATTTGAAAACCATTGGTAAGCATATGATGAATTAATCCCGCCCGCTGCAATAAAAGTTAAATCTGCCGGCACAACATCCTGGCAAAGCTCCTGTGATACAAGCGGCTGCTGTGACACGACAGGATCGGGAACTACTTCAATTGCGGCAGGAATACTGGTTACCGAACCGCAGCCGTTTCCATCAAGCGATACGGTGACATAGAAATAATAGGTTCCCGGTGTAACAAATACAGGTGGAGCGTAGGAATCCGATTGTGCGCCCGCAATTGCTGCACCGCCGTTGGTAGAATTTGAGGAATTAGCATACCATTGATAACTTGCCGTTCCGGTTCCGCCGGTATAAGCAACGGTCAGTGCGCCTGAAACTGATCCGCCTACACAAACCGACTGTGATGCCGTGGGCTGTTGGGAGATGGTAGTTCCCGGAGTAATTTCAACCATCGCGGCTTCTGAAGTTATTGACGAACAGCCCCCGGTTGCCGGAAACGTCACGATGCAATAATAATATGTGGTTCCGACAGTATCTGATGGTGGTGAAAAAGTGGGATCTGTTTCATTGGCTATGGCATTGCCCGAAGAGGTATCATCTATATTGTTTGAAAACCATTGATAAGATGGTGCGCCCGTTCCGTTTGCATAGGTCACCGATAATTGCTGAAGCGTTCCGCCCTGGCAAACTGTCGCAGGTTGTGGCTCTAACGTAAACACCGGCGACAAATTAACAATAACCTGTGCCGGAGCTGAAGTAACGCTGCAACCAAGCCCGGTTTGCGAGATAACACAATAATAATATAGCGTTCCCACGAGAGCCGTTGGTGGTGTAAATGTTGCCGAAGTCGCTCCTGAAAGCAACTGTCCGCCCGAATTCTGATTCACGGTATGACTGTACCATTGATATGAAAAGCTTCCGCTTCCGCCCGAGGCTGCTGTCGTCAATACAGTTGAAGCTGCCAATTGGCAAATAGTCTGTGTAGCCAAAGGTTGGGTTGTTATGACAGGATCGGCGGCCACAGAAATGTTCGCTGTTGCGCTGGTAACTGTTCCGCACCCTGTTCCCGATAATGTGACCACGGCGTAATAATAATAGTTCCCGACAAGGTTGAAGGCTGATGGTGTATATGAAGATGATGTGGCGGCAGGAATTAGGGTTCCGCCGGAATTGCTGTTGGATGTATTGGAATACCATTGATAGCTTGCTGTGCCGGTGCCACCGGAATGTGAGACCGTAAGTGGTGTTGCGGGCGCTGCACCGACACATACTTCTTGCGTTACCATCGGTTGCACTGAGATGACAGGTAATGGCATCACTTCAATCAAAGCAGGATCAGAAGTAATACCTGAGCATCCGCCAGAAGAAGGAAGTGTGATCACGCAATAATAATACGTACTTCCTGGCAAACCTGTGGGAGGCGTATAACTTGATGTCGTTGCCCCGGAAATGGCTGTTCCGCCAGACGGTATCGGTGAAGAAAACCATTGGTATGCAGGCGTGCCGATTCCATTTGTATAGGTGACCGAAAGTGGTGTAGCCGCTCCGCCGATACAAACCGATGCGCCGGCTGGCTGACTGGTAAAATTTGGGGCCGCAATGACTGTCACGGCTGCCTGTGTGCTTGTTGCAGAACATCCGGGAAACGGTTGCGTTACCACACAATAATAATACATTGTTCCTACATTGACCGTGGCGGGCGCATAAGTTGCCGATGTTGCTCCTCCGATCGGGCTTCCGGATGTATTGTTGTTTTGGGCCGTGCTATACCATTGGTATGAAAAAGTGCCATTGCCGCCTGTTGCTGTTGCTGTTAGTGTCGCAGCAGGCGCATTTTGACAAACCGATTGTGTTGCGGGCAGCACCGAAACTGCAGGATCGGGATAAACCACAACCTCCGAAACATTGCTTGCAGCCGTTCCGCAGCCCGTACCTGTTAAAGACACCACTGCATAGTAATAATAGGTTTGCGGTACGTTAAAAACCGGTGGCGTATAACTGGATGATGCTGCACCGGGAATGACAGTGCCGCCTGTATTGGAATTGGAAGTATTGATAAACCACTGAAAGGTTGCCGTACCCGTTCCGCCGGAATGATTGATTGAAAGTGGTGTGTTGACTGTTCCGCCTACGCAGATATTTTGCGACACAACGGGCTGAGATAAAATAGTAACCGGCGCAGCGATCGTAAAAGCTGCAATGTTGGAAGTCATATTTGAACATCCGCCTGACGGTAATGAAATAATGCAATAATAGAACAATGTGCCCAATGTAGTTGTCGGCGGTGTGTATGAAGAAGCTGTCGCACCCGGTATCGCCGTGCCGCCGGTTGTTGAATTTGAACTGTTTGAGTACCATTGATAAACTGGAGAACCCGTCCCGTTAGAATAACCTGCGGTTAAAGCCACAGGTGTTGCATTTTGGCAAACAGTCGCGGGTTGCGGGTGGACATTAATTGATGGGGCAGGATTTATTGTAATTACATAATTCACAACAGCGCCGGGACATGACCCTAATGTGGGAAGGATTGCATATGTCACGGTTCCTGAAGCCGAGTTACTGTTGAAGATGGTTTGCGACGGGATCACTCCCGTTCCGCTTGCGGTAAAACCTGTAATGCCGGCTGTGGCCGTTGCTGTCCACGAAAACAACGCTCCGGCAGATGATGACGTTGGGGTTACCGCAGTGGTTTGCGTTCCGGAGCAAATGGTTTGTGCTAAAACGGTATTGGTGATCAGCGGGGCAGGATTTATTGTGAAAGCCTCAGTGGCGCTAACTGAACCACAACTGTTGGTAACCGTTAATGAAACTGTATAATTCCCCGGAACTGCATAAACAATTGTACCTGGGATGGCGCTTGTTGATACTGACGGCGAACCTCCCGGGAAACTCCATGCGTAAGTGATAGTTTCAGATGTCGGCGCACATCCGTTCACGACTGCCGAAGGTGTAATTGACGCGTTGCCGCAGAAGTCGGCTATTGTGTTTATTGAAGCTGTCGGGGGCTTTTTGATATTGACGGTTTGCGGCGCAGAAGCCATTGTTCCGCAGGAGTTCGTTGCTTTTAAAATAATACTGTATGTTCCGGCTTCTGAAAAATTAAATACCGGATTTACAGATGAAGCAGATGACCCCGAAGCATAAAAAGAACCTGGTGAAGTTGTTCCGCAGTTTGCCGCGGCATAAGTCACGACCCATTCATATATGGGCGGCGTACAGGAAAAGGTGGTGCTTGTGGTATTTGTTGCCGAAATGGTTTGCGGCGCGCAGCCGCCGGTATTGTTTAGGGTAAATTGTGGTGAAAGTGGAGGCTCGACGCAGATTGTTTTAATATGTGTTGTAATTCCGCAGGAATTTTGAGCGGATAGGGTAACAGTATATATTCCGGGGCCAGAAAAAGTATGACTTGCGTTTGGAATTGCAGTTACAAAACCTGTGTTGATAGTATTTGAAGTTCCACTGGCTGGATCTCCAAAGTTCCATATATATTTAGTTGCAGAATTGCAACCAGCATCATATCCGGGTATGGATGTGTTGCTAAATAGTATATTTGAACTAACGCAGGCTTTGTCTGGTGCAGTAAAACCTGCGATAGGTTTAGAAGTAGTTGTAATATTCGAAATAGTTCCAGTAGTAAAGCCGCAAGCATTTGTAACAGTCAGAGTAACCGTAAATTGGCTATTCGGACAGCTTGTTGTATTATATGAATGAGGCACAGGATAATTATCCGATGCTCCAGGATTTGCGGAATTATAATACGATGAAGCAATCATTTCCTCTTGTGTCAACTCTTCTGGCACATTGTTATCACCATAATCTACAAGATATTCTGTTCCTGGGGAATTTGTTGCCCAGTTTGATATTGTAAAAGCTATTGAAGGTGTTGGTATACACAAGTTCTGGGTACTCCCGGGGCTATTTATTCCACCCGAGGGATTAGAAACATTTTTTACAATATATGTCTTGGAAGAATTACATCCGTTCGCACCATATGCGGTAATTGTCATACTATAAGCGCCTAACTGATTGTACGTATGTGAAATGGGAAATGAAATATTATTTACCACAGGACCTTCCCCCCAATTTACAGAGTAAGAGCTAATACATGTTGATGTAGAAATATTTCCTACTGTAATAGAATATGGAACTCCAACAGCTGCATTTTGACAATTACTAAATTGGTTAGCAGGCCCTGTCGCATTTACATCTTCAAAATTTATGTCTGGTCTTTGCTTTATAGTTACATTGTGACTTGTGGAGGCCGAAACTCCATTATCGTCCGTAACTGTTAAAGTAACAGTAAAAATAAATGTAGTACAACCTAAAGAAGTAAATACGTGGGAAGGGTTAGGTGTTGAGGCATTAGTACTATCTCCAAAATTCCAGGAATAGTCGAAAGGGCCATCTCCGGTAACAGTTGACGTAAATTGAACTGCTACACCTGAGCAGACATTGTTGTTTACGACTTCAAAATCCACAACTGGCGGCGGCTTTATGACATATGAACGTGAATAAATTGGTAAAGTCATCATTAGACTGATGACAAAAAATAGGTAATTGTTTTTCATCTATTCGATTTAATTCTTCTTTTAATCCTCATACCCGCATAAACCCAATCCCAGCCCTTCTGCTGCTTTGCGTGTAGTTTTTTCAATAGTATGTTTGCAGCGCCTGAGTCCGTGGCAATTTTCATCATAATGATATTTTTTTGCGCCGGCGCTTTTACAGATGTAGACCTCACCATCTCCGCCTGCAGTTGGCGCTGCCTCAGTTTGTTGTTCCGGTTCGACAATAGTGGCGAAAGATGCGGCTGCAGGCCGGAAAGGTTCTTCTTTCTGTTGCGCACACGCAATAAACAATGTAAGGGCAACCCATAGCAACCCCTTCGGGAAAAAAAATGTTTTCATGTGGTGGTTTTTTTCGTTTGGGCGAGTAAACCTAAAGTGTATGGCGTAGAAAGTTGCGAATTAACTTATAAGAAACTACTTATTTAAAATATGATGTCAGTTATCGACAAAGTGTCCGGATTTCTCCATTAATTACTTATCAAGATCTAACGCCAACATGTGGTCTCTAATTTATATTCATGCTCCGATTGAATTCAGGCAATTTGCTGCCAAACATAAATGCAAACCGCGATAAAACCTTACGGAAAGCCATAATCGAATACGTCAAGCTGATTGTAATTCCTGAATGCTGAGGTCAAATCATGATGTTGAAAACAACATCACTGAAATCCTAAAATAAAAATGTACGGCAATCAATATTTTTATTAACTTTGAATTGCAAAGTTCTTTTAAAATAACAACAATATATTATGGGTCTTTCTTCTAAACTTGATCAACTGCATACACAGGTAAAACAAAACAAATGGATGCAGTATTTTGCCGTTTTTAACCGTGTCGGACTCGCAGCCGGATTTCTGCCTTCGGGTTTTGTGAAAATCATGGGCGACCGTTTCACTTCCTTATCCGTTAATCATCCGATGGGAAATTATCTGGAAGCGCTGCATTTAACGGGTTACTATTATACGTTTATAGGCATTGCGCAGGTGACAGCGGCCGTTCTATTGCTGATACCGCGAACAGCAACTCTGGGTGCGCTGCTTTATTTCCCCATAATCCTGAATATCTGCATTCTTTCCCTTGCTGTGTGTTTTGACGGATCGCTCCTGTCTTCACCCTTAATGGTACTCGCCAATCTGTATTTGCTTTGCTGGGATTATGACAAGTTGAAATTCATCTTTCCTTTCAATAAACCAGCGGAGATCACTGCCATACCAAAGCAGAAAAGCAGTAACGGATTCCCTGTTGCCTTTTTTTCGGGAGTGGTTGCCACTGTAATTATCGTGATACTTTTGATTACAAATGCCTATACCATCAAACCACGCAACTTTTCAGCGGAGTGCCTAAACCAATGTGAAAACAGCGACAATCCCGAAGCCTGCAATACGTTCTGCGACTGCATCCATGCCGAGGGGCAGTCGTATGATAAATGCCTGGATGAATACAATAAAGCCATCAAACAAAATAAAAACGATCAATAAGTTGTTTAATAGCATGGAATATTTTGTGGATAAACATTCGGTGGTACGACAAATTTGGGGGAAAAGCGATACAATACTTTTCATATTCGCGGGTGCGGCGGCAGAATTTGCGCTCAACAAAGCGGTAGATTGGCTGTACTTCACAGGCCGGCTTCCTTCCGATCCGCTTGGCCGGCTGTTTTCAACCGTTTCTTACGCCAGGAAAATTGTCTTTTCTGAGAACGAGTCGGCACTTCGCACTATTGATGCCATTGCAGCAATACATGACGCTGTTGAAGCCAAACGCGGCGCCCATATACCCGACTGGGCTTACAGGGATGTGCTTTTTATGCTCGTTGATTACTCCATCAGGTCGTTTGAATTGCTTGAACGTAAACTGAATGATGCAGAAAAGCAGGAAGTATTTGATGTCTTTTACCGGATGGGAAGCCGTATGAAAATCAAAAATTTACCGGAAACCTTTAAGGAATGGGAAACGATGCGACAGAGCCATCTGCAGGAAAATCTCAAGTACAGCCATTATACGGATGACCTGTTTTTCCAGTACCGCAAAAATCTTGGCGTGGTGCGGTATAGGATACTTACCGAATCACAAACACTGATCGTGCCGCAGAAAGTTCGGAAAATGCTGGGTTTTAAAAAGATGTCACTGCTGAGCCCGTTGATTGGATTGTATAAGCTGAGCCGAATCATAAAGGCCGACATACTGGTGAAAGCCATCATCCTGCCATCAGAATATAAAAAAGAGATTGGTGCGCTCGATCAGAAGAAAGGGCTGGCGTGTCCTTTTTCAAAAGTCAGGAAATCGCAGCAGCCAGTTCAAAAGCCTGTCAATTAACGCTGTAAACTCAGTATCGCATTTAAATAAAACCCAGATCCTTCGCCATCACAACAATCTGCACATTGTTATTGGCCATAAAGTGAATCTTCAGCCTGTTGATCCGTTTCTCGACTGCGCTGGTGCTGTTAGGCGTTATCCCCGATTCTTTGAACTTCTCGGAAATTTCATTTTGTTTGAGTCCCTGGGCAAGCAGTTTCAGTAACGAAATATCGTAATGGTCTATTTCGCTCACGGTTTTGTCATTTCGGATGTGCGAAAGTTCAGGCGACAGGTATATTTCGTCCTTTTCAAGTATATTCGGAATCGCCTGTTTTAATTGTGGAATGCTGTTGCGTCCTTTGAAAACATATCCTGAAATGTCGTAAGTGTCAAAAAGCGATTTTATCCGGAAGGGTTTGTCTTCGACAGAAAACACAATGATTTTAATATCCGGCTGTACTTTCCTGACTTCGGCAATCAAAACCTCGCCCGATGTAATTTTATTCCGTCGGCCATCATCTGGAAAAGAAAGATCGGTGATCAACAGGTCATAGGGCTCGTTGTCATGCAAAGCCTTCCTGATTTTAAGGAATGCATCGTCACAATATTTCGCATGGTCGAAATTGGCCATTCCAAGTTCCTCCAGGGTTTTTGCAACCGCGATGTTAATGCTGTCGAAGTCTTCGGCGACAAGTACTTTTTGAGACATACTTCAGATTTATACAGGCAGGATAAGCGTAATTCTCACGCCTTTGCCGGGTTCGGATTCAAAAGTAACCGCTCCGCCAATGGCATCAATACGGTTTTCCACATTCTGCAGGCCATTTTTTCGTGAGGCTGTACCGACAGTCATTCCGCAGCCATTATCGGAGTAGTCGATTGAAATTTTTCCTTTTTCAATTTTAAAACGTATGGCGGAAAGCGACGCCTGACTGTGCTTCCTCATGTTGATCATCAATTCCTGAAGCGTACGCCAGACTGCAATTTTCGTATCGGCTGAAACCTGTCCCCATGCAATTTCATCAAGTCCCTGCACAATAACGTTGACATGGTCGCTTTTGTACTCCGAAAGCATCTGCCTGAGTTGTACAGGAAACGCAGCGCCGGTATCAACACGGCTGTTCTCCCTCGAAATGTCACGGGTACGCGCATACACGCTGTCGAGGTTGTTCATCAGCAATTCCTTTCGTCCATCATCAGACAAATCCTGGGTTTGGGCAAATGTCATCATATTGAAAATGTCATTTGCGAGTTCGTCATGCACTTTCTTTGCAATCCTTTTCTCGGCGTTGTAGCCTTCACGCATCCGTTCAAGCCGATGGCGTTTCCGCATAAAAAGATACAGGACAATACTGCCTGCCAAACCAAAGAAGATGGCAGTATATAAAATAAAATTTATACGTTTTTTCCGCTCGATTTCAAAGGCCTGCTCTGCACGCTGTGCTTTTAATTCAAGATTGTCTGCTTGTGCCTGCCGTGCATCATACCGAAATTTTGCGAACTGGTTGCGGGCTTTTTGGCGGACTTTAACAATGCTGTCCTGGATCCTGATAAATAAATCGGAATAGTGCTCACGTTCGTTTCCGGTAGTGATTTTGCGCAGCTTTTTCAATGACTCAAGCCGGTCATCGGTGCTTTTGAGTTGCGTAGCCATATCATAAGCCTTATGCGCAAATCCTCTGGCTTTCACGATATCTGAATCCGTAAAATAATCCGAGAGGTGAAAATATCCCGCTATGAGTCCGAACCTATCCCCATTAACCTGCCTGATTTCTACCGATTGCTGAAGCAGTCTGATCCCGTCGCTGCGGCCCGCTTTAAAATAACAATAGCCGAGGTTTCCAAGTACTTTTGATCTTGTCTCCGGATGCGCTTGGACCACATCGTTTAAAAGCAGTGATTCGAGAATGGCGGATGCCTGTGAATAATGTCCGGAATCCATATATAGCACGGCCATATTGTTATTTACGATGCCTGCCGCAAGCTTATCCTGCGTAAATCCGGCAGCCAATTGATAATGATGAAGTGCGTTGCTCCGATCTTCAAGATGTGCGTAAGCCCAACCGAAGTTGTTATGGACGATGGAAGTGTAAATCGAATCGGTTGCCGATGCTGCCTTGCGGGGTAAAAATGACATTGCTTCGGTAGAAGCGGCTTCCATGCCGATGTAGTCATTGAATGTCCGGTATAAATCAGCGATATACAACAGTTTTTCCGCAACCTGCAGGCTGTCATTCAATAATTCATATTTCAGCTTTGATGCATTATAGTATTTAAATGCATCATCGGCCTGCCCTTTTTCATCATATATCCTGGCAAGTTCAAAATAACCGTTAGCGGAGTTCAGCGTATCGCTACGCCGTTGGCTGTCCTGAATATAATCTGAGACAAAGGCAGATGATTCTTCCGAAGAATGGCTTTTAAGGAGTGCATTTCTTACTGAAAATGCTTTCCAGATAACGGTCGGGGTTTCTTTGAGTGAGTAACGATATGCGGCGGCGCTGTGCCAAAGCCTTGTTTGTCGGGGAAGGTTTTCCAGTGAAGCACTATCGGTGTAAATGGCCGCAAGTGAAGTTTTGGCAGTGGCTTCTCTTCCCCTGTTGCAGGATAGTAAAGCTGCTGCTGACAGCAATAAAAAAAGGGAACGATAAGATATCATTCCCCGAAAGTAGTAAAAATAACTTTTTATGGCTTTGGCGGCGGCGGCGGCGGGATCGGAATGCCTCCGCCCTGTCCGCCGATATCGGTCGCGACCACTGCGGGAATGTTGCCGTTTTCTGCCTGATCTGTGTCGTCAGATGAACATGATGTGACCGCACCGGCCAATATAAATGCTGCACAAATTAAAATGCGTTTCATAATAAAAAGATTAAAAATTAGACATGAGGCTGGCCGTCCGGGAGGTATCCGGATCTTGTTATGGCCATGCCGTTAATTGTGGAGCATGCTCCGTTTTGGGAAGTGGTGTGCCGGAACAGGAAAGCGTAATTATACTTCCCCGATAACCTTGCGGCCCTGAAACGGCAGCACCGATTTGAACCAGTTTTGTACATTTGCCTTATATGCATGTAAGGCAGGAACTGATTACGGAGCAAAGTAAATCACTGTATAACAGAATCATACGGATATTTTCCGGTTATTCCGGTTATTCCGGAACATTCCTGCTCTTTCCGATTATTCCGATAAACTGATATGAAACAGAACACTTTTGAAGCTTACAAAAAGGGAATCAGGGCGAAGTATGAGCTGGCCAAAGTGGGCGATTACTCAACATTCCTGCTTGAACCGTCACCTGCGAAGCTGCGGGATTTCTGCATGCTTATTTTCGACCGAGGCCTGAGTAAAGCCGATGAAGGCATTATGAGAAACTTCTTTGGCGTTGCCGAGAAGGAAAACCTACGGAAATGCATTGAGCAATTCAATACAGGGAAATTAAAGTCGGTGCAATCGTTCCTAAATGGCGAGAATTCAGAAAACCAGGCACGTGTAGATCTGGCAGCGTTGCTTGTCGACTTCATGCCACGGCCTCTTTCCCGGTTCCTGAGTCATCCGGCGGGATCTATTGAAAGAGAAGTTGTGGAAGAACTGCATGAGGGAGTCGAACACAATGCAGCAAAAGCTGAAAGAAATGCAGCAACAGAAACTCCGGCCACACCCCAAAAAAAAATGACCTTATTAATTGTTGCCTTTATGATTTTGTGTCTGGCAGGTTATGGATTGAAAGAGCTGTGCTTTGCAAACGAACAGTGTATGTTATGGAAAAAAGATCACTTTGAAAAGGCAGATTGCAATACGGCGCGATCAGTATGGGCAATCATCGAACCTCTTGATTCGGAAAGGGTTGAATACCTGCGGAAGGTTGAGGTTTGCGACACGACTACTTTTTTTAAATACGGAAAACCCGTAATATGGTATGACAAGAGCCAGGGTGAAGTAACTTTCTTCACTTACCATGGCCTGAATCCTGAAAACGGTCACACTTTAAAGCCTGTAACCCAATACATCATCAGCAGGCATGTCGGGAAATGTAAATAAGCCGAATGCAATTCAGTTACTGACACAAAAACTGCAACCACATCAGCGATTTTAACACGTTCTATTATTAAAGTATCAGGCTGGTTTACAGCACGAAAGCTAATATTTTAATATATTTACCTCTTCATAAAATAATATGGCAGAGCGCTACCTTTTGAAACCCCTTAACAGTATAAAGTTGTTCCTTCGTGCCACCACGATGAGAATGATCCTGGCTCTTTGCTGCGTTTCGACCTCCGCGGTTTTTTCACAGCAGGAAGCGAGCGTATGGTATTTCGGCAGGAATGCAGGGCTAAAGTTCAACACTGACGGATCGGTAACGCCTTTAAGCGATGGCCAGCTTAATACCACTGAAGGTTGCAGCTCTATTGCTGATGCCAATGGCAACCTGTTGTTTTACACCGACGGGCGAACGGTATGGGACCGAAACCATGTGATTATGCCCGAGGGAAATTACTTCGCAGGCACAGGTCTTTTTGGCGATCCGTCAAGTACGCAATCGGCTGTGATTGTCCCAAAACCCGGCAACCCTGATGTTTACTATATTTTTACCGTTGATGAGCCACACCATGAAAATGCGGCGGTTTACCCAAATGCCTTCAGCGGCATGTACCTCACACCGGGAGAAGGATCTACCCCTTCCGCCGACGATGGCCTGAACAACGGCCTGAACTTTTCCGTAGTAGACCTCAGCATCACCGGAAGCAACGGCAGTATCGGCGATGTCGTAAGCCGGAACAACCATTTGGTGACATACGATACAAATCCGGCAGGAGAACAGATAAAATATAAATGTTCGGAAAAAATCACTGCTGTGAAGAATCAACTTGCCAATGAATATTGGGTAGTGACGCATTTTATTGACCGTTTTTATTCTTTTAAGATTAACGAATCGGGTGTTGCCGGAACGCCGGTAGTTTCTGTAACCGGGCCATCGATCAATACAGCCGGATACAGACGCAATTCGATCGGATATATGAAAACATCACCCGATGGACAAAAGATTGCTGTCGCACATCAGCAAAACGGATCCATCGCCGGCATGTCGGCTCCCAATACCGGGCAAATATTGCTGTACGACTTCAATACCACAACCGGCGCCGTATCGAACGAAAATGAATTGCTTCACGGCGTACACGGATATGGTGTCGAATTTTCTGCGCAGTCCCAAAAATTATACACTACGTTCGTGGATGGCCTCACCGGGATCATGTCACTTGTACAGTTTGACCTGCTTGCTGCAAACATTCCGGCTTCCATAGCGATTATAGATAATAATGCGTTTGCTCTTTACGCGCTCCAGCTGGCACCCAATAATAAGATATATCTTGCCATCCCGAATGCAAGTGCCATAGGCGTCATCAACAATCCCGAAGAAGATGGCACAGCCTGTAATTATCAGCCTACCGGACAGCCATTGTCGCCCGGCAAACAGGCGACCCTGGGGCTGCCGCCTTTCATTACCTCATTTTTTAATGCGTCTTTTTCCATTGAAAACCTGTGTATGGGCGCGGAAACTGAATTCTCACTGACTGCCTCGCAGCAAGTTACAGGAGCTTCATGGGATTTTGGGGATGGTTTTTCGGCGACCGGAATGAACCCGGTTCACGAATATACATCGGCCGGACAATTTCTCGTCACAGCAACAATAACAACGGCGGCCGGAACCACTGTAAGAAGCAATACCATTACGATTTCTGAAACCCCGACAGCCAATCCTGTCGCCGCGCAGGCAGTATGCGGGACAGCAAATATGGCTTTCGACCTCACGCAGTTCAATGCAACGATTTTAGGCTTGCAGTCGGCAACTACTTTTATCGTCAGTTACCACCTGACACAAGCTGATGCTGATAACCATACCAATTCGCTTCCGGCATTTTATCCCCTTCCGTTGGGTACCACGACATTTTTTGTGAATGTTCGAAATGCAGCGAATCTGTTGTGTTTTGATACGGAAAATTTTACCTTAACGCTGTCTGCAAAGCCGACCGCCAATCCGTGCAGTGACTTTACGATTTGCGAAAGCACACCATATGACGGTATCGGGCAGTTTGACCTGTCCTTGAAGAATAACGAGATCTTAGGAAGCCAGGATGCCTCCGCATTCAATATTTCGTATCATCTTTCACAGGCTGAGGCAGACAACGGAAGCAACGCACTTTCACTTTCCTTTACCAACACTTCGCCTTCTCAGGTTATTTATTACAGGATTGAAAATAATGCTGCGCAACAATGCTTTGAAACCGGCAGCTTCAGCCTTTTGGTAGTGCCACAAGCTGTAATCAGCAATGTTTCTGATTTTATAATTTGTGACGATGCATCAAACAATGGCATAGAATCATTTGATTTATCATTGAAAGCCGCAGAAATATTAGCCGGCCAAACCGGATTTGATGTTAGCTTTTACTTAACTCAGGCCGATGCTGAAAACAATGCAAATGAGATTGTTGCACCGCTTTCAAATTCAGTCAATAACCAGACGATCTACTATACTATCTCGGTTCCCGGAAATAATGCCTGTGCTGTGACCGGAACTTTTAATCTTGTGGTCGCCGGATATGTCCCATTTGCTGATCCGCAGGACCTTTACCAGTGCGACGATGTATCGAACGACGGAATTGCGTTATTTAACCTTGAAGAAAACAATGATATTATTACCGGGCTTCAGCAGGTGAGCTATCATGCCAGCCCTGAAGATGCACAAAACAACACTGCTCCTTTGCCGGGGCTTTATCAGAACATATCGAACCCGCAGACGATTTACGTCAGGATCCAGACGTTTGGATCATCATGCTTCAGCACGGCAAGTTTCGATCTGACCGTACATCGCTTACCTGTGGCAAACCTACCCGCTGCGGTACATGCCTGTGATGCCGATAATGACTCGCATGAGATATTTGATCTGGATTCGCTGATTCCTGCGGTACTTGGAAATCAATCTTCTGCTGAATATACTGTTACCTTCCATGCTTCGGTTGAAGATGCAGAAAACGGAGTAAGTCCGCTTGCCTCCGACTACACCAACACAACAAATCCCCAGACGATTTTTATACGGGTTTCCAATAATGCCAATACCAGTTGTGCATCGGTGACTACCGTAGAACTTATACTGCATGAACAGCCCGACGCGCAGCTTGAAGAAACATATTCGATATGCGAAGGCGTGCCAGTAACCATAAATGCGGCTCCGGGTTACAGTTCTTACTTATGGTCGAATGGTGATGTTGGTCTGCAGGCAACTTACTTTCAGCCGGGCAACCATAGCCTTACGATAACAAATAATAATAATGGATTTATCTGTGAAACGGAGACGGACTTTGTCATATACGGATCCGGCCCTGCGACCATAACCTATATTGAAACGGCCGACTGGACTGTCGATGACAATTCAATAACCATTAATGTCACCGGCGCGGGTGATTATGAATTTTCACTTGATGGGATGACGTACCAGGACGATAACCACTTCTATAACCTGTCTGCCGGAGAATATACGGTTTATGTACAGGACAAGCACGGCTGCGGCATCACTACAGGTGATTTTTACCTGCTGATGTATCCTAAATTCTTCACCCCAAACGGAGACGGCTTTAACGATGTATGGAAGATAAAACTGTCACAACTCGAGCCTGAAATTCAAATCACCATTTTTGACCGGTATGGGAAGCTGCTGACATCTTTCCGGGGTTCGGATGCCGGATGGGACGGCACTTACAACGCTGCCATGCTGCCATCAACCGATTATTGGTTTGTCGTGAAACGCAGGAACGGCCAGGAACACCGGGGGCATTTTTCGATGAAACGCTAGGTCGTCAGCAAAGTAATAAATCGCCAGCGGTCAGGTTATGGGGAACAAGTTGTATTTTTGCCTTATTTATCCATGAAAATCCACGCCAGCTTCAGCATTCCTGCCTCAGGCAATTCCAAAGACCACGGCACTTTTGAAGAAACAGATTTTAAATCACTTTCGCACTATTATACGACCATCGATCATTACGATCTGACACGAAACTGCGATTGCGCCCTGCGTGGTTATACTGATGACGAGGATGCCGATCTCCTGCTGAAAGATGTACTTCGCATCATCTGCCTGCTGCATGATGAAACTGTTGCGGAAATCGTGGTTTCTGAGAAGCTCATCATAAAAATGGAACACCACACTGATCTTGAAAATCGGAATGTACGTTTTCACTTTTACCTGCATGAAAAGCATTTGCGTTTCGGGAATCTGATGTTTTTAAGGGCTGAGGATATTGTGTGAGAACCTTCTGATAATGATCGTAAAATATTTTGCTTTCCCATATTTCCGAAATTCCTACATTCGTAAAAAAGCCTGATAGATGAACAACCCTTCGACCGAAACCCAAATGCTCATCAGAAAACCTGCCGCGGAAGTCTTTGAAGCATTTATCAATCCCGAAGTCACCACCAACTTCTGGTTCACCAAAAGCTCCGGTAACCTCCAGCAAGGACAGCAAACCGAGTGGTATTGGGAAATGTATAATGTTTCTGCCACAATTAACGTGACAGAAATACTGCCAAACAAGCGTATTGTTTTCTTATGGGGAGAACCCGCCAGAACGGTAGAAATTACCTTTAAATCCCTTTCAGATGAATCTACATACATCGTTATTAAAGAATCAGGTTATACCGAAACAGGTGAAAAACTTATTGACGCGATAAAAGATTCAACCGGAGGTTTTACAACAGTACTGGACGGTTTAAAGGCCTGGTTGGAGTACGGCATCAGGCTCAATCTGATTAGCGATAAATTTCCAAAAGAAATATCCAGCCATTGAAGTTCCGGAGAGAAATATAAATTCACAATTACTCAACTTTGTTACTTTAGGGGATTAATCGATGGAACGTATAAAAATTCCCGCCTCAAGGAAAGCTGCCCCAAGGAATGTTAGCACAAGCTTTGGCATTACAATGTCGTATCTTATCGGGCTTCCGGTGGGATTGGTAGTTCTGGGCCTCTTAATCCTGATTCCGTTACTCGCGTTTCAGTCAGGTTATATTCTCGTGATCATGCAGGATGTTTTTGGAAAAGCTGCAATTGGTTTGATCGCAGCCTATTTAGTAGCGTTATGGATCGCCGGAAAAAACGCGGTAAAGGCCTTGGCCGCTAACCCGAGCCTGCTCCGCGCTTCTTTCATGTACTCGCTTACAGTGAACGGGATCAGTTGGCTGACGTTTCTTATCGTCGCTATTTTTGACAACACCGACGATGCGCCTGCGGATTACTTCTCTGCCATTTTTTACGTTTTTGCACTGTTCGTGCTGATCAACACATTTACTGTTGCAAGGTTGATCTGCTACCTGATCAGGAGGAATTTTTAACAAGTTATATCCTGTTGAGTTCTTCCAGGTTATTCGTACGCGCAGCTTTCACTTTTTCGCCGCGGCTGAAGTTATACCGCAAAGACACAGCAACGTTTTGCATCCTGAAGTACTGATTGAAGTCATTGACATTGCCGTTGATATCAGTTGTCCAATAAAACCTGTATCCTTTAAAAATGTCATTGCCTTTAAGTACCACATCAAGCTTTTTCTTAAAAAACGACTTCTTGAAGGAGAGGTCAACGCGGCTCATGGCGTCCATCCTGTAGAGCCCGTTTGCAGCCGGTCCCTGATAAAGGATATTCAATTCCATTTTGATTTCGGCCGGCAGTTTTAATGTCTGGTTCGACTGCACGACATATGACCACTGTTTGTTTTCCAATTCGCCATTCCCATTATCAGTCTTCACTTCATTATACACAACCGCCAACGTGTTTTGGCTGTCCCACCATTTTGTAATTTTTAACGGCGCCAGTGCGGTGACATCAAATGTTTGTCCGTGGTCTACATTTCCAATGGTATAAACGGTTGTCGCACTTTCCACATCCAGATAAGGAATTTCGCCGATTACATCCGAATCATAGTCATAACTAACCGTAAGGCTGTAGATTTTCTTAAAAGTCTGTGCAAGGGAAAACGAACTTGTGTATTGCGGGCGCAGGTACGGATTTCCTTCCCACCAGGTATAAGGGTCGCGATATGCCCGGAACGGATTGAGATTGCCGTAGTTTGGCCGCGTGATCCTCCGGCTGAACCTGTAATTGATTTCGTAGTTATCGCTGACTTTCTGCTGAAGGAAAACACTCGGAAAATAATCAATATAATCGCGTTTTGTAACCTGGCCGGTAGTCCAGGAATTTCCGGTCGATCTTGTATTTTCCGCCCTTAACCCTGCTTTCAGGGAAAACTTTTTACCCAGCGGCCCGTTCCAGCTAAAATAAGCTGCAAAGATATTTTCGTGATATATAAAGTGGTTGGTGCGCAAAGGATCCAGCACAAGTCCATCGTTATTAAAATAAAAACGCGAATCGGTGTTGGTATTCACACGGCTTGCCTTCACGCCCATCTCGAGTTGGTTTTCATTGCCAAACGGATGAGCATAATCGGCTTTTACCGAATAAATATCAAAATCACTGGGCATTTCGGCGTACAAAATGTCCTGTGTTTGTTCGTTGGTTTGAAGATCGGAGAAATAATTCAGAAAATCGCTGTCGCCCCGGTTTTTCATGTGAACGATGTCGACATCGGTGGAAAAGGCGGTCCCTAAAGTGTCAAGCTTTATCGTGTAATGCAGGTTTCCCTTAAGGTTGGTATGGGTATTCTTGCTGAAATTATCCGCATTGATAAACTGTAACGGAACATCAGGATCGTTTCCGATGTAAGTTTCTGTAAGAAATTCATTTCTCCCCGTGTTACGTATAAACCCAAAACTTACCCCAATTTCATTGCGATCATTTATGCTGTAATCGGCCCCGAGGCGAACAGTCGGCGGTCCTTCATTTTCATAACTGCCAACAGCCGTCTGGTTAAAGTACGTCGTGTTTTCGGCGCCATAGAAAATCCTTGTAAATGTTGCATCGCGGCCACCTACACGCCTTGCATCATCGACACTAAGGAACGTATTCCATTTTCCGCTTTTATAATTCACACTGCCGCCGTAATTATAAGCATGCTGCTTTTTAAAGTTATACGTATAGCCCGAGTAAATGCTTCCGTTGATCCCGGTGCGGGAATTTTTCTTCAGGTTGATGTTAAGTATGCCCGATGTTCCTTCCGCATCGTATTTTGCCGGAGGATCAGTAATGATTTCTATGTTTTTGAGATTTTCCGCAGGCATGGCCTCAAGCATGTTCCGAAGGTCGGCTGCCGAAAGATAAGTAAGCCTTCCGTCAAGCATGACCGTTACGCCGTTTCGCCCGTTTAAGCGAATATTTCCTTCGGGATCAATAAATACGCCGGGCATGCGCGACAAAACTGCGAAAACCGTATTTCCTGCAGCCAAAGCCGTTCCTTCGAGACGCACGACCATTTTATCAGCTTCCTGGGTGATGAGTGGCCTTAGTGATTCTATTGTCACTTCCTTAATCTGATTGACATTTGGCTTGAGGATGATCGTCCCGAGATCTTTTTCTGTGATTGAATCATTCAGTTCAAACGGAGTTGTTTCGGCATCTTCAAATCCCATTGCCGATACCTTGATGAAATAATTTCCTGAGCCAGCACTACTAACGGTAAACCGGCCTTCAATATCAGCTATGCTTCCGGTAACGATCTCTTTATCGGTACTGTGCAACAACTGAACAGTGCTGAATCCTACGGGATTGCCTTCAACATCTTTTACAATGCCGGAAAGGCTCTTTTCCTGTGCAGCGGTTATTGAAGCGGACAGTAGAGCGGTTGCGATGGCGAAGCGGAGGAATTTCAGGTGTCGCATGAAAATAAATTTCCCAATCAGTTCGTGAAACCGTTATTTTGTTACATACGCTCAATGAAGATATTGTCATCACCCATATCACAATTTTCGCTAAATTTATGTCCGGACAAACCGGATAATGAAGATGAAACAATGCCATCTGATATTTTTTCTCCTTATTGCCTGCCACTGCATCGGGCAGAAAATTAGCGTTTCCGGATTTGCGACGACTCCACAACCGGCCGCAACGCGATAGAAATCGTTATTAACGACACGCTGTCGAAAATAATGAAGCACCCAAAAGAAGGCCGTACGGCTTATCTCCGGCTTTACCAGGATCCAAGATTTGTGGTACGCACAGACAGCACCGGAATATTCTCCATCAAGGCGCACGTCACCGACTCCCTTTATTTTAAATCTTACGGGCACGTCACGCAATCCTATCTTGTGCGTGACCTCATTAAAAATGAGAAGATTGCCATCCGGCTTAAGCCACACGCCGAAAAGCAATAAATCTTCATCTTCTTTATCTACACCTGTAGCAACTATTCATTTCTGCATGATTAAGTTATATAAGCATGCCCGCAAATGATATAATTCTTTTCTGCATCAATATTTTAACTTCATAGAAATATCCTGACTATGACAGACAACAGCAATAAATATGTATTGGTTACCGGGGCAACAAGCGGAATTGGGTATGAGCTTGCAAAAATCTTTGCCCAGGAGAAGTATAACCTGGTGCTTGTCGCGCGGCCTTCGGGAGAACTCGACGTCACGGCAAACGAATTGTCACAGCAATATGGCATTAAAGCGATTCCCATTCCTAAAGACCTTTTTGAGGCCGATGCTGCCTTTGACGTTTATGAGCAGGTCAAACGGCAGGGTATCGTAATAGATATACTGGTGAACGATGCGGGCCAGGGCGTATATGGTTTGCTGACCGAAACAGATATCAGGAAACAGCTCCAGGTAATCCAGCTTAATGTTGTGGCCCTTACCACGCTCACGTATTTATATTTAAAAGACATGATTGCCCGCAATGAAGGAAAAATTCTGCAGTTGGGTTCGGTAGTTTCAGAAATCCCTGCAACACTGCAGGCTGTTTATGGAGGAACGAAAGCCTACGTCCTGTCGTTTACCGAAGCATTGATCAGTGAAGTGAAAGATACCAATGTGACGCTGACAGTCCTTCAGCCAGGCGCTACCGACACCGATTTCTTTAATAAGGCGGGCGCACAGCATTCCAAATTGGTCGAAGACAAATCCAGTTTATCTGATCCTGCTGATGTAGCCAAAGACGGATACGATGCACTGATGCGCGGCGACGACAAAGTGGTTTCCGGATTCAAGAACAAAATACAGGTCGGGATGTCGAACGTCCTTCCCGATACCATGCTGGCCGACCAGATGAAAAAGCAATCGGAAGTGACCGACAAAAAATAAATTCTTTTCAAAAACATCTAAATATTGATTTATGGCTGACAGACTTAAAGGAAAAACCGCAATCGTTACCGGCGGCGCAACCGGAATAGGCGAAGCAATATGTAAAAAATTTGCTATGGAAGGCGCGCATGTGATCGTTGCCGGACTCCCCGACGACCCTGTTGACGATGTGGTAAAAGAAATCATAAAAGAAGGCGGAAAAGCCGCTTCGTTCTCCGGCGATCTCTCTGAATATGAAAACGCAAAAGCCTGTGTTGCCTTTGCCAAAAAAGAATACGGCCAACTCGACATCCTGATCAATAATGCAGGCGTTTTTGTCGAAACCAATGAGCTGACAGATTATTCGGAGGAAGCGCTCGATTACATGTACAGGCACAACATCAAAACCACCTTCAACATGTCCAAAGCCGCGCTTCCCGAACTGCAAAAAACAAAAGGGAACATCGTAACGGCTGGCTCAGAGGCCGGTGTTGTCGGAATCCCGAAGAACGCCGCTTATGGCGGAACAAAAGCCTTCAACATTGCCTTTACCAAAGGACTCGCAGCAGAGCAGGCTGCTTATGGCGTACGCTGCAACATTGTCGGCCCCGGACCTATCGACACAGCCTGGACACACAAGGAACTCGGCCCGATGGACAGCAAAATGGAAAAACTCAACAAACAGGCAAACCTCACCGGAAGGCGCGGCACACCTGAAGAAGTTGCCAATGTATATCTTTTTCTTGCTTCCGATGAAGCTTCATACGTCACCGGCGCGCTGTATATGGTCGACGGAGGAATAACAATTGCAAAAGGCCCGGCCGGCGACGATGCCGATTCCTTCTTTAAAGAAGAACCAAAAGGCGACCTCAAGCTCAAGCACAGCATGGAAGGACATACATCGATCCGCGAATCTTTCTAAGCGCTTACTAACCATTCCGGCATCCTAAACTTTTACTGATGCGAAAATCAGATATTACAGAAAATCCGGAAGCGGCAAAGCTTCTTGAAGAAAACAGTTTTCCCCTTTCGGCCGCCGCCGATCTAACGCCATTATTGGAACGTATTGGTGATGCGCGCGTGGTAATGCTTGGGGAAGCCAGCCACGGAACCCACGAATATTACACCTGGCGTGCGCAGATTTCCAAAAGGCTTATCGAAGAAAAAGGGTTCTCTTTTATTGCCGTGGAAGGCGACTGGCCCGACTGTTACAGCATCAACCGATATATCAAAAATTACGAACCTGATACCACTGAGGCGCGTGATGTGCTGCAACAATTCAACCGCTGGCCAACCTGGATGTGGGCTAATTGGGAGATTGCGGCATTGGCAGACTGGCTTAAAAATTATAACCGACGGGATTCCGTACAAAAAGCCGGGTTTTACGGGCTTGATGTTTACAGCCTGTGGGAAAGCATGCAAAGTATTCTTGAATACCTGGAAGATAATGATCCTGAAGCAGCCAAAACCGCACGGGAAGCCTTTAGCTGTTTTGAGCCTTACCGCGAAGATGAAGGTCAGTCATACGCTATTGCAAGCCGACTTGTTCCGGAGCTTTGCGAGAAAGAGGTGGTCGGACTGCTGGAAGAAATACGCCGGAAAATGCCTGATTACGATGATGATCCTGAAAGTGCTTTTAACGCCGAACAAAATGCACTGGTGGCTGTAAATGCCGAAAAATATTACCGCGCGATGGTACAGGGCGGCGGCAAGAGCTGGAACGTCCGCGATACACACATGCAGGAAACGCTCGAGCGGCTGCTGGAACTTCACGGACCTGAAAGCAAGGCCATCGTATGGGCGCACAATACCCATATCGGCGATGCGCGGGCAACCAATATGGCGCGTTCGGGGATGCATAATATCGGGGAGCTGGCGCGGAAAAAATTTGGCGAAGATAATGTTGTCCTCATAGGTTTTGGCTCTTACAGCGGAACCGTGATTGCCGGCGGATCCTGGGGCGCGCCAATGGACATTATGCCGGTTCCAAACGCAACTTCCGGAAGCTGGGAAGCGCTTCTTCATAAAACTTTTGACGGAAATCGACTGATCCTGATGGACGGCCTGAAAAAGGAGAAACTTTTTTCAGAAATGACCATCGGACATCGGGCCATTGGCGTTGTCTACAATCCGAACCTGGAACTTTTAGGCAATTATGTACCTTCGGTGCTGGCCAAACGCTACGATGCCTTCATTTATCTTGAACGAACATCGGCATTGCATCCGCTTCACCTCAAAATTGATAAAGGCAAAGCTCCGGAAACGTGGCCATTTGGCGTGTAAAGCATCTGTCAAACAAGTTATATCCGCTTTTTTTCCGGTGTCGGATGACGGAAAAGCACGATTGCGAAAAGCAGCGCGAAAACCACATAAACGGCAGTTATCACATTAAAAACGGTTCCTGTTTCCGGAGCGAGGAGCAGTTCCTTGACCAGCGCAATTCCCACAATCATAAAATGTGAAAGGTTTGCCACCGCTGCGGGCCTGTTATAGATTCCGCCGATCAGGCTATCTTTCAGCATCCAGTTCAGCATCGCAAAGGCGAAATAAAGAGCGCCCAAAACCTGTAGGATAAGTGGTGATGCCACAAGCTCAGTAAAAAGAAATTCTCCTGTTTCTGAAGGCATAAATGTCAGGGCAAGTCCGCTCATTCCAAGTACCGTGGCTGCTGCAGATAAAATTACTTTTGTGTTCATTGTTCTTCCAATTTGATCTGGGCGGAAATGCCTTCGAATTTTGCAATCAGTGTGTCAATTTCTTTGCGCTGCTTCTTCAGCATCCGCGGCCTGAGCACGAACCAGTTCAATGCGATCCACAGCAATGTTGACCCATAAGCTAAAGTTGCACCAAGGGCTGACATGCGTGTCGTGTATTCAAAAAGATAGAGGCAAAGTCCGGCCGAAAGTATCAAAAAATATAAGTTAAGCACTGTGACCTGCTGAAACATCTGGCGTTTTTTCAGTTCCGTCAGTTGTTTAAGATATTCGGAAGCACGGACTCCCGCTTCAACGGGACGCAGCAACGGAAACATCCTGTTATAAAAAACAAGGTACATCGCCATGGCCGCGATGACCAGTATAATACCGGCTTTGGTGCTTAGAAATTCAGGCTGAAAATTGTACCAGATCAGTATGATGAATGCCGATGTCGCCACAAGGCAGATGTTGGCAAAAATGATTTTCAGTACATTTTTTCGCCTGAACTTCTTCATGCCCTGCAACAGCGCTTCCATGTCGGGATCTTCGGTTTTTTGTTGATTCCAAAGTTCCTTCAGGTTTATTTCAGTTCCCATACTTTTTAAATTTGATTGCAAGCTTATCTTTTATTCTGTGAACCCTGACACGTACGGCGGAGGCAGACATTCCCATAATTGATGCGATTTCCGCCTGTCGCACATCTTCAAGCTCCAGCGAAATGATGAGCCTGTCGGTTTCATCCAGTTCTGAGATGCACTTGTATAAAAATGCCGTAGCGGTTTCTTTCTCCGGAAGTTGTTTGTCTTCGACTTCGGCGGGAAATGGTGATTTTAGCATCTTGTCGCGCCGCTCGATCTGCCGCAGGCAATGGTTACTTGCAATCCGGAAAACCCATGTGCCAACTGATGATTCGTTCCTGAATTTCGGCAACTGCTGCCAAACCGTAATAAAGGTTTCCTGTGCGATGTCTTTTGCCAGGTCGCGGTCGTTTACATAACCCATACAGAGGCGAAATACTTTCTCCCAATGGATTTTGTATATCACTTCGAATTCCATTACTTGTGTTTAAGGGAAGCTATTGCATTGATAAACTGCGCCTGGCTGTCGATAAATACATTATGGGAACAATGCTCAAGATATTGCACATTTCCGGGTCCGATAATTTTACCCAGCGATGCGACTTGTTCGGCCGAATATAAACCGTCATCTTTGCCATAGAGGCCATAAATCCGAAAGTTCTGTGCTTTTAGCGATTGCAATGATGACGTCAGGTCGATTGAAGTATAAGACTCATTTTTCAGGAAACCCTGCGGCGCCTCGAAAGTCATTTTTGAAGCATGCGCCGATAATGGATTGGCACGGAAAGCAAGGTAAATGTCGGAGGCTTCCTTTGATGGTGACGGCGTTGTATAAAACCCGTTTTGCATGGCGTGCCCAAAGCAATATGAAGCATATTCCATAGTTTTGGTATCCATGTTTTCCAGCATCGAAATATACTTGAGGTTCGCAACGTCGTTTTTTACCGTATAAATATCTTTCGATTTGCTGATGATGGTGCGGAAAGTTTCCTGCATGACAACCGGCGCTCCTACAAGAACGACAGCAGCCGTGAGTTTCGGATGCTTTTCGGCAAACAATGTCGCCACTACGCCCCCGAAACTGTGTCCGATTAATATGGGATTTTTTAATGAATACTGAGTGCAGATCGCATTCAGGTCGATGAAAGTTTCTTCAAAAGTAAAGGCTGCGGGCACTTCCACCGATCTTCCTTCGCCCCGCCGGTCATAAACAACGACATAAAAACCAGTGTCAGCCAATTTTTGTGCAGTTGTCGCCTCAAAGGCTGCTGCATTATAGCCCGGACCTCCGTGAAGGAAAATTACAGGCGTATGCTTTGGGTTTCCGAAAGCTTTTGAATAGATGGATTGAGCAGCAGCAGAAAGTGTGGCAAAAGTTAAAACGAAAGCAAGCATCGCAGTTTTCATATTGGATGAGTTTTGCCTTTAGATACGTGCGGTTTTAAAATGTTACATCATTTTTACGATACGCTTAAAACTTCCGCAGCAGCAACGTCCCATGAAATAAAAAAAGCTGCCTGATGAGCAGCTTTGGTACTTTGTAACGTAATATCACCCTATTGCAATTCCCATTTGATTGAGGGAATGTTCAAGAATAAAACTGTACTTATAGTTTCGTTTTGACTTTCCGGCTTCATAATACCTGGAAATGTGCTGCAGTTGATGGCGGGTATAACCCAATTCATCAAAGCTGAGTCCGATGATTCCATCGATCATGTATTGCTCAAGGATTTTCTCTGTAAGGATATTTCGCGGAATGCCGTTGTAAACAGGGCCATTCAGGAGTTCATACTGCTTTCTGCCTTCCATAAATCCTGAAATATGACCGGCAGTGTTGGTGAACGGCGCCACCGAAAGCATATCTTCTACATCAATGAAAGCAGGGTTAAGTCCAAACTCATACGCCTGTATGAACGCCTGCATGTATTCGCTGCTATAAGTATTTTCCATAGCGGTAGGTTTACATAATTATAAGGTTGCACAATAGATTTGAGATTACAATTATATAAACTTTTTGTTTTCGATTTTATTTTTCTTAGTTAAATTTTATTCTGGATTAATTTATTCTCAAAAGCAGTCGAATGAAAAATCAATGAACAGGAACATTCTGATGTGCAATTGATTAACACGTTAATAAACTAAATCAAGCCTTCATATATGAAACAAAGCGCCGGCATACTCCTCTATAAACGGAGCAACAACAGCCTTTTATTCCTGCTTGCACATCCCGGCGGGCCATTCTGGAAAAACAAGGATTCGGGAAGCTGGTCGATCCCAAAAGGAGAATTTACTGACGATGAGGATCCGCTTGATGCGGCACGACGGGAATTCACTGAAGAGATCGGCACAGTCCTGAATGGCAATTTTCTTGAACTTACCCCGGTAAAGCAAAAATCAGGAAAGACGATATACGCCTGGGCGGCAGAAGGCGATCTTGATCCGGAGAAGATCATCAGCAATATTTTCGAGATGGAATGGCCGCCAAAGTCGGGAAAGATGCAGTCGTTTCCCGAAATAGACCGGGCGGGATGGTTTCCTGAAGCTGAAGCTTTACAGAAAATCAATCCCGCCCAGGCAGATTTTATCCGGCAGATAAAAGAAATTCTTCTCTAACTAGAGCCTGCTGATATAACTTCCGTAGATATCACGGAACTGATAGCCTTCAACAATGCGGTCGCGGCTCAGTTTTTTGTTTTCGGCAAGTCCCCAAAGAATGAATTCCTTCATGAAATTCTGATCTTCATCAGAAACATTGGGCTGATATTTCAGCAGCAATTGCTTGAGCGGAATGATGGCATCGAGTTGTTTTTTATATTCCGCATCCGTGGCATCATCCATGAGCTCGAAGCCGCTGCCCGTAAAGAACCAATCGATGATTTCCTGATACGGGCTTTTTTCGTTCTGCTTCTCCAGTTTTTCGATTTTCGGAAAATATTCCGTAAACAAAGTAGTGATTGCGCTTGTGATCAGGTGTTCGGCAACAACCGCCGCGCCTTCCTGTTCTCCTTCATACACCAGTTCGACTTTTCCGGTTATTGCTGGAATGATTCCCATAAAATCAGATAATCTTACCGCGGTTTTTTCCTCTCCCGATTTCAATGCCCGGCGCTCGGCGGTGCTGAGCAGATTTTCGTAAGCGGTGATGCTCATCCGGGCGCTGACACCGCTTTTCGCATCTACATATTCACTTTCACGCGCTTCAAAACTGATTTGCTCCAAAAGATCTTTTGCAAGCGACGGAACATAAACCGTTTCATTTTGCCCATTGTCAAGCCTGGCTTCCTGTTCGGTAATGGAGCGGGCGATTTCTATCGTTTCGGGATAATGGGTCAGGATTTGCGATCCGATCCTGTCTTTCAGCGGCGTTACGATGCTGCCGCGGTTGGTGTAATCTTCGGGATTGGCTGTAAATACAAACTGCAGGTCGAGCGGCATCCTGACTTTAAACCCGCGAATCTGGATATCGCCTTCCTGAAGGATGTTAAACAACGCCACCTGGATTCGCGCCTGCAGATCGGGCAGTTCGTTGATAACAAATATGCAGCGGTTCGCTCGCGGAATCATTCCAAAATGAATCACACGGTCATCGGCGTAAGAGAGTTTCAGGTTTGCAGCCTTTATCGGGTCGATATCGCCAATAAGATCGGCTACCGTAACATCGGGCGTGGCGAGTTTCTCATAGAAGCGTTCGTTGCGGTGCAGCCATGAGACCGGGGTATTATCACCCATTTCGGCAATAGTGTCTTTGGCAAAACGTGAAATCGGATTGAGCGGATCGTCGTTGATTTCAGAGCCTGCGACAAACGGAATCCATTCGTCCAGAAGATTTACCATCAGCCGGGCGAGACGCGTTTTTGCCTGTCCGCGCAAGCCGAGCAAATTGATGTTGTGCCGTGAAAGGATGGCCCGCTCCAGTTCAGGAATGACCGTACTTTCGAATCCGCGGATGCCTTCGAACACGGTTTCCCCATTTTTGATCTTGCTGCGCAGGTTGTTTCTTAATTCGTCCTTTATACCGGTGCTTTGCCAACCGGCTTTTTTTAATTCACCTAAAGTTGTGATCTTATTCTTGTTCATTATTTTATCCTCTTTTTTCTGTTGGTCTCATAATCCTCGAAGATCATTTCCCCGAGGCCTTTCAATCCTGTATAAAATGCCTTTCCCTGATTGGCTTCCGTAAAACGGCTGACAAACCGCTGCAGGTAAGGGTCGTTTGCGATCATGAAGGTAGTAATCGGAATGTGCAGCTTCCTGGCCTGCTGCGCCATCGTATAGCATTTGTCGGTGATATAGGTGTCGAGCCCGTTGCTGTTCATATAATAAGTTCCGTCGTTTTCTCGGACACAGCTCGGCTTTCCGTCGGTAATCATAAAAATCTGCTTATTGGTGTTTCGCTTCCGCCGAAGGATATCCATAGCGAGCTGAAGTCCGGCAACGGTATTGGTGTGGTACGGGCCGACCTCAAGGTAAGGCAGGTCTTTGATTGCTATCGGCCACGCATCGTTCCCGAAAACAAGAATGTCGATCGTGTCTTTCGGATAACGCGTCGTGATAAGTTCGGCCAGTGCCATCGCCACTTTTTTTGCAGGCGTGATCCTGTCCTCGCCGTATAAAATCATGCTGTGGCTGATGTCGATCATCAACACGGTACTCATTTGTGCTTTATATTGCGAATCTTCAACAACGAGGTCATTCTCGGTAAGTTTAAATGTTCCTGCACCGTTGTTGATCTGGGCGTTTTTCAGGCTTTCAGTCAGCGAAATCCTTTCCAGCGCGTCACCAAAATGATAGTCGCGGAATTCCCCGGTGCGCTCATCCCCTGCCCCGGCGTACTTGGTTTTATGGTTTCCGGAACCACTTTTATTAAGATTGCCGAAAATTTGTTTCAGCGCCTGCTGTCGGATGGAACGCTCGGTTTTTGCCGTGATCTTTAATCCGCCCGAACCGTCGTCTTTGACTTCTTCACGTATGTAACCTTTTTTCTTCAGGTCGGCGATAAAGTCGTCAATAGTGTAATTTTCATCTGTAAGCTCATATTCTTTATCAAGTTGCCGCAGCCAGTCGATCGCCTCGTCGAGATCGCCGGAAGTATGCGTAATAAGTTCAGTGAAAATTTCGAGGAGTTTATCAAAAGGCGGCACATTCGGGGCTTCATAATTTCTGAAGACAAACCCTTTCTTTCTGCTTTGTTCCATAAAAATAAAAGTAGCATTAAAAATTATTTTCCCGCTCCCGAACAAGTATTAATCTTAAGTTAAAGATAAATGAGCGCTACGGCAGGTTGCGGTGTAATTTCGCGTTAATTATGCAACTCAAAACTTGAAAGTTGTAACAGGTGGCGTGGATTATTTCCCCAAATTTGATTTACCAACAAACATTCTTATGCCTGAAGGACCAAGTATCGTTATCCTCAGAGAAGAAACGCAGCAGTTTACCGGACAGACAATCATTGCCGTTTCGGGAAACAGCAGCACCGATATCGGCCGACTTGAACACAAAAAAATCGAGTCGTTACGAAGCTGGGGCAAACATTTCCTGATATGTTTTGACGATTTTGCCGTACGCATCCACTTCCTGCTTTTCGGCACTTACCGGATCAATGAACGTAAAGAATCACCGCCGCGGCTGAGCCTCACCTTTACCAATGGCGAACTGAACTTCTATGCTTGCTCGGTTAAGTTTATCGAAGGCGACATTGACACGCAGTATGACTGGACCGCAGATGTGATGAACGATCATTGGGATCCCGCTGCTGCAGAAGAAAAGCTGAAAGCCGTTCCTGATAAACTGATTTGTGATGCCTTGCTCGAGCAGGACATTTTTTCTGGCGTGGGAAATATCATCAAGAACGAGGTTTTGTATCGTGTGCATGTGCATCCTGAAGCTGCGACCGGAAGAATTCCGCTGCCGAAACTGCATGAAATTATCACTGAAGCCAGGATTTACAGTTTCCAGTTCCTTGAATGGAAGAAGAAATACGAGCTGAAGAAACACTGGCTGGCGCACACCAAGAAAACATGCGGACGCTGTGATCTTCCCTTTGTTAAAAAAATCACCGGAGTGAAGAAACGCCGCAGTTTCTTTTGCGAAAACTGCCAGACATTGTACTGATGGATAACCAGTTGCTTATCGGATGTTCTGCCTACAACAACCTGCAATGGACCGGGATATTCTTTCCTGAAGACATTCCGCGCAGCAGGTGGTTTGAATACTATGCCGGTCATTTTCAAACTTACGAGATCAATTCATCGTTTTATAAATTCCCGACTGCCAAAAGCCTCAACATGTGGTACAGGAAAAGCCCGGATGGTTACCTCTTTTCTGTCAAAGCCCCGAAATATATCACCCACAACAAGCGGTTTCAGGATTGCAGTCAGCAAATGGAAGATTTTTATAATGCTTGCCGCGATGGTCTGGGTGAGAAGCTTGCCTGTACATTGTTCCAGCTCCCGCCGAATTTTGCTTATGATCCCGAAAAACTGGAGCTAATAATTGAATCGCTTGATTATACCTTTCGGAATGTCATCGAATTCAGGAATGAAAGCTGGTGGCGGCCGGAGGTTTTTGATATGTTAAGAGAAAAAAATATCGCTTTTTGTTCCGTGAGCTATCCGATGCTTCCTGATGATGTTATTCAAACTAATGACATACTTTATATCAGGTTACATGGCGATGAGCGGCTGTTTTACTCGGGTTACGACAATGAGCGGATGGAACGGCTTTTTCACAGGATCAGGAACCACTCTTTTTCACAAGCTTTCATTTACTTTAACAATACCGCGGGTACGGAAGGGATCCTTAACGCCTTGAAGATGAAATCCTTTTTGGAAAAATAATGTAAACTTACCCGTAGTATCTGTAAGACCAGCCGACTTCAGAATAGTAATTTTGACCCTGAAGCGAATTGATATCGGATGAAAAAAATAGAAGCTTTCGAACTGGACAGGATGCTGTTTGGTGAAGCGCCGCCTGAATTTATGATTGAGGTTTTTTTTCGCGGCCTGGCACTTTACCTGTTCATGCTATTCATTGTGCGGTTCCTTGGCAAGCGTATGGCGGGTGAAGTTACCATTGCGCAAATGGTGCTGATGATCATGCTGGGCGGAACCCTGACAATTGCGATGCAGGTTCCTGAAGGCGGTACACTCGTTGGCTTTGTAGCGCTCGGGATGGCTTTTGTCCTTGAGCGGGGTTTTAGTTATCTGAACATGGTGTATCCAACAGTCGAAAAAATGAGTCAGGGCATGGAACAAGTCCTGATAAAAGACGGAATCCTGCAAATCAGCAACATGAAATCACTACGGCTTACGCACCGCCAGCTATATGGTGCACTCCGCAACAGGCAGATAAAGCAACTCGGTGAAGTAGAACGAATGTATCTGGAACCTAACGGAACCTTCAGCATATACCGATTCGAGAAGGATATTCCTCCGGGACTGCCTGTTTTTCCGCCCCAGGACAGGAAAATACTTGAAGAACAGGAAAAGCCCGCCGGAATAAAAGCATGCAAAAATTGCGGGCATACTGCCAAAGAAGAACAGTATTGCAGCATATGCAACGAAAATGAGTGGACAAATGCAATTCTTTAACCATGGACAAACACGATATTGAAATTGACGACTGGCAGCGCATCCTTTTTGGGCAGGGCGATCCATTGTATCTTGCCGAAGTTGCTGTGCGGATGATCGTCATGTACCTTTTCATTTTGATCGCTGTCCGCTTAATGGGAAAAAGAATGTCGTCAGAACTTGACCGCGCAGATCTTGTGGCCAGGGTTTCATTGGCTGCGGCTGTAGGGCTTCCGATCCAGTCGCCTGACAGAGGTCTTTTGGTTGCAGGCGTAGTCGTGGTGGTCATCGTATTGGTCGGCCGCATACTTGCAAGACTTGTGGTTAACAGCTTAAAATTTGAGCAGGCTTTTCAGGGCGTAAATTCGACACTTGTGGGCGACGGCACTTTGCATCTTGCCGAAATGAGAAAAATCCACGTGACCCGAAAGCGTATTATGCCGCACTGCGCGAAGAAGGCATCAGGCATCTCGGAGAGGTAAAACGCCTTTATATGGAAGCGAACGGAGAATTTTCGGTGATTAAAAATACCGACACGAAACCCGGACTTTCAATAGTGCCTGAATGGGATCGTGAGATGCGCGACCGGCAAAAAAAAGAAAATATCAGCGTTTGCACCGATTGCGGCAGCGAAGTGAAACCAAATAAAAAATGCCGGTGCGGCAATGAATCATCCGAACCGGCAGTTATATAATAGATTACTTTTCGTTTTCCTTGTTGATGAACTTAAAAAAACGGCTCTCGCTTCCGTCCTTAGTTTCTTCCTGATACAGAAATTCGAGATTGCTTTCGTCAAATATCCTGAAGAACTCTCCCCAGGCGATGTTTTTTAAATTATTTTCCGCATATCCGGGAAAATTTATCCTTAGGAGTGCGCTTCCGTTTTTTTCGGTGCTTTCAACAATGGCGGGTTTTCCATCGCGCGCTTCTACCCAGTTGCGGATTTCAATATGATCTGTGGTGGTATGTGATTCGGATTTTGCTGACATGATGTTTGATTTTTCTGTTAATCATATAAAGATAAACCTCAGGAAGAAAAATGTCTCTTAAGCCGCTGTCAAACTTCTGTTAATATACTTCATTAACAGGCTGTTGTGGCATAGTTCCTGCAAAGCGCGGCGACGTGAAAAAGAAAATCCAAACCTCAGTCATAGCCGGCTTGCTGCTTCTCGTTGCAGCAGCCTGTTCCAATCTTACAAAAGTCAAAGACGCGATCACAAAACCCACTGCGCGCGAAATTTACAAACGTGAATTCCGCGAACGGGAAGATCTTTATAATCCGTGGCAGGCGGCTTATGATTTGGCGTTAAGCGACAACATCGAAATCAATTTCCCATACGGGGAAAAAGGAAAATTCAATCCCCGGACGAATCTGGTTTACAGTTATACATTATCGCTTGATGCAGGCGAAGCTTTGTCGGCATCGGTGATGAAAGATTCGCTCAGCCAGCGTGTTTTCATGGATCTATATGAATGGAACGGCAGTTCCTATCAACTGGCTGAACGGGCCGAAACCGGTCAGGAAACCATTGACCATCCTGCAAAAGGCCCGGGAAAATACAAGCTCATCATCCAGCCGGAAATCATGGCAAACAGCAAGTTCTTCATCAGTATCAATAAAAAGCCGGTGTATGGGTTCCCCGTAGCTGGAAAAGGAAATTCGGCCATACAAAGCTTTTGGGCCGACGAGCGCGACGGCGGAAAACGCAGCCACGAAGGGATCGACATATTTGCCAAACGCGGAACGCCGGTAGTGGCAGTAACAGAAGGCACGATCAGCTATACAGGTGAGCGTGGCCTTGGCGGAAAACAGGTATGGCTCCGAGCCGGGATTTTCGGCAATTCGGTATATTATGCACACCTGGATAAAATCGCCGTAACGTCTGGTACACAAGTGAAAGAAGGCGACACTTTGGGATTTGTGGGAAATACCGGCAATGCCCGGACAACGCCTCCGCATCTTCATTTTGGCATCTACAGCGGATATGGCGCCCTTAACCCGTTGCCGTTTATATATCGTACGCAAAAAATAACATCCAGTGATTTTCCACGGAAGTTCAACTCGCCATCGGTAAAAATTACAACTGCAAAAGCCACCTTAAGGCAGGCGCCTGAAAGCGGATCGCCAACCATTGGATATCTTGCCAAAAATGAAGTTGTAACGCTTCTTGGCGAAAATAAAAACTGGCTGCACATCCAAACGGCTGCCAGCCAGAAAGCCTTTGTTCATAAAAGCCTGGTTCGGGGCATTTAATTAAATTAAGGAACCTGCTCCATTTCGCCGCCTGTTGTCCCGCTGGCATTGGTGTCATTAAGGGTTTCGGCAGTTTCAGGTTCAGTTCCGGTTCCATCAGGATCCATACCGGTAGTTTCAGTGTTGGTGTTTTCAGGCTCGCCGGGAAGCTCTCCCGCAGTAGTACTGTTGTTTTTGCAGGAGAAAACCAGTGTGAGCGTTGTGGCGATGAGTAAGGTTACTCCTGTTCTTATCAGCTTCTTCATATCTGTAAGTTTTTGGTTAATAAGTAAATATACTGCTACCTGCTGCACTTCCTGTTATACAATTTTCCCAAATGCTTATGCCTTTGTTACCTGTTCACAAGACTGTTGATAATTTAACACATTGATTTTAGCCGAAGCCATGTGCGGATTCATTTTTTTCATAAATTTCGCCACACTTAACTGTAAAATTTATGATCAAAAAATTACTTTGTTTGTCACTTTTGTTACCTGCATTAGGGCAAGCGCAAATTTTCCAGGAAGACTGGAACGGATCCGGGCCAGGAATCACTGGCTGGACATTAATCAACGTTGATGGCAACACACCTGCTGAAGACATTAATTATGTTACTGATGCCTGGGTTGTGGTAGACCGTGGCGGTGAAGCTCCAAATTTTGGCGGCCCTGATGGCGATTTCGCCGCACTGAGTACTTCCTGGTATACGCCTGCAGGAACATCAAACGACTGGTTGGTTTCTCCGCAGATTGACTTGACTACGGCACCATCTGCTTTTCTTTTATGGGATGCTAAAGCCCAGGATCCATCCTATCCTGACGGTTATACACTCAAACTGTCTACAAATGGCGGAAACACAGTGGCTGATTTCACTGTAGACTTATTCACTATCGGTGCAGAAAACACTACATGGACAACCCGTACGGTAGATCTGTCGGCTTATTCCGGGCAAACCGTAAGAATTGCATTTGTAAACAATTCAACCGACAAATATGTCCTTCTGGTAGATAACATCCTTGTTAGTGAAGAAGAAATTGAAGTGCCAGTCACCTACTGTACACCTGAATACGCTTTCGTCGAAGCGATCAGCAGCGTGAACTTTGCGGGAATAACAAACGCTTCTGCTGCAGATGACGAAGATAATTCTTATGAAGATTTCACGGCAATCACCGGAAGTGTAAATACGGGCGAAAGTTACCCGATCACACTTCAGGGAAATACAGGCGGGGATTGGGAAGATTTCTTTACCGTGTTCTTTGACTGGAACCACAACGGAAGCTTTTCCGATACTGGCGAAAGTTATGAAATAGGTTCAATTACAAATTCAACAGGCGCCGATGGAATCGAAGCTTCGGGAACAATCGCAGTACCGGCCGATGCAATGGTTGGCGACACCAGAATGCGTGTTGTAAAATATTATGGTGAATTTACTCCTACTGCATGCATAGTCAGTGATGATTTTCCTTTCGGACAGGTTGAAGATTATACTGTAGTGGTTTCATCACTCGCCAATCCGTCTTTTAACATTGCCGGTTTCTCGTTTTATCCTAACCCTGTGAAAAACATCCTGAATGTGAACTACAGCGGCAAGATTGACAAAGTTGAAGTGTACAACCTGATGGGCCAGAAAGTATTTTCACAAGAAATTAATGCAGAAGCAGGCCAGTTGAATGTTTCCGAACTTCCAACAGGACAATACATCGTGAAGCTTCAATCTGCAAATGCAGTAAAGAGCATCAAGATCATCAAAGAATAATTTTTCTTTTATAAAATAAAAAGCTGCTTTCGGGCGGCTTTTTTTTATGACTTATGCCCTGATTTCTTCTTTTTCAATTTCCGCCGTTCTTTCCTGACTTCCCATGGCGCCCGCGCATTTTTATCGTGCCACAAGCCTATGTGGTTCCTCCGCGCTTTGTCTTCCAATGCTGCCAGTCTTTTATCGGAGGAGTATTGTTTATAATGCCACGCCATTCCTGCCTTAATCATTTCTGAAGACACGTCGCGCCCATCTGCAAGCGTTACGCGTGCAACGAACCTTCCGTAGCGGTCGGTATTGATAATTTTGAGTTTTACGAATTTTGCTCCGCAAAGGCCGGAAAGATATTCCTTGGCCGATTTATAAAAAGGCATTCCTTTTTCCGGCGCGTCAATGGCCTCGATCCGAACCCGGATTTTCTTATTATCGGAAAGAAAACTGAACGTATCGCCATCGGCAATCGATACAACTTTAACCTGGTAATCTTTCTGCGGAAGCGGCGAAGGCTGCAGCAAAAAAAGGAGTGCAATTATCAAATTCATGGTGCAAAGAAAGGAAAAAGTCCCGCATCATTCAGAAATTCATAAATTAGTAATATGAAAATAAGCCACCGTATCGCAGGGATATTTTTACTTATCAACTGTGCTGTGTTCCTATTGTGGCTCATGGGAAACATCATCAATGTAAATTGTTACGCATGGCTTCGGGATGTTTATGAAGTGTTGTGGCACACGTTGATTCCGTGCCTGTTTGTCATTCCATTGGGCAGCATGTTTTTCTGGCATCGGGAGAATTACAAAAAAAAATCCCTTTTCCTGCTTTTGGTGACGATCTCAATTGCTACAATACTGTTGCTGCTGTTGTTGTAAATCTATACGAATTTCACATATATTTAAGGTTTGTTGATTTGTAGATTTTGTACCTTCCGTAAGCTAAAAAACAAAAATGCGGGAAGTTGCGGAGTTCTTCAGGAGTTTTTTCAATACGGGTAACTGGCCTCCGCGCTGGCAATGCGGTAAATGGAGTGATTTTCACGGTTGGCTTTATATTATTTCCGACCTCGCGATCTGGGCGGCCTATTTTACGATTCCTTTTCTGCTGATCCACTTTATCATTCGAAAGAAAGATGTTCCTTTTCCGAAGGTTTTCTGGCTTTTCGGAACCTTTATCCTTGCCTGCGGAACAACACACCTGATCGATGCCATTATATTCTGGGTTCCGATATACCGCATCAGCGCCATTGTCCGCTTTTTCACAGCCATTGTTTCCTGGGGAACGATTGTCATGCTGTACCGTATCCTGCCCAACGCATTTTCCCTAAAGACACCAGCCGAACTTGAACGGCTTGTGAATGAGCGGACGGAAGAGCTTCACCTGAGCATTGAAAAAACAAAATTCCTTGCCGATGCCATGCCGCAAATTGTATGGAATGCAGGCCCGGACGGGAGCATTGAATATGTCAACACCCAAGCGCTGAAATTTACCGGAAAAAGTGTTGACGATCTTTCGGGATGGAACTGGACCGACATCCTGCATCCGGACGATCAGGAAGACTTTATAAACAAATGGAAGCACAGCCTTGATAATATCCTTGAATTTGAGTGCGAATCCAGGATTGCCGCTGCAAACGGCATTTACTATTGGCATTTGACAAGAGCGCTTCCACACAGCGATGAAAATGGGAACATTTTGCTTTGGGTTGGAACCGCAACCGACATTGAGTTGCAGAAACGGCAGGCGGAAATGCTGGAAAGGGAAGTTGCGGAACGCACCGAGCAGCTTCGAAATGCAAATACTGACCTAATTCAGTCAAACGATGATCTGGAGCATTTTGCGGCTGTGGCATCGCATGATCTTCAGGCGCCACTGCGCACCATCAGCACCTATCTGGGGATGTTGGCCGAAAAAAACAGCCATGTTCTCGATGAACAATCACTGCGTTACATTTCCCGCTCGCTTGAAGTCGGCGGCAGAATGAAAAACCTGATCGAGAATCTTCTCGCGTTTTCCAAAATTAATGCGGAGAAAGGCGATTTACGAAGCGTTGACCTGAATGAAATAATGGGAACCGTACTCGCAAACCTGACGGATCTTATTGATGCCCGCGGCGTGGCGGTGGCCTGCGCAGAACTCCCGGTAATCTATGCGGATGAAGTCCAAATGGGCCAACTGTTGCAAAACCTTATCTCAAATGCGATAAATCACAATACTGATGACACGCCGACGGTTTCGGTTGAATCGACAGAAAGTGACCAGGAACACACCATCAGCGTAACCGACAACGGGCCTGGTATAGACGAGTCCAATCTGCAGAAGGTATTCGATGTTTTCACACGTTTACAATCGGCTACACAGGGAAGCGGACTCGGTTTGGCCATCTGTAAGAAAATTGTCGACAAGCACGGCGGACGTATCTGGGCAGAATCTGAAAAGGGAAAAGGATCGACTTTCTTTTTTACCGTCCCCAAAGTAAAATTGTAACATCCATCTCCTTTTTGAATCAGAAATGGATAAAACTTCAACTGAATGAATGCGAAATTTAATGACCTGATAAATTCTGATAAAGCCGTCCTTGTCGACTTTTTTGCCACATGGTGCGGTCCCTGCCAAACGCTTTCACCCATATTAAAACAGGTAAAAGACGATTTAGGGGAAAGTGTATCGGTTATTAAAATCGATGTCGATAAAAACCAGTCACTGGCATCGCAATATAATGTACGTGGCGTACCAACCATGATGCTGTTCCGCAACGGAAAACAGCTCTGGCGGCAATCAGGCGTGATGCCGAAAAAGGAAATCATCAGGATGATTGAATTGCACTCAAAATAGAAAAAGCCCGGTTGTAAAACCAGGCTTTTTCTTTAAATAAAGCAACTATTTATCTTCCGCCTCCGGTTCCGGAACCCATTCCGCCGCCTGAGCCACCAGTTCCTGAGCCTGAGCCTGAACCCATACCGCCGGAACCTGTACCGCTACCAGAGGTTCCTGTGCCCGTTCCTGAACCTGAACCAGCTCCTGAACCTGAACCACTACCGGAAGTTCCCGTCCTGCTGCCTGATGTTCCGCTTCCTGAAGTTCCGCTTCCTGAAGTTCCTGTTCCGCTTCCGCTACCTGATCCCATTTGACCAGAAGTATTTCCTGTAGTGCCGTCAGTTGAACCTGAAGTCCTTCCTGATGTGCCGCTTCCACTACCTGAAGTTCCTGAACCACTACCTGTTGTACCTGATCCTGTGCCTGAACCACTGCCACTGCCTGTACCGGTACTGTTATAGTCGGTGCTGGTATTGGTTCCTGAAGAATTCCTGTTGTTGTTTTTCTTTTTCTTTGAACTTTGTTGTGTGGTTCCGGTACCTGACTGGTCAACGCTTGTTCCTGATGTTGTGCTTCCCGAGGTACTTCCCGATGTCCTTCCGGACTGTGCTGATGCTACGCTGAATGCTAAAAATGCTGACAGCGCGAAAATGATTTTTTTCATAACTACTTAAGGTTAAAATTTATAAAAGGTCAATTATGCAGCTCTTTGTGCCTGCTGAAGCAAAGTTCAGCCATACAATTGCCGAATTAATTACAAAATCTTATGGTATATTATTAAAATTTGAAGGTCGGTGAATTTTCATACAACTTATTGAATATGACCTATTTGATATTATCAGTCGGATGAATGAAAAACTAATAATTTGTAGGAAAAAAAATATGTATTAGAAATATTTGTGTAATTAATCGGTAAATACTTACATTTGGACGATTAAATAACATTACAATGAAAAAACAACTTTGAATTTAGGATACCCGACGGTATCCACTGACCCTTTTTAGCCCCTTCTGAATTAAATTTTTTATTCCCTACAATGAAAAAATTTCTACTTCTAATTCTTCTTTTGCCCTTATCGGCTGTATCACAAGCCCTTTCCGGCAATTATGTCATTGGTTCTTCGCAAGCTGCACCTTTTAACACGCTTACCAATGCCGTCAATCACATTAATACGGTCGGAATTTCGGGTGCCGTGACTTTTCTCCTCGACAATGCCACCTACAGCAATGCCACCGGCGAAACATTTCCGATTTCCATCAACCAGATCACCGGAACCACTGCCACAAAAACGCTGACGATTAAACCAAATACGGGAAAAACGGTTGCTATCCAAGCTGACAATATCAATGGATGGACACCGCTGGTGGCAGTTATTAAATTGAATGGAGCCGACAATGTCCTGATAAACGGCAGCAACAACGGATCTGATTCGAAGAACCTCACAATTTCAAACACCAGCGATCTCACTTATGCCAAAAGAGCGGTGGTCTGGCTGGCGAATGCCTCAACATCAAATGGAGCCAATAATAACAGCATCAGCAATGTAATACTTCAGCAGGAGTTTACATCAGGGGATTTATCTGCCGGAATCTACGCCGGTGGAACTTCGCTGGACGGCGCTGCCGCAACAGCCTCCAATTCCAACAACACCATCAGCAACATAACCGTTGCCAAAGCAGGACAGGGCATCTATATTACAGGAAGTGCAACAGCCGCCTCGACATCACAAAACTGGACGGTTTCCAATTCTGTTTTCGGCGCTTCTGCCGACAGCAACAAAGGCTTTCTCGGAATCTATCTTAATAATGTCGCAAACTTCACCCTTTCCAACAATACTTTGAACGGCTTCCTGAAATCAACAACGGAATTCAATCCGCTGCATGCTGCAATATACATGACCGGAGCCTGCAGCAACGGTGTAGTTTCGGGCAACAAAATTGACAACGTGCGTGAAACAACAGGTTCTTCGAGTACAGGCATCTTTATCACGGGAACCAATATTTCCGTGCACAATAATTTTATAAACAACGTCAGGGCCAATGGCAACGGCGGACTGGCGAACAATGGTTTCGGAATTTACATCCACAGCGGACAAACCATCAGCATTTACAACAATACCGTCAGGCTTACATCCGCCCAATCAAGCGGCGTTTCAGCGGCACTGCTAATCAGTTCTGGTAGTGGGCTGAACATCAGGAACAATATTTTTGTCAATTCACAATCAAGCGGCGCAACCCGATATTCCGTTTACTCTTTGGCCGCCGCTTCTGCATTTACGAACATCGATTATAATGATTATTACAGTTCGCAACATGTTGGATACTTGGGCAGCAACAAGCCAAACCTCACACAATGGAAAACCGCGACAGGAAAAGATGCGCATTCAATAAGCATTTCGCCTTCGTTTACATCTGCAACCGACCTGCATATATTCGCTGCAAATTCAACAACGCTTGACGATCTCGGCACCCCTATTTCCGGAATAAGTACCGATATCGATACAGAAACAAGAAGCGCAACAACACCTGACATTGGCGCCGACGAATTTGAATCGCCAAAATGCCCTACATCGACCACATGGAATGGCTTGGCGTGGAATAACGGCAATCCGACACCAACTGTTAAGGCAATTATCGCAGGCAATTACGATACAAGCTCGGGCAGCCTGAAAGCATGTGAACTTGTTGTGAATGCAGGCTTCACGGTGACGATCAATGGCGGACAATATATTGAAGTTGAAAATGATGTTACCGTTAATGGCAACATTGTCATTGAAGATAAAGGCGCACTGGTCCAGAATGACGAATACGCCACGCACACCGGAAGCATCACAATAAAAAGAAAAACCGCACCGATGAAGCAGTACGATTACACTTATTGGTCGGCTCCGGTAACAGCGCAGGCTTTAAGTGTAATTTCACCTTCTTCCCTGTATTATGCCTTTAATCCGCTGATCAATAACTGGGCGGCACAAACTGCTGCAACCATTATGACGCCTGGCAAAGGTTATATTGTTCGCGCGCCGAATAACCTTAATTACGCCACACCACAAACTATTGAAGCTGTTTTTAACGGTGTTCCAAGTACGGGCGATGTTGCTGTTCCGGTTGTAAAAGGCCCGGGAAGCTTTAACCTTATCGGCAATCCGTATCCTTCAGCGATAGACATAGACCAATTCCTGATTGATACAGACAATGCGCCTTATATCGGCGGTACTGTTTATCTGTGGACACATAACACAGCCATCAGTATGCAGAATTCCGGAAGTTCAACCTTCAACTACGCACGAGATGATTATGCGAAATACAATGTTACAGGCGGCGTTAAGACTGCAACGGCGGCAGCCAACAGCAGCGCGGCACCAACAGGAAAAATAGCTTCAGGCCAGGGATTTTTCATTGAAGCGCTGCAAAGCGGAACCCACAACATCATGTTCAAAAATTACATGAGGACGAAAGGCACAAACAACAATGGGCAGTTTTTCAGGGAAGATAAGAAAAGCGTGCACACACAAAACCTGTTTGAAAAACACCGGATATGGATTAACATATCGAATACACTTGATGCATATGATGAAATGCTGCTGGGTTACATCGAAGGCGCGACCAACGAACTGGACCGTGTTTACGATGGAAAAACTTTCCCGGCAGGAAACGTTGTGGCAATCTATTCGATCCTCGACGGGACCAACCTTTCGATCCAGGGCCGCGCACTGCCATTTTCTGAGTCGGATATCATTCCTTTAGGATATGTTACCGCTATTCCGGGGACTTTCACTATTGCCCTCGAAGATTTCGACGGATTATTTACACAGCAACTTGTATATCTCTACGACAAGAACGACCAAAGCTACCATGACCTCAAGGCGTCGGAATTCAACTTCGAGACGGCCGCAGGGACTTTCAATGAGCGCTTTGAGCTTCGTTTTACAGATACTGAACTCGGTACGCATACGCCGGAAAACATCAGTAACGGCGTATTGTTTGTGTCTGCCGACAATCAGATATTGGTAAAATCCGCAACAAACATAAGTGCTGTGAGCATTTACGACCTGACCGGAAGATTGCTTTACAACAAAAAAGATATTGCTTCCCCAGAATTTACTACTGATGGCCTGAACGTGAGAAAACAGGCTATCCTTGTCAGGGTGACACTCGATTCCGGGCAAACCATTTCAGGTAAGATAATGATGGAATAAACGAAGATCCCGCCTGTCGCGGGATTTTTTATTTCATGATGCCATGACTTACGCCGGCGCCATAGCAATTATCACAAATAATCCGGCCTGATCCGATACAATTAGTACAGCGCTGCCTGCCTTTGCCGCAACACTGCACGCACGGCTCGAGCTTGCCGGTCATAAAGTTAACATAGCCGCCAATACCTGAACAGCCAGAACATAAAATGTGTCCGTTATTGCAGTGAAGGCAATCGGTAGCGGCGCGACCACGACATTTGGGGCATATCGTAAAATCCATATTTAAAGTGCTGTTTTGGGTCTGACCTAAGCAAGCTGTGGCAACTTAGTTATTTTAACCAACACAGAATTAGGATTTTTCCTGTCTATTCTAGTTTTTTTACCTACTGCGGAAAATTACACCGTCGCGACGCGAAGGAAAACCGGAATTTTTCTTACTTTTGGTAAACCTCAATTTCACCTATGGCCGCTTTAAAAATCCTGCTGTACGTTTTTTCGCTGTTGTCTATTCTTACTGTTCTTCTACCGTTTATTAAAAATGACCATTGGATTTTCAGGATCTTCGATTATCCGCGACTGCAGAAGTTTGCCCTGACTGGAATTACGGCAGCGTGCTGGTTTGCTTTCTTCCGCGAAGGCATGTCGCACCATGAATATGTACTTACCGGTATTCTCGGAACATCATTTTTCTACCTCGGCTACCTGATCGTCCCGTTTACGCCATTCGGAAAAAAAATGATCAAGAATACACGCGGGGAATACAAACCACTCAACCTGCTGGTCTCGAATGTATATCAGGACAATAAGGAATTTGATAGGCTGCTGGCCTTGGTAAAAAAGAAAAATCCCGACATTATTTTTTTAGTTGAAACCGATCAGAAATGGCTTCAGGGTGTCGGCCACCTGCGAAAAGAGTATCCGCACCATATTGAAGTTCCGCGTGACAATACTTACGGACTCCTGTTCTACAGCCGCCTGCCAATCCTGAAGTATGATGTAAAATATCTTGTTGACAAGGAAATACCTTCTGTTATTGCCGACGTAGAATTTTCAGGGAAAGCCATCCGTATTTATGGCCTTCATCCGACGCCGCCCGTACCGCAGGAGAACGAAAGCAGTACCGATCGCGATGCCGAAATCCTCCTGATCGGAAAAATGGCGAAAGAGCATGACGGGCCATGCCTGGTCATCGGCGACCTGAATGATGTCGCATGGAGTTACACCACAAAGCTGTTTCTCAAAACCAGCGGATTGCTTGATCCGAGGCGTGGGCGCGGTTTATACAGTACGTTCCATGCTAAATATCCGCTGCTGAGATGGCCGCTGGATCATTTTTTTGTGAGTACGCATTTCAGGCTCAGGAAAATTAATGTCGAGGATAATATCGGATCCGATCATTTCCCAATCAGCATTTCCCTTGTGCTTTCAGACGAGGACAACAACAAACAATTGCATGCAGACTCTGAAGACAAGCGTCTGGCAGACAAAAAGATCGAAAAAGGATTTAGCAACTGATTATGCTGCGGTCAACACGAAAGTTTCATCGGTGGCCGTGAAAGTACTCCAATCGATGTTTACAACTTCAGCAATTACTTTCTTCAGAAGCTTTAACGAAGGTGGCTTCGGAACATACATACTGGCGCCAAGTTCGCGGCACGTCCTGATGGTCGCCTTGTCAAACGCTGTCGACAAAATAATCACGGGCAGGTCTTTAAAAGCCGGCGACTGCCTCAGTTCCTTAAGAATATCGTAGCCTGACCGTTGCGGCATGTTCAGGTCAAGAAAAACCAGTGAAGGAAATGGCGGGGGATTTTTCAAGGTATAAATCATTTCTTCACCGAGTGAAAAAAGGCTTACAGGCTCGCCAATGGCATCCGTCGCCTGCTTAAAGAAATTCAGGTCTTCGGCATCATCATCGACGTAGAATAACGTCGTGGTGCGCTGCATTTCGCTGGTCATAACGTAGGGATTTTTAATGAGGAGCCAAGATAAACATAAATCAAAAACCTGCAAATCCAAAATTTCGATTCCCCGGAATAAAAATGTTAAATTCAGCACCCACGCCTTCTTCGCCTTTCGCAGAAATAAATCCATCGTGGTTTTCAACAATTTTCCTGACTATTGCAAGTCCGATTCCGGTGCCATCATATCGAGAGCGATCGTGAAGGCGTTGGAACAGTTCAAATATCCTTTGGCTGTATTCCTGACTGAATCCGATGCCATTGTCAGATAACCTGATGTGGCAGAATTTGTCGGAAGAATATACTTTATCTGCAGGAACTTCATCCCGATTAACAATTTTTGCCTCTATTTTGATGTGCGGCGGTTTTCCCGGGCTGGTGTATTTTATCGAATTCCCGATCAGGTTGTTCAGCAGTTGCTTGAACTGAAAAGGGATGATATAGGCTTGTCCAAGTTCAGGCGCTTCAATGACAGCATTTTTTTCTTTCAGCCTGTCGGCCAGATCTTCCTTAACCTCATCAAGGATCTGGTTCAGGTCGGAGTGTTCAAAATTACGTTCAGAAAGATCGGCATGCGAATAAGCAACCAGGTCGTCGATGAGGTTCTGCATCCGTCCGGCAGCAATTTTAAGCCTGCCGAACATATCCACGCCATCGGGTGAAAGTGTGTTCATCTCCTTCATTTCGATCCTGGAAACAAATGTTTGTATTTTCCGCAACGGCTCCTGAAGATCGTGGCTCGACACATAATTAAACGATTGCAATTCTTTGTTGCTCCTGATGAGCATCTCATTTTTGAGTTCAAGTTCGAGTGTCCGCTCTTTGATTTTTTGTTCAAGGCGGATGTTAAAATCACGTTCCTGCCTCAGGCTTTGTGCGCTCGCTTCCAATTGCTCGACCGCATGGAGATGAAACGATATCAGGTCTGCAAAAAGACTGAACATCCCCATAATTGCGGGATTTTTTAACTTTTTGGGTGCTGGATCGATGGCGCAAAGCGTGCCGAAGAAGCTTCCGTCCCTACGGATAATCGGGTACGAAATGTAACTCTGGAAGCCGTACATTGCCGGTGTGTGATGACATTTAAAAGCAGGGTCTTCATTCACATGATCAATAACAACGGGTGTCCTGCTCTCACGGATTTCATTACAGATTGTTGTTTCGAGCATCAATTCGCCACCAGGTTTAAGTCCGAACGAAATATCATCCCGAACATAACAGGCCAACCATGTTTCGTCGGTAACACGTGCTATCGCGGCGAATCCCATTCCGGTCAGCCGACAAATGACATCAAGCATATTTTCTACAACAGGGATTTGTGCAACGTTCTTAATATCCTGCCCGAAACCATGAAGCATTTGTTTTTCCCACATAAGATTCCATTTCCGTAAAGTTAAGATATCGTCATTTTGTGGAGGCGTGGCAGGTGTTAATTTTTAACTATAATTGTGACACTATAAATAAATGGCCTAAAAATGCTCAGTGTCGCAATTGCCCTGTATTTTGTCTGTATTACAATTTATGCAAAACACATAGGTCAGGTATCTTTGAAAAGAAAAAAGTAAATTATGAAAAAGCCAGACACCATAGACGCCTATATTGCCGAATATCCTGAAAAAGTACAAGCAGTGCTGCAACAGGTGCGGCAGGCCATAAAAGAGGCGGCGCCAAAAGCAGGCGAAAAAATCAGTTACGGACTCCCGACTTTCACACATTATGGCAATCTGGTACATTTTGGCGCTTTTAAAAGCCATCTCGGATTTTATGCCTTCCCAACCGGAAATGTGGCATTTGCCGAAGAACTTTCAAAATTTAAAACGGGAAAAGGCTCTGCACAGTTTCCATTCGACACTGAGATGCCGTTGGAATTGATTAAAAAAATAACTGCTTTCCGGGTAAAGGAAAATGAAATGCTGGCGGCGATGAAAAAGAAGTGAGTATAAAAACTGCAATCAGTTCAATTTCAAGACGGATGGCGCTGGTACAATTTATTGAGAAACCATTCGGCAGAAAAACCCAAACCTCCTGATAAATTGCTATCTTCGGCTAAATCAATTTTAGATGGAAGAGAAATTCGCAGAACTCGAAAACAGGCAGCAACAACTTACCGATGCTGTCATGGAACTCAATACAAACCTGGCCACGATGGGCTATTCAACCACAGAAAGCATCAAGGCCATTATGGAAGGCTTCCAAAGCATGAATACCGCGATACATGGTATCATCCAGAACTTTTCGCAGCTTGAAGGCAGGATCCATGAACTGGAGAAAAAGCAGATCAACCTTAATTAAACCTGCTATTTACTGCGGCGGGCTTTCTTATCCTTTTTCATTTTTTCATCGACACCGCCTTCCACTCCGCGGCCTTCTTCCATGGGTTTATGGACAGCGCCTGATGTGTTTGGCGCAGAAGGCGGCATTTTAATCTGATATCGGTGCGCGACATTTCCGGTGAGCCACTCGTTAAACCTCGGGAATACATTGGCGAAGAATGAAGATCCTTTTGCCTTCCATCCTACCGGGACGATTTTCTTTGGCCGAAGCGACTTCCGCAGTACGGCATTAACAACTTTATCCGGTTCGTCCATCATGGCAAACTTCTGCTCCACGCCGGTGTAATTGGCAGCATGCGCCCAAAACGGTGTATCGACCGCCCATGGTTCAATAGTAACAACTTTAATTTTATGATGATCGTTTAAGCGGAGTTCCTGGCTAAGCGCAAGGTCGAAACTCCTTATTCCCGACTTGGTAGAAGAATAAGCAGCCTGGTAGGCATGTGGTGTCTCGCTGTCGACCGAACCCATATTGATCAGCACGCCATAACCCTGTTTCCTGAATTGGTTTATCGCCGCATGGCTGCCGTAGATGAAGCCTTTCAGGTTCACATCGATCAGCCGCGCCTGGTCTTCGGGCGGAATTTCCCAAAACCTGCCGATGGCACCGACTCCGGCCATATTGATCCACACATCGACTTTCCCATATTGTGCAACGGCAGCCTGGGCAAGGCGTTGTACATCTTCCGGATTACTGATATCCATGGTAACGACCAATGCCGATCCGCCTGATGTACGGATGTTTTGTGCTATTTCTTCAAGCAAGGATGTTCGCCTGGCAGCAATGACAACATTGGCTTTATATCGGCCCAGTTCTTCGGCAACGCCGCGTCCGAAACCACTGGAAGCGCCAATGATGACGTAAGTTTTCCCTGCGATTTTCTGTTGTCCCGATTTTCCGAGTTTTGAAGTTGCACAACCGCTGAGGATGACAAAAAGGATTATTGCAGATATGATCCTAAATCTGTAACCGATCTGCAGCACCCGTGTTATATAGGTATTTTTTTCCATAATATATATTGCCGTTATGACACATGATTTCCTACAAATCTATACATTGTTAAACCTGAACCTCTTACAGTATTCCACAGGTCTTTTTATAAGATTGAGGCAATTCATATCTGCCCGATTAGATGCAGAAAATTTAAAACCTCTTTGGCCTGCAATTTGCAAACGCCGGCAACCTAAAAAAACTCTATATGAAAAAGCTTCTCTTACTACTGCTTTTTACCGGAAGTGTCTTTGCACAGCAACAGGTGTTCAATGTCCAGCAATATTGTGTGGACGAGAAACCATTCAAAAAAAGCCAATGTGATATCTCAGGAAATGAATATTCCTTTGTGTTTCTCGATGCCGGAAAAAAAGAGGTGGTATTCTTTTTCACCAACATGAAACTGAAATATAAAATTGTAGGTTCGGCGGTTGACCCGACTGCTCCTGATTATACTTCCTACACACTCGACGACGGCCAGAACAACCAGATATTGATGAAGGTAAACAACCGTAAAACAAAAATAGAATTCCTTTATCCTGACACCCGAATTTACCTCTCCGTCGGGAAATCCACAAAGAAAGAGATTCAGTGACAGGACAACTTTGGCAGATGCCGACTATTGTATATTTGCACTGTAACTTCAACCCTGAATCATGATTTCCTGCATCCGCACCACTTCTGAACATATTGACTTTCGGCATCTTGTTGCTCAACTTGATGCCGTTCTTCAAATTCTCGATGGAGATGAGCATTCTTTTTACGCACAATACAACAAAATTGATAGAATCAGGTACGCCGTTGTGGCCTTCGATGAAAATGAGGCTGCAGGCTGCGGCGCCATCAAACAATATTCAGAAGACACAGCCGAAGTTAAACGCATGTTTGTTGCCCCGGAATTCCGCAACAAAGGCATTGCTTCGGTCTTGCTCAGCGAGCTTGAAAAATGGGCCGGCGAACTTGGATTCAAGCGATGTATTCTCGAAACGGGGATAAAGCAGCATGAAGCCATCGCCCTTTACCAGAAAAACGGCTATACCATGATCCCCAACTTCGGGCAGTATGAAAATGCCGTGAACAGCGTTTGTTTTGAAAAGTCTCTGTAATCCCGACATAATGTTATTGTAAAGTCGGCCTTCCCTGCCGTTATAAATGCTAATTTTAAGATCATAATTTTAAATTTAAAAACATGGAAGCATTGATAAAAATGGTATCGGAAAAAGCAGGGATTTCGCAGCAGCAGGCGTCAACCGCGGTTGACACAGTAGTTCATTTTTTAAAAGACAAGCTACCGGGCGGACTCGGCGCTCAGGTCGAAAGCTATGTTAAAGGCGGACAGTCGGCATCGGGTGGCGGCATGGCCGATGGACTAAAAGACAAACTTGGCGGAATGTTCGGCAAGTAAAATAAAAGAGGCAACTATGGTTGTCTTTTTTTATGCTTCAATAATCCTTATGCGGCATTATATAAGATTATCCTGAAAAATTATAAAAAGATGCGCCGGTTCAGGAACTAATTTAGCCTGAAACAACACACATGCAGCAGCCTCAGATAACTGAAAGAACCAGCAACCAGCTTAAGAACGCCATCAATAACGAAAATACCGACCTCCTGCTCGTTAATGAGCATCTTGCCAACGAGCGTACATTCCTGGCGTGGATCCGTACTGGCATAGGAATCATGGCCTTTGGTTTTGTCGCAGTGAAATTTTCATTATTTGTAAACCAGATATCGCCAACGCTTTTAAAAGGCAGTGCCGACATAACAAGCGGTTCTGACTATGTAGGAATCGGTCTTGTAGCCGCGGGAGCATTGACTACGTTGCTTTCTTATATTCGGTACAGGCAAACCATTAATCTGCTGCGCGAAGGAAAATACCAATATTCGACTATTCTCGTCACCGTACTGACAGCCGCTGTTTTCCTGATGAGTATTCTCCTGGTCGTATATCTTTTGGACGCAGCATTTCAGGGAGTAGCCGCGCCACAGCCCATTCCGGCCGCAGCACAGAGTCCGCTAATGTAACATTGCCTGAATTCCTGAGGTTTTTTAAATTTAGAGCCAAAAACAGCATTATGAAAAACAAAATCGCATGATGCTGCGTTTTCAACATCCATGATATTTATACATTTGCCCTAATGAACCTCATCCAAAAAATAAAATCTTACTTTGTAAAGAATGAATTCGGCTCCTGGCGGAATTTCAACAGCGACGGCTATGACCTTAAATTTAAATCGATCGACGATGAGACGTTGCTCGATATCGGGAGTTACATCAAAAAAAACCTTGAAGAATCAGAACAGATCGGCAACAAACGCCACCGCCTGAAAGAAAACTTCAGTATAGAATGCCCTTCGCTGGATGAATTGCTGCCGCTGCTGAAAGAAATTATCAGAAATGATTATCAGGAAACCTTTGTCGAGAGCCTGGCCTATAATTGGGATTTCAGGTATTTTGTGGGCGAGCACTCCATGTGCCGCAATACAATCTGCATTTCAAATGTGCTGAGCGGTGCGAACGGCAATTCGGGAAACTGCATTTATCCGCTGGCATCGATCAGGAAATACAACAACAAATACTATTGCTGGAACCATTTAAGTTCTTAAATAAAAGTGAAGCTGTATCCGGTATGAAATTGCTATACTTGCAATCAATATCGCCTTTATGTCATTTGATAGTTTACTGCCGCTCATAAAAAAAACTGCAAGCCCGCTCTCACCTGCAGCATTTCATCAACAGGTCAACGTCATTTTTCATGATATCGAAGCCCGCTATTATGATGATCTCCATTCACAGATGTGGGACAGCCTGCAGGAACAGCTCAACCTTTTGGCGCATGATGTGAAGAAACACATCCGTTCATCCGGACTCAGACTTCTGGACATAGGTTGCGGAACCGGCCTCAGTACGGAACTGCTTCTTAAATCGCCTATCGGGAAAATGATCGGGCATGTGACTCTTGCCGATACTTCTTCAAATATGCTTAAGCACGCCTCGCAGCGGGCCATTGCCTGGGAAAGGCCGTTTAAAACATATAACGGGGATATTTCCGGACTGTCAGATAATTTCGACGTAATCATCGTATGCTCGGTACTTCATCATATTCCCGACCTTGGGAACTTTCTGAAAGCGATCAACTCACTCCAGTCAGCCGGTGGCATTTTAATTCATCTTCAGGATCCCAATGGCGATGCTATGAATGACACTGAATATTTAAATCGGTCTGTACAATATCAGCAGGAGCGAAATCAGCACATCGGTTTATCAACGAAAATTAAAAATCTCATCCCCTTAAGTTTTAAGGGCAAAATCAAAAGGCTTTTAGGTAAGAAAGATTATCTGGATGAGGTTAACGAACGCCTGTTGGAACAAAAGATCATCAGCCGCCGAATGAGTCCGGAGGAAATCTGGAGCGTTACCGATATTCATGTAAACAACCTGCCTTTTTCTATCGGTTTGGGAATTTCGCTCAGGCAAATGCCGTCCTGGCTGAACAATTATTCACTGCTCGCCAGCCGTTCCTATGGGTTCTTTGGCTTGCTTAAAAGTGAACTGCCGCCACACTACAGCGCCGTGGAGCAAAAACTGATTGACGAAGCAAATATGAGCGGCCGCTATATTTCTGCCGCATGGATAAAGAGATAAAACCGTGATAAATAACCTGTAAAGCAATCACTTAAGTATACTGGCATTCGTATAAGTTTTCCCCCAAATACTGTAAGTTGTCCGCCTCTTTGGTGAAGTAAATTTATGTTTCTAAAAAACATAATTACTTACTATGGAAGATACAAATCACAAAGGGCAGACTGCGTTAATCACCGGTGCGACCGAAGGCATCGGGTATGAACTCGCCCACTGCTTCGCCAAAGACGGGTACAACCTGATCCTGGTAGCGCGAAGCCAGGAAGATCTTGAACGCGTTTCACAGGAATTCACCCGTCGATATAATGTGAAAGCGTACGGAATTGCAGCCGACCTGATGGAGCGCGATGCGCCATTTAAACTTTACGACGAAATTACTTCAGAAGGCATCCAGATCGATGTTCTGGTAAACAATGCCGGACAAGGGGTTTGGGGCGCTTTTACAGGAACCGACCTTAACGACGAACTCAATATTATCCAGCTTAATGTTGTTTCAACTGTGGTATTGACCAAACTGTTCCTCAAGGAAATGGTAGCGCGGAATTCAGGTAAAATCCTTCAGTTGGGATCAACTTCGAGCAAAGCGCCAACCCCTTACCTGTCAGTTTACGCAGCGACAAAAGCATTCATCTATAATTTCACGCAAGGGCTTATCAACGAACTCAAAGACAGTAAAGTTACCATGACCGCGCTTCTTCCCGGCCCGACCGATACCGATTTCTTCGATAAAGCCGGAATGGAAAGTACGGTAGCCGTGATGGAAGGAAACCTTTCAGATCCAGCCGATGTGGCACGCGATGGTTACGAAGCGCTGCAAAACGGTGAAAGCAGGATCATATCGGGAATGAAAAACAAACTGCAAACCATGATGGGCAACGTTATGCCTGACCAGGCTGTTGCAGAGCAATTTAGAAAACAAATGGAACTAAGTGATGACGCATTTGAAATTGAAGAAAGAAAAAACAATGGCACAGGCAACTGAAATCTCACCAAATCTGGCTACTGGAAAAAATCAGGGCCTGGACATTGAAAAAATCAGGAAGGACTTCCCGATGCTGCAACGCAAGATCAATGGTAAACCGATAATTTATCTGGACAGCGCCGCAACGAACCAGAAACCGCAAGTCGTGATCGACACGCTAAACAAACTTTACACCCAGGAATATGCAAAGCCGCAGGAAGAACATCAGATCAGCAAGATGATGACTAAGGAGCTGGAAAACAGCCGGCAAAAAGTAGCTGATTTCATCAACGCCTCAGCATCGAAAGAGATCATCTTCACCAGCGGCTGTACGGAAGGCATCAACATCATTGCCAACGGTTTCGCAAGAGCAATCCTTCAAAAAGATGACGAAGTGCTGATCACCGAGCTCGAACACCACGCCAACATCAGCCCGTGGCAGATAGCATGCGAACTTTCAGGCGCAAAACTCATTGTTGCCCCTGTTTCCAATGATGGCGAGATCAACCTTGGAGAGTTTGAAAATTATATTTCCGAAAAGACCAAAATTATCAGCGTTTCACATTCGTCACATGTCCTTGGCACTATTTTGCCGGTTGAGGAAATCGCTAAGCTCGCGCATAAAAAAGGAATTCCATTGCTGGTCGATGCCGCACAATCAGCTCCGCACATGCCGATCGACGTCCAGAAAATAGATTGTGATTTCCTGACATTTTCCGCACACAAAATGGGCGGCCCGGCCGGAGTTGGCTTTCTTTACGGAAAGTCGAAATGGCTCGACAAAATCCCGCCGCACAACGCAGGATCTGAAAATGCGGAGAAAGTAACGTTTGAGGAAACAAAATTCAAAAGCCTGCCGCATAAGTTCGAAGCCGGAACGCCTGCTTTCGAGGAAATTGTGGCCGTAGGAAGCCTCGTTGATTATGTGCAGTCGCTCGACATGCATAAAACCGAGAAGTACGAACAGGAACTTTTGGAATATGCCACAATGAGATTATCGGACATTGATGAAGTCGAAATTTTCGGGCGCTCATCCAAAAAAGAGCCGGTTATTTCCTTCAGGGTAAAAAACGAAAGCATCGAAGACCTTGAAACATACCTGAGCGACCACTACAATATCGACCTGCGTGGTGGCAAGCTAAGCGCGGAACCTTTGATGAAAAAGCTCGGGGTTTCGGGATTGGTGCGTGCTTCTTTTTGTTATTTCAACACGAAAGAAGAAATCGATCAGTTGGTTGATGCCGTGGCCAAATTTATAAAACGATAATACTGAAATATCTATCTTCGTGATTTAACCACAAATCATGAAAGAACTGATATTGCTGCATGGCGCGCTGGGTTCAAAAAGCCAGTTTGAAGAACTTGCGTTAGCGCTTGAAAGTAAGTTTAACGTCCATTTGATGAATTTCAGCGGACACGGTGGAGAACCGGTGCCTGAAGCTTTTGACATCGCCACTTTTGCCGAAGAAGTCATCGCATTCATGCTTAAAAAAGACATTGCCAAAGCTGATATTTTCGGCTACAGCATGGGCGGCTATGTTGGGCTTTATGCCGCACGGAAACACCCTGAAATGGTGGGATCTGTTTTTACGTTCGCCACCAAATTTGCGTGGACTCCGGAAATTGCCCAACGGGAGATAAAGATGCTGAATGCGGAAAAAATAGCGCAGAAGATTCCCGCATTTGCCAAAGAGCTGGAAAACCGGCACCGTCCGGCCGACTGGAAAATCGTGATGGAAAAAACTGCCGCCATGATGCTGTCGCTCGGAAACCTGAACGTGCTTCCGGCTGGCGAACTGTCGCAGATCGGGCAGCCTGTCAGGATCGGGATTGGCGATAAAGATGCGATGGTAACTTTAGAGGAAACCATTGAAGCTTATCGAAACCTTCCCGATGCAACGCTGGTCGTGCTTCCCGGAACGCAGCATCCGTTTGAAAAAATCAACAGCGAAAGGCTTGCTGCTGAAATAATATCATTCTTCAACTAATATGAAAATGCTTGTTGTCTTATTCTTCCTGCTGACTCCATTTGCAACGGTAAAGGAAACAACTGCCGGAAAGGGAATCGATTTCTTTGAAGGTACGTTTAAGGAAGCGCTTGCGGAAGCCAAAAAATCAGGGAAACCGGTTTTTATCGACTTCTATGCGACGTGGTGCGGACCATGTAAAAAGCTGAAAAAAACGTTTCGGGATAAAGCTGTCGGCGATTATTTCAACAAGAATTTCATCAATATTTCAGTCGACGGGGAAACTGCCGAGGGCGCCAGATTGCTCAATCAGTTCCGCGTGAACTCCTACCCTACGCTGCTGATCGTAAACGCCGACGGCAAACAATTAACCAAAAGCACTGGTTATCTGGAACCTTATATCCTGATTAATTTCGGAAGAAGAATTGTACCCTAATTATGAAAACAAAAGCCCTGATCCTCGACCTTGACAATACCATTTTTCCTGTTGAAGCGATAGCCGATGATGTTTTCGGGCCACTTTACAAGCGCATCGAACAAGACGGAAGTTTTAATGGCGACCTTGCTGAACTTAGAAATGACATGATGCGCCTTCCGCTGCAGAAAGTTGCAAAAAGCTACGGTTTCAGCAGCAGCCTGAGGGAAGACTGCAACACCCTTTTGAAAAACATGTCTTATGACAAGCCCATCCGCGCATTTAAGGATTACGCCGAGATCCAGAACCTTCCTTACCGGAAATACCTGGTCACCATGGGCTACAAAAAACTTCAGCACAGCAAGATCAGGCAGCTCGGCATTGAAAAAGATTTTGAAGAAGTGATCATCATCGACCCGGAACAGTCGGATAAAGAGAAAAAAGACATTTTTAAGGAAATTGCCGACAAACACGGGTTCAAGCCTGAAGAAATTGTCGTGATCGGTGATGATCCTGATTCGGAAATCGCCGGGGCAAAAGAATTGGGAATGGAAGCTATTCTTTACGACAAGATCAACCGCCATTCTGATATCCCAAAAAACCGCATCACTGATTATAAAGAACTGGCAGATTATTTTACCGATTGAGGAAACTATCTAAATTGCTTATTCTCCTGTCTCATCATGTGACGCGTCAACCGGTTTTGATTGTGGCGACCCTTTCTGGCGAAGGTAAATCGACATGGTGATGATGGCAAACACTGAAAGGAATTCGCTTTGCCAGTTCTGGAATGACTCGAACCAGAAACGCGGGCTCGCCAAATAATCAGAGGCAGTTTGCAGGGGTTTTCCTTTAAGCGTGCTGCTCAGGTTCTCATCATTGAGGCTTCCGTAAAAGTGAAGGACAAAAGAAATGACGAACATCACCACCAGCGCGATTGTCAGTGAGTTTGAATACAATTTCAGTATCCATCCGCCCTGCCGTACTGCCCACGGCGCATCCTTTTTCTTTGCCGAGGGCTTACGATCTACATCTTCCTTTCGGTCCAGATGCTTTGACTCGGAAGAGCCTTTCTGCCGCAGGTAAATCGTAAGCCAGACGAACAGCGCCATTTGAAGGAATTCGCTCTCCCAGTTTTCAAATGTAGCCTGTATGAAATGTCCTGAGGTAAGATATTCGCCCAAAGTAAGCAGCCTGCCGCCTTCATCCAGCATCTCATCATTATGTTCCTTAAAGCCGAAAACCACCTGGCCGATCATTGCACCGATAAAAAGCAGCAGGAACGTTATCGAAAGGCCATTATTCCTAAGGAAAGATTTCATGTAAGGGTAGTTTTGTTAATGGTGCTACACAAATATAAATTATTGTGATTTGTTTAATGTTAAATTAAAATAAACAGTTATGAGGTCTTGCTTTGCAGATGTCTTTGTATATTTGGCTATTACAAAAAATCCCTATGTTCGCTGGAACGCAATCACCACCTCACCAAAAACAAGACTTTCACATAGTTGGTGTCGGAGCCTCTGCAGGAGGCCTTGATTCCTTCAAAAGATTTCTAAGCGCCATTCCTGAAAAATCGGGAATGGCGTATGTACTCGTACAGCACCTTTCACCTAATCATGAAAGCATCCTGCCGGAGTTGCTGGCTAAATCGACGCCACTGCCGGTACATGAAATTACCGATGATATCAATCTTGCACCCGACCACATTTACATCATCCCGGAAAATAAGATCCTGACGGCAATAGATGGCGTGCTCAAGCTCAATCCGCGCAGCAGCAGCACCAAGCCGCACATGCCAATTGATGTATTTTTCAATTCACTCGCCGAAACACATAAGAGTTTTGCCATAGGGGTAATCCTCTCCGGCGCCGGGCTTGACGGCACACGCGGACTCAAAGCCATCAGGGAACTCGGAGGTGCAACAATTGCACAGGATCCGATTACTGCGGCCTATGAGAGCATGCCTTACCACGCAGTAAAGTCGAACGCTGCCGATTATGTACTTCCTCCGGAAGAGATACCGGGACAATTGCAGCATATACGCCATGCGTATGAAACCAGCCATTCCCATGAAGATGAGGAAAGCGCGATGCCGAAGACAGATGAAGAGGTTTTTCGCCAGATCATCAGGCTCCTTCGTGTACGTACGGGAAACGACTTCACGCATTATAAACAAGCGACCATCCGCCGAAGGATTGCCCGCCGGATGGTCGTGTGCAAACGCGAAGAACCGGAAACATACCTTTCGTACCTGCGAAGCGATAAAATGGAGCAGGATGCCCTTTTTAATGATATTGTGATTCCGGTAACGTATTTCTTCCGCGACCAGAAAGTATTCGACATCATCCAGGAACAGGTTATCCCGCACCTGATAAAGAACAAGAACGCCAACAATCTCCGGGTTTGGTGCGCGGCATGCTCCACCGGTGAAGAGGCGTATTCGCTCGCCATTTCACTTCATGAGTTTTTCAGCCATCGCAACCAGGATATGAAAGTGCAGGTTTTTGCTACTGATATTTCTGAAAACGTCATCACAAAAGCAAGGTCCGGAACTTATAACCGTCATGACCTGGAAAATTTATCGGAGGCACACCTCAACACCTATTTCACCAAATCAGACGGTATTTATTCAGTTAATAAAAGCATCCGGGACATGTGTGTGTTTGCGGTCCATAATTTCGTAAAAGATCCGCCGTTTGCGAAACTCGACCTTATTTCGTGCCGCAATGTGCTGATATACCTTGATGCCACACTCCAGGCGAAAGCCCTCACTACTTTTCATTACGCACTTAAAGAAAACGGGATACTTGTTCTTGGGAAATCGGAAACAGCCAGCAATGCACCCGGACTTTTTACGCCGTTTGTAAAAACGGAGAAAGTTTACCTTCGCAAGCCTTCGCCCGGCCATTTTGAACCTGCCGAAATTACCCGAAAGGAAACGACAGCACAGGAAAAAACCTATGTCCTGAACAAACCTGTGCCGTTGCCGCCGGACTTTCAAAAAATGGCATCAGAGATTCTTTTCCATCAATACACTCCAGCGGGTGTCATTGTAAATGAATTTAAAGACATTGTGCACTTTCACGGAGATACCGGGCCATACCTTTTATCTTCTCCCGGAAAGCCAAACTTCAATATCTTGAAAATGGCACGCGAAGGGCTCAGTTTCGAACTCCAGAGCGCGTTGCTGCTTGCCAAAAAAGAAAAAAAGCGCGTTATAAAAAATAACCTCATTGTTAAGAGCAGTCACGGCGACACGTTGACCGATGTGGAAGTGATTCCGCTGGCCAAAGCTGATGAAACCAATTATCTGGTGCTGTTCTCGCCATCACGTGTCACACGGGAAGAAACTAATGAAGGCAGGCAGGAAGCCGACATGCAGCGCATCAGGCAGCTTGAAGCTGAGCTGGAGCAAATCAGGCGCGACATCCGCAGCGTAACCGAAGAGCAGGAAGCCGCGATCGAGGAACTGCAGAGCGCCAACGAAGAACTGTTGAGCAGCAGCGAGGAACTTCAGTCGCTAAATGAGGAAATGGAAACTTCTACCGAAGAACTTCAGGCAAACAACGAAGAGCTCATCAGTGTAAATGATGAATTGATGGACCGCCAGGAGCAGCTTACAGAGGCGCGGAATTTTGCAGAGGCCATCATCAGTACCATCAGCCAGTCGCTGATCATCCTCGACAAGCATTTCAGGATACGGAGCGCCAACGTCTCGTTTCATAAATGTTTTGGCACAAGCGAAAAAGAAATTGAAGGAAAATCGCTTTTTACCATCTGCAAAGGACAATGGCAAACCAAGGAACTTCGGGCGTTGCTGGAAGACGTGCTTCCCAAGCAAGTTAAGTTTGAACGCTTCGAGATAGAAATTGAGACCCCGGATCACGGCACAAGAGTGCTGCTGGTGAACGGAAGGCAGGTGACACGCGAAAAATATGGCGAAGCCCTGATCCTTCTTGCCATAGATGATGTTACCCACAGCAAGCTGTATCGCGGACAAAAAGATTTTTCCCGCCTGCTTGAAAAACAGGTAAAGGACCGTACTGAAGAACTCGCCCACTCACAGGCGTTTCTGCAATCGATACTAAATTCAACAAATTACGGCGTGGCCAGCTATGAGGCTATCCGCGACAGCGAGAACAGGATCATTGATTTTCGTATTACATATACAAACTCCGAAGTTCCCAAGTACTTCGACCTGAAAGTAGAAGAAGTTACCGGAAAAACATGCCGTGAAGTCTATCCCGGTATTTTTAAAAACGGTACGTTCGAGAAACTCGTGCGGTGCATGGAGACCGGACTGAACGATAATTATGAAGTAGAAGTGAACCAGCAAGGCAAAGAGATCTGGCTTGCTGCCACGGTATCACGCGTTGGGAACTCGGTCACCGTCACATCCAAAAATATTACAGAAGAAAAGAATGCAGCGCTTCACCTGCAGGCCATCAACAAGCTGCTGGCGAACAAAAACCGCGAACTGGAGCACAGGATACTTTCAGACTTTTCAGAAAGCCTCTCATCGTATAAAACCGGTGACGAATTCTTCAAATTGCTGCTGCTCGAGCTGTACCAGAAAACCAAGATGGACTACATATTCCTCGCGGAAGCAGTGACAACCGAAAAGGGCGGATTCATCGATTGTATTGCGGTGGCTGCACATGGAAAGATTGTGGATCCTTTTTCTTTTCCGCTTCAAGGCGATGCCTGCGAAGACATCATAAAGGGAAAAGTAAAAAGCAAGACCATTACTACCGATATCAGGAAAATTTATCCCGATAGCGAGATGGTGAAAAAGCATGGCATCGACAGCTACAGCGGATTTGCGTTAACAGACGGTTCCGGAAAATGCATCGGCGTCATGTCTATGATGCACCACAACGAAATACGCGATACCGGTTATATCGAATCGCTGCTCAGCATTGCTGCCAAAAGGTGTGAGATGGAACTTGAGAGGCAACGAAACCAAAAAATCCTTGAAGAAAAGAATGCCGAGCTTCAGCTAAATAACAAAGAACTGGAATCGTTCAATTATATAGCCTCGCACGACCTTCAGGAACCGTTGCGGAAAATTCAGCTTTTCCAAAGCCGCATCATTGAGAAAGACAAGAAAAACCTTTCCCCGGCTTCACTGGAATATTTTGACACCATGAGCAATGCGGCCGACAGGATGCAGAAACTTATTGAAGCGCTGCTCAGCTATTCGACCGCCAATCTTTCTGATGTTGCTTTCGTAAAAACCGACCTCAACAAGATGCTTCGGGAAGTGAAGGAAGACCTCGCCGATGTAATTGAAAGCAGGAAAGTCACCATTGTATCTGAAACACTACCGAAAGTCATTGCCATTCCAACGCAATTCAGGCAACTGCTGCACAACCTGATCTCAAACGGGATCAAATACAGTAAAAAAGATGAAGCCCCCCAGATTATGATTACCGCATCCCAAACTGATGGTCAGGAGTTTAATGGAAATAAGTATTATAAAATCAGTATTTCCGACAATGGCATCGGGTTCGAACAGCAGTATGAACACAAGATATTCGAGCTTTTCCAACGGCTTCATGGTAAAACTGATTACGTTGGTACCGGTATAGGCCTGGCAATCTGCAAAAAAATCGCGCAGAACCACAAAGGATTTATCAGAGTTGTTTCGGAACCAGGCAAAGGCTCAACGTTTACCGTTTATATACCAGTTAAAATACAATAAAATAGCACTTTTTAATTTTTTGTTAAGTATTGCAAGGTTTTTTTTTAATGGTTAACTTTATAATTCATTCACCTAACAAACCATGAACGCTAAACCCTCAATTGAAATACTGCTTGTAGATGACGATGCCGATGACCGGAAAATTTTTAAAGAGGCATTAAGTGAACTCAAAATAAAATCAAACCTGACGATGCTGGAAGACGGCAGGAACCTCCTGGAACACCTTCGCAAAACAAAGAAGAAGCCCGATATCCTGTTCCTCGACCTTAACATGCCTTACAAAAGCGGTGTGGAGTGCCTTATGGAGATCAGGGAACATATGGAATACAATAATCTTTCGATAGCGATTTATTCCACATCTTCGACTGATAAGGATATTGAAGAAACGTTCGTCAACGGAGCCAACGTCTATATCAAGAAACCGAACAATTTCGCGAAGCTCAAAAAAGTACTCTGCGATGTGGTGAATATGAACTTCCAATTCCACAATTCAGGGCTTAATAAGGAAACTTTTCTATTGAGCATCTGATGCAAATGCTGTAAATATATAGTGAAAAGCTACAAAGCGGGCGAAGGTTCTTTTCGCTAGTTTTGGTAAAATTACGGCTGGTATGGCAGATAAATCTTATGATGTGATCATCATCGGCGGAAGCGCAGCAGGACTTTCGGCAGCACTTACCCTTGCACGGGCACTCAGGCAGGTCCTGATAATCGACTGCGGAACTCCGTGCAACATGCAAACACCGCGTTCCCATAACTTTTTCACACAGGACGGAAATACCCCCGCAGCAATCCTGGATCAGGCAAAAGAACAGGTGCTTTCCTATCCCAATGTAACATTCCTTCACGACAAAGTGGTCCAGGCCCAGAGTATCGACGATGCTTTCGCTGTGGAAACAGAATCCGGGGAAACTTTCGATTCAAAAAAAATATTGCTTTGCACAGGATTGTCGGATCAGAAGCCCGACATTTCTGGATTTGCAGAATGCTGGGGAATCACGGTTCTCCATTGTCCGTACTGTCACGGGTACGAAGTGCGAAACGAACCCACTGCAATATTTGCCAATGGCGAAGCTGCATATCATTTGGGTGTTCTGATCAACAACTGGACAAAAAACATCACGGTTTTGACCAACGGAACATCAGAACTTAGAAATGAGGAGATGGAAAAGCTGACAGAACTGGGAATCACTGTGATTGACAATGAAATTGAAGCGTTTGAAAATGATAATGGAAGGCTCTCAACTGTAAGGTTCAAGGATGGAAGTTCTTTTGATGTCGGTGTGGTTTACGCTTCAATCCCTTTTCAACAGCAGAGCAGCCTCGCGGAAGAGCTCGGCTGCAAAATATCGTCCCACGGGCATGTCGATGTTGACACTGAGCAGCGCACCAGCATTCAAGGTGTTTATGCAGCAGGTGACAATACTGCACAGCAACGGGCAATTTCAGTTGCGGCAGCATCAGGGACAAAGGCAGGATTTACCATCAATATTGACCTGATCCTGAAATAAAAAAAAAGCCCGAGGGCTTTAGTGCTTTATCATGTCGGAAGTGACATAACGTATTTTCCAAAGTATCATCTTTATCTCGATGATAAGTTTGGACCCTAAGATCCCGAATGTCTTTTTTGTATGATGCATAGCAGTGTGTTTTGGTGACATGATAAAATTCCGCAAACCAATCCATTGGATGCTTACAAAATTTCAACACAGCTTTCCAAAATTTCCACTACTTCTTCTTTATCACATTCTCGTAGCATGTGATCCACTCATCAACCGTTACTTTTGAAGCCAGTTCCGCTACAAGGCGATACGGAATATCATCTGTTTTTTTAAAACGGATACAGCCTTTGCCCATATCAAGTTTGCCTTTCGCATGCTTCGGATATTCAGAAATAAACCAGTCGAGAAGATTCTTATCGGCATAGATTCCCATGTGATATAATGCCACGAAATTCTTTTGTGATGCGATGCTGATGAACGGCAACGGCAGCTTTGGGTTGCAATGGTATCCGGACGGATATAACGAATGCGGAACAGCATAGCCCAACATTCCGTAACCCATTCCTTCAGTAAAACCTTCAGGGAGATTATTCCGGACTGCATCACGAAGTTTTGCCACTGCTGCTTTTCTTTCCTCGGGAAGGGTTTCTAAATAAGCTTCCGGACTTTGTGCATTTGATTGCATTGGATCGATTTTTTCCAAAAATAGTCATTATCCGCATGCGGTAAACAGCGGTTAAACTTTAGTTAATCGGTTACAAATGCTTCGGCAACCGCCGTATTTGGAGTAACTTTAAGAATACCTAAAGAAAGAAATCATGAAAACTATAATTTATACAGCGCTGATTTTGATGTTTACGACAATAGCATCTGCCCAGACAGACAATGATGCCGTACAGGACAGGATCCAGCAGGAACCGCCACGTGAAACCCAAACAGGTGTTGAGCGTGCCGCAAGACAGGCAGCGGTAAACGATCAGAACAACAACAATGTTATTGACTCACAGGACCGGCTGGAAAGTGAAACCGAGCGCTCGACGGGAAAGGACATGAAAAATCCCGCATTAACAAACCCGACAACGGTACGTCCGCCAACGATCAGCGATCCTGTCTCCACTCCGGTCAGCAAGCAGTTGAACCCCGGAAGATAAAGCCTCTTTAGGCTTTTTTTTATGAGTGTTCAGGAAATTATCTAACTTAGTCGCTTACTTTCGGATTATGAAAAACCACTACCTGTTGACACTCGTGTTATTCTCATTATCACTCCACGCACAACTTGCGCAGGTGCCATACAAAGACGGCAGCCAAAAGCTTGGCGGACTCTATGCCAAACCTGATAAGGCAGCAAAAGGAAACGCGGGCGTGCTGATACTACCGGCTTGGCGCGGAATTGACGATCATTCAAAAGAAACTGCCACAAGATTGGCCAAATTGGGCTATCATGCATTTATAGCCGATATTTATGGCGAAGGAAACTATCCGCAGGACAATAAGCAAGCGGGTGAAAAAGCTGGTTTTTACAAAAAAAACTATAAAGATTACCAGCGCCGCATTAGCCTTGCGCTGCAGGAATTGATCAGGGCAGGCGCAAATGCTGAGAAAGTGGCGATCATCGGTTATTGTTTTGGCGGAACAGGCGCACTTGAAGCTGCCCGCGCAGGAATGCCGGTTCAGGGAGTTGTATCCATTCATGGCGGACTCGGAACTGAAGCGGGACGAAAAACGGAGACAATAAAAACTAAAATACTGGTGTGCCACGGCGCGGATGATTTTTTTGTTCCACAGGAAGAAATTACCTCATTCCAGAAAGAGATGCGAGACAGCAAAGCCGACTGGCAGATGATTTATTACGCAGACGCAGTTCACGCTTTTACCGAACCTGCAGCGGGGAACGACAAAACGAAAGGTACCGCCTACAATGAAAAAGCAGCCAAACGCTCATGGGAACACATGTTGGTATTTTTTGACGAGATTTTTAATAGATGAAGAAAAATCTGCGGACCGACAGGACGTGCCTGAATTGTTACAGCGTTGTTGAGAAAAGATTCTGTACCAATTGCGGACAGGAAAATACCGAAACAAGGTCATCATTCGGACACCTCGCTACCCATTTTGCTGAAGACCTCACGCATTATGACAATGCCTTCTGGAAAACAATAAAATATTTATTGGTACGCCCGGGACGGCTTACGATCGAATATCTGGAAGGAAAACGCCAGAAGTTCGTACCGCCGGTCAAGTTGTATATCTTCATCAATTTCCTCACGTTCTTCCTCCTGAGCGTATTGCCGTTCGGTTCCGACGATTCAACTATTACAATAAAAGAAGCCGGCAATGAAACCACGATCTTCAAGCAGGATACAATAAAACGCAATGTCGCTTTTGGCAGTTATAAGTCGGTAAAAGAACTTGATTCGGCCGAAGCTGCAAAGCCCAAAGCTAAAAAGATGTCGCGGCTGAAATACTGGGTGTCCAGAAAGATGGCGCTTGTCAATCAAAAGTATGAAAGGGATGAATTGAGGGATGCTTTTTCGGAGTCGTTTATCAATACATTGCCAAAGGTGCTTTTTCTCTACATGCCGTTGTTTGCGTTTGTACTTTGGCTCTTCCATGGAAAGAAATGGTTCTATTTCGATCATGGCATCTTTACGCTCCACTACTTCTCTTTCCTGCTGCTGACATTCTCATTTTTGCTGGTTATGTCTTCTATCGGTTCGTATGTTGATATTGTTGATGATCTTTCATTCTTTATTTTTTTCATTCTCGCGGGATGGTGGTTTTTCTATTTCTTTCGCGCGCACAGCAGGTTTTATCGCGAACGGAAATCAATTTCACGGGTTAAAAGCTTGGTTATGTTCTTCATAAACCTTTTCTTTATTATAATTTTTCTTGTGGGCGGAATGCTCTACAGTGCCTTACGGCTGGCCTGATACTTAATATTAACGAACCACGTTATACATAATAATCGATTTTTATGAAAACACTCTATTTGCCTTGCCTGGCCCTTACGTTGATTGCATCCGCTTGTTCGGCACAGAAAGCAAAATCCACAGCCGATCCGCTTTCATACATGAACACGATTACAGCCGCAGAACTCCAGAAACATCTTTATATCATTGCTTCTGATGACATGCAGGGACGGAATACCGGCGAACCCGGACAGAAAAAAGCCGGTAAATATCTTGTCAGCCAATATAAATCGGACAATATCCCTTTTCCCAAAGGCGCTTCAGATTACTACCAGCCAATCCCTTCTTCATTTTTTACCAAGCCGTTCAGTCCAAAATTGGGCGATTCAGAGAATATCTGGGCCTTTGTTGAGGGAACCGATAAAAAAGATGAAATCATTGTTGTTTCTGCACATTATGACCATGTCGGGATGAAAAACGGCGATGTATACAACGGCGCTGATGACGACGGCTCAGGAACAGTTGCACTGCTGGAAATAGCACAAGCATTCCAATTGGCAAAAAAAGACGGGAATGGGCCAAGAAGGTCGATTCTTTTCCTTCACGTGACCGGCGAAGAACACGGACTTCATGGTTCACGATATTATTCAGAAAACCCATTGTTCCCTCTTAAGAAAACCATGGCAGATATCAATATCGACATGATCGGACGGCGTGATTTACTGCATCCGGATACGAGTAATTATGTGTATGTCATTGGTTCTGACAGACTTTCGACCGATCTTCATAAAATAACGGAAGATGCAAACCGAAACTACACCAAGCTGGATCTGGACTACAAATACAATGACCTGAATGACCCGGAACGGTTTTACTATCGTTCCGACCATTATAATTTTGCAAAAAATGGGATTCCGTCTGTGTTCCTGTTCAACGGAACCCACGCGGATTACCATCAACCAACTGATGATCCTGATAAAATCGAATACGATGCGTTGGCCAAACGCGCGAAACTTGCCTTTGGTATAGCCTGGCAGCTCGCCAACCGTGAAGCTCCGCTTACTATTGATAAAGACGGAAAATAAAAAAAGCTCCTTTAAGGGAGCTTTTTTTAATTCAGGCCGGTGGCGTTGTCATTGTCCTGAGAGATTTTCCTCGTGTCAATGATCTCCGTCTTAAAACCGGTTTTTTCGTGAACAGTCGTATAATCCTGAAAGCTTTTTGTAATGCAATAAACTTTTAAAGTATTCATCCCTGCATGTATAACGGCATATAACCTAATGGCAGGCGGCAAAACCTTCAAGAAGTTGGTAAGCTCTGCCTGGTTCTTGTAATAGACATCGCTCTTGACTTGTATTACAAAAAGAAAATCTTTTTCAGCAATCAGATTTGAGGTATCCATGTTGTGATATAAATCAATTATTTTTTGGCTGTACCTAACTTTGAAAGGCTTGTCAATATGTCCCGCTGGTGTTCATTAATCCTTGCATCCCAAATTTCCAGGTTATACCTGATGCACTCCTTAAACTCATCGCGTGTCGTCACGATTTCAGAATTTATAAGCGGCATATTTAAAAACGAGTAAAACTTGAAACATATTTCCAGCTCTTGCTCATTTAACTTATAGCTTGAGAATTTCTTTACAATTTGGTAATTAATAGAATCCAATAAAACGTTCATGCAGCGCTTACGTTAGGTTTACGCTAAGATATAAAATTTAAGAACCGTCTTTTAAAGATTTATTAACAGATAGGCGTTGATAACGACGCAATTAGAAAGTTTCATTTTTTATGATTTGAATGCGTCCGGTCTCAACTGTTCCGGTGGCATCTTTAATCAGCAAAACCCCGAAAATATTGATTGGAATTTCTATGCTCTCCTCGTGTGAGTGACGGATCTCATCAATGATATGCTCGTAGTTCAGCGGGTTAAGCACAATAGAATCGCCCCTGTTTACTTTATGCTCAAAAATATAATCCCGAAGTACCGGGAATGTGATTTCACTCCCGATTTTGATTTGTTCTGACATAGCTCTTTTTTTATTAAATATAGCAAAAAAAGCCACTGTTGCCGAACTACTTTATCGTTTTATTAGCAAAAAACTTACAGTTTTAAATAAAAAAAGCCCCGGGAAAACCGGAGCTTTTACGGGTGGCTGATGGGGTTCGAACCCACGACCCTCGGCACCACAAACCGATACTCTAACCAACTGAGCTACAACCACCGTGTTGAATCGGCTGCAAATATATTGCAAATTCTTTCTATCACAAAAGGAAACCGCCAAAAAATTAAATCAGATTGTGCAAGCTGCTGACGGCCAAATACCTTTCAACGGTAAAACCTTCGCCATATTCTCTCCCGATAAGCCGACCCAAATCCTGTGCCCTGTATTTGATGCTGTCAAGGAAGTTCTTTGTTGCAATTGGTGTTTCAGGCTCCGTTGTTCCCGGCTTGTAAAATTGCGAGCCATAGGCCATGATCGCTTCCACTTTCTTTTCTTCAAATCCGGAAATGTCTACCACAAAATCAGGCTTCAGGTCTTTCCACTGGATGTAATGATAGACTACTTTCGGCCGCCATGCTTCCTGCTGGATTCCGTCAATGTCTGTTTCAATTCTTATCAATCCAGATAAAAAGCATGCGTCGGATACGAGCCTGCTGCCGCGTCCATGATCGATATGCCTGTCATCTATGGCGTTGCACAAAACGATTTCCGGCCGGAATTTCCTGATCATGCGTATGACCTGTCGCTGGTGGGTTTCGTCATTTACGAAAAAACCATCCTTCATCCTGAGGTTCTCACGTATCGAAAGTCCCAGGATCTTTGCCGCCGCATCTGCCTCCATATCGCGTATTTCAGCACTGCCACGGGTTCCGAGTTCGCCCCGCGTGAGGTCGACCACGCCGACATTTTTTCCCATCGAAATTTCCTTTGCGATCGTGCCGCCGCAACCCAGTTCGACATCATCGGGATGCGCCCCGAAAGCAAGTATATCCAGTTTCATAATTCTTGTTTTATTTCAGCCAATATCCTTTTCATGGTCATCGATTTATTGACCGTTTCTATATATTCCTTTTCAGGATCGCTTCCCGCAGTTACACCACAACCCATATAAATCGATGCTGTTTGACCCGAAATCTTCATGCAGCGCAGGTTCACATATAAATTGGCATGCGCTGTTTTTCCTTCTGAAGATGCAATACAGCCCAGATAGCCGCTGTAAAACTCCCGGTCATAGCCTTCATTTTCGAGAATAAAATCCCGTGCTGTGTCACGTGGGGTTCCGCAAACCGCGGGCGTGGGATGAAGCATCTGAAGCATTCGCTCAATGGAGTGCGCATCTTTCAGAACCCCATGAATGTCAGTTTTAATGTGCACCAGGTTTCCGGCACGTTGCGTAAATGGCTGGGATACTTCAACATCCAAGGCAATATCTTTCAAACCGTCGACAATAAAATCAGTCACGAGCGCCTGCTCCTCTTTTTCCTTTTCCTGCCATAATATTTTTGCAGAAGAAGTAAACGGTTGTGTTCCGGCCAGTGCCACAGTATGAAATTTGTTTCCTGCAGCCTGCAGCAGTCTTTCGGGTGTAGCGCCAGCCCACAGGCCGCTTTCCGGATGAAAAAATACATACCGAAATGCCGACGGGTATGCCTGCAACAGCTTTAGCAATAGCTGCGATGGCATAATGTTATCAATGGCGACCAACTCTCTTCTGGATAAAACAACCTTTGAAAAATCACCGTTATTGATCCTGGCAATCCCATTGGCGACAAGATCGATAAAAGAGGCTTTTCCATCCTCCGAATTTTGAATTTCAGGAGCTTTCGCGGCTGGTTCACGTGCTTCAAAAGATGCGGAAATTTTCTCTGAGCCTTCTTCCGGAATCATGATATGACTTCCACAAAATGGTGCAAAGATGAAACCTGATTTTGCTGATATTGCCCGGAAGCCACCACTTCCAAGTAGGGCATGAACTTTTAATCCGTCTGGTTCACAATATGCCACAAATGGAAGTTGCGCGTCAAATTGCCGATCAAGCTTCCCGGCGAGTTTATTCAGTTCGTCCATCGTCCCTTTTTCTTTTTGGAAGGATCATGTTGGTCAGTTTACAGATCGAGATCAGGTTGTCGTTTTCATCGGTGATCCTGATTTCCCACAAGTGGATACTGCGGCCTTTGTGTATAATTTTCGCAGTTCCGTAGATCGTGCCTTCACGTTTAGCCTTTAAATGGCTCGCCGTAATTTCAATGCCACGCACTTCAGTAAGTTCGGGATCTGAAAACATGATTGATGCCGCGCTTCCGACACTTTCCGCCAGCGCTGCAGAAGCTCCGCCATGAAGCAATCCCATCGGTTGATGAACCCGCGAATTTACCGGCATTTTTGCTCTAAGAAAATCTTCTCCTGCATCAATAAATTCGATTTCAAGAGTTTCCATCAGCGTATTTTTTGACCATTGGTTACACAACGCAACCATTTTATCTATATCAACTGGCATGTTTGGATTTTGGAGTAAAAGTACGAAAAACACCAGAAGCTGCGTTTACGAATAATCTGACCGTCGGAATATGAAATTAATATTTACTTTTACAAAAATTCAGTACATGCGCAGCATCTTTATTCTTCTTCTCACCGGTATTATCGTCAGTTTATCTTCATGCAGAAAAGATTTCGAGTTTGAAACCAGTAACGGCGGACTCCAATTTTCGCGCGATACTGTTTATCTTGATACCGTGTTCACCAATATCGGGTCAAGTACTTATACCCTGAAAGTCTACAACCGCAGCGATAAAGACATCAAAATTCCGGTGATTAAGCTTGGCAAAGGTACCGATTCAAAATACAGGATGACAGTCGACGGAATGACCGGGAATTCCGGTGCGCAAGGCAAAATTTTCAGCAATGTCGAGCTTTTGGGCAAGGACAGTCTATATATCTTTATAGAAACCACAGCCGGTATTGCCGATGCAAATCCAGAGGATTTTTTATATACTGACCAAATACAATTCGGCGCAGGAACGAACCTTCAAACGGTTGAGCTCGTAACGCTGATCCAGGATGCGATTTTTCTCTATCCGCAACGTTTTGAAGACGGAACAACCGAAACACTCCAGCTTGGTGAAGATGAAGTTTATGGTTTTTTCCTGGACGAAAATGATCCTGTTCATGGCAATGAGTATCTCTTTACCAACGAGAAACCGTATGTGATTTATGGCTACGCTGCGGTTGATGTGGGCAAAACCCTTAACATTCAGCCCGGTGCCAGAATCCATTTTCACGATGCTTCGGGGATTATTGTTGCAGAAGGCGGCTCGATTCAGGCCATAGGCGATTTTTCAACCGATCAGGAAACCCTCGAAAATGAGATCATTTTTGAAGGTGACCGGCTTGAACCCGGGTTTTCAGATGTTCCCGGACAATGGGGCGCAATTTGGCTGACATCTGGCAGTGCGGCAAGTACTTTCAATCACGTGACCATCAAAAACGGCGTGATTGGCTTGTATGTACAAAACAACGCAGGAATGCTGACATTAAAAAATACGCAAATTTACGATTGCTCAAACTATGGCGTGCTGGCGCAAACGGCGACCATAGAAGGTGAGAATGTCGTAATCAATGCTGCCGGCCAGGCAACGTTGGCTTGTACGCTTGGCGGATCTTATAAATTTACGCACTGCACTTTCAACAACAACTGGGCGAGTTCACAACAAGTTGCGGTACGTGTGGATAATTATTTTAATACTCCGGAAAATGACAATGAAGAAGTTCCGTTTCCATTGACAAAAGCGGAGTTCTACAACTGCATTATTTTTGGTTCAAACCAGGTTGAACTTTTAATTAAAAGAAGCGACGCCGCATTGTGGACAACGCCCATTTTCAGCCGTTGTATGATCAAATTCAACAATACCAACAACCAGTTTACTAACCTTGCAGACTATCAGTTTCTTAACAACACCACAGAGATCAGGAAGAATGGCAATCCGGATTTTTTCAATATCAACAACAACCAATTGATGATTGGTGATGATTCTGATGCGCAGGATTTTGGAATCCTCACCGATGTGACCACTGACATCCTCAACACACCGCGTGTTCCCGGGCCAACAGGAAAATATGATCTTGGCGCATATCAGCATGGGACATTTCCTGAAGAAGATTGATAAAGTTTTTCCAAAAACTTTCCTGATGATTTTGTAATCCTTGTTTTTGGAAGTAAATTTGTGCTCAACACAACTACTTCGACATGATTCACTTCTTCGGTAACGAAACCGATACAGTTTATGCAGTTCAGGCACAGGACACACTTTCTGCAGAAACCATCGCAAAACTAAACTGGCTTTTCGGCAACTCGAAAAAAATAGAAAAATCCGCCTTGTCGGATTTTTTTGTTGGTCCACGTGCCGCAATGATAACGCCATGGAGTACCAACGCTGTTGAAATTACGCAGAACATGGGCATCGACGGCATCATCAGGATTGAGGAATTCCACAAGGCCGATGAGAATTTTTCCGATTTCGATCCGATGATCTCACAGAAATTCCCAAAGCTGGATCAGGAAATCTTTACGATCAACCTCGTTCCTGAGCCAATCCATGAAATTGATGATATTGCTGGCTTCAATCAACAGGAAGGACTCGCCCTGAGTGATGAAGAAGTTGACTACCTGAATGATCTTTCCAAACGTCTTGAAAGAAAACTCACTGACTCTGAAGTTTTTGGATTTTCGCAAATCAATTCAGAACATTGCCGGCATAAGATTTTCAATGGGAAGTTCGTAATTGATGGTGAGGAAAAGCCGTCGTCATTATTCGGCCTGATCAAGAAAACATCGGCAGAAAATCCGAATGAGATTGTTTCTGCCTATAAAGACAATGTTGCCTTCATCAAAGGTCCGGCCGTGCAGCAATTCGCGCCAAAAACCGCAGATAAACCGGATTTCTACGAGACTAAAGATTTCGACTCGGTAATTTCATTAAAAGCAGAAACCCACAATTTCCCAACTACCGTTGAACCTTTTAACGGTGCAGCTACGGGTTCGGGCGGTGAAATTCGCGACAGGCTCGCGGGCGGGCAGGGATCGCTTCCGTTGGCGGGAACCGCAGTATATATGACATCTTATTCCCGACTTGAAAACAGCCGTGAATGGGAAAAAGCCATGCCGGAGCGGAAATGGCTCTACCAGACGCCGCTTGACATCCTGATAAAAGCTTCCAACGGCGCTTCTGATTTCGGAAATAAATTCGGGCAGCCGTTGATTGCGGGTTCGGTACTGACTTTCGAACATGAGGAAAACAACCGCAGGCTGGGTTATGATAAGGTAATCATGCAGGCTGGCGGCATCGGTTATGGAAAACTTGACCAGTCGAAAAAGAAAACACCCAAAGAAGGTGATAAAATAGTAATCCTCGGTGGTGAAAACTACCGCATCGGAATGGGCGGCGCAGCAGTTTCTTCTGCAGATACAGGCGCTTTCAGCTCAGGAATTGAACTCAACGCGATCCAAAGGTCGAACCCGGAAATGCAAAAACGCGCCGCAAATGCCATTCGAGCATTCGTTGAAAGCGATAACAATACGATAGTTTCCATCCATGACCATGGCGCGGGCGGCCACCTGAATTGCCTTTCGGAATTGGTCGAAGATACCGGTGGAAAAATAAATCTTGATAAATTACCTGTTGGCGATCCGACACTTTCCGCAAAGGAAATCATCGGAAACGAGTCGCAGGAAAGGATGGGATTGGTGATTGGTGAAGAAAATCTTGAACAACTCCGCAAGATTTCCGAACGCGAAAGATCCCCGATGTACGAAGTCGGCGAAGTCCTCAGCAACCATCGGTTTATATTCGAATCAGCAGCCACTGGCGACAAACCGATGGATTTTGCCCTTTCGGATATGTTCGGAAGCTCGCCGAAAATTGTAATGAATGATGTATCGGTCGCTACTGACTATGCGGCGCCGGAATATTCCACCGACAAAATAAAAGAATATCTCGAGACCGTCCTTCAGTTGGAAGCGGTCGCCTGCAAAGACTGGCTGACCAACAAAGTCGACCGTTGCGTTGGCGGCCGTGTTGCAAAACAGCAATGTGCCGGGCCGTTGCAGCTTCCGCTGAATAATGTTGGCGTTATGGCGTTGGATTTTAACGGAAAGGAAGGCATTGCCACATCGATCGGGCATTCACCCGTTGCAGCCCTGTCCGATCCTGTTGCCGGAAGCCGCAACGCTATTGCAGAAGCGCTTACGAACATCATCTGGGCGCCGATCAAAAATGGGCTTAGCGGAATTTCACTTTCCGCAAACTGGATGTGGCCTTGTAAAAATGAAGGTGAAGACGCGCGTTTATACCATGCGGTAAAAGGCTGTTCTGATTTTGCGATTGCACTCGGAATCAATATCCCGACCGGAAAAGATTCGCTTTCGATGAAACAGAAATATCCTGATGGTGATGTCATCGCCCCGGGAACTGTCATCATTTCTGCGGCCGGAAACTGCACCGATATTACAAAAGTTGTCGAACCCGTACTCCAGCAAAACGGAGGCAGCATCTACTATATCAATTTTTCGGATGACACGCACAAAATCGGTGGATCGTCCTTTGCGCAGGCACAGAACAAAGTCGGCAATGAAGTTCCAACCATTAAAGATGCGGAGAAATTCAAATCAACCTTCAATCTCCTTCAGCAACTGATCAACGAAGGGAAAATCCACGCCGGACATGACATCGGAAGCGGCGGCCTCATCACGACATTGCTGGAAATGTGCTTTGCTGATAATGCGCTGGGTGCCGAATTCGATTTTTCAGTCATTGGTGAAAGAGATTCCGTAAAGCTATTGTTTTCGGAAAATGCCGGGATTGTTTTCCAAGGTGATGCTTCGATTGAAACGCGGTTCAGTGAAAATGATTTACCGGTATACAAGATCGGAAAAGTTTCAGCAGCAGGAAGCATCGGCATAAAAAACAACAGCGACTCGTTTTCCTTTGATGTAACTGAAATGCGCGACATCTGGTTCCGGACTTCTTACCTGCTCGACAGAAAGCAGTCGGGTGAACAGAAGGCGAAAGAGCGATTTGACAATTTTAAAAAACAACCTTTGCAATACAGTTTTCCATCACATTTTGAAGGAAAACGCCCGGAACATTCGGGTGCAAAGCCAAAAGCGGCAATCATCAGGGAAAAGGGAAGCAACTCCGAACGCGAGATGGCCAATGCAATGTACCTGGCCGGCTTTGACGTAAAAGATGTTCACATGACCGATCTTATTTCCGGACGTGAGACACTTGAAGACATCCAGTTTATTGGCGCTGTGGGCGGATTTTCGAATTCGGATGTTTTAGGATCGGCCAAAGGCTGGGCAGGCGCTTTCCTTTATAATGAGCGGGCGAAAAATGCCCTTGAAAACTTCTTTAAAAGGGAAGATACGTTATCGGTCGGCATCTGCAACGGCTGCCAACTATTTATGGAACTTGAGATTATCAATCCCGACCATGATGTTCACGGAAAGATGCTCCACAATCAATCCAATAAACATGAAAGCGGATTTACTTCGGTAACGATAAAAGAAAATAATTCCGTAATGCTGTCAACATTGGCGGGAAGCACGCTCGGTGTCTGGATTTCGCATGGCGAAGGCAGATTTGACCTTCCGTATGACGAGAACCGGTACGAGATCGTGGCAAAATATGCTTACGAAGGTTACCCTGCCAATCCGAACGGATCGCACTTCGACATCGCTATGATGTGCGATGCCACGGGAAGACACCTGGTGACGATGCCTCATATCGAACGGTCAATTTTTCAATGGAATTGGGCGCATTACCCGGCAGGGCGTAAAGATGAAGTTTCACCTTGGCTTGAGGCGTTTAGCAATGCCAGGAAATGGATTGAAAAACAATAAAAAAAGCTCCGGTAATGGAGCTTTTTACTTTTTGGCCTGAAGCGCTTTCCTTGATTGGTACGACTTGAGGAACTCGCCTTTCGGGGTTCCGTGGTCGAAGGAACTGAACATCACAGGGAAAGCTGCCTTGCTCCTTGCCTCTTCATTTGAAAATCCTTCATATTCGATTCGATAGATCGCTGAATATACCTGGGCGCGGCCGATTCCGTGATAACAATGGATCAGTACCGGATAATTTTCTTTGTTGTCCATCACTTTAAAAAAACGCTTCATCGTATTTTTATCGGGAACCTGATTTGACGGAATGTTGTAATAATTTACACCCGCGATCTTTTCCACAGCCGATTTTTCCGCAAGGATTTCCTTTGGCTTTTCAGGATTGTTGATCGTATCGGTGGTCACCGGACCGCGAAGATCGATGATAGATTTAATGTGGTGTTTTTCGACAAAGCCTGCGATTTCATCAGGTGGAATTACGCCTGATTTATAGACTTTATTCTCGCTGATTTCCATGAATCTGTAGTTGAAACAAACATCATAAATCTTATAAAGTCCGGCTGTGGCGCCAACTATGGTTATAAAAACCAGGATTTTCTTTTTGAAGCTCATTATTGTGATGTTAATTTCCGATCTATGATACGTTGCATGTAATCCTGTATGAAAGCTTTGCAGCGGATTTCAAGCTGATCCATTTCTGCGGTGCGCCGGCTTAGCAAATTATGTTCCATTGCCTTGTCGTTTTTGTCGTAATAACCTGTGACTTTCTTTCCGTCGAATGTACAAATGTAATTTCCGCTCATAAACTGGTAAACATTTGCAGAATGTTTAATCACGAACGGCTTAATCTCTTTATCGCCAATCAGGCTCCTGCCCCAGCTCCGGAAAGGCTTCTGATATCCGATCATGTCCAGAAGCGTGGGATAAATATCAATTTGCTGGGCGAAATCATCGTTAATGCCCACATATTTTTCATTGGCCGAATAGAACAAAACTGGAACTGTGTTTCTATTGAATTCCTTCCTGTATTCGTCATAGAAAATGGTATTGCCATGATCGGCGACAAGCACAAAAATAGTATTTTTAAACCATGGCTGTTTTTTCGCTTCATTGAAAAAGCGTCGCAGGGCAAAGTCGGTATACCCTATGGTTTTATGAATGTTGACATCGCCCGCAGGAAATTTCCCTTCGTATTTCTTCGGAACCTTGTATGGCTCATGTGAAGAAACCGAAAACAATGTTGACATAAAAGGCTGCTTCATTCCCGAAAGCTTTTGATTGAAGAACTGGAAAAACGGTTCGTCCCAGATTCCCCACACACCATCAAATTCAGAATCATTATTGAATTCGGTCTTTCCATAATATTGATCATAACCCAGAATATTTCCGAAACCCAGAAACCCCATCGAGCCGTTTGGCGCACCGTGAAAAAAAGATGTATTGTACCCTTCGCTTTCAAGTGTTGATACGAGCGACTCGATCTTTTGTTTTGGATATGGTGACGAGGTGAAAGCTTCTTTAAAAGACGGAATTCCAGCGATGATAGATGACACGCCGTGGATCGACTTATATCCGTTGGCATAAGCATTGGTGAAAATAAGGCTGTGCTGTGCGAGCGAATCGACAAATGGCGAATATCCTTTATATCCCGAAATTCTTTTCCCGCTATTGAAACTGGCAATATATTCCCGGCCGTAACTTTCGAGAATCAGAATAACGATATTCGGCTTTGTTGGCGGGTGATTCGCGTACTTCTTTATCGGTTTGATCATTTTTTCTATTGTTGCATCATCAACATAGGTGACTTTCCTGAAACTGCTGGTGTTCAACGTCCGGATAATCGCAAAAGGAGTATTTACGACAACGTCTCCCTGTGCTATATTGTCAACATATCGATTCGCATCAAGAAGGTTGATCGGGCGCGTACTTTTTTTAAAATCTCCACGGATTCCGCCCACACATAAAGCTGCAATGCATAAAAATATCACTACAGAAGAAATAAAATATCTTGAATTGATCTCAGGACGCGCAGCTTCGCCTTTTAGTGACTTGTACGCTTTCACCCACAAATACGACATTACAAAAAAGAGCAGGAAAACATGCCAATAGTGGATCAGGAAATTACCAAAAAGGGCAGTAAGATTGCTTTCGTGCTCCAGAGAATCCATAATGGCCATGGTCGTTCTTGAGAAAGTATATCTGTAATAGATAAAGTCTATAAAATTTGTGGCGTAGGCAACAAGATTGGCCGTGAAATAAAGGTAAAACAGGAATTTTTGATACCCAGTGTTTGTATTTATAACCAACGGTAAGGCTGAAAAAACAATAAACAGTCCGTTGATATACAATATCGCAGTGGTGTCGAAGGCGAGTCCGTGGTAACACAACTTGAAGAACTGAGCGACCGAATCCACCGCAATAAGATCATTGTTGTAAATGAAAAACAACAACCGCGCTAAGAAGTAAAAGACATATGCCAGGCCAATACGGTAAAACAACAGCTTGTATTCGTCAAGTCGGGGAAAACGACGGCCTTTAATTTGGAACATAAAATCAGATAACAGCGGCAAATGTAATTATTCGTCGGGAATGCCGGCATAAAATCAGTTGTACATCTATATTTTATTAATTAATTTGCAGAAAATTGTGCAATGGCCCCGATAACCCGTTTATTTGATTTTCCATATCATCAACTTGAGAAGTATGATATCCCGGATGCGCTTGTAACCAAGTATAATGGCAACTGGGTTAAGACTTCCACGCGGGAGTATGTCAACAAAAGCAATGCAATCTCAAGGGCGCTGCTGCGAATGGGCGTGCAGAAAGACGATAAGATTGCTGTCATCTCAACAGGAAACAGGACAGAATGGAATATCATGGATATCGGGATTTTGCAAACCGGCGCACAGAATGTTCCCGTTTATCCTACAATTTCAGCAGAAGATTACGAATACATCCTCAACCATTCAGGATCGATTTATTGCTTTGTTTCAGATGCCGATGTTTTGGCGAAAGTCAATAAAATCAAAGACCGTGTCCCAAACCTCAGGGAAGTATATTGCTTTGACGAGCTTCCGAACTGTGAGAATTGGTCAAAATTGCTCGATCTCGGCAAAGACGAGAGTAATCAGCCGGAAGTCGAACAACGGAAAGCTGCCGTTAATCCTGAGGAACTTGCAACGATTATTTATACTTCGGGAACTACAGGCCGTCCGAAAGGCGTTATGCTTTCCCACAAAAATATTGTTTCAAACGTACTCGGCAGTGAGCGGCGGATTCCATTTGACGCTGGAAAAACCAAAGCTTTAAGTTTTCTTCCTGTGTGTCATATTTTTGAACGCATGGTGCTTTACCTCTATCAATATTATGGTGTCGGGATTTACTTTGCCGAATCAATAGAAAAACTAAGCGACAACCTGAAGGAAGTTCATCCCAATGTAATTACAGCAGTTCCCCGGCTTCTGGAAAAAGTCTATGATAAAATTTATGCTAAAGGAAGTGAACTGACAGGCATCAAAAGGAAATTATTTTTCTGGGCGGTGGATCTCGGACTCAAATACGAGCCATACGGAAAGAACGGCTGGTGGTATGAATTTCAGCTTTCGATTGCACGGAAACTTATTTTCAGCAAATGGAAAGAAGGACTTGGTGGCGGGCTCAACCTCATGGTTTCAGGAAGTGCAGCTTTACAACCCCGGCTGGCCCGCGTTTTTGCCGCAGCCGAAATTCCGGTGATGGAAGGCTACGGACTTACCGAAACTTCCCCTGTGATTGCTGTAAACGACATGCGGAATCACGGATTTAAAGTTGGTACCGTCGGCAGGGTCATTGATGATGTCGAAGTAAAAATAGCTTCCGATGGCGAAATCCTCTGCAAAGGCCCCAACGTTATGATGGGCTATTATAACGATCCGGAAAAAACAGCCGAAGCCATTGTTGACGGTTATTTCCATACCGGCGACATCGGAGAGATTGACAGCGAAGGTTTTTTACGGATAACAGACCGCAAGAAAGAAATGTTCAAGACTTCCGGTGGAAAATATATCGCCCCGCAGTTAATAGAAAACGCCATGAAGCAGTCGCGGTTTATTGAACAGATCATGGTAATCGGCGATGGCGAAAAAATGCCTGGCGCATTTATCCAGCCCAATTTTGAATTCGTAAAAAACTGGGCAAAACTTCACAATGTAGAACTCGGCACCACCAATAACGAAATCATTTCAAATCCAAAAGTGACAGCCAGGATTCAGGAAGATGTCGATTCCCTTAACGAAAAGTTCGGAAATTGGGAGAAAATAAAGCGGTTTGAACTCACCCCTGATGTCTGGTCTATTGAAGGTGGCCATCTCACGCCGACAATGAAACTTAAACGGAAAAACGTCAAGGAAAAATATCAGGACCTTTATCAGAAAATCTACAGCAATTCCTAAACTAGCCTCTTTGGAGGCTTTTTTTAGTTTATTAGTATGTCAATACCAAGGATTCATTTTAAAAATATTTAATATGCATGCATAGTATTTTTTTTAGTATCTTTGGTCGGATTGAGAAATTATGAAGGACAAAACATTTGACTACGTATTGCGCGCAACCTGGCAGGCGGTAGCAAGAATGTACAATGAGGAAGCTGCAAAATACGGCGCGACCATGGCAACCGGTTTTGCCCTCCTGAGCATTGACAAGGAAGAAGGAACGCCTTCAACTACCTTAGGCCCAAGAATGGGAATGGAAGCTTCAAGCCTTACACGCACTTTAAAATCAATGGAGGAAAAAGGACTGATCTATCGGAAGAAGAATCCTGATGACGGCCGCGGCGTATTGATTCACCTGACCGACTTCGGAAAGGAAAAAAGGGAACTCTCAAAAAATACCGTCCTGCAATTTAATGAAACTGTCAGACGGAACATCCCGGAAGAAAAGCTGCGGCATTTTCTTGAAGTCACCGAAACGATCAGCAACTTGATTTCCGAGAAAAAAATATTTACCGACGATAAACTAAACCAACCTGAATGAAACGCAATATCAAAAAAGTCGCAGTAATAGGCTCCGGAATTATGGGGTCAGGAATTGCCTGCCATTTCGCAAACATCGGGCTTGAAGTGCTGCTGCTGGATATCGTTCCGCGCGAACTTACCGATGCTGAGCAAAAGAAAGGACTTACACTCGAGAGCAAAGTCGTTCGCAACCGCATCGTAAATGAGCATTTGGCAACAGCCTTAAAATCTAAACCCTCGCCTATTTATCATCCAAAATTCGCCGACAGGATAACCACGGGAAATACTACTGATGATTTAAGCAAAATTTCTACAGCCGACTGGATTATTGAAGTTGTAATCGAACGCCTCGACATCAAGAAGCAGGTATTTGAGCAAATCGAAAAATTCCGCAAGCCGGGAACATTGATAACGTCAAACACTTCCGGAATTCCAATCCATTTTATGAGCAACGGCCGGAGCGAAGATTTCCAGAAACATTTCTGCGGAACCCACTTTTTTAACCCGGCGCGCTATCTTAAACTGTTCGAGATTATTCCGGGTCCGCAAACCTCACAGGAAGTTCTGGATTTCCTGAATAATTATGGTGAGAAATATCTGGGAAAGACTTCTGTCATCGCCAAAGACACACCGGCATTCATAGGAAACCGAATTGGGATTTACGGCATCATGAGCCTTTTTCATCAGGTTAAGGAAATGGGGCTGACTATTGAAGAAGTAGATAAACTTACCGGTCCGGTAATCGGCCGCCCAAAATCGGCAACTTTCCGGACTGTAGATGTGGTCGGACTTGACACGCTTGTCCATGTGGCAAACGGACTCTACGAAGGTGTTCCATCCGATGAAGCGCATGAACTTTTCAAACTCCCTGATTTCATCAGCAAAATGGTAGAAAACAAATGGTTCGGAAGCAAGACCGGCCAGGGATTCTACAAAAAGGAAGGCAAAGATATTTTATCCCTTGACCTTGATACACTGCAATACCGTCCGCAGAAAAAAGCTTCTTTTGCGACACTCGAGCTTACCAAAACCATCGACAAACCGATCGACCGCTTCAAAGTCCTGATTACAGGCAAGGACAAAGCGGGTGACTTCTACCGGAAGAATTTCGCAGGAATGTTTGCGTACGTAGCCAATCGTGTTCCCGAAATAACCGACGATTTTTACAAGATCGACGATGCAATGAAAGCTGGTTTCGGTTGGGAAAACGGGCCGTTTGAAATCTGGGATGCCGTTGGTGTCGAAAAAGGGATCGAACTCATCCGGGCCGAAGGAAAAGAACCCGCACAATGGATAATTGAAATGCTTGCTTCAGGCAGCACTTCCTTTTACACTATAAAAGACGGAGCAACATATTTCTACGATATTTCGTCAAAAACATATAAAAAAATTCCGGGACAGGATGCATTCATCATCCTCAACAACATTCGCGAAAACAAAAAAATCTGGGAGAACAGCGATGCGGTTATCGAAGACCTTGGTGATGGAATCATCAACCTTGAGTTCCGCTCAAAAATGAACACCATCGGCGGCGGCGTTTTGCAAGGCATCAACAAAGCAATCGATCTTGCAGAAAAAGATTTTCAGGGATTGGTCATCGGAAACCAAGGTGCAAATTTCTCTGTCGGCGCCAACATCGGAATGATCTTCATGATGGCTGTCGAACAGGAATACGACGAGCTGAATATGGCGATCAAATTATTCCAGGATACGATGATGCGCGTAAGATATTCCGGAATTCCTGTCGTTGTTGCGCCTCATGGCATGACACTTGGAGGAGGCTGCGAGATGAGCATGCACGCTGATAAAGTCGTCGCAGCGGCCGAAACTTATATCGGACTCGTAGAATTCGGCGTCGGTGTTATTCCCGGCGGAGGCGGCTCAAAAGAAATGGCACTCCGCGCTTCCGATACTTTCCGTAAAAATGATGTCGAACTTAATGTACTTCAGGAATATTTCCTCACCATCGGTATGGCAAAAGTCGCAACTTCAGCATACGAAGCTTACGATCTAGGCATCCTGCAAAAAGGAAAGGATGTTGTTATTGTGAACAAAGACCGGCAGCTTGCCGAAGCCAAAAAACATGCTTTGCTAATGGCTGAAGCCGGTTACACCCAACCCGTGCGCCGCAAAGACATCAAAGTTTTGGGGAAACAGGCATTGGGAATGTTCCTGGTAGGAACCGACAGCATGGAAGCTGGAAAATTTATTTCGGAACACGACAAAAACATAGCAAACAAACTCGCTTACGTAATGGCGGGCGGCGATTTATCCGAACCCACTTTGGTCACAGAGCAATACCTTCTCGACATTGAGCGCGAAGCTTTTCTGTCGCTTTGCACCGAAAGGAAAACACTGGAACGCATCCAGTTCATGCTTACCAAGGGAAAACCTCTGAGGAATTAAAAGAAGACTTGAGTAGAAAGATGTGAGTAGAAAGAAAAATTACTATACGCCATAAAGATGCATCAATTTGAGGATTTAAAAATTTGGAAGAAATCGATTGAACTTGCTAAAGAAGTATATAAAATTGTGGCTGACTTGCCAAAGGATGAAAAATTTGGTCTGTCGAGTCAAATTAAACGATGTACTGTTTCCATAGCATCAAATATTGCAGAAGGAGCAGGAAGAAACTCTAATACTGAATTCAGGCATTTTTTAGGAATTGCAAATGGTTCATGCTTTGAATTGCAAACGCAGCTGACACTTACATTTGAGCTACAATTACTGGAAAAAGAAAAATTACAGCCGGTTCTGGAACTTTTACGGGAAATCCAAAAGATGAACTATGCGTTAATAAAACGATTTGACAAACCACCTCTTGATTCTAAAATCTAATATCTAAATACTAAATTAATGAAAACAGCATATATAGTTAAAGGATACCGGACCGCTGTTGGAAAAGCCCCAAAAGGTGTTTTTCGCTTCAAGCGCCCTGACGAACTCGCGGCCGAAACCATCCAGCACATGATGAACGAACTTCCCGCGCTGGACAAGAAACGCATCGACGACGTAATGGTAGGCAACGCAATGCCGGAAGCCGAACAAGGCCTGAACATGGGCCGGCTCATCTCACTTATGGGATTGAAAGTCGACGACGTTCCGGGCGTAACCGTAAACCGTTATTGCGCCTCAGGCATTGAAACCATCGGAATGGCAACCGCTAAAATACAATCCGGAATGGCCGACTGCATTATTGCCGGCGGCGTCGAAAGCATGAGCTTTATCCCAATGGGCGGCTATAAACCTGTTCCGGATTATGCCGCAGCAAAAGAAGGCCATGAAGACTACTACTGGGGAATGGGCCTGACAGCCGAAGCAGTTGCAAAACAATTCAGCGTTTCCCGTGACGATCAGGATGAGTTTGCATTCAACTCACATCGCAAAGCACTGAAAGCGCTTGAAGAAGGCAAATTCGACAGCCAGATCGTTCCGATAACCATCGAACAGATTTACGTTGATGAGAACGGAAAAAAAGCCACCAAATCGTATACAGTTTCAAAAGATGAAGGTCCGCGCGCCGATACTTCCAGTGAAGCGCTTGCGAAATTGAAACCTGTCTTTTCCGCAGACGGAAGCGTAACTGCCGGAAATTCATCCCAAATGAGCGACGGCGCGGCATTCGTCATGGTAATGTCTGAAGAAATGGTAAAAGAACTCAACCTGCAGCCAATTGCCCGGCTCGTGAGTTATGCATCGGCAGGTGTCGAACCAAGAATTATGGGAATGGGTCCGGTGAAGGCAGTTCCAAAAGCATTAAAGCAAGCCGACATGAAACTTGAAGATATCGAACTCATCGAGCTTAATGAAGCTTTCGCGTCGCAATCCCTGGCTGTCATTCGTGAACTCGGGATCAATCAGGATATTGTCAATGTGAACGGCGGCGCAATTGCACTTGGTCATCCATTGGGATGCTCCGGAGCAAAACTTTCGGTACAGCTTTTTGAAGAAATGAAACGCCGCGGACAGAAATACGGAATGGTAACAATGTGCGTAGGAACCGGACAAGGTTCAGCCGGAATCTACGAAATCTTATAATAAGCTAAAACAAGCTATATGGAATCAACAACAACTGAAAAAGAAATAACACGTGGCGGGCAATTCCTCGTCAAGGAAACCAAATGCGAAGATGTATTCACGCCTGAGGATTTTTCCGAAGAACAAGTGATGATGCGCGATACCGTGCGGGATTTTGTCGACCGGGAAATCTGGCCGAACAAGAACCGTTTTGAAAACAAAGACTACGCCTTCACCGAGGAATGTATGCGTAAAGCAGGCGAACTCGGACTCTTGGGTGTTGCCGTTCCTGAAGAATACGGCGGACTCGGAATGGGTTTCGTTTCGACAATGCTCGTTTGTGATTATATCTCAGGCGCAACCGGATCGTTCTCAACTGCATTTGGAGCACATACAGGAATTGGGACAATGCCCATTACACTATACGGCACTGAAGAACAAAAAAAGAAATATGTACCGAAACTCGCTTCCGGTGAATGGTTCGGCGCTTACTGCCTGACAGAACCCGGCGCAGGTTCCGATGCGAATTCAGGAAAAACAAAAGCGATTTTATCTGAAGATGGAACGCATTACAAAATTAGCGGACAGAAAATGTGGATTTCCAATGCCGGATTCTGCAGCCTTTTTATCGTGTTCGCCCGTATTGAAAACGATAAAAATATCACCGGCTTTATCGTGGAAAATGATCCGGCCAACGGGATTTCCATGAATGAAGAAGAGCATAAACTCGGCATTCGCGCTTCATCGACACGTCAGGTATTTTTTAATGAAACTATCGTTCCTGTCGAAAATATGCTGGCCGGACGTGGTGAAGGCTTTAAGATCGCAATGAATGCGCTCAACGTTGGACGCATCAAACTTGCCGGTGCCTGTCTCGACGCCCAACGGCGCGTCACTTCAGGTGCTGTAAAATATGCAAACGAACGCGTACAATTCAATGTTCCGATTTCCTCATTCGGGGCCATCAGAACAAAACTCGCTGAAATGGCAACTTCGTGTTTTGCTGGCGAAAGCGCTACTTACCGCGCCACAAAAAGTATCGAAGATCGCATTAAATCACGTGAGGCAGCCGGTGCATCACATCAGGAAGCCGAACTTAAAGGAGTTGAGGAATTTGCTATTGAATGCTCGATCCTCAAAGTTGCCGTTTCAGAAGACATTCAAAACTGTTCTGACGAAGGCATCCAGATCCTTGGCGGAATGGGTTTTTCGGAAGACACGCCGATGGAAAGCGCCTGGCGTGATGCAAGGATTTCCCGCATTTACGAAGGGACAAATGAGATCAACCGGATGCTGTCTGTAGGAATGCTTGTAAAAAAAGCAATGAAAGGCCATGTCGATCTTTTAGGGCCGGCGACGAAAGTGGGTGAAGAACTGATGGGTATTCCCGATTTTAACATGCCTGATTATTCCGAACTTTTCGCCGAGGAGAAAGAAATGATTGGCAAGCTCAAAAAAACATTCCTGATGGTCGCTGGAAGCGCTGTTCAAAAGTATGGTCCTGATCTTGAGCAGCATCAGCAATTATTAATGGCCGCTGCTGATATCCTGATTGAAATCTATCTGGCTGAATCGGCAATTTTACGGGCAGAAAAACTCGCCAAGAGCCGCGGAGCCGAAAACGTAAAAGAACAGATTGCGATGGCGCAGCTTTATTTGTACAACGCAGTTGATATCGTCCATAGGAAAGGAAAAGAAGGAATTGCATCATTTACCGAGGGCGACGAACAGCGCATGCTCATGATGGGATTGCGCAGGTTTACAAAATACAACAACCTGCCAAATGTAGTACAGCTCAGGGAAGCGATTGCTGACAAGCTGATCAACGAAAATCATTATTGCTTCTAAAAAAAACCGGCCTGATGTTCATCAGGCCGGTTTCTTATTAGTAAATTAAATTCAGGTAATTATTTCGTTATGGTTAGTCCAGTGGTTTTCTTCCCTGGATAACGCGAAGCAGAACAACTACGATCGCTATTACTAATAATATGTGAATCAGATTTCCTGTAGCATATCCGCCTAAAAAGCTGATCGCCCAGATGATTACAAGAATGACTGCGATGGTGTACAATAAATTTCCCATGATTTCTATTTTTTGGTTTTGTTGTTGATTTTATCCTGAAGCATTTTTGCGTGTTCTAAATGACCTCTGAGCGTCGGTACCATATTGGCAGCCCAGGCTTTAATTTCGGGATCTTTGGCTTCTTCTGAGGCAGTTTGCATTTTATTTACTGCATCATCATGGTTTTGAACCATCATATCTGCAAATTTCTGATTGAATTCAGCTCCTGACTTTTCATTCAGCTCGTTATATTTTTCTTTACCTTTTTCAGTAATGGCAGCCGGAAGCGTTACTTTGAGCCTTTCAGCAAAAGGTTTGGTATCGTTGGCCGATTTTGTATGATCGGAAACCATCATTGTGGCAAACGACTTAATATCTGCATCAGTGCTTTTCTGCAGCGCCAATTTACCCAACTCGATCTCCATCATATCGCTCTCTGCGGCAGCGACTAAAAATTCAGAATCATCATCCTTATTTTCATTATTTTCGAACTTGGCATCGTTTTCCTCCTCTGCCACTTCCTTCGAATCCTCTTGCTTTGCCTCATTCTTGCATGATGACATGCTCAGGAAAAAGGTTACAATTGCTGCACTGAAAAGAACTCTTGCAAGGACTTTTACGTTTTTCATAAGTTTTGGTTATTTAGTTGTTGTTTTAACATTTATTCAAATTTAATATTAACAGAAGCGGCCTCCGTTATAATATTTATGTTTTATGTTACAAAACTTTAACAATCATATTCTGCTAATGCTCTTTTCCCGACTACGTGTTTTTCTTATCTTTGAAAGAAAAGACTCATGAGAAAAATCATCACCATAGTCGTCTTGACAGCTTTTGCCCTTGGCTGCAAAACTTCTAACAAATCATCTTCAGAAGGAAATACGCTTAACATTCCATTCCAGGCAAAAAGTGGAAGCAAGGTAGCGGGAAATGCAGTTTTTACTGAAAAAGGAAATAAAGTCACCGTTACCGCAAATTTATCCGGATTGAAACCGGGAACACATGCCATTCATATCCATGAAAAAGCCGATTGCTCTGCAGCGGATGCAAGTTCCGCAGGCGGACATTGGAACCCAACATTCAAGAATCACGGAAAATGGGGTTCTGCCGCTTATCATCGCGGTGACATTGGCAATTTCACTACCGATGAGTTTGGAAATGGAACCATTACCTTATCGACTGACGAATGGTGTATCGGCTGTGGCGACCCAACCAGAGACATCATAGGCAAAGGCCTTATCGTTCATGAAGGTTCAGACGACTACACCACGCAGCCAACAGGTAATGCCGGCGGAAGGGTTGCCTGCTCTGCAATCATCAGATAATGAAAAGATAAGATTTCGATCTTCTGTAAATCCGAAATAAGATATAGATTTGCAGCGAAAAGTAGTACCAGATGATCAATCCTTCGGCTTCGGGCTGGATCGATAAGTTTTTAAAAAAGCTTAAACCCGCGCAGGAACATCTGTATGCGGATCAGGCGGAATATTATCGTAAGGTTCGTGGGACCGGTTTTGTTTACGGCCATATCATTTCATTCGGCACCAAAACCCACATTGATACTACAGGCTGGCTAAAGGATGAAATTTCAAAAGTAGCATTGCTTAATGCGCTTTACGGAATGTACCGAATTACCACCGGCGAAACCAAACACATCAAATTTATAACTGAGTCCTTAAGGTTCTACAGCTCGATGAATCCTCAAGGCTTTAATCTTTTCAGGAAAGTTTTTTCCGGCGGCCCGGAAGTATTGTCCCTTGAAAAAATCATCGACGATCGTGTACAGACCAACCATGACATCGTAAGCCGGAACTTTACGCATTTTGTTACAAACGCGCTTTTATTTATAGATGTCCTGGCATTTTATCAGTTTTTAAAGCATGGGGAAGTAACTGAAAAATACCTTCGGAAGATTGAGGAAACCATTGTAAGCCTGATTTCGCTTGCGCTGAAAGCAAAAACACAGAAGTCGGTACATGACGACCTGCTGATTAAGTTATTTGAAGCCTCAATTCGATACAGCAAATCTTCAAAAGCGACGGCATTACTCCCTGAACACCTGAAATTGGAATATTTCACTGAAAATATAGAGAAATTCTATCTGATCGACCTCACCGGAATGGCTTTATGGAGCGATGGCCTGATTGAAAAAGGAGAAGCATATTTCCTTCATAATATCGGGGAATTGATGCAGGTTGATGACGAATATATTCGTGAAAGTATGGTTGCGTCACACGAGTTTATCTCAACATTTAAATCTGAAATACCATACTTTCATACCGTAAATCCTGTGAAGCATTTTTATGATCACATCACTGAAAATGTTGTGGTACTGATCCGACGGAATAAAAACAGGCTGCTGAAGGAAATCAGCCAGAGCAGTGAGCTTATGGTACTTCTGGCAAATTCCACACACCGGGACCTCGATGCAAAAGAGAAGAAAAAAGTAAAATCCCAACTGCTTGAAATCTGTAAAACCATCCCTTCGCTGACAATTTTCCTGCTTCCGGGCGGAAGTTTATTGTTGCCGATCCTGATAAAGTTTATTCCGCAGATGCTTCCAACCGCCTTCAACGAAAATAAGCAACCAGATTAAAAAACCGCCCGAAGGCGGCTTTAATAATTTAGAATTTCAGTTGATAAACCTGATCCAGGTCTTTTTCAGAACTGATATTGACATTCAGGTCGGTTACATAACCTGAGTTCAATCCATAAACCCAACCATGCAATGTGAGTTCCTGTCCATTTCGCCATGCACCCTGAACTATCGATGTTTTGGCCAGGTCATAAACCTGCTCCTTTACATTTAGTTCAACAAAACTGTTGAATCGATCGTCTTCGTTGATGATCGAATCAAGATAGGTGTGATGCATGCGATATACATCCTTAATATGACGGATCCAATTGTCGATAATTCCGATTGAGTCATTGCCCATTGCAGCTTTGATACCTCCGCAGCCGTAGTGTCCGCACACAATGACATGTTTTACTTTCAAGACATTTACTGCATAATCAAGTACGCTGAGCATGTTCATATCAGAGTGAACAACCATATTGGCAATATTCCTGTGGACAAAAACCTCTCCTGGCTTTGCGCCAATAATCTCGTTTGCAGGAACCCGGCTATCGGAACATCCTATCCAGAGCAGCGGCGGCTTCTGCCCTTTTGCGAGGTCTTTAAAATAATTGGGGTCCTTCTCAAGCGTTGCCTCGACCCACCTGACATTATTGTCAAGAATTTTTTTATAAAAATCGTCCATAATAATTTTTCTGCGGAAGTTCTCCGATTAATGTATAAAAGTATTAATTAAGTTTTAATTTTAGCTTTCCGAAAACTCGCTCTCCTTGGCTTTTATAGTAGCACGTTTGCCAGCATCGTAATGGTGCGTGACTGTCACATGATTCTCAGAATTATTTTCAAGTTTATATGCTTTTTTAAACCCTTTCAGCTTTAACCTGATGTTGTCTTCAGGCGCGCGGCTTGTCTTGAATTCGCGAATGAGATCAAGAATATCGTGGGCGATATACACTGTATCTGAAGCATCAATAATAACACGGGAATTTTCGGGGATTTCGTTCAGTGTCGACTTTATTGCAGCTTTATTAAGAAAGGAAACTTCCTGCGCCAGATCGATATGTATCACATCGCCATCGGCATATTGCTCTTTCCTGAAATTGTAGGCACGCTTCAAGTTCCCTTTCAGTACGAAAATAATGCTGATGATGATGCCAAGTGCCACACCTTTAAGAAGATCAGTGAACACAACGGCCAGCAGTGTTGCGATAAAAGGGACGAATTGGTACTTTCCTTTGCGATAAAAATGCAGGAATACCGATGGTTTTGCAAGTTTGTAACCCACCATAAGTAAGACTGCGGCGAGCGTTGCCAAAGGAATCAAATTGAGAATGCGCGGGACGGCGAGTACACAAATGAGCAGCAGTACACCATGAATGATCGTCGACATTTTTGATTTAGCTCCTGCGTTGTAATTTGCCGAGGTTCGAACAACCACCGACGTCATCGGAAGTCCGCCAATAAGTGAACTCAGCAGGTTACCAATTCCCTGCGCACGCAATTCAACATTAGTATCTGTGTAACGTCGTTGGCGATCCATCCGGTCAGCCGCTTCAATGCACAGCAATGTTTCAATCGATGCGACAATGGCAATAGTTGCGGCAACGATCCACACCTGCGGATTGGTGACTGCGGAAAAATCAGGTGAAACAATAATACTGGCAAACTCCCGGGCAGATTCAGGCACCGGAAGCGTAACGAGATGTTCGCCAGAAATAGCAAGCGGACTGCCTGTGGCTTTAAATATTTCGTTTAGAGCAATTCCTGTAACAACAGCGACCAAGGCACCAGGAACCAGTTTAAGCTTTTTGAGAAACCCAACCTTGTCCCATCCAATAAGGATGAGAAGCGACACCAGCGTGATGATCACAGCTCCAAACTGAATATAGTCGAAAGCGCCAAGTATTGTTGAAAAAGTATTGCCGCCATCATTTTGAATAAATGACTGGTCACCTTCGAAATCGGCATCATAACCTACTGCATGCGGAAGCTGCTTCAAGATGATGATGATTCCGATTCCTGCAAGCATGCCTTCGATCACATTGGTGGGAAAATAATTTGAAATGGTTCCGGCCTTCAAAAATCCAAGCGCAAGCTGCAGGACACCGGCGATAAAGAGCGCAGTCAGGAAAATGTCGAAAGCGCCCAGTTCGGTAACAGCGCTCAGTACAATTGCTGTAAGCCCGGCTGCCGGACCGGAAACACTAAGGTGCGAAGTGCTTAAAAAACCTACAACGATACCGCCAACAACGCCAGCAATGATTCCCGAAAATAATGGGGCGCCTGAAGCCATTGCAATACCAAGGCAAAGTGGCAGTGCCACAAGAAAAACGACAAGACCGGATGCAAAATCCGATTTCAGGTTTGCAAAAAGATTGATTTTTTTTGTCATTTGAAAAAATTTAATACAACGATTCTGCACAATGGTAAAACATCATGCAATTAATACTCAAGCTGTTGTATTAAATATTTTCCGGCGGCGGAATAAAGATGGTGCCGGCTACATTGTCGTGCCGCGAAAGATTTTCCGAAAGAATAAGTTCCTTTTTGGGTTTAGAATACAAAAAGGGCACACTATGGACTTCAGGCTTTATATCGGCCTTGATTTCCTTATGCGCCTGCTCTTCTTCTGTCATGCTGAAAAAAACGCTCGTATCGCTGCTCTTCTTTATCAGGCTAACAATCGTAGGCACCGAAAGGAAGAGCAAAAACATCGACATTAATAATGTGGAAGCGAATTTCATGGCGGCAAAATTAAATCTTATGAATTCATCACAAAGTTTGGCTCGGATATTTATAAGAATTTTAACAACCATCTAACGCATTAAAGGCTTTCCTCAAGCCAGGCATTCATCATCCAGATCGTCTTTTCCTGTTCGGCTATAAATCCGCTCATCATCGCATTTGTGCCTTCATCATTGATCTCAGCCGTACGATTGAGGATGTCCCTTTCTATTTTGAGCAGGTTTGACAATGAATCAACAATCAGGTGAACGGCTTTTTCATCGTTGGAAATGTTCTTGCCGACAGTCAGCCTGTTGTTACTGATATAATCCTCGAAAGTATGAAGCGGTATTCCGCCGATAGTAAGTACGCGCTCGGCAATAGAATCGATTTTAAGTTGGGCATCATTATACAATTCTTCAAATTTCACATGAAGATTAAAAAAACGCTTTCCGCGAATGTTCCAGTGAAGCCCGCGAAGGTTCTGATAATACACCTGAAAATTAGACAAAAGTACATTAAGCTGTGTGACAATTCCTTCTGATTCTTCTACCGGAAGCCCTAAAATATTGGTTTTCATCTTGGTTATATTTTGTATGGTTTCAGATAAAATTAAAAATATTAAAAACAGGATTCAATAAATAAAACTTATAGTTTTCATAATTTTATCAAAATTTCTAAAGATGACCATTACCCAACTGCAATATGTTCTCGCGGTGGCCGAGCATAAAAATTTTACGCTTGCCGCTGAAAAAAGTTTCGTCACACAGCCGACACTCAGTATGCAGATCCAAAAGATCGAGGAAGAACTTGGCATCCTGATTTTTGACCGAAGCAAGAAACCCATACAATTAACAGAAATCGGCCAGAAGATCGTCGCACAGGCGAAGAACATTGTGAATGAATCTGGTCGGATTAAAGACATTGTCGATCAGCAGAAGGGATTTATCGGAGGCGAATTCAGGATTGGAATTATTCCCACAGTTATGCCAACGCTGCTTCCGATGTTTCTCAGCAACTTTATAAAAAAATATCCGAAGGTTCAACTGCTGATTGAAGAGCTCACCACTGAAGAAATCATTGTCCGGCTCAAAAACGGACATCTTGACGCCGCCATTGCAGCTACGCCGTTACAGGAGGAAAAAATCAAAGAAATAGTGTTGTATTATGAACCCTTTGTTGCCTATGTTCCGGCAGGCCATCATAATTATCCAAAAAAAGAAATAGAGATTTCCGACCTCAACCCTGATGAGATCCTGCTCTTGCGCGACGGACATTGCTTTCGTGAAAGTGTACTCAACCTTTGCAAGATCTCAGGCGCGCACAACAACAGGTTCAGGATTGAAAGCGGCAGTTTTGAAACATTGATCAAACTTGCTGATGAAGGCCTTGGGACAACGCTTCTTCCTTATTTGCATACGCTTGACCTTAAAGATGGTGACAAGACTAAGCTCAAACATTTTGTCGAGCCGAAACCTGCCCGGGAAGTGAGCCTTATTTTTCCAGTCAATGAACTAAAAATACATATCATCAACGCGTTGCACAACACCATTTCGGGGGTCGTTCGCGGTGCGGTAACCTTCAATAACGTTCAGATCGTCAGTCCGGTTCATAAAAAATAAAAAGAGCCTTTCGGCTCTTTTTGTCTTACTCTATGACTGTGATACACTGACGCAGTTCCGGCCGCTCCTTGGTGAAGTATGCAAGCCAGTTCCTTAGCTGTTCCAGTTCATAGGGCAGTAAATTCTTCACTGCCTTTTTTAACTCTTTGGTAAACAGGGCTGGGTCAAAACTAACCCGTTCCAGCACCGATTTGGTGTAATCGTAAATCATTCGGGGCATAATAAAAAAGATTTAGGGTTATCTTGATAAGAACGTAACGTAAAATAATTGATAAAATTTTTAACGACCAAATAAATAATCGACAAAATGCAATAAAAAACGTCAAAACGCATATATTACATTTATAAGTAAGATAAAACTTATATTATTAAACAGGCATACAAAAAAGGAGCCGTTTAAGCTCCTTTAGTTTTATGAGTTAACCAAAATCAGGCACTGCTTGAGCTCGGGTTTTTCCTGTGTATAATTCAGCAGCCAATCGGTAAGCTGTTCTACCTCATAAGGCAACAGCGTCTTTAATGCTTTTTCAAGCTCCTTGCAAAAAAGCAGGGGATCAAAACTAACCCTTTCAAGTATCGTCTTGGTGTAGTCAAACATAGTTCTTTTCATGTATCGATATATGTTTAAATCTGTCTTCAAATTTAAGGGAAAAAACAATTTTTACCGAAAGAAAAATGTTAATTAATTAAGTTCTATTCAGGATTTTATAGCTCGCATCATTTCTCTTTTTCCTGGTGGTCCGGCAAGTTTTTCCACCGTAAAACCCGCAGTCTGCATGTTCCTTTTTATTATAGACCGTGCAGCGTAAGTAACAAGGACACCTTTAGGGCGGAGTGCGTTATACATGATGGTGAAGATTTCCCCGCTCCATAATTCGGGTTGTACATTGAATCCGAAGGCATCAAAAAAAATCAGGTCATATTCACTTTCAAACTTAATATCGGCAAAAAAAATATTTAATTTACTGAAGGTGAATTTTTCTGACAATTCGATCTGGTTTCCCCAAGCGCAATTGTGCAACGTCTTGAATACATGAGAGTAATTTTCCGCATTCAATAATTCCGGATAATTAAGATGTGCGGCTTCCTCTACGGAAACAGGATATCCTTCAATACCTGTATAATTGATTTTTTGTCCGGTTTTCTCTGATTCAAGAAAAGTAATAAATGCGTTCAATCCTGTTCCCAAACCGATTTCCATCACAGAAACTGGCCGGCCATCAAACATTGAAAGTCCGTTTTTTATAAAAACATGATAAGCTTCGGTAATAGCGCCATGCCTGGAGTGGTAGCTTTCGTTCCATTCGGGTAGAAGAATGGTTGCTGATCCGTCGCCGGTTTTGATAATTTCGCGTTTCAACGATCAGTTGATGTAAAGCTTCTTTATCCGCGGAATCGGTCCGCCGCATTTTACCTCATGGCAGGCAACACATGCTGAAATTCCTTTATTGAAATGCTCTTTTGCATTTGCCGGGTCTTCATAAATCAATTTCTGGGAGTTGATAAAAACCTCAGCCTGTTCTTTAAAAAAGGCGTCATTTTCCTTTTCATCGGTCATTACAGCCTGATGAATTTTCATAAAGTGTGACGGAAATTGCCCAATCGTATCGCCTTTTTGTATGCGTTCTTTGAGCCGTTGGTTGTCTACGTACATCTGCTCCATGAGCAGCGACATTTCAGACATCTCATACATTTCAAATTTTTTGCCCGATGATGCGGTTTTTTCCGGTGTGCATGCTGCTTCTTCTTCCTTTCCCTTACAGCAAATGAAAATGGAGAAAAACATCGGCAGCAGAAGCAACTTCTTCATTATTCCTTTATAAGTACGCCATCGGCCTGGAACGCATAAGTAATTTTCGGCTCAGTAATCTTATCGATTTCTTCCTGGGACTTTCCACCGTCTTTCGCATAGTGCTGCAATTGTGCAACAGAAACCACATCAATATAGGCTTTTCCGTTAACTATTGCTTCTGATTGATCCGCATTTAGCGGGACGAAGAATCCGTAATCTTTAAACCTGACAAATGATTCTTTACCATCTGCGAGTTCCATCGACATCCAGCATCCTTTCTTCTTGCAAACCTCTCTGATTGTCGAAGCAAATCTCACATTGATTGTGTCGCCGGCTTTCATCGACTTGTACTTCTTCAGCATTTCAGATTTGGATAAAGCTTTACCGGCTTTAAATTCCGAACCGAAAGATTTGTAGTTTGCAGCAATTTCTTTGGCCGGGGCATCTTTGGCCTTTGGCGATTCTTCAGCGACAACGGAAGCATCATTTTCGATTTCTTGCTGAAGCTGCTCGACGACTGCCACAGTGTCTTTCCGGATAAGCGTATCGGCCGGACTTTCAATTTTGGTCTCATCAGACTTTACTTCTTCGGAAGTATTTTTACAGCTGCAGATTGCGAGTGCGGCAAACAGAGGGAAAATAAAATTTTTCATTTCGGATAATATTCGTTGCGAACTGCAAAAATAGGATTTATGACAATAACTTCCTTTGCAGCACTCATTTAAAATACTCCTGCCATGGTTTTTTTATCAACATGGAATATGCATATCAAATTTTACTTATTTTAGCCGCCGAAACCGATCCGGTTAAACCGGCTACTCAATAACTCCTGCGAAATATCCCTACAAACCGTAATTCACATGAATTTAAAAAATACCTACGAAATCGATATAGTGAAGGCATCGTCATCAAAAATCAATACTGTTGATTTTGAAAACCTAACTTTCGGAAATATTTTCACCGATCATATGCTGGTTTGCGATTTCAGAAACGGGTCATGGGAAACCCCACAGATAAAACCTTACGAACCGATGCTGTTGGATCCGTCTGCAAAAGTATTCCACTACGGACAGGCGATTTTCGAAGGGATGAAAGCTTACAAAGATGAGCAGGATGACGTGTGGCTTTTCCGTCCCGATCAAAATCTGGAACGTTTCAACAAATCGGCCTTAAGGATGGCAATGCCTGAAGTACCGGAGGAAATTTTTCTGGGTGGTCTTATGGAAATCCTGAAAATTGAAAAAGACTGGGTAAAAAAGGGAAAAGGAAACACATTATATATCAGGCCGTTTATGATTGCCGTGGGAACAGGTGTCGTGGCCGCTCCGTCAACACAATACAGGTTCATGATCATTCTATCGCCTGCAAAAGCCTATTATTCGGGTGAAGTACGTGTGTTGATCGCAGAACATTACAGTCGGGCCGCGAATGGCGGAATCGGCGCAGCGAAAGCCGCAGGAAATTATTCGGCACAATTTTATCCGACCAAATTGGCTAATGATAAAGGATTTCAGCAGATTATCTGGACAGATGATGCCACACACACACGTCTGGAAGAAGCCGGAACGATGAATGTGTTTTTCCGCATTAAAGACACGCTTCTTACAGCGCCTGTAAGTGAACGAATCCTTGACGGCGTTACCAGAAAAAGTATTATTGACCTTGCAGCCCGGGAAGGCATCGATGTGGAAGAACGACCTGTACTTGTCGAGGAACTTGTGGCGGCTGCGAAAAACGGTTCGTTGATGGAAGTGTTCGGCGCCGGAACTGCAGCGGTCGTAAATCCTATTTCGGGATTTTCATACAAGGATGAATATCATGAACTTCCAAAACTTGAATCCTCCTATGCTGTGATGCTGAAAGAAAAACTGACCGATATCCAATACAAACTTGCTGAGGATACATTTGGATGGACGGTAAAAATTTGATTATAATTCGAGGATTGAGGAAAAATCAGGCTTGAAATAATCAGGTCCTTTCATTACTTTTCCGTCTTCACGATAGATTGGCTTGCCATCAGCGCCAAGCTTGCTCATGTTGCTTCTTTGGATTTCATTGAAAACCTCTTCTATTTTGTGTTGCAGGCCATGTTCTATTATGGTTCCGCAGAGAATGTACAGCATATCTCCCAATGCATCGGCAATTTCCACAATATCATTATTTTGCGCGGCTTCCAGATATTCCTCATTTTCTTCTTTCATGAGGTTATACCGGAGCATTTTCTTTGCTTCATTAATGTCAGTTTTCGGTTTTTCGCTGTAGCCCAGTCCGAATGCGGAATGAAATTCCTTTACGGCATCAAGTTGTTTTTGCATAATATTTCAAATGAGCCAAATTATACAATCACGGGTTAAAAAGAGTAAATTTGTCTTAAAATTATAAGCATGTTTTCCACAGGCCAAACCGTATTTGCAGTATTGTTTCTGATTGCATTTATCATTGTTTCGATATTTGTATATCGCCGCGATAAAAGTCTGCACAAGGAGCATTATAAAGGAACTCATAAAGTACTGATTGCATTCCTGCTGTTTATCGCATTCCTGTTTTTTATTAAGGGTTATCTCAGGCATTAATTTTCTATATTTACTGCACAAAGCTCCATCATGCGAATCCTTAAATATATCCTGCTTCTTCTGCTTTTGATCGCAATTGGCATCACAGTATATGTCGCAACCCAAAAAGGCGATTTCGATATCACCCGCAGCAGGATTATAAAAACTCCGCGAAATGCAGTCTTCAATTATATAAATGATTATCAGAATTGGGAGTCATGGGCTGCCTGGGGCGATTCGGGAACCGATTTCGAGTATCCGCAGGTGACAGCCGGCCAGGGCGCTTCTTTTATATGGGACGGCGGATTATCTGAAGGCAGTGCGCGAACATTATTTGTAAAGGAAAATGACAGTATTGCACAGGAACTCGTTTGGAACGGATATCCCGGAATAGCTTCGTGGAAATTCACCGACACTGTTGGCGGAACAAAAGTGACCTGGCGGATTAAAGGAAAAATGGGCTTTATGCCGAAAATTTATGCGGCTCTTGAAGGCGGTGCCGAAGCCGTGATGGGAACTATTTATGAGAACAGCCTTGCGCGGCTCGATAAAGTGCTTGATCGCGAAATAAACACATACAAAATTACCGTTGACGGCGTAGTGACAAAGCCCGGCGGTGCTTATTTATACCAGTCCATTACAAGTACGATTGAAAATATGCCGAAGAACATGCGGATCATGATGACAAAGCTCAGACATTTCTTCAGCAAGAATAAAATTGCCTCAGGTGGAAAGCCCTTTGTACTATATGACACTTTTGATACTGCGAAAGGCATCACAAAATTTTCGGTCTGCATTCCCGTTAAGGACACGATTCACACTGCTCCGGGAAGTGATATCTCATCGGCGAGCCTCACTTCATTCAGGGCGGTAAAAACAACATTGAAAGGCGACCATTCACATCTTAAAGAAGCTTGGGACAAGAGTTTTACCTACATCAAAACCAATAACCTTAACGAGTCCGAGAATGGCTCCTACCTCGAGATTTACCAAACGGGTAAAGGCGACGTTAAAAGTCACGCACAATGGGTCACCGAAATCTATATACCAGTTTCAGAACCTGCAGTCCAACAACAGCCAGTGGCAGTTTCCGCGCAAACACCGGCAGCGGCACAACCGGTTGAGCCCGAAGAAGAATTTTCTATTCCCTGATTAAACCTTTTCGATCCGTAGAACTCTTAGAGAAAAATTTGCTGTGCAGGAAGAGAAGGAATTCATACGCCAACTGCTGGATCCAAAAACGCAGAACACCGCCTTCAGAAAGCTGATCAAAGATTATCAACGGCCATTATATAGCCACATCAGAAATATCGTCATTGACCATGATGATGCCGATGATGTACTGCAGAACACTTTTGTGAAGGTCTTTCGGCACCTCGAAGGTTTTAAGGGCGACAGCAAGCTTTTTTCATGGATATACCGGATCGCTACCAATGAGGCGCTGAGTTTCATTAGTCAGAAAGCAAAGCGCAGCGGGTTTCGCGCAGGAAGTGAAATGCAGGAAAAAATGATGGAGAACCTGAAAGCCGACACGTGGTTTGACGGCGACGAAATTCAAATAAAACTTCACAACGCTGTGGCACGCCTGCCGGAAAAGCAGCAACTTGTCTTTAAAATGAAATACTTTGAGGAAATGAAATATGAAGATATTTCGGAAATACTGGGAACTTCAGTAGGTGCTTTGAAAGCCTCTTTTCATCATGCCGTAAAAAAAGTTGAAGATTATATGAAAGCTGATTAAACCTTAAAAAGACCGGCCGGTCATAGAACGATGAAAAACTTTAAGCTTGAAGACATACCAAAAATAAACCCCGGATTTCGAATGCCTGAAAATTATTTTGATGGCATCGAAAATTCGGTTTTTGAACGGATATCAGCCGAACCAAAAGTCATTACGCTGCAGCCAAGGCGACTGAACTGGATTTTCGCTGCGGCAGCAGTTTTGATTTTAATGATCGCGATTCCGCTGCTGAACAGGCTGAAGATTGCCAATGGACCAGCCGATGTCGCCGAAATTGAGAATTATCTTCAATATCATTCAGAGGTGTCGGATGACGATATTGTAGAATTGCTTACCACAGAAGATATTGAAAATGTAACCGTTGGATATGAAATTAATGAGGAAGATCTTGATGATGCGCTTCCTTCAAATGCTGAAATAGAAGATTTAATTTATTGATCATGAAAAAGAAAATAATTCTTACAATCACAGTTATATTCCTGATGTCCGTCTCTGCTTTTGCCCAGGCCAAACGCGGCGAAAAAGCGGAACAGGTGCGATCGCTTAAGGTTGCTTTTATTACGAAAGAGCTTTCGCTGACTTCTGATGAGGCGCAAAAATTCTGGCCTCTCTATAACGCATATGAGGAAAAACAGAGAATCCTTAGAAGGCAAAAAAACGGAATCCTTAGCGGACAGGACGCTGCAATCGATAAAATATCGGATAAGGAAGCGGCAGCCGCGCTGAATCAGATGGAAAAGACTGAAGATGAAATTTACCAGCAACGGAAAAAATTTGCCGCCAGCCTCCGTGATGTTCTGCCTCCAATCAAGATTATAAAATTAAAGAAAGCAGAAGAAGATTTTAGCCGGAAGTTGCTCAAACAATACCGCGAACGCACGCCGAGAAGATAGAACGGCGAAAGCCTCTTATTGTTTGAATGTTATTCTGATAATCTTATCTTTCCCGGCAGCAAACGCAGTCTTGTTGTCTTTAAAGATGATAGTGTACAAGGTTGGATCAGCAAGTAATTGTGTCCAGCTCTTTCCGGCATCAGATGAATATTGAAGACCCGATGCGCCCACACTTACGATCTTCTTCCCTTTTCCACCTGGGATAAATTGTACACATGAAGCGTAGCCGAAGCCACTATTATCAGCAACAAGCTGCCAGGTTTTTCCTCCATCCGAGGTCATGGCTTTATTCCTGTTGTTGCTTTCCGGCTTTCCATAATTGCCTCCGGAAATGAATCCGGTGTTTTCATTATAGAAATCAGCGCTGAAAATTCCGGTCATGGCTTCACCTTGTACGATTGGGGTTTCAAATACCTGCCAGCTTTTCCCTTTGTCGGTTGAATTGAAAACTCTTGCTTTTTTTCCTCCGGAAACAATCCACACTTGATTCCCTTTCACAATAAGATTGGTATTACTGGCTGCAAAAGCGGCTTCACCTTCTACGGTTTTAGGCAAATCACCGCAACTGAGCTTGTCCCATGTCTGGCCTCCGTTGCGCGTGATCAGCACAGAAAGGCAATTTTCTGTAGGATCGCCAATGGCTATTCCTTCATTTTCGTTCCAGAAACGCATGCTGTCATAGAACGCCTTGGGATGATTTTCCTGATATACTATTTCTGCTGTTTTGCCATCCGGAGAGACTTTATAAAGTAGTGCTGGAGTACCAGCATTTATGAAATAAACACTGCCATTTCCCGCAATGCTCCTGAATTCTCCTGCAGATTCATTAATGACTTTAGTCATCTGTTTATCTGTATCAAGATTATAATAACCAATTCTTCCCTTATCTGCGCCAAACCATAATTTATTATCGGCTAGCAGTAACGCCCTGATACTGATTTTTTCAGTTAATAAAGTGTCTGTAACAATGTGTGTCCTTCCAGTAAAAGTGTTTGTTCCCTTACAGGATAACAAGGCAGAGAAACCTAAAAAAATTATTAGACTTCTTATTATCAAATGTTTACACTTCAGCATGATTAATAATTTGCAATTGGCACAGTAATTGGTTCGCGGGCAAACGTAACTGGAATCTCATGTCATTGGTTACGCCAATCATTAAATTTTAAAATTATGAAAATGAAATTTATCATCCTTGCAATTGCTTCGCTTTTTAGCTTAGGAAGTTTTGCACAGGACAGAACGACGGTAACCGCAACCACTGCCGACATCAGCGATAATCTTGATCTGAGAGCGGTTGCATCAATCTTCGGCGATTCCGAGAATCTTGAAGATTTTGAAAGAAGGCTGAATGATCCCAAAATACAAATTTCCAACCTTGACCTAAACCAGGACTCACAGGTAGATTATCTTAGGGTAATAGAATCTGTTGATGACTATACTCATCTTATTATTATACAGTCGGTTCTTGGACGTGACGTTTTTCAAGATGTAGCCACTGTTGAAGTAGAAAGGGATCGCAATAATAATGTACAGATTCAGGTTGTGGGCGACGTTTACATGTATGGTAATAATTATATTTATGAGCCTGTTTATGTTCATACACCCGTAATTTATTCCACTTTCTGGAGCGGCGGCTACAGACCTTACTATTCATCCTGGTATTGGGGTTATTATCCGTCTTACTATTATGCATGGCAGCCTTATCCTGTTGCTACTTATTGGAACAATGTGAATGTTTATGTTGTCAACAACCATTATAACTATGTCAACGTAAGGAGAAGCCACCGGGCAATTGCCCTTCACAATGGACGACGGGCTAATGCATATGAAGTGCGGCATCCTGAACGCTCATTCATCAGGAGAAATACAACAGTGTCAAATCGTCATGAACTTGATCAGGTTCGATCTACCGGAACAAGGACAGCAACTGCATCCAACATCCGAAGCACTTCAAATCCAAGTGGAACGAGAACAGCAGCAACCGGCGTAAGAAGCACCGGCAGTACAACAAACGGTACGCGCACAAATGCTGCTACAACAACACCTCGTAATGCAACAGGCACAAGGGCTGCTACTCCTGGAACCCGAAACGCTATCAGAACGGCACCTTCTACATCTAACAGTACATCACCATCAGGTGTTAGATCTGCAGCGCCAACCACAGGTACGAGATCTGCATCAGTTTCTGGAACAAGGGCAACATCAGCAAGTAGTACTACACCACGAAGCACTGTAAAATCGAACACACGTTCTGCAGTTCAAAATCCTGTAAGAAGTTCTCAAATTGCGAGTCCCAGACCGTCCCAAATTCAAAGTGCTACGAGATCTTCGGTTTCGCCTTCCAGAACATCTTCCTCGGCTACTTATGGTAGCCCAAGCTTTACACCACGAGCAAACAGCACGCCTCAGCGGGCATCTGCATCCTCAGCAGGCCAAACCAGACAACGGGAAGCCACAGGAAGAAGATAACATAACAGCTAAAAGATTAGAAAAACGCCGCAAGATGCGGTGTTTTTCATTTATTTAAATATTTTAACCGCAACAGGCTGAAATCTTTTTATTAATGGTAAATTTGTACACTTTTTTTGAATAGTTTTTTATGAGCTCTCAACATCATGGCCAATTAAGTAAGTTATCTTTTGCCGGACTTCTGATCACACTCGGGATAATTTACGGAGACATCGGGACTTCCCCGTTATATGTTATGAAGGCCATCATCGGAAAAGATCCGATCATTGCAGATATTGCGCTTGGCGGTGTTTCATGCATCTTCTGGACACTGACGCTCCAGACCACCATAAAATATGTCTACATTACCCTTAATGCCGATAACAATGGCGAGGGAGGAATTTTTGCTTTATACGCTCTTGTAAAGCGTACAAAAGTCAAATGGCTTATTATTCCGGCTGTAATTGGGGGAAGTGCACTTTTGGCCGATGGTATAATTACCCCGCCAATCTCTGTTTCCTCTGCAGTTGAAGGATTAAGGTCTTTTTATCCACAGATGAATACGGTTGCCATTGTAATTGCGATTCTCTTCGTCCTTTTCTACATCCAACAATTCGGCACCAAACTGGTCGGTAAATTTTTTGCCCCTATGATGCTGATTTGGTTCAGTATGCTTGGTATCCTTGGTGGAATACAAATATTCGGGCATCTGGAAGTATTCAAAGCGATTAATCCATATTATGCTTATCATCTTCTGAAAATTCATCCCGAAGGCTTCTTCGTACTTGGCGCTGTCTTCCTTTGTACAACCGGTGCAGAGGCATTATATTCTGATATGGGGCATTGCGGAAGAAAGAATATCCGGGTAAGCTGGATTTTTGTAAAAATCATGCTGCTGCTCAATTATTTTGGACAGGCGGCGTATCTGATGAGACATGAAGGGCAGACTTTGTTCAGCCTGGGCGGTGAATATGGCAACCCGTTTTATCTTATAATGGCCGACTGGTTTCACCCTATCGGAATTGTTATCGCAACTTCTGCAGCAGTGATTGCATCACAAGCAGTAATAAGCGGGTCATTTACCATGATCAATGAAGCCATGCGTTTAAGTTTCTGGCCTAAAGTTAGGATTAAATATCCTACCGACTTAAAAGGACAAATCTATATTCCTTCAATCAATTGGCTACTATTTGTGGGCTGTATTGTTGTTGTGCTGTATTTTCAGGTTTCTGAAAAAATGGAAGCGGCTTACGGACTCGCAATCATTCTTTGCATGATTATGACAACTTCGCTGCTGAGTTATTATATGCTGATCAAAAGGGTCAATCCTTTCTTTATTGTAGCTATAATCCTGATCTACCTTACAATCGAATTTGCATTTCTCGTGGCAAACATGAAAAAGTTTGCAGATGGTGGTAATTTTACACTAGCCATAACAGCATTACTGATAGGCCTCATGGCAACATGGTGGAAAGCAAAAAAAATCAGCAAAAGCTACACGAAAATGGTCAAGATCGACACTTATAAAAAAGTACTTGCAGAACTTAGCGTTGACCTCTCGATTCCAAAATACGCGACGCATTTGGTTTATATGACCAATGCCAACCGTGTTGATGAAATTGAAGAAAAAGTAATGTTCTCCATTTTGCAAAAGAGACCAAAGCGTGCCGACATTTACTGGTTTGTACATGTCAACATCCTGAACGAACCCTATAAATCTGAGTACAAAGTAACTGAAATACTGAAAGATGATCTTTTCAGGATCGATTTCAATCTCGGATTCCGTGAAGCCACCAAAATCAACCTGATGTTTAAGGAAGTACTGCGGGATATGGTGAAAAAAGGCGAAGTGGACATTACCAGCCGTTATGAATCGCTCAATAAAAACAATATTATCGGTGACTTTAAATTTGTTCTTTCTGAAAAATTCCTCTCGAACGACAGCTATATGCGTTGGGACGAAAAGATAATCATGAACACTTATTTCCTGATTAAGAAGTTAAGCCTTTCTGAAGAAAAAGCTTTCGGACTAGACAGCAGTTCGGTAAAAGTCGAAAAATTTCCGCTCGTGCTTCACCCGCCAGAAAAACTGTCCCTCACCAGGGTTTATCCGCAGCCATAATAATCTGTTCCAATTTCGCCTATTTAACCGACAAACCCCTCATTTTCAACCCCGCTGATCGTTTCAAAAACGTCTGTTCAGGATATGCATGAACAGAAAATAGTGGTACATTTGCGCCTCAATGGAAAAATTAAGATTACACCGGAATTTAGTTTATACTACAATCGATTCCCTGAATGCCATTTTTAACGATGGTGAATATGCCGATAAAGTCGTGGCCCGTGCGCTTAAAAAAGATAAGCGCTGGGGAAGTTCCGACCGAAAGTTTGTTGCAGAAACCATATATGAAATCGTTCGGTGGAAAAGGCTCTATGCGGAAGTCGCCGAAGTCAAAGAACCCTTTGACCGCGACAACCTGTGGCGAATTTTCTCCGTTTGGGCCGTGCTTCGCGGGTATCCGATCCCGGATTGGCGACAACTCGAAGGAACACCCGAAAGGAAAATCAAAGGCCGCTTTGATGAACTCTCTAAAACACGCGCGATTAAAGAATCTATTCCTGACTGGATGGATGCGCTTGGTGTTAAGGAATTAGGCGAAAAAAAATGGGCCACAGAAATAAATGCCCAAAACCAATCGGCAAAAGTCATCCTTCGCACAAACACTTTAAAGAGTACACGGGAGAAACTCCGCGCTATCCTGATGGATCTAAATATCGAGACCGAATACCTGAAAGACCAGCCGGATGCCCTGGTTCTTAAAGAAAGGGCAAATGTTTTTCTTACCGATGCTTTTAAGGAAGGGCTTTTCGAAGTCCAGGATGCCAATTCACAGTTAGTGGCCCGATTTCTTGATGTGGAGCCCGGTATGCGTGTCATTGATGCGTGTGCAGGCGCGGGCGGCAAAACCCTTCATCTTGCCTCGCTGATGGAAAATAAAGGCCAATTGATCGCAATGGACCTGTACGAAAGCAAGCTTAAGCAACTTAAATTAAGAGCCAAAAGAAACAGTGCCTTCAATATCGAATACAGGATTATTGATTCGACCAAAGTTATAAAAAAGCTATATGACAAAGCCGACCGTGTATTGATTGATGCGCCATGCAGCGGACTTGGGGTCCTGAAAAGAAACCCTGATGCAAAGTGGAAACTGCAACCTGAGTTTATAGACAACATCCGTAAAGTTCAGGCCGAAGTCCTCGAAAGCTATTCACGCATGGTAAAACCCGGAGGAAAACTGGTGTATGCAACGTGTTCTGTATTGCCATCAGAAAACCAGGAACAGGTAAAACGCTTTTTAACAACTGAAACAGGAAAAAATTTTACCTTTGTGAAAGATTCCGCCCTACTTGCCTCTGATTCAGGCTTTGACGGATTCTATATGGCCTTGCTCGAACGCAAACCAATTTAAAAACCCCAAATGAAAAAAACTTACTTTATACTCGCCCTACTGCTTTCAGTATCGGGAGTTGCCCAGATTCCGGCAGGTTACTACAACGCAGCCACAGGATCGGGATATACCTTAAAAACCCAGCTTTACAATATCATCAAGGATCACGATGCGGAACCTTATTCAAATATTGATAATTTTTTCCCAATAGCAGACCGCGATCTCTATTATGAAAATGACAATACTATTCTGGATCCCTATTCAGAAAGGCCTAATGCTACAGATCCCTATAACTATAGTGTTTCTGATCCCGGAGACCAATGCGGAAACTACGATTCAGAAGGTGATTGCTATAATGCGGAACACGTTATTCCGCAATCTGTTTTCAGCCAGAATGAACCGATGCGCGGTGATGCCCACCATCTTTTACCTACTGATGGCAGGGTGAATGGGTTCCGTAGCAACCATCCGTTTGGGGTTGTCGGCACGCTCATCAGCCAAAGCGGAATCACCAACCCGACCATGAACGGCTCTAAGCTTGGAAACAATCTTAACAGTGGCTATTCTGCCGGATATACCGGAATTGTATTCGAACCTATTGATGAATTCAAAGGTGATATTGCCAGAATTTACTTTTATTTCGCGACAAGGTATCAAAATGTTGTCTCTGGTTGGCCATATGCCATGTTTGACGGAAGCAGCACCAAAGTAATTGCCGACCCATTTTTGCAGATACTGCTTACCTGGCATGCCAATGACCCGGTAAGCGCAAAGGAAGTCGCACGCAACAACGCTGTCTACAATTATCAGGGAAACAGAAACCCTTTTATTGACCATCCGGAATATGCGTGTATCATCTGGAGTGCGACCTGTTCACTTGCAGTCGGTGATTTTGAAGTTTCTGACATACAGGTTTATCCGGTGCCTTCGAACAATGGGAGGATCAACATCAGCACCTCCAATACAATTGAGAACATACAGCTCGTCAATATAAATGGTCAAATCATAAGAAATATTGAGAATCCGGAACGTAACAGCGACATTTACATTATTGATCAGCTCCAACCGGGATTTTATTTCCTTCGCCTTTCAGCAGGCAGCCAAACCCAAATCAGGAAAATCATTATTAATTAATCTGTTCCCCAAACTAGCCATTTTGTGGCAAAATATCTTATGCGTAAAATTATTCTTTCGGCCGGTCTTCTATACTCGGCCCTGACTTTCGGACAGGCAGGCGCTCCTGCCTCGCCATACTACAATGGTTTTAATTTCAACCAGACCGGAACGGCGCTTAAAACTGCACTGGCCGCTAAAATTACATCAACTCATACCAATCAACTGAGTTATCAGGAAGCAGAAAACTCGATTAAAATCATTGATCTTGATCCCGCTGATCCAACAAATCAGAACGTTTTATTGATTTACGGCTTCAGCAACAACCTTTGTCCGGCATCTGCAAGTGATGGCGACGATCACAGAAGACGAAACAAGAATCTGGACGGAGCTGGAAATTCCTGTGAATGGAACCGGGAACATACCTATGCAAAATCATTGGGAACACCTGACCTTGGAACAAGCGGACCCGGCGCGGATGCACACCATTTGCGCGCTTCGGATGTCGATCGCAATGGCAATCGCGGGAGCGAAAAGTTTGCTGCAGGCTCAGGAAATTCGCATGATGTAACTTCTAGTTCATGGTATCCCGGAGACGAATGGAAAGGCGATATTGCACGGATGATGATGTACATGTACCTTCGCTACGGAAACCGCTGTCTTCCAAAAAATGTAGGGATTGGCACTACGGTCGCTTCTGATCCAAACATGATCGATCTCTTCCTGCAATGGAATGCCGAAGATCCGGTTTCAGCAGTGGAAGACCAAAGAAACACTTATCTTGGCAACAGTTCAAACACTTACGGTCAAGGCAACAGGAACCCGTTTATAGATAATCCGTATCTCGCTACGCTGATTTGGGGCGGTGTTCCGGCAGAGAATCGCTGGCCTGCACTTGCGGTGAATAATCCCGATTTCAATGCCTCGGTTTCGGTTTATCCGAATCCTTCCACAGATGGAAAAATAAATATATATGCTGCCGCCACTCTGGATGTGATCGAAATATTCTCAGTTAACGGTCAACGAATACGAACCATCGCGGCGCCCATTGCACAGGACGATATATATTCAATAAATAATATTCCTTCGGGATTTTATTTTCTCCGTCTGACTGCACAAGGCGAAACAGCAATAAAGAAAGTTATTGTAAATTAACCACCGACTTTCCTAAAAATAAAAAATCCCGGATTAACCGGGATTTTTTATTTACATTATTTTTTAATCATTCATCGAAATCAGGAATTCCTGATTGTTCCGCGTTTTGCTGAACCTGTCGTTGATAAAGTCCATTGCTTCCACAGGGTTCATATCCGAAAGGTATTTTCGCATAATCCACATTCTTTTGATGATGTCTTTCTCAAGTAACAAGTCGTCCCTGCGCGTACTCGAAGAAGTCAGGTCGATTGCAGGGAAGATACGCTTATTCGCGATTTTTCTGTCGAGCTGAAGCTCCATGTTTCCGGTTCCTTTAAATTCCTCAAAAATTACTTCGTCCATTTTTGAACCAGTTTCTGTAAGCGCCGTGGCAATAATGCTTAATGATCCGCCATTCTCAACATTACGAGCCGCACCAAAGAAACGTTTCGGTTTCTGTAAAGCATTCGCATCGACACCTCCGCTCAATACTTTTCCTGAAGCCGGCTGTACTGTATTGTAAGCCCGTGCAAGCCGGGTGATCGAATCAAGAAGGATTACAACATCATGCCCGCATTCCACAAGCCTTTTTGCTTTTTCAAGAACGATATTGGCAATTTTAACGTGTTCCTGTGGTTCCCGGTCGAATGTCGATGCAATCACTTCGCCGCGAACACTTCGCTGCATATCAGTTACTTCTTCAGGACGTTCATCGATAAGGAGTACGATCAAATACGCCTCAGGATGGTTGGCAGCGATGGCATTGGCTATGTCTTTCAACAACATGGTTTTACCAGTTTTCGGCTGCGCCACGATCATTCCGCGTTGTCCTTTTCCAATCGGGGAAAACAAATCTATAATCCTTGTTGAAATTGTGCTTTGTCTCTCGGCAAGTTTGAATTTTTCTGTCGGAAATACCGGCGTCAGATGCTCAAAGGCAATCCTGTCGCGAACAACCTGTGGGTCATGCCCATTGATTTTCAATACGCGCACCAGTGGGAAAAACTTCTCACCTTCTTTTGGCGGACGCACGACACCTTTTACGGTGTCACCCGTTTTTAATCCGAATAAACGTATTTGCGAGGTTGAAAGATAAATATCGTCCGGTGAAGCCAGATAATTATAATCTGATGAGCGAAGAAAACCGTACCCGTCGGGCATCATTTCCAATACGCCTTCACTCTCTATGATACCGTCAAATTCATAATCGGCATCACGGAAATTATTATTCTTTTTATTCTTGAAATTTTGATTTTGGTTCTGGTTGGCGTTTTGCCCGTTGCCGTTGCCATTCTGGAAGTTGTTCTGGTTTTGCGGCTGGTTATTGTTTTGGTTCTGACCCTGCTGGTTCGGGTTCGGCTGCCGTTGTTTCTGGTTCGGATTCTGAGGCTGCCTTTCGCGAACAACGGGTTCCTCCATATCGCCGCCGGTCTTGATTTCGGCTTCATAATTTACAGGCGGTTCCTGTGTCTCTTTTGGAGCGGCCGCAGTTGGAGTTGATGCCGATTTCTCGAATTTCTGCTTCTTGAATTTCTCTGGCCTGCCCGGCTTTTTCCTTTCCTGGAAATCGCTCTCGGCTACGGGTTCGGAAACTGGCACTGCCGCCGGAACGCTTTCTGTAAAAAGATCCGTTTCCTCCTGGCGTTCCTTCCTGCCGTCGGGTTGTATGCGCATCCTTTTGTTTCTTTGCTGTGGCAGAGAATCTTCTGAAGCCTGACCTTCATTGCCTGCAACCGCAACCGGATTTGCAGCCTGGAAATCCAGTATCTTATAAATCAGTTCTTCCTTTTTAACGCCTGCAAATTTTATCTTTTTGGTGGCTTTCGCAATTTCCTGAAGCTCGGGTAGCTTCATTTCTTTTAATACGGAAATATCAAACATGAATGTTTTGTGAATTTTAATTTAGTGTGGAAAATATAATGTGAAGTATGGTTACCGAGCGGCCCGAAGGATGAAGTACTTACGGTTTCGTATTGCAATATTACAAATAAAAATTTATCGTGCAATAGTATTTTATAAAAAGAAAATTTATTTTTGCGTGACAAAATCAGGCTATGCTCCAAAGGATCCAGACTGTCTATTTAATCCTTGCGCTTATTACAACAGGTGCGCTTCCGTTTGTATTCCCTTTGTGGAAAACGGCTGGCGGAGACTATTATTTTATGAATAGCACCATTTTTACTGCATTGTTCGGACTCGGCACTGCGCTTTCGCTCCTGAGTATCCTGTCGTACAAAAAAAGGCAACAACAGTTCGTCTTCGGCAGGCTGAACATCATCCTCCATTTAATTTTATTAGGTTTGTTTGTATACCATTCACTAAACTTATCCGGAGAAACTATTGTTTCTGAGAAGGGTATTGGGATGTTCCTCCCGATTGTTTCTATCGTTTTTCTGGTTTTGGCCAACAAAGCCATCAAGAAGGATGAAGATCTCGTAAAATCTGTGGACAGGTTAAGGTAAACCTATAAACTTAGTTTATTTAGTGCGAAGAAAGCCCGGCCGCCAGCCGGGTTTTTTTGTGGTTATTTTTTCATCTCGATCACCTCGAGGTTCTGTATCTTATCGCCATCGATCTCAAACCGCAGCATCGTGCGCACTTTATGAAAACCATGCGTTCCCGCAGCGCCGGGGTTCATGTGCAGCAGGTTCAGCTTTTTGTCAAAAATGACTTTCAGGATGTGCGAATGCCCGCAAATAAAAAGTTTCGGCGGATTCAGGGTAATTTCTTCCCTGATCGCAGGGTTGTATTTCCCTGGATAGCCGCCAATATGCGTGATCCACACGTCAACACCTTCACACATAAAACGGTTGTTCAGCGGAAACTCCATCCGCGCTTTCGCATCATCAATGTTTCCGTAAACCCCGCGTAGTGGCTTCACTTCCTTCAGCCTGTCGGTTACCGATAAATTGCCAATATCGCCACCATGCCAGACTTCATCAGCCTGGGCTGCATAATCCAGTATTTTTTGATCGATATAACTGTGCGTATCGCTGAGCAATAGAATTTTCTTCATGTTTTCTGGAGCTGTTTCCCGCTGTCCGCTGTAGTCCTCGCTGCGCTGCGGGCTGCCGCTTCCATCGGGGCTAGGCTGTCGGGTAAAATTAAGCATTTGCCGCAACCGGGCGAAGTTCAGCCGCAACATTCACAAATAATTAAAAAGCAGTCGGCGTAATCTTCGTAACTTTGGCTTTTGAAATTTTCGCCTTGAGATACTTCATCGAATTCACCTATAACGGAACCGCATACCATGGCTGGCAAAAGCAGCGCAACGTGCCTTCAGTGCAGCAAACACTGGAAGAAGCGCTGACAATGCTGTTGCGCGAGACCATCGAAACCACCGGCGCAGGACGAACCGATACCGGAGTCCACGCAAGCCAGGCATTTGCGCATTTTGACTGCAGCGGGATTCCTGATGTTCGTGACTTGGCGCACAGGCTGAATTCGTGCCTGCCGAAAGACATTGCAGTGCAGGCAATCATTCCGCTGCACGCTGATGCGCATGCGCGTTTCGATGCAAAAAAGCGGACGTATCATTACCACATCCATCAATTTAAGGATGTTTTTGCGGGAAAACTGAGCTGGGAATTTGCGCAGCAGCTCGATGTTGATAAAATGAACGAAGCCGCGCAGGTTCTTTTTAATTATGACGATTTCCAGTGCTTTTCAAAGGTCGACACCGATGTTCACTCCTTTATCTGCCACATTTACGAAGCGGAATGGACACAGGGCCAGAACAGGCTGATGTTCACCATTTCGGCCGACCGCTTCCTGCGGAATATGGTGCGCGCCATTGTTGGGACGCTGATCGATGTTGGCCGCAACAGGATTTCGGTTTCCGGTTTTGAAGCGATTATTAAAAGTAAGGACAGGACGCGCGCAGGGTTTTCTGTACCGGCGCACGGATTATACCTTCAGAAGATAGAATACGATTATATTGACAGCCGCAGCCCTGATAGAGGCGGCATCCTTTTACAAAGCGCAGCGGAGTAAAAGATAAAGCCGAAAGCAGGAAAAGCTGCCCAAAAACAAATACTAATTACGAGTGGCAAGGAGCAAAGCGACCGCACAAGACCTTAAAAAAACAAATTAATCGAAGTGAAAGCAAAAGCATTCGATACACGCCTTTTTAAACGGATCCTGGAATATACCAAGCCGTACAAGATGCGCTTTAACGGAGTGATTATTTTCGCGATATCGCTTTCGGTATTTGCGGCGCTGCGTCCGTATTTGCTGAAACAGACTGTCGACAGTTACATCGGCCCGAAAGACGCGCACGGACTTCTTTTTTATATCACTCTGATGGCGGCGGTGCTGCTGCTTGAAGTGGCCTCGCAATTTTACTTTGTTTACTGGGCGAACTGGCTCGGTCAGGACATTGTGAAAGACATTCGCATCAAGCTGTTCAAGCACATGCTGAGTTTCAGGATGCGTTATTTCGACAATGCGCCGGTGGGACAGCTTGTGACACGGTCGGTTTCGGATATTGAAGCGATTGCCCGGATTTTCAGTCAGGGGCTTTTTATGATCATCAGCGATTTGATGAAGATGCTTGTGGTGCTGATCTTTATGTTTTATATGAATTACAAGCTCACATGGATCGTAATTCTCGCCATGCCGGTACTGGTTTACATCACGCGGATTTTCCAGCGCAAAATGCAGGTAACTTTTGAGGAAGTGCGCAACCAGGTCGCAAACCTCAACACTTTTGTGCAGGAGCGCGTTACCGGGATGAAAATCGTCCAGCTCTTTAACCGTGAGGATATTGAAGCTGAAAAATTTGGCCAGATCAACGATAAGCACCGTAAAGCGTGGATCAAGACGATTTGGTACAACTCGATCTTCTTCCCTATTGCCGATATTATTTCTTCACTGACTTTGGGATTTGTGGTTTGGTATGGCGGACTCAAAATCCTGGGTGGCGACAACTTTACGACTTTTGGGGATTTATTTTCTTACACGATGTTTATCGGGATGCTGTTCAACCCACTGCGCCAGATCGCTGATAAATTCAATGAGATGCAAATGGGAATGATTGCCGCGAACCGCGTTTTTGATATCCTGGACACGACAGACCAGATTCAGGATACGGGAAGGATCATCGCTCCGAATTTTGCCGGAAATATCGAATTTAAGGATGTCCATTTTGGGTATATTGAGAAAGAGGATGTCATCAAAGGAATCGACCTTAAAATCAATGCTGGTGAAACCATTGCAATTGTCGGGTCGACCGGTGCCGGAAAATCGACCATCATTAACCTTTTGAACCGGTTTTATGAGCTTCGCAGCGGAATGATTTCAATCGATGGTGAAAATATCGAACATTACACGCTTGGCTCACTCCGCAAGCAGATTGCGGTTGTTTTGCAGGATGTGTTCTTATTTGCCGATACGATCCTGAACAATATTACCCTGAATAATCCTGAAGTTACCCGCGAAAATGTAATCGATGCGGCGAAAAAAATTGGCGTACATGATTTTATTATGAGTCTGCCCCACGGTTACGACTACAATGTAAAGGAACGCGGTGTGATGCTTTCGTCAGGACAAAGGCAATTGATTGCTTTTCTTCGGGCCTACGTGAGCAATCCCGGGATTTTGATTCTTGACGAAGCGACTTCTTCCATCGATTCATATTCCGAAGAACTGATACAACGCGCCACGGAAACCATCACCAAAGGCCGGACATCAATCGTAATTGCGCACCGCCTTGCAACGGTGATCAACGCCGACAAGATTGTTGTAATGGACAAAGGGCTTGTTGTGGAACAGGGAACACACCAGGAACTTCTGGGCAAACCTGAAGGCTACTACCGCAACCTGTATTACTCGCAGTTCCTGGTAGAGGAACAGAATTAACCGCGAATACAATTGAATTAATTTCATTATTTTCGCCCAAAGAAAATCTACAGAAAAACCAATACAATGAAATACGATATTATAGTTTTAGGAAGCGGCCCGGGCGGCTATGTTACTGCCATCAGGGCATCACAATTGGGTTTTAAAACTGCGATTGTTGAAAAAGAGAACCTTGGCGGGGTTTGCCTCAACTGGGGATGTATCCCAACAAAAGCGCTGCTGAAATCGGCGCAGGTTTTCGATTACCTGAAACACGCTTCCGACTATGGATTGACTGTTCCATCGTTCGACAAGGATTTTCCCGCAGTGATCCAGCGTTCTAGAAACGTCGCCGACGGAATGAGTAAAGGCATCCAGTTCCTGATGAAAAAGAACAAGATCGATGTGATCATGGGAACAGGAAAACTAAGGCCAGGCAAAAAAATTAACGTTAAAGGCGAAGACGGAAATACTACCGAATATTCGGCTGACCATATCATTATTGCAACAGGCGCACGTTCGCGTGAATTACCAAACCTCCCGCAGGACGGGAAAAAAGTAATCGGATACCGCCAGGCAATGTCGATGACGGAACAGCCGAAATCGATGATCGTCGTAGGTTCTGGCGCTATCGGAGTTGAATTTGCCCACTTCTATAATGCTATGGGAACCGAGGTGACGATTGTGGAATTCCTTCCGAATATTGTTCCGCTCGAAGATGAAGATATTTCCAAACAGATGGAGCGCTCGATGAAGAAAGCCGGCGTGAAAATCATGACCAATTCATCAGTGGAAAGAATAGATACTTCCGGGAATGGTGTAAAAGCAATTGTAAAAACTGCCAAAGGCGAAGAAACTCTTGAGGCTGACATACTGCTTTCTGCTGTCGGAATTAAAACAAACCTTGAAAATATCGGGCTTGAAGATGTTGGCATCGCCACCGATAGGGATAAAATTCTCGTAAACGATTATTATCAGACAAATATTCCGGGATATTATGCCATTGGCGATGTTGTTCCGGGTCCGGCGCTCGCGCACGTGGCTTCCGCAGAAGGTATAACTTGCGTTGAGAAAATTGCCGGCTTGCACACCGACCCGATCGACTACGGTAACATCCCGGGTTGTACATACGCGTCTCCTGAAATCGCTTCTGTCGGACTTACAGAAAAGCAGGCAAAAGAAAAAGGTTACGAACTCAAAATCGGCAAATTCCCCTTTACCGCTTCAGGAAAAGCAAAAGCTTCGGGCGCATCAGACGGTTTTGTAAAAGTAATATTTGACGCCAAATACGGCGAATGGCTTGGCTGCCACATGATTGGCGCAGGCGTTACCGACATGATTGCGGAAGCAGTAGTCGCAAGAAAACTTGAAACTACAGGGCATGAAGTTTTAAAAGCAATCCATCCGCACCCAACGATGAGCGAAGCAGTAATGGAAGCGGTAGCCGACGCTTACGGGGAAGTCATCCATATTTAGAAATCAATACATAGAAAAATCAAAACCGTCCTCAAGGGCGGTTTTTTTTATGTAACAAATTTAAAATACCAGCGTCCAAAAGACAATCATCAATCAATCATCAACAAATGAGAAAATCACTCAAAATCGCAGTTTTGACCTTCGCCGTCCTGTCTGCAACTTTCTTTGCCCTTTTGTCCCTCGGCATTATTTGGCGTTCTCCCAAATTCTACACCGTAAAAGAAGAAAAATTGTTTAAAGTGCCCATTATGGATATGCGCGCCTACGATACGCTCGGAGATCATGTGCGTCCGTATCTCTATGAAATCCGGAAAGGCCGTGGCGCGGTCTACGTTATCGGCATCGAACATACAAAAGACATCAATAACATGCAGATCCCGATTATGAATGCAACCTGGAATACTTTTCAGCCCGATGTGGCATTCGTAGAAGGCAGGCTTGGATTTCTTTTTGAAGGCTTGCAGGATCCGGTAAAAGAATATGGTGAAGGCGGACTCACCCTGAGCCTGGCCAAAGAGCACGACATTCCGTTTTATACCTGGGAACCGCAAAAAAGTGACGAGCTTAAAATGATCCTTAAACAGTTTACGCCACAGCAGGCGGCCTTATTTTATTCCCTTCGCCCCTATTTCAGCAATTTCCGTTTCGGAAAACCCGCCGATCCCGATGCAAGCCTGCAGGAATTGATCGATAGCCGGACTGATATGGACGGAATAAGGGGAGCAATTACCAGCGTTGCCCAGGTTGACAGCATCTGGAAGGCCGACTTTCCTAAATTAAAAGACTGGCGCGACACCAGCGACGAATACGGCTGGCCTGACGGTTATTTGCTTGATATTTTTTCATTGTCGAACCAGATACGCGATGTCCATCTCTGCTCCGCCGTGATTGAGGCTGTCAATGAAGGACAAAAGGTTTTTGTTACAATGGGTTCGAGCCATGCCTTCCGTATTGAAAAAACACTTCGTGCAGAACTTGAAGACCAAAAGATGAATTCGGGTTTTATGTCGGCGCGGAACACACCACTGTTGCACATTTCTATAAATTAGTAATTTTGATCTAATTTCTTTGGGTATAATAAAATTCGGCGTATCCAGTTATTAAGTTAAATATCCATCGGAAAAGTTAATTCCTGTTTTTATTAAATTGGGAATTGTTTAACTTTACGCGAAGACCAACTACTTATGCATACTTCGGATGAAAACGTTTCCTTTATTGGCGATGCCGGTAAAAGAAATATTCCTCACAATATATATTCAGGAAATAACCTTGCCGATCAACTGCCGGTAGCGATTTATACCTGCGACACCGAGGGTTATCTCACTTACTATAATAAAGCTGCCGCAGACCTTTGGGGCAGGGAACCTAAAATTGGGGTCGATTTATGGTGTGGTTCCTGGAAAATTTATGACAAGGAAGGTATAGCCATGGCATTGTCAGAGTGTCCGATGGCTACATTTTTAAATGGAAAAACGTCTGAACCGATTGAAATTATCATTGAACAACCTGAAGGTAAACGATTTAATGTTATCCCGAATACACAGCCGCTTTTTGACGAAAATGGTAAACTTTTCGGAGCTGTGAGCATACTCAATGTAATAGAAAGACCCAAAAGCACTTTTGCATCAGGAACCGACACGCTGACCAAAAGAGAAGAGCGCTACTACAAAATGGTCGAAGAAGTAAGCGATTATGCCATTATCCTTCTCGATACTGATGGGAAAATCTTAAACTGGAATCTGGGTGCGCAAAACATAAAAGGCTATTCTTCCGACGAAATTTGCGGAAAAAACTTCAGGATTTTTTATTCGGCGGAAGACCGTCAGCATAAACTTCCTGAATCTCTCCTGGAACAAGCATCAAAAGAAGGAAAGGCTACCCATGAAGGCTGGCGCATAAAAAAAGACGGAAGCAGGTTTTGGGGTTCTATCGTCATTACCGCGCTCCACGATGCCGCCGGAGAGATTATCGGCTTTTCCAAAGTGACCCGCGACCTTACCGAACGCAAAGCAGCAGAGGAAAAACAGCAACGCGATGCCATACAGCTCGAACATAAGAATGAGCAGCTTCGCCGAAGCGAGGAACGTTACCACAAAATGATTTCGGAAGTCGAGGATTATGCGATCATATTGCTTGACATACAAGGAAATATCATGAACTGGAACAAGGGTGCCGAGAATATTAAAGGATATACCAGTCAGGAAATCATCGGAAGGAATTTCAGCATTTTTTACCGTTCTGAAGACATCGCTACCGGGCTGCCAGACAAGCTTATCTCAATAGCAAGGGATAAAGGAAAGGCCATTCACGAAGGCTGGCGGATCAGGAAAAACGGAAGTGTCTTCTGGGGTTCCATTGTCATTACCGCACTGCATGACACCGAGAATAACATCATCGGTTTTTCAAAAGTGACACGTGACCTTACCGAACGGAAAATGTCGGAAGAGCGGCAGGAACGATATACTGCCGAACTTCAGTACAACAATGAACTGCTGCGAAGAAGTGAAGAGCGGTATCACCGGATGATTGCAGAAGTGGAAGATTATGCCATTATACTTCTTGATTCCGCAGGAAATGTCCTCAACTGGAACAGGGGTGCTGAAAAAATTAAAGGATATTCCGAAGAGGAAATTGTCGGGAAAAATTTCAACATTTTTTATCTTGAGGACGATCGCAGGACACAGCTGCCCGAAAAACTCCTGGCTGAAGCTGTCGCCAATAACAAGGCCACGCATGAAGGCTGGCGGGTGCGAAAAGACGGGACACATTTTTGGGGAAGCATCGTAATCACAGCGTTGCATGACGATGATAATAAAATTATCGGTTTTTCGAAAGTGACGCGCGACCTGACACAGAAGAAGCGCGCAGAGGAACAGATCGAGATCCAGAACAAACAACTGGAAGAATATGCTTATGTCGCTTCACATGACCTTCAGGAGCCATTGCGCAAAATCCAGATCTACAGTGAACTGCTGGAAGATTCACTCGACAACCGCGAATCAGCGTTGCGTAACCTCGAAAAGATCAATTCTTCCGCAAAGCGTATGGCGACCCTGATCAAAGATGTATTGAATTATTCGCAGATTAGCCATAAGGCCGGGCTTTTTGAAGAGGTTAACCTCAATGATATCATCAGCAGTATCGAAACCGATTTTGAGATGCTGCTGGAGCAGAAAAACGGAAAGATAACATACGATGATCTGCCTGTAATTCACGCCATTCCGATACAAATGCACCAGTTGTTCTCAAACCTCATCAACAACTCGATCAAATTCAGCCATAAAAATCCTGAAGTCCATATTACTTCCAAAGTTATAGATTCAGGAAAATCTGTAAAAATCACTTTGTCTGATAACGGAATCGGTTTTGAACCACAATATGCCGAACATGTTTTCAAGATGTTCCAGCGGCTGCACGACAACAAGCAGGGAACCGGAATTGGCTTGGCGCTGTGCAGGAAAATTGTTGATAACCACAACGGCAGCATCAGTGTCTCGAGCAAACCGGGAGAAGGGACCATATTTGAAATCGTCCTTCCACTAAATAATTGATAATGGACTCCTATAAAATTCCCGCACAAACCCGTATTGGCCATGTTCACCTGAAGGTAGCCGATATAAACCGTGCGATGGAATTTTATTGCGGACTTCTCGGATTTGAACTCATCACAACTTCTGGTGAAGACGCAGCATTTATCTCCGCCGGGGGTTATCATCATCACATCGGGCTAAATACATGGTACAGTAAAAATGGCCCAAAACCTGCCAAAAATGCTACAGGGCTTTTCCATACGGCAATTCTTTACCCGACGCGCAAAGACTTTGCAATGATTTTTCAACGGCTGCAGCTTGCCGAATACCCTATCACAGGCGCTGCCGATCATGGCGTATCTGAAGCACTCTATCTGGACGATCCTGATGGCAACGGCGTGGAATTGTATTGGGATCGTCCGCGCGAACTGTGGCCGGTAAAGACCGACGGCAGCATCGACATGTACACAAAACATCTTGATTTCCAGAGCTTGATCAAAGAACTCTTATAGCTTCTGAATTACACATATCTTTATTGCTTTACTTCCCGATAACTAATTGATGCGACAGAACTTTCCTCCTGCTGATGTTCTTAGTTTGGCCTTCTGCAATGGACAAAGCAAATCATTAAAAAAGAACCGCCTGAAGTATTTCCTTCAGGCGGTTCAGCAAAAAAACAATGAACTTTTATTCTTTTACATGCCGGCTGCGCTTACAAGATTCTCTTCAGGCGAGTTAAAATCGGTGAGCAGGAATTCGGCCAGTGCAAGCGAAAGAAATCCGAGGTGGAAATACAGCGCTTTTCTGTCTTTTCTAAATGGTTTTGCCATCGTCATCAGCGCCAAGCCGCCCAAAGTCGCAATGTCTGCGTTGCGGTGTGCTTTCACCGACATGACTTTTTTCATCCCAACAGGTGAATCGGTCATTGCATTCATCGCAAGAATATTTCCTGCAATACCCATGTAACTTTTTACTGCAGTCGGACCCAGGCCGAGAGCCGCCGGAAGGACAGCTAAAGCACTTCCCATCGCATAATCGATAATGCCGTGCATTTTTGTGTTGATTGGCTTATTCATAGTAGCTTATTTACTTATTTATTTATTGTTTTGTAAAGCTAGAAATCTACTCTGACACTGGGTTTACAGGATTCACATCAAAAGTTATTGAAGTTAAATGTCGGGATTATTCGCATTGCGTTTTGGACATTAGACCGCCGCGTCCGCCGCATCAGAAGCCAACCGATAATTAGCATAATCCCGGATATTCCGAGAAAATAAAAATTCGCTATGTCATGATCAGGAGCGAATTCCATCACATTATGAAGCTTTAGGATGTGATGATCAATAACTCCTTCGACAATATTAAATAATGCCCAGCCGCTGAGCATTCCTCCGGCGAGCAGCCTGAATGACATGTCGTTGTCGCGCGCTTTCCCTGCATTCCAGAGCAAAATAATCCCGACAAGGACAACCAGGACGCAGAAGCCGTGGAAAATCCCATCCCAAAACATGTTGATGCTCTTCGATACGTAGTCGGTCGATGGAATTTTGTTTGACAGCATTTCATGCCATTGCAATATCTGGTGCAGTGCAATCCCGTCTATAAACCCGCCTACGCCAATGCCGATTACTGTTGCGGCCGTAGCCAATGCCACTGGCGACTTACCAATATAATACGGGTTGTCATACATAAACGCCTTGTGCCTGTTTGCTGAAATCGCGGCGAGTAATATCACAATAATAGTCAGCGCAATAAATGCCGACAACATCGTAAACAGGTTGGGATAAAAAGTGCTGTTAAAAATCCCGTCCCTGATTTGAGGGTTACAAAAAGTACACGCGGAAACCGGGCTGCAAAAAGCGACGCAGCATAAAACAATGCATTTACTCATATCTTTCTTATGTCGGATAAAGTTATGAGTGGCCGGCGGTGTCAATTTTATTGCATTTACAGGTATTCTTATACCATTAACACAAACTATTTATTGTCGCGGATAGTAATTACGATTTCATCCTCAAAACGGTACTCGCCTTTCTTGTACACTTCTTTATTTGCAAGGATTATCTCATAGGTATAGATTCCCTTCGCTAAGTTTAACAGACATTCTTTGCCGTCTTTCGGTATGACAAGCTCTTTCCTGACTTCCCTCAGACTATCTTTCATTGTCATGATGTAGGTGATCTTATCGCTGAGTTTATTCCTGATACAGATCGTTTCAATAAATTTCGGATCACCTTTTGGCTGTGTCCGTGCAGTTTTAAATATGGTAAGGCCACTGAGTATGACTTCGCTGCCCCTGATAACCTTATCAAGATCGGATTGTGCAAAAGTGACGGACGATGTGAGCAGCAAAACAGCCGCATTTAAAAAATTCTTCATGGCATAATTAGTTTACGTGGCATTGAATAGTCTCATAAAGATACTTCCATCCATCACGCGTTCACTGTAGAAAATCTGTAGGATGCGTTAAAAAGCAACTGAAATCCCAAAAACTAGTGGAAAAAAATATCGCTTCAGATAGAAATTTATTATCTTCACGCTCATTAAATTCCTTCATGCTTCAGTCCCCGATACAAGAAAATTCCCTCCAGCCCAACTTTCTCAAAGGCGGAGGCGAAATGGGCAAACTGATCAGCAATTATGAATGGTCAAATTCGAAAATGGGCCCAATAGAATCATGGCCGCAAAACCTTCAGACAACGCTCAACATTATCCTTCCCTCAAGATTTCCAATGTATATTTTCTGGGGGCCAGACCACCTTTGTTTTTATAATGATGCCTACAGGACTATACTGGGAGAAAACGGGAAGCATCCTTCGGCACTTGGAAGGCCGGCCCGCGAGGTTTGGGAAGAAATATGGCCGGTCATCCACCCGCTGATCCGACAGGTGCTTGACGGAGGTGAATCGATCTGGAGCGAAGACCAATTGCTCCCGATATACAGGAACGGCAGGATTGAAGATGTTTACTGGACATTCAGCTACAGTGCAATTACAGACGGGGCAGGAAGGCCTGAAGGCGTTTTTGTGACCTGTGCAGAAAATACTAAAACCGTCACTCTCGTTCAGGAATTAAAAACTTCCGAGCAACGGTTTCGCAACCTGATTGGAGAAGCTACAACAGGTATTATCGTATTATCTGGTGAGGAAATGAAAATTGACACCGTAAATGATGCCTATGCGAAGCTCATCGGGAGAACAACCCAAGAATTAATCGGCAGAAAGCTTTTCGATGTAAATCCGGAAAGCGAGGAACATTTTCGCCCTATGCTGAATCGCGTCCTTGCCACAGGCGAACCACTTTACCTCTATCATTACCCCTATTATGTTTTTGAGCCTTCTGGTAGTAAAAAAGAAGGCTGGCTAAACATAACATACCAGCCGCACACGGAAGCAAATGGAAAAATTAGCGGTATAATGGCATTGCATCATGACGTGACACGTGTTGTTGAAGCAAAGAAAGATCTTGAAGAAAGTGCTTCACGTTTGCGTTCACTGGTAGAAAGCGCGCCATTTCCTATTGGGGTTTATGTTGGAGAAGACCTGATTATTGAATTGGCAAACAAGGCCATTACCGACGCTTGGGGCAAAGGTGATGATGTGATTGGAAAGCCCTACCGGGAAGTACTTCCTGAACTTCACAACCAGGAAATTTTTGAGCAGCTTGAAGGCGTACTCAGAACCGGAAAGCCCTTTCATTCAGAAAATAAACGTGTCGACATTTTCGCCAACGGCAATTCTAGGCCGTTTTATTTTAATTACAGCTTTACCCCGGTGCGTGATTCGTCGGGAAAAGTATATGGGGTAATGAATACCGGTGCCGATGTGACCGCGCTTAACATCGCAAAACAGGAAGCCGAAGAAAATCGGAACAACCTCCACAATACAGTTATGCAGGCTCCCGTAGCGATGTGTCTTTTTAAAGGTCCGGAACATGTTGTAGAGCTGGCAAACGACCGCATGCTGATGCTCTGGGGGAAAGATGCCCAAAATATTGTAGGGAAACCGGTATTTGAAGGTTTACATGAAGCCAAAGACCAGGGATTTGAAGTTTTGCTGAATAATGTATTTAATACTGGTGAAACATATACTGCGCTTGAGGTGGCTATTAAATTGCCGAGAAATGGCCGCATAGAAAAAGTATACATCGATTTTGTTTATGCTGCATTTCGCGAAAACAATGTAATTAAAGGTGTTATGGCCGTTGCTACAGAAGTGACCACGCAGGTTAATGCCCGAAAAGAAATTGAAGCTGCACAGCAACGCGCAGAGCTTGCCATTGAATCGGCAGATCTTGGTACTTATGAAATAGACATTAAAGCTGACAAAATAATAACTTCCGCCAGACTTGACGAAATTTGGGGTCTTTCAGGCACAACTTCGCGTTCAGAGTATGTCAAATTGTTCCATCCTGATGACGTAGCCATTCGTGATCAGGCAATTGCAGAATCGGCCATAACCAGTCATCTTCATTATGAAATACGGTTGATCCAGAAAGACGGCTCGATCCACTGGATCAGGACAAAAGGCAAAATGCTTTACGATGCAGATAACAAGCCCAAAACATTACTGGGAATAACCCAGGATATTACTGCTGAAAAACAATTTACCGAAGCATTGACACGACAGGTAAATGAACGTACTGCCGAACTGAAGCGTTCTAACGAAGACTTGCTTCATTTTGCCCATGTCGCGAGTCATGACCTGAAGGAACCGGTACGGAAAATCCGCATTTTCAGCAATATGATCGATGAGGAATTTGGTGCATTGCTTCCGGATATAGGGCGGAATTATCTCGGCAAAGTACATAAGGCAACCGACCGGATGTTCTCGATGATCGAAGGCGTACTCAGCTATTCGGCGTTGAACTCTTCGGAGCAGCCGATTGCACAGATTGATCTGAATTCTGTTGTTGACGATATCAAAAATGATCTCGAAGTCATGATACATCTGAAAAAGGCCTCTATGGAAGCCGGATTGCTTCCTGTAATTGAAGGTGCTCCGATCCTTATTTACCAGCTTTTCTACAACCTGGTGAATAATGCGCTGAAGTTTTCAAAAGAGCATGAGCCGCTGTTATTGAAGATTTCTTCAGCACAGGAACGGCTTGGCGGAAGAAACTTTGTACGTGTTATGGTGGCCGACAATGGTATCGGGATCGAACAGGAATATGCCGAACAGATTTTTAATCCGTTTACACGGCTGAATGCAAAAGACCTGTATGAAGGCACCGGTCTCGGCCTTGCCTTATGCAAGAAGATCGTCGAACGCCACCACGGCAGCATTTCTGCTACGGGAATAAAGAATCAAGGAACCATATTCACCGTTCTATTGCCTTTACGCCAGTTTCACCAGATCGTATAATGAAATGGAGTTCAATTGCGGAATTAACTGGAGAGTAATGCGAGCACAATTGGATTCGTTCCGCATGATCTAGTTCATGTTAAATGCCCTGTAAAGCCGCGACCAGCCAATCCACATCTTCTTGTGAGTTAAAATGACTGAACGAAATCCGCAGGCTGGGCTTTTTAATATCTTCCCCACTCAGGATTTCAGCCAGCACATGCGACGGTTTTACACTTCCCGACTGGCAGGCGCTGCCCCGCGACACAGCGATTCCTTTCATGTCAAGATTAAACAGGATCATCGAAGTCTTTTCTTCCGAAAAAGGGAAACACACATTGATGATATTATAAAAAGTATGCTCTCCGTTAATTTTAGCATCCGGAAAATGCTTCCCGATTTGTTCAACAGCATACGCCTTCAGGGAAGCGACATGCTCTTTCTCTCGATCCAGATTCGCGTAAGAAAGCTCGAGCGCCTTTGCCATACCGGCAATGTTGTGTATGGCTTCAGTCCCGGCGCGCAAACCCTTTTCCTGTTCCCCGCCAAAAAAAATAGGATTTAGCGCAATACCTTTCCGAACAAATGCAAAACCTACCCCTTTCGGGCCATGGAATTTATGTGCGCTCGCGACCATAAAATCGATTGGAAGCTGTTGCAGGTCGAATCTTGATTTCCCTGCCGACTGGATCGTATCTGAATGGAAGTATGCCCCATGATCCCGGCATAATTTTCCCGTTGTTCCAAGATCGAGCACTGTACCTATTTCATTGTTTACATGCATCAGTGAAACCAGCGTAGGCGTGCTTTGTGAAAGCAGTTCCGAAAGATGCGACAGGTCGACCTCGCCGTTTGGTTTTATATTTACATAATCAACTTTTACCCCAAATTCCTTTTGAAGCGACTCCAGCGTATGCAGCACGGCATGATGCTCAATGCGGCTGGAGATGATGCGTTTTATCCCTAAATCAGTTATTGAACTTCGCAATATCCAATTATCGGCTTCGGTACCGCCGGAAGTAAATATAATTTCCTGCGCAGCGCAATTGAGTTGCTTTGCAATTGATTTGCGCGCAAGTTCAAGCACACTTTTCGCTGCCCGTCCAAAACTATGTGACGATGAAGGATTACCAAAATCTTCCCGCATCACTTTAACCATTTCGTCGATTACTTCAGGACGCATGGCCGTGGTGGCGGCGTTGTCTAAATAAACTTTTCTCATGATTATTTTTGTGGAACGATACTGATTGCAGTACCGCCGCCTGCTGCCAATACAAGGTTTAGTTTCGATTTTGAGGTGACTTCAACCGTTCTGATAGCATACGATTTTGGATTTTTTTCCCAATGTGCGTCTTTTCCGTCTTCATAAATCGTGGCGATATATTTTTTTGCCGGAGAAAGGAAATCTAGCATAACAGTGGATCTTCTGGCGTTTTCATCAGTGATTGCCCCGATGAACCAGTTTTCTTTTCCTTTTGCTTTCCGTGCTATGGTGATGTAATCGCCCGGTTCGGCTTCAAGAATGCGGGTATCATCCCAATCGGCTGCAACATCTTTTATGAATTCAAAGGCATCCATGTGCTTTTCGTAATTTTCCGGCAGGTCGGCAGCCATCTGCAATGGCGAATACATGGTGACATATAACGCGAGCTGCTTGGCAAGCGTGGTATGAACCTGTTCTTTTTTCTTCGGATCGTAAAAGCTCATTTTAATTTCGAAGATTCCGGGCGTGTAGTCCATCGGTCCGCCCAGAAGCCTGGTAAATGGCAATATTGTTTCATGCATCGGCGGATTTCCGTTGCTCCAGGCATTAAACTCGTTTCCGCGTGCGGCTTCGGCTGCGATATAGTTTGGCCAGGTACGGTGAACGCCTGTCGGACGTGACGATTCGTGGGAATTGACCAGGATCTTTCTCTCGGCTGCACGTTGCACCACATAATTAAAATGGTTTACCATTGCCTGACCGTCGTGCCATTCGCCCCGCGGAATAATTTTACCTACATAGCCGGTTTTTACCGCATTATAACCATTTGATTTCATAAAATCGAAGGCGCGGTCGAGCCTTCTTTCATAATTGGTCACCGAGCCGGAAGTCTCGTGGTGCATGATAAGCTGGACTTTTTTTTCCTTAGCGTATGATGTAATGGCCTTTACCTCAAAGTCGGGATAGGGCGTCACAAAGTCGAATACTTCTTCTTTCCAGTTGCCGAACCAGTCTTCCCAGCCATTGTTCCAGCCTTCGATGAGTACGCCGTCGAAACCATGTTTTGCAGCAAAATCGATATACTTCTTCGCGTTTTCAGTGTTCGCGCTATGTTTTCCTGTGGGTTTCAACGCTCCGGGAGAAGCATTTTGTGCATTTTGAGAGCCGGCATAATCCCATGTGCCGCGCCCTACGTGCATTTCCCACCAGATACCGACATACTTCATCGGCTTGATCCATGACGTATCGTCAATTTTGGAGGGTTCGTTCAGGTTTAAGATCATTTTTGATGCGAGGATGTCGCGTGGATCATCCGATACCATAATAGTGCGCCATGGCATCCGGAACGGCGCCTGCAGATAAGCCAAATTACCAATCGCATTCGGGGCAAGTTCACTCCTGAAGGTGAAAGTCTCTGGATCGAGCGCCAGATGCATCACTGGATAATTTAGTACGGCGGCCTCAAAGATGTTGATATAGAGGTTGTCTTTTGTTTTCATCATCAGTGGCGACTGAACCCGGGTCTTTGTCATTGGCCCTTTAAAACCGATGCCGTTGTTCATATCGAGCTTTTCCACATCGATCTGTGACAACAGCGTTTCATTGTAGACATATTCCTGACTGTCGAAATCACCCGGAATCCAAAATGCTTTATGATCGCCAGTGAGGTTGAATTCGGTAAGTTCACGCGAGACAACAAAATAATTCAGCTTTTCCTGTTGCGGCAGATCATACCTGAACGCTATGCCTTCGTTAAAGGCGCGGAAGACAATATTTAATTTCCTGCCCGTTGCAGGCTGCAGCAGTTCGACATAAAGCTCATTATAGTGATTTTTGATGGAAGCAACCTCACCCAAAACAGGCTTCCAGTTTGCATTGAAAGTAGAATTTGAAGTTTTGACAACCTCGAAACCTCCGTCAAGCGGATCACCATCTTTTAAAGCAATACCGAGAAAGCTCTCTTCGACGACATTTTTTCCATTGAATTTAAGTGAATAAGAAGGCCGCCCGGATGTGAGCGCAAATTCAAGCTTTTGTCCGCCTGAAGGCGATAGCAAGGTCTGGCTTTGCATGGTAACCGTAGCAATTAAGATTAAAATAAAGCTTTTTTTCATTTGTGGGATAAGTACAGGAAGGTCAAAGATACTATAATCATGAAAATTATTTCTAAAGTCCATAAGGCGAAAAACCTTATTTTTGTTGTAAAAATTTGGCAATGAAAAAACTTTGGGGAATCGTGCTTTTATCAGCCCTGCTTGGGTGTGACGATGGTGATATGACTGTTGAAACATTAAATTTCGATGATGTTGCCGTACAGCGTTGTGACAATAATGAGAGCGATATCTTATATAAACTTACCGATACTGAGGCACTGATTGTTGAATTTAACGAGTTGGACGAAGCTTTGGTGAACGATCCCGGAACCGTAAATATTACTATAAGCGGTACTAACCGTGTGGTTTACCGCGCTTACAATGGCAACGTTGGTGAGGAGAACATCTGTGGTACGATACCGCCGGCAAATCCAACAGTCGATGAAGAATGGACAGCGACATCCGGAATCATTGAAATCACAACCACGGCAATCCGGGAAGATAATCCTGATATTGAAGGTGGCGAACTTATTACCGAGTACAGGCACGTGATCACCTTCAGGAATATTACTTTCCAAAAACCTAATGGTACGCAACTTTACGAGACATTTCCTTTCGGAACACTTGATGTTGCTTTTGGAAGCCAATTTTTCAACTTCCACATCTTCAATCCTGAAAATGCCGGCCGGTGCGGCAATACGGTGTATAATTTCAGCGGAAGCGAAGGCATTGCATTAAACATTGATCCAGCGCTTATTCAGAATGAGGTGACACCGCTTGGAAGTCCGCGCACAGGATTAATTTCAAACACCACCAACAGCCTGAATTATCGCATTTTCGGAGGTTTGGTATCCGCAGGATATTTCTGTGCCGATCCACCGCCTGCAACGCCAACCATTACAGAAACGTGGATTGCCGAGGCCGGGGTTGAGGCTGTAAGCGGAATTGTCGAAGTCTATACGACCACCAACAGCCCGGGCGTTTTCACACATGAAATACACCTGAGAAATGTGATTCTCAGGAAAGGAAACAGTGCGTTTAGACTTGCAGACGATTTTGTATTTGCGCGACTGACGAACTAAACTGTATTTTGCCTGAGTGTAATTTCGGTAGCGCCGAGCCCGTATTTCTGATAATTGGCATCGCGGAAAGTAATATTGTCGTACCGGCCGAGCATGAAGTCGAGTTCGGCCTTAAGTATGCCTTCGCCCACGCCGTGGATAAATATGATTTTCGGGATGCGGTTGCGGACAGCAAATTCAATATGCCTTTTTGCGGTTTCTGTTTGAATCGTCAGGATTTCATAGTTTGAAAGGCCGCGCCAGTTTTTAACAAGCTTTTCAATGTGGAGATCAAACTCGGGCGGTGGAATTTCGCCTTTCACCTTCTTTTCCTTTACAAAACTTCGCGGCTTCGGAATTTCCTTTTGTTTTTTTACGGCATCTGGATCAAAACTTCCTGCTGAAGATCTTAAAATACCGGTATCTTCGATTTTAACGAGTTCATTGGGACGATACGACAGTTCGAATCCGTCAGTGGTTTCTATGGTCACTTCGTGTGCATTCACAGAAATGACAACGCCGCTGTAATCATCGTCGAGTACGGTAACCCGATCCCCTTTCTTAAACATCTTCTTCGTCTTTTGGCGGGTTCTTGCTTGGTGTTTTTGAGCTGAGGCGCATCATCCCGAACATAAAAACAATGACGGCAACGCAGGTGATATAGATGTTAGGCTGGTCTTTTGCCATCTCATACGACGCCACAAGTATGGCAATGAAGACTATAATGATGGCAAGCTTTTTCATCTTTTTTATTTATCCAAAAATACTAATCTTTAGAGTATCGGCTGTCTTCCGGCGGGAGATTTTTCTTAAACTTGTAACTAAAATACAAAGCATGGAAAAGTATATGCTCCCGTGCATGAACAAGCAGCTTTTCGGACTCGAATGCCCGGGATGTGGTATGCAGCGCGCGGTGAAATTTTTGATCAACGGTGAATTCACTGCGGCATTTCAGATGTTCCCAGCCATCTATACATTGATTGCACTGGGTATCCTGCTCGGGTTTCATTTTCTGGACCGAAGCAGGAATTATTCGAAAATCATTATTGCGACGGCTATTCTCAATGGGGCGGTTATGATAATTTTTTATCTTTACAAAATGACTAACATCTAACAAATCAAACTATGGAAAAAAGACCTTTACCTAATGCTACCGCGGTGCTTATTCTTGGCATCTGCTCGATACTCACATGCTGCTGCTATGGAATTGTCGGGCTTATTCTCGGCATCATTGCCTTGGTGCTTGCCAACAAGGACATGAAGCTTTATATGGAACAGCCTGAATTGTACTCCAATTATTCTAACCTGAACATCGGAAGGGTTTTGGCAATTATTGGAATTGTACTGAGTGTGGTTTATCTGATATTTACCATTTATATGTATGCCGTTGTTGGCGAGGAAGGAGTAAATGACTTTATGGAAAACCTCCGCTTAAAGATTGAGCAACAGGAATCAGAAGGCTAATAAAAAAATGTAAAACAAAAGTCCCGGATAAGCGGGACTTTTTTATGTTGAGGCTAATGTGTAACCTAGTTTCAGTATAACAAATGCTGATATATTTCCTATTTTTCAAATTCCCGGAACGTTTTGGTTATAATATCAAGGCATTCATACAATTGCTCCTCATTCATCACCAACGGCGGCGCAAACCGGATGATGTTGCCATGCGTTGGCTTAGCCAGCAGTCCATAATCAGCCATTTTCATACAAATATCCCACGCCGTAGTACTTTCTTCAGTATCGTTAATGACAACGGCATTCAATAATCCTTTTCCGCGAACCAGCGTTGCTATAGTTGATCCGGCGATATATTCGTTAAGTTTCCGTCGGAATATTTCCCCGAGATAAACCGCATTTTCAGCAAGTTTCTCCTCTTCCACCACTTCAAGCGCAGCCACAGCCACAGCAGCGGCAACGGGATTTCCACCAAAGGTTGAACCATGCTGGCCCGGTTTGATGACACCCATGATATTGTCATTGGCAAGTACTGCGGAAACGGGATAAACGCCTCCGGAAATGGCTTTTCCAAGAATCAGGATATCCGGCTGGACATTTTCATGATGAACCGCCAGCAGTTTTCCGGTACGGGCGATGCCTGTCTGAACTTCATCGGCAATAAAAAGAACATTGTACTTTTCGCAGAGTGCTTTCGCTTTTGCCAGGTAGCCATCGGCAGGAACATAAACACCTGCTTCACCCTGAATCGGCTCCACGAGGAAGCCGGCTACATTGTTTTCTGTTTCAAGTACGCTTTGCAGTTCGTCAAGGTTGTCGTAAGCTATTTTAATGAACCCGGCAGTATATGGGCCAAAGTTCTTTCGTGCATTCTCGTCATTGGAAAAAGATATGATTGTGGTGGTCCTTCCATGGAAGTTGCCTTCACATACAATGATCCTGGCTTCATGTTCGGCAATGCCTTTCCTCTCATAAGCCCATTTACGGCAAAGTTTAATGGCGGTTTCCACGGCTTCTGCGCCTGTATTCATCGGAAGAACCTTCTCAAAGCCAAAATATGATGAAAGGAATTTTTCGTACGGACCCAATTTATCATTGTAAAATGCCCTCGATGTCAGCGTAAGCGTTTGTGCCTGATTGATCATTGCGCCGACAATTTTAGGATGGCAATGACCTTGGTTGACAGCAGAATATGCGGAAAGGAAATCATAGTATCTTTTCCCTTCGCAATCCCACACATAGACGCCTTCTCCCCTGTTGAGCACTACCGGAAGCGGATGGTAATTATGCGCACCGTACCTGTCTTCCATGGCCATGATTTCAGCCGAACTTATTTTTTCCAGAACATTCATAAACATTATTTTCTAATAGTGTACAAATGTAGCAAAATGCCTCTTGAAAATGTTTACATTTTAAAAGGATATCCTTCATCAAAAAGCCACGGAAGTGCTAAAATAACCTTAAAAGACTTTTAAGCCGATTGCCTAAATTTTAAATTTGAGAAACCAACCAACAAATTATCATGAAAAAAATTTTACTTCTACCTGTCTTTTTTCTTCTCGGAATATTTGCCTCTTGTTCCTCGGATGAAGATTCGGATCCTAAATCGGTTTTAACAGCAAGAATCAACGGCACCGAGTATACTTTCAACACCATTCATGTGGATCAGGTACACTATCCGGCTGAAGGTTATACCGATCTTGAAGTCACCGCTTCTATAGATAACAATCCCATCAGGACCATTACCTTCATTGTTGCAGAAAATTCTTTAGGCACGCATGTCACTTGGTATTTCACTTATTTCCTTCACCAGTCACCATACCAGAAAGTTGAGGAGGCTTTTAATATTGATGTGACAGAAAACAGCGGCGCCCGACTTAAAGGCACATTTTCCGGAGAAGTCCACGATACCGAAAGCGGCGAAACCCTGACAATCACTGATGGCACATTTAACATCACATATTGAGCCTCAGCTATGAGGTTTTTTTTGGTAAAAATCAAAGGTCTGCCTTCATCACGAAGGCGCGTTAACTAATACTTAAAGTCGGCCATGCCTCGGGATAAATTGGTTAATTTTAATGTAACCTCAACTTTATCCTCATGCGACTTTATCATTACCTGCTCTATGTGCTGTTTAGTATTTTCGTGGTTTCATGTGATGCGGAAGAAGATAGAAACATTACCTACCTCGATGCGAATGTTAACGGAACCACGCACATGTTCAATACCTTCCACGTTACTGAAGAAACGCAAACTGAAGATGATTATACTTTTACCGATGTCACCGTTACGGCCTCAATTGAGCAAAGTCCGGACCGGCTGATTGCGTTTATAGCCGAAAAGAACCTGCTTGGCACTGAAGCCTGCTGGTATTTCGCTTATATAGAAGACGGGCATGTGTTTGAAAAAGTAGACGATTCGTTTGTTTTTGATGTGCATGAAAGCACGCCGAATCGAATACGCGGACTCTTTTCAGGACAATTAAAGTCAACCGAAACCGGCGAAGTCATTAACATCACCGGGGGCGGTTTTGATATATTCTATCACAGGGTATTTCCTTAAACCAGTGTCGCTTCTGAAGAAATTTCAGTATTCAGCAGTTTTGATATCGGGCAGTTCTTTTCCGCCTTTGTGACCTGCTCCTGAAAGTCATCATTTGAAATTCCGGCAACATCGGCCTGTACCGTAAGCCTGGAACTGACGATGCTTCCGTTCTGAAAGTCGATAACGCATTTTGTTTCAATATTATTGATCACATGTCCGCCTTCCGTAAGAAATGCCGAAAGCTGCATTGTAAAACATCCTGCATGTGCTGCGGCTATAAGTTCTTCGGGATTTGTTCCGATGCCGCTCTCGAAGCGCGACCCGAATGAATATTGTGTGTTGTTAAGTACCGTACTCTGCGTAGTCAGTGTTCCGTTGCCTTCTTTAACCGAGCCTTTCCAGACTGCTGTGGCGTCTCTTTTCATGTTGAATGGTTTAAATGGTGAACCTTAAATTTACAAAAGTTATTCAATTTTGGAGATTTTATTTCCGCTCGTTCAAAAGCTCAAGGAGTTTTAGTGTCGTATTCCAGTTTCTGGACGTTGCCTTTACTTTAAGCCTGTTTTCGATAAGGCTGTTGGTGAGCTTCGACTGTCCGGCGCCAACAGCATATTTCAAATACATTACATCATCAATGATTATTGCTTCATCGGGCGCAATGGCTGCCTGCGACATTTTTTCGATATTTTCCGCCGCCGGAATCTCAGAAAGGAAGGCGACATACAATTGTTTTGATTCAGCATTTTCCAAAAACGGATTCTCCACAACGGTCCTTTTCAATAATCTTTTATCTGCCATTACAACAGTTACCTCAAAACCGTATTGCCTTTTAATGGCCCCGGAAATCTGTTGCGCCAATTCCTCTTTGGCAGACGAAGCATTGTCAAAAATAACATTCCCGCTCTGGATATAAGTCCTGACGTTTTCAAAACCCTCGTTTTCCAAAAGCTTCCTGAGGTCTTCCATCTTTATCAGCTTCTGGCCACTTACATTTATGCCGCGCAGCAGCGCAAGGTGTGTTTTCATCCTAAAATTTTGCGGGTTCAAAGTAAGAAAAAGCACGGAATTTCCCGCCGCATGCCTTACTTTTGCCGCATGGGAAGAAAAAATACTGACAAAGCAGTTTTTAGTCATATAAAAGTGCTCGATGCCGGAGCCAAAGGCGTATCGGTTGCCAAAGCGCCTGACGGAAAGATATTGTTTATTCCGCATGTCGTACCTGGTGATGTGGTCGATGTGCAGACATTCAAAAAAAAGAAAGCATATTACGAAGGTAAGGCAATAAAATTTCACGAATATTCAGAACACCGCACGGCACCGGTCTGCATCCATTTTGGTGTTTGCGGCGGATGCAAATGGCAGAACATGAAATATTCACAGCAACTTCATTATAAACACAATGAGGTTTACAACCACCTGAAACGCATCGGAAAAGTTGAACTTCCTGAGCTTGAGCCGATATTAGGTTCCGAAAAAGAATATTTCTACCGCAATAAGATGGAATTTTCATTCTCCGACAGCCGATGGCTTACCGAAGATGAAATAGGAAACAACGAAGAAATCGAAAACCGCACCGCCCTTGGCTTCCACATCCCGAAAATGTGGGACAAGATCCTTGATGTGAAGAAATGCTGGCTGCAGGAAGATCCGTCGAATGCCATCCGGAATGAAATTAAGGCTTTCGCCAATGCTAACGGACTGACATTCTTCAATCCGCGCCATCATACCGGACTTCTGCGCACTTTGATGATCCGCACGGCTTCAACTGGGGAGATCATGGTTGTGATCCAGTTTTTTGAAGACAACGCAGAACAACGCAACCTGCTGCTGAACTTTGTCGCGAATCATTTTCCTGCAATTACGTCGCTTCAATATGTCGTTAACCAAAAGGCAAACGATACATTGTATGACCAGAATATTATCCTGTTCAGCGGCCGCGATTACATCCTTGAAGAAATGGAAGGCCTGAAATTCAGCATCAACGCCAAATCATTTTATCAGACGAATTCCCAACAGGCGTACGAACTTTATAAAATTACGCGGGATTTCGCCGGACTCACAGGCGAGGAAATTGTTTATGATCTTTATACGGGAACCGGAACGATCGCACAATTTGTATCGCGCCAGGCCAAAAAAGTTATTGGTGTCGAAGCCGTTCCTGAAGCAATTGCCGATGCAAAGGAAAATGCAAAACGCAACAATATTACGAACTGCAATTTCTTTGTCGGCGACATGAAAGTGGTTTTCAATGACAATTTTATCATTACCAATGGCCATCCTGATGTCATCATTACCGATCCGCCGCGTGATGGCATGCACAAGGATGTTGTTGATCAGATCCTGAAGATTGCCCCCGAAAAAGTAGTTTACGTAAGCTGTAATTCGGCCACACAAGCACGTGATTTGGCGCTTATGGATGCCCGGTATAAAGTCACGCGTGTACGCCCTGTGGATATGTTCCCGCAAACACACCATGTCGAAAATGTCGTACTTTTGGAAAAAAGATAAAATGAAGAAACTGCTTTTGTTATCGGTAATCGTGCTGGCATTATGTTTTATCTCCTGTGAAAAAGATGATATCTGCGACGAAAATACCGCTACAACCCCGAGGCTTATTGTGAAATTTTTTGATCTCGCCAACCCGACAATTGCCAAAAATGTCACACAGCTCAGCGTGGTTGGAGAAGGCATGACCGATACGCTGAATGTTTTTAACGGCGTGAACACCATTGAGCTTCCGTTAAAAACCACCGAAGACATTACCCAATATCGCTTCATCCTAAACAGCACCAACGCAGCAATAGCAAACGAAGACAAGCTCCAATTTAACTATTCGCGTGAGAATATTTTTGTTTCCCGCGCCTGCGGATACAAAACTCTATATACGCTGGCAGATTCCGATGCCGTCATCCATACCGATGCGACCGTGCCTGACGGATTCTGGATGCAGAATATTATCATAAGTGAGCCTAACATACAAAACGAAGATGAGACGCACATCAGCATTTATTTTTAGTATCGCGATGATGTGCATCGCTTCAGCCGCCAATGCACAGCAAACCCAAAACGACACTGTTCCTGTAAAAACCGAACGTTATGGCTTGCGTGTGGGCGTTGACTTGTATAAACTTGCACGCTCACTTTATGACGAAGATTATAAAGGGCTGGAAATCGTTGGTGATTACAGGCTGACAAAGAAAATTTATCTCGCTGCAGAAATCGGCAACGAAAACAAAACCACCGATGACGACCGGCAGAATTTCACCACAAAAGGAACTTATATCAAAGGTGGCTTCGATTACAACACGTATGAGAACTGGCTTGACATGGAAAACATGATCCACGTGGGCTTGCGTTATAGCTTTAGTTCATTTTCCCAGGAACTCAACAGCTACCGCGTGTACAACACAAGCCAGTATTTTGGGGAATCACAGCAAATCATATCCGGACAGGAATTCGACAGTCTCACAGCAAGCTGGCTCGAAGTGGTTGCAGGCATGAAAGTCGAAGTGTTTGACAATATATATATTGGCTTCAGTGCCAGACTCTACAGGATCGTGTCGAACAAACAGCCGGGAAATTTCGAAAACCTCTATATTCCGGGATTTGGAAGGACGTACGGTGGCGATTTCGGTGCAGGTTTTAATTATACGGTTTCTTATTTCATCCCCATTTATAAGAAGAAGCTGGCTCCTAAGAAAGTTGAGCAGAAGAAATGATGTTATGCAGCGTTGATTTGTCGGGTTAGATGTACTGACCAATCTAGACATCCGCGCCAAACCTTATTTAATTTCCCGGATTCCTTTTAAAAAAATCCATTTCATAAAAAGCTTCTGGCCGTCTTTTGTGCGCACCGCCTGAAATTTAGGTGAAAGGAATGTTCCAAGGACAAATGCCGCGAACGGAACCCAAAAACCCTCAAGTCCCGTGTACCTGTCGAGCAGGAACCTGAACAACACAAACAGCGTTGCAAAACACATCAACTGGAATAACAAAGCTTTGGTCTGTAAACCCATTTAGTTCTCGTTTATCTGGAATTTCGTGCGTTTGCTGCCTTCATACATTTCGTATTTCACTAAGCGCGCCTCGAGGCTTCCGTTAAATAATTTAATTTTTCTTGACGGTTTCAATCCGACGTATTTCAGTGCTTCCAGATTTGCGGTGATGAACCACGCATTTGTATTTGGGTAGCTTTTCTTTAATGTATCGCCTATCGAAGAATAAAAACGTTCCATCTGGATGTCGAGCCTTTCGCCATAAGGCGGATTGAAAAGCATGTGAAGCGGACCTTTGGTTTCTTTTTCGCTATCAAAGAAATTGCGTTCCGAAATCTTTACATATTCCTCAAGGTTTGCATTTTTGATATTGTCTTTCGCCTTCATTACTGCTGACGGCGCTTTATCGAAACCTGTAATGGTGTAATGGAATTCGCGAACTTTCTTCAAAAGAGAATCCGTTACCAAATCAAACAGATCCGCATCCCAGTCGGTCCATTTCTCGAAAGCAAATTCCCTCCGGTTGATGTTCGCCGGAATATTGCATGCGATCATTGCAGCTTCGGCGAGGATCGTTCCGCTGCCACACATTGGGTCGAGGAAATCTCCCTGGCCATCCCAACCCGAAAGCAACAGCATTCCTGCGGCAAGCACTTCATTGATCGGGGCAATATTGGTTGCCGTGCGATAACCACGGTGATGAAGCGAATTTCCAGATGTATCGAGCGCTACCGAAACCTGGTCGCGATCAATATGAATGTTGATGCGTAAATCCGGAAAATCCTTATCAATGCTTGGCCGCTGTCCCGTTTTACTCCGAAATTGATCGACAATTGCATCTTTCGCTTTTTGTGCTACAAATTGTGAATGCCTGAAATTATCCGAATGAACAGTCGAATCGATCACGAATGTTTGTCCGGCGCCCATAAAATCGCCCCAGTTGATGCCGTAAATTCCGCGATAAAGCGCATCTTCATTAAGTGCACGAAAATTATTTATCGGTTTTAGTATTTTAATTGCAGTACGAAGCGAGAGGTTTGCCTTGTACATAAAGCCTTTGTCTCCGCGGAAACTCACCATGCGCGTTCCCTGCTGCACATCCTGCGCGCCAAGCACCATCAGTTCCTTTGCAAGGATTTCCTCAAAACCAAAAAATGTTTTGGCAACCATTTTAAAATTATTTTCCATAGCAGATTCAGGTAAACCCTGCAAAAATACATTAAATTTGCAAGTCAGGAATCCATCAACAGATAAATGCCGGACAACGATAAAATCAAAGAGCAGAAATCCAAAAACCACAACTGGTTTGCATCGTGGTTCGATACGCCGTATTACCACATCCTGTATAAGGATCGCGATTACGCCGAGGCACAGCTCTTCATGGACAACATCACCAATTATCTCAACCTTCCTGAGGGCGCGAAAATTCTTGACCTTGCCTGTGGAAAAGGTCGCCATTCCGTTTATCTCAACAAGATCGGATTTACTGTAACCGGTGCCGATCTTTCTGAAAACAGCATCGCATCGGCATCAGAATATGAAAACGCGACGCTGCATTTTAAGGTACACGACATGCGGCAGCCGTTTGATGAAAAATTTGATGCGATTTTCAACCTTTTTACAAGCTTCGGATATTTTGAAGATGATGCCGATAACCTCAGAACGCTTGTCGCAATAAAAGACAGTCTTTCAGAATATGGTTTCGCAGTCATTGATTTCATGAATGTCCACCAGGTGTTGAAAAACCTTGTTCCTGAGGAAACAAAAACCGTAGAAGGCATCGATTTCCACATCCGCCGATATTACCTTGACGACCATATTTACAAGGAAATCGCTTTCGAAGACAAAGGCGAGTCCTATAAATTCACTGAAAAAGTCCAGGCACTGAAACTCGAAGATTTTGAATCGATGATGGATCAGGCCGGAATTCACCTGCTTGATATTTTTGGCGACTATAAGCTGAAGAAATACAGTAAAAACGAATCGGAAAGGCTAATCATGATCTTCAAATAATGAATTACCTGATTCCGCTTTTTGCCGTACTGCTCGGATACGCCATTGCGCTGTTCCTCAAACCCGAGAAGAAGACAAATTTAAAACTGCTGCTCGCTTTCAGCGGATCGTTCCTGCTTTCGCTCACCGTAATGCATCTTTTGCCTGAAGTTTACGAAAGCCACAATCACAGTATCGGAATCTTCATCATGGTTGGGATTTTATTCCAGATCGTGCTGGAATTCTTTTCAAAAGGCGCTGAACACGGACATGTGCATGGCCATCACGACATGGCGACGATCCCATGGCTTTTGTTCATCAGCCTTTGCATCCATGCGTTCCTTGAAGGGTTTCCGGTAAGCCACCACGAACATCTAGCGCTCGGCATCGGCATCCACCACTTCCCTATCGCCATTATCCTGACAGTTTTCTTCCTCAACGCAAAACTCGACAAAATCTCGATTTTCGCTTTCATGGTGACATTTGCCGCAATGACCCCGCTTGGAACCATTGCATCGAAATTCCTTCCGGAGCTGAACGCTTATTACAACGAAATTACGGCTATCGTCATCGGAATCCTGTTCCATATCTCATCAACCATCATTTTCGAAACCACCGAAAACCACAAATTCAACCTCACCAAGCTTTCGATGATCGCACTCGGGATCTTGCTTGCGTTTTTCATCTGATTTTGGGCGTGCCCCGTTATCAGCTTCAATCCGTTAATCGTAATTCATCAACGGGTCGCGTCTTCGGCTCTATCTTTTGCTCGTGCCTCGCAAAAGGATGCCGCCTCAACCGCTCACGCGGCCACAACTGAGACAAATGTCAAATGTCAAAAGTCGAATGTCGAAAGTCGAATGTCAGAAAGAAGATATAAGATATGAGATCTGAGATATGAGACTTGTGACTTATGACTTGTGACTTGAAGTGGAACTCCTTCACGTCCTGTCTTTACTTCGTCAGTTCGCAGTTGCCCGTGTGCGTGAGCCTTCGTACATTTGCCTCCGCCGACATTCGACATTCGACTTTCAACATTCGACATTCGACATTCGACATTCGACTTTCGACTTTCGACTTCGACTTTCGACTTTCGACTTTCGACTTTCGACTTTCGACATTCAACATTAAGACTTTCAACCAACCATGAATTTCACCAAAACCACCGAACAATCTTCAAAATACGAACATCTCGAACAAATGCCTGTAAGCCAATTGCTGGCAAACATCAACAACGAAGATAAGTCCGTTCCGCTGGCCGTAGAAAAAGCGCTTCCGCAAATCGAAGCGCTGGTAAATCAGGTGGTTCAAAAACTAAAATCCGGCGGAAGAATATTTTATATCGGCGCCGGAACTTCAGGAAGGCTCGGGATTGTTGATGCATCTGAATGTCCGCCTACATTCGGAGTTCCGTTTGATCTGGTTAACGGCATCATTGCCGGTGGCGATACAGCCATTCGCCGCGCGGTGGAAAACGCCGAAGACAATACGGAGCAAGCGTGGAAAGACCTTATTGAACACAATATTTCAGATAAAGACATCGTGATTGGAATTGCCGCTTCGGGAACCACGCCGTATGTGATTGGCGGACTCGAAAAATGCAACCAGAACAATATCATTACAGGCTGCATTACCTGCAATGAAGGAAGTCCGCTTGCATTGACCGCGAAATTCCCCGTAGTTGTTGTCGTCGGGCCTGAATTTGTCACAGGAAGTTCCCGTATGAAAGCCGGAACAGCGCAAAAGCTCATATTAAACATGATTTCGACATCAGCGATGATACAGCTTGGCCGTGTAAAAGGAAACAAGATGGTCGACATGCAGCTCAGTAACGACAAGCTTGTTGACCGCGGCATAAAAATGATTATGGGCGAGATTCCCGTTTCTTATGAAGAAGCTGCGAAATTGCTAGAAAAACATGGAAGCGTACGAAAAGCTGTTGAATCATTTACCCGACAGTAATATGCCTACCAATAAAGAAATATTATACCGGGGAATCAAATACCTCATGTGGGCATTGCCGATGCTGTTCATCGGGCCGACCGTGATCAACAGTGCGTTCAAGAACCAACAGCATCAATTTTTTATTCCTGTTCTTGGCTTGGGGATCATTATATGTATTGTTGCCGTCATCCTGATGTTTGCCGGCTTGCGAACCATTGTGAAAAGCATGACCGACTGATGGAAGAACGTATCAACATCGAAAAGGTTTTTGAAAAGCAGGATTTTGCAGAAATAACAATTTCCGGAAAAGAATTTGACGGCTGCTCTTTCAGGAACTGCAATTTTTCAGGAACGGTACTTTCGCAGTGTGCCTTTCTGGATTGCGATTTTTCAGATTGCAATTTTTCGATGGCGCATTTGCCAAAGAGCAGCATGAAAACAGTTCATTTTACCGATTGCAAGCTTCTTGGGATCAGGCTTGATGAATGCGATGATTTTCTTTTTAAGGTGGATTTTGACCGTTGCATCCTCGATTACTCTTGGTTTACAGGAAAAAAAATGCACAAAACCACATTCGACAACTGCTCGTTAAAAGGCGTAAATTTCAACCATGCCGATTTGAGTTTGTCGGTTTTTGACAATACAAATCTTGAAGACGCCTTATTTGAGTCGGCTATACTCAAGCAAGCCGATTTTCGAAACGCGTACAATTATATTATCGACCCCGAAAGCGCCATCATCAGCAAAGCAAAGTTTTCCCGCGACGGGATCCACGGACTTCTTGGAAAGTACAATATAATCATTGACAATGGAACACTTTGATTGAATCAAAGGAAAGATGCCGAATTAAACGAATCAACAATAGCCCGGATAGCAGCGGAAATCCTTTACGGCATCGGGAACCGTGCCGGAAAGATTGCAGCGGATAGCCGGAACAGCTTCAAAAAAAATGAAAAAAACATTACTTCTCTTACTTGCGCCTTTTTTGATTTCCTGCTACGAACAGCAGCGGAATTGTGCCGATTTCAAAACCGGGAAATTCCGTTTTGAATATGAATCGAACGGTGAAAAGAAAACAACCGAATTTGAACGTCGCGATAGCATTGAAATTGAAACATTTCAGGGAAAAACCGACACGGCAACCATTCGTTGGGTGAATGACTGCGAGTATGTGCTTAGGAAAATGAATCCGAAAAACATGCAGGAACGCAAGGCTGTAGCCATTAAAATATTGACTACCTCGAAAAATTCCTATACCTTTGAGTTCGGGCTTGTCGGCAGCGATGCCCGGCAAAAAGGTACTGCAACCAAACTAAACTAAGTCTTCAGAAATGGAAATCTTCCTGAACCCAAATGCGTGGATCGCACTGCTTACACTTACTTTTCTCGAGATCGTACTGGGTATTGATAACATCATATTTATTTCGATAACAACGGGAAAATTGCCTGATGAGCAACGCAAACGCGCGACAAAAATCGGGATGTTCCTGGCAATGTTCATGCGGATCGCGCTGTTGTTCGGGATAAACCTGCTGACACAGATGAAAGAGCCATGGTTTTCGGTTGATTTCAATTTCCTGACTGCGCATGTCACCGGGCAAAGTTTGATATTGCTTCTTGGTGGGCTTTTCCTTCTATACAAAAGCACGAATGAGATTCGGGAGAAGGTTGACGAACGCGGACATGAAGAAAAAAACCTTGGGAAATCAGCCGCAACGGCATTCAGCAAAGTGATATTTCAGATTATTTTGATCGACCTTGTATTCTCATTTGACAGTATCCTGACCGCTGTGGGAATGACAAACGGCGTTGAAGGCGCACTTTATATTATGATTACAGCGGTAATTATTTCTGTTTTGATTATGATGCAATTCGCGGTTCCGGTTGGTAATTTCGTGAATAAGCATCCTTCCGTTCAGATCCTGGCGCTTTCATTCCTGATCCTTATCGGGTTTATGCTGCTGACAGAAGCAGCGCATCTGTCCGAAGCCTCATTCTTTGGAAATCACGTGACGCCGATCCCGAAAGGCTATCTTTATTTTGCCATTTGTTTCTCTCTGCTGGTTGAAATGCTGAACATGAAAATGTTTAAAAACCAGAAGAAGATCAAGACAAAATAGCACACTCTTTTATGGCTGCTGTTAAGGAAAGGATAAACAGAAAGCATTTTTGGCACGATTTCAGTAATTTGACTGAAAATTTAAAATACGAAGCCATGAAAAAGTTATCTTTTATACTCGCAACTGCCATCGTTTTCGCCTCTTGTAAAGATACTGCCGATAAGGCTGAAGTAATAGAGGACACCAGGCAGGCTACAATCGATTCAATGAAGATCGAAGTGGCAAAACAGGAAGCCGAAAAAGCCAGACAGAAAACAATTGACTCCATGGAAGCCGTTGCTGCCGCCCGTGAAGCAAAAGCCAAACAACCGGTCGTAATACATAATACGACTACAGCAGCTCCCGCAACCCAACAACAACAAAGAAAAGGCTGGAGCAACGCCGCTAAAGGCGCCGCAATTGGTGCCGGTGTCGGAGCAGTCACAGGCGCTGTGATAAGCAAGAAAAAAGGTGAAGGTGCAATAATCGGCGGACTTGCAGGCGCTGGTGTCGGAGCCGGAACCGGTGCAATCATCGACTCGGAGAAAAAGAGAAAAGGCAAATAAAACCATCAATAAAATAAAAAGCTCCCAAAACCGGGAGCTTTTTATTTAGAATAATGTTATCTGTCCTTCTTCGTCGACCTGAAGATTTGCTTCTTCAACGGCAGCAATAGAAGTTTCGCCTTCAATTTCAAGTTCTTCAGCAATGGCTTCTTCAGGAACTTCATACGGAAGCGGCTCAAGAAGGTTCACTTGTTTCAATTTATCGCTTGTAAGCTGGTTGCCCTGAGCTTTGATTCCTTTAATGGTGATGAATGCTTCAAGATCGATCGTCTGGACTGGCTTTTGAATGCCTTTGACTTTTGCAAAAACAAGTTCAGCGACGGGACGATAATCAGTCGAAACAATTTCAAGCTGTGAACCCGGATGTTCTGAAATAAAAATCTCTTCTTTTCCTTCATTCTCCACCAGGAAACGCTTGATGTAATAACGTTCCTTTTCGCCATCGTAATAAATTGCAGAAATGGGTTTGTTCGGGTTCCACTTTTCAAGGATGATCATATCCGACTCGAAATGCGTGGTTATTTCTGGGATGATGGTTTTAAGTTTTCCCGACTGATGGATCACCAGCAGCTTATCATTCGGGCGGAATTCACCAAGCAATTCACCGCGTCCGTCGACATTCAGCTTTTGGACGGTATCGTCGAACCAGATTCTTCTCGGTTTCAGCGTTGAGATTCCCTTTTCCTTCAGCTCAATTTTCTTAATCGGATACTTTGTCACAAGATTTCCTTTTGATGCACGGCCTTTGATCGACACGTTTGCAAAATCAAGATCGAATTTTAGCTTTTTGATGCTTCCGACCTGACGCAGCAGAATGGTAATCACTTCGGCCTCTCCGTTGGGATTATCAGAGAAATATAATATTTGCGAACCTTTGGTCTCGTTTGTAAGATCGTATGCCTTATCACGTGTCACACCGGAAACATTGAAACGCTTGATATATGCCGGACCGGATTTTCCATCGCGGTACACCATATTGTAAATCGTGCGTTTGTCATTTTTATCGAAAACCGCCACGTGAATGATGTCTTTTCCCACAAAGGTCTTTGCATCGACTTTTGTCACCATCATGGTTCCGTCACGAAGGAAGACAATAACGTCATCAATGTCTGAGCAATCGGTAACATATTCGTCTTTTTTCAGGCTCGTGCCGATGAAACCTTCTTCGCGGTTCACATATAGTTTTGTGTTCCGGAGCACAACTTTCGTGGCTTCAATATCATCGAAAATGCGAAGTTCTGTCTGGCGTTCACGCCCTTTTCCGTATTTTTCTTTTAACCTCGTAAAATATGCTATGGCAAAATCGGTCAGGTGTTCAAGATCATGTTTCACCTGTTCAATATCGCCTTCAAGCGCTTCGATTTTTTCCTGGGCTTTGTCGATGTCGAATTTGGAGATCCGCTTGATACGAATTTCTGTCAGCCGGAGAATATCTTCTTCCGTGACAGCCCGTTTAAGATGTTTGGTAAACGGTTCCAGCCCTTTGTCGATCGCGCGGATCACGCCTTCCCATGTTTCCTCTTCTTCAATAAGCCGGTAAATCCTGTTTTCGATGAAAATCCGCTCCAATGAAAGGAAATGCCACTGCTCTTCAAGTTCGCTAAGCTGAATCTCCAGTTCGCTTTTTAGCAGTCCGACAGTTCGCTTGGTGGAAATCTGAAGCATATCGGATACACCAACAAAATAGGGCTTGTGGCTTTGAATCACGCAACCCAGTGGCGCAACTGATGTTTCACAGGCTGTAAACGCAAACAGCGCATCAATGGTCTTGTCTGGCGAAACCCCAGGAAACAAGTGGATTAAAATTTCGACCTGTGCGGCGGTATTGTCTTCAATTTTCTTGATCTTGATCTTGCCTTTTTCATTGGCTTTCAGGATGCTGTCGATGAGCGAAGAGGTCGTTGTTGAAAACGGAATCTGCGTAATTACCAGCGTATTTTTGTCTAACTGCCCTATTTTTGCCCGTACGCGCACGCGTCCGCCACGCATTCCGTCGTTATAAGCTGAAATATCGGCAATACCGGCCGTCTGGAAATCCGGAAAAAGCTGAAAAGGTTTTCCCTTCAGAATTTTTATCGACGCATCGATGAGTTCGTTGAAGTTGTGCGGAAGCACTTTTGTTGAGAGTCCGACCGCAATTCCTTCCGCGCCCTGAGCCAAAAGCAACGGGAACTTAACCGGAAGGTTGACAGGTTCATTCCGCCGTCCGTCATAAGAAGGCGTCCATTCTGTAATTTTCGGACTGTAAAGTACCTCAAGCGCAAATTTGGAAAGACGCGCTTCAATGTACCGCGAAGCCGCCGCACCGTCGCCGGTAAGGATATTTCCCCAGTTTCCCTGCGTGTCGATCAAAAGTTCCTTCTGCCCGATTTGCACCATCGCATCGCCAATACTTTGATCGCCATGCGGATGGTACTGCATGGTATGGCCTACGACATTCGCGACTTTGTTATAACGTCCGTCATCAAGTTCTTTGAGCGAGTGCATGATCCGGCGCTGCACAGGCTTGAAACCATCCTCAATGGCAGGAACTGCCCGTTCTAGGATTACATAAGAAGCGTAATCCAGGAACCAGTCCTTGTACATGCCGGTGACTTTCGTAATTGATTCGTTCGGATCTTCTTCGGTATTTTCGTAGAAGTGCGAACCTTCAGATTTCGGGTCGTCGGAAATATTGAAATTTTCTTCTTCGTTCATGCTTATGTCAACCTTCGGCTGACGGTTTACAGATTATCCTTCCATCACATCAATCTCAACCTTCAGGTTGTTGATGATAAAATCCTGTCGGTCGGGCGTATTTTTTCCCATATAAAAAGAGAGCAACTGCTCTATTGAAATCGCTTTGTCCATCATCACAGGATCAAGTCGTATATCTTCACCTATAAAAAACTGGAATTCATCAGGTGAAATTTCTCCCAGACCTTTAAATCGTGTGATTTCAGGCTTGGGCTTTAATTTTTCTATAGCTTCCCGCCGTTCCTCATCGGAATAGCAGTAGATCGTTTCTTTTTTATTTCGGACACGGAAAAGTGGCGTCTGCAGGATGTATAAATGTCCTTCTTTTATTAATTCGGGAAAGAACTGAAGGAAAAATGTGATCAGCAAAAGACGGATGTGCATTCCGTCGACATCGGCATCGGTGGCAATCACGATGTTGTTGTAACGCAGGTCGCCCATATCTTCTTCGATATTGAGCGCGGCCTGCAACAAGTTGAATTCTTCGTTTTCGTAGACGATTTTTTTCGTCATTCCATAAGAATTCAGTGGTTTTCCGCGAAGGCTGAAAACGGCCTGTGTATTCACATCGCGTGATTTCGTTATGGAACCCGAAGCTGAATCACCTTCTGTAATAAATAAGGTACTTTCGAGGCTTCTCGGATTTTTGGAATCGGTCAAGTGAACGCGGCAGTCACGCAGTTTTTTGTTGTGAAGGCTTGCTTTTTTCGCGCGGTCTTTCGCGAGTTTCCGGATTCCCGACAATTCTTTTCGTTCCCGCTCCGCCTGGAGGATTTTACGCAGGAGCAAATCGGCGGTTTCCGGGTTTTTATGAAGGAAATTATCGAGCTTGTTCTTTACGAAATCGTTGATGAATGTACGCACGGAAGCCAGTTCCGGACCCATTTCCGTAGATCCTAATTTTGTCTTTGTCTGCGATTCAAAAACAGGTTCAACAACTTTTACGCTGATGGCGCTGACAATCGATTTTCGAATATCGGAAGGTTCAAAACCTTTATTATAAAATTCGCGGATGGTCTTCACGAGCGCTTCACGGAAAGCGGCAAGATGTGTTCCTCCCTGCGTGGTATTTTGTCCGTTTACGAAAGAATGATATTCCTCGGAATATTGTGATTTGCTGTGTGTGATGGCAATTTCGATATCGTCACCCAAAAGATGGATTACCGGATACACCATATCATCTTCATTAATATCTTCCTCAAGAAGGTCTTTTAACCCGTTGTCGGAGAAATATTTTTCACCGTTGTATAGTATTGTCAGCCCCGTATTGAGGTAACAATAATTTTTCAGCATCTTGATTACATATTCGTTCCGGAATTTGTAATTCTTGAAAATGGTTTCGTCGGGAATAAAAATGACTTTCGTCCCTTTTCGCTTTGTCGTTTCGATGATATCTTCTTCCATGACAAGGTTTCCGGCGCAAAATTCGGCAGCTTTCTGCTTGTCTTCACGAACCGATTCGACACGAAAGAAATTCGACAATGCATTGACTGCCTTGGTACCGACGCCATTCAATCCGACTGACTTTTTAAATGCAAGGGAATCATATTTTCCGCCGGTGTTCATTTTTGAAACCACGTCTACGACTTTCCCAAGCGGAATTCCCCGTCCAAAATCGCGAACAGTAACAGTGCGGTCTTTTATGGTAACTTCAATGGTTTTTCCCGCACCCATGACAAATTCATCGATACAGTTATCGATGACTTCCTTCAGCAGAATATAAATTCCGTCATCAGCAGATGAGCCGTCGCCGAGCTTCCCGATATACATTCCGGGACGCATACGAATATGCTCTTTCCAATCAAGGGAACGTATATTGTCCTCTGTATACTGAGTCGTCTCTGCCATTTGGGATATTAGCGATTTGCCGCTAATATATGGTATAAGCCTGCCTGATGAAAGACAGGGCAAGGAAAGTTATTAAAAATGATATTGACAAATTTCTGACAGAAAATCTAGCTGCGGGCAATTTTATAGGATACGATCGGCTTCTCATTGATGAAGATCGTCAGGTATCCGGTAAGTTTCGCACTCGGATATATCAGGAACTTGTTTTGGTCATCGACGGCAACACGGTCAAGCGTATTGTCACGGCTGGTGATGTAGTAAACCCTGTCGGTCGGCTTAAGGTTTTCGACTTTAAATTCGACAGGAAGGTTTTTAACGAATTTCACGACACCCGAATTGATGTTAAACTTAAAATTCGATTTAACATACGTTGGATAATAAAATGCCTGGTTGGCAAAATCTTCCGGGGTTTTGGTGGTTAAAAGCCATTTGGGGTCATCGGGATAATGGGTATGGAAAAACTTGTCCGGCGGCGTCATGAAATAAGCATCATTAAAAACCTTTTTAAATCCCTGGTCATCGACAACCCCGGCCGCCCACGTTACATCAACAAGCCGCCATTGCCCGTTGAGCTTTACAGCATTCCAGGCATGATCGCTTTGTTTTGGAAGTTTTCCAATTAAAGAATAATGGTTGCGGGAAGTACCGGCAATAATCACGGCTTCAATTCCTGATTGCGCACAGAGATTTGTAAAAAGGCTGGCATAACCTTCACACACAGCTTTGCCTGATTTCAGCGTTTTGTTTACAAGTGTCAGGCGGTATTTCTTTTCTTTTTCGATTTTGTCTTCCGGTGAAGAATAACTGTATGCAACCGAGCTTCCGGTAATATATTCATTGAGGTCGTAACGGATATTCAGCGCGATCCAGGTAAAAATGGCGCGGGCGCGTTCATCATCCCGTGAAAAATCGTGATTGATTTTAGCAGAAAGGTCTTCGGTACGTGAAAATGTTTTTGGATATAATTTAACTTTCGCATCAACCGACTCAAATTGCGGATAAGCGATTGATGATGAAAGGAAAAAGAATAATATAATCAGGTGGTAAAATTGAGGGAATCTGGTTTTCATAGCCGCCCATTTTACCAATTTTCCTGCCAGAAAGTGTTAATGCCAAAGAATTTATTGCATACGCGAAACGGCCTCACGGAGTTGCTGGTCGAGTTCGGAATCTGAAACTTTACCGGCCTCAATATCAAAGTTCTGACTGAAGAATGGCAGGGAAAAAATTTCCTTGATATTTCCGCCATAGCGTGGAAGGCTGAGTTTGGCAACCTCCAACACCGTTGCGCCGCCGCGTTGACCGGGAGATGTTGCGAGCAGAAGCATAGGTTTCTGAGCGAATACCTGTTTCTCCTGGCGTGACGCCCAATCGAAAATATTTTTAAAAGCGGCACTAAAAGATCCATTGTGCTCGGCAAGGGAAAGAACCAGGATATCTGCAGCCTGAATATGATCGAGAAAAGCGCGCGCGATAGCAGGCTGGCCGATCTCTTTTTCTTTGTCGACACTAAAAAGCGGCAATTCGTAATCGTTCAGGTCAAGGATTTCCACTTCCCCATGCTGAAAAAGTCCGGCCGCGTAAATGGCAAAATGTTTATTGATGGAGTTTTTGCTGGAGCTTCCGGCAAATGCAAGTACTTTCATGATAGAAAAGATTAAGTTCCGGTAAAATATGGCATTTCCGGTGCGGCTGCGTTAGGGATTGCAGCAAGGTACCGCGTACCGCGAAAGCCCGGCCCGCAGGGAAACGCCCTGTTAAACGTTGAAACGGAAATGCATGACATCGCCGTCTTTTACGATATATTCTTTGCCTTCAACACGCAACTTTCCTGCTTCTTTGACTTTAGCTTCGGAACCGAAAGCGACATAATCATCATAGGCAATGACTTCGGCGCGGATAAAACCTTTCTCGAAATCGGTATGAATGACGCCGGCAGCTTTTGGCGCGGTATCGCCAACGGTAATGGTCCAGGCGCGGACTTCCTTGACCCCGGCAGTGAAATAAGTTTGCTGGTTGAGCAATTTATAGGCAGCTCGGATCAGGACAGAAGCGCCGGGTTCCTGCAGCCCGATGTCTTCGAGGAACATTTTGCGTTCTTCGTAGGTTTCGAGTTCGGTGATATCGGCTTCGGTGGCGACGGCAAGCGCGATGACTTCAGCGTTTTCCTCTTTTACGAGTTCGCGTACCTGATCGACAAATTTGTTTCCGGTGACGGCTGAATCCTCATCGACATTGCAAACGTAAAGCACAGGTTTGGTGGTAATGAGCTGGAAGCTTTCCATGAGTTCTTCCTCGTCGGCATTTTTTGGATCAACGGTACGTGCTGATTTTGCCTGGAGCAACGCCTCGCGGATGCGGTTTAGAAGTGATTCTTCCGTTTGGGCTTCTTTATTGCCGGTTTTTGCTGCGCGTTTTACTTTTTCGAGACGTTTGTCGACTGTATCAAGGTCTTTTAGCTGAAGTTCGATATCGATGGTTTCTTTGTCGCGAACAGGGTTTACGCTGCCGTCGACATGAACGATATTATCATTTTCGAAACACCTCAAAACGTGGATGATGGCGTTGCACTCGCGGATATTTCCAAGAAATTGGTTTCCGAGGCCTTCGCCTTTGCTCGCGCCTTTTACGAGTCCGGCAATGTCTACAATGTCGACCGTTGCAGGCTGAACGCGCTCGGGACTGACAAGTTCAGCAAGTTTTTCAAGCCGCGGATCGGGTACGTTTACCACGCCGATATTCGGTTCGATGGTGCAGAACGGAAAATTTGCACTCTGTGCCTTCGCGTTTGACAGACAGTTAAATAAGGTTGATTTTCCGACATTTGGCAATCCGACAATTCCGGCTTTCATGAGGTGAATTTTAAAAAGTGTGCAAATATACGGTTTTTCCATCCATAAATTTTATAAGAATTAAAACCAATTGTGTAAGCTGAAAAGGCGACTGCCTAAGTAAATTTGTAAGTATAACCGCAACTTTACAATTATGAAGACTTTAATTTTCGGGATAACAGCAGGGCTCTTTACCCTTGGGATCCAGGCACAGAACAAGAATGTCACCGACGTAAGTAAAACCACCGTGACTACCGTTAAGGATTCGGAAGGCGAAAAGAAGCTGGTAAAGCGTGAAAATGTGCAGGAAGTTCAAAACATCGAGTTTCAGAACGCTGAATCAGATGCGCTGAACAAGGATGTGAAACCATCGCCTGTAGCCGTGACTTCTTCCACTGAGGTAACGTTGCCTGACGGAACCACAAGAACGGTAGACGTCGACAGATCGGCTTACTATTCACTGGGTGAGAATCGATACAGGGTTGCACTTGACAATGCAGGTTATACTGTTTCAGACCCAACGGGAAAACGGGCGGCTATTCTTAGGAAAACATCAAACAACAGTTACATATTCAGGTCGAAAGACAAAACCTCGATCGGATATTTTGACACTAGCGGAAATCTTGTTCTTGAAACTTATGATGATAAGTCGGACAAAGTCACTGTAGAAACCTACCGCAGAAATCCATAACAACACACTACTACAAAAAATCCCGGCAAGTCCGGGATTTTTTATTTATTCGTTGTGAAGGAAGGCCTGCCGGTTAAGCAACGTTTCCTCACTTTCGATATGATTTTCATCGGGAACGCAGCAATCTACCGGACAAACTGCGGCACATTGCGGTTCTTCGTGAAACCCCTTGCATTCGGTACACTTTCCCGGAACGATGTAATAAATATCGTCGGAAACAGGCATATTCGGGGCTTCGGCGTCAATGGCTTCTCCTGACGGAAGGATTACTTTTCCTTTTAATGAAGTTCCATCTTTATAGCGCCATTCATCGGCACCTTCATAAATAGCGGTGTTCGGGCATTCAGGTTCGCATGCGCCGCAATTTATGCATTCGTCTGTTATTACAATGGCCATGGCTTTGTGATTTGATTTGGAAATTGCTCAAGCCTGCAACGGCAGCTTTTCCCGTAAAATTTAATAGCTTATTTTTGTGCAAAATTACGCCCAAAAGAATTCATAAGCAAATCTATATGACCGCATCAGCTAAAAAAGACGCATTTGTCCAGCTTGGAAATTTCCTGAGACAATTTTCGGAAAACGGAAATCTTAAGAATGAAAACGTCCCGGGAAACGATTTGTTTTTTGACAGATTCGAACAGCTCATCCTCCTGTCGCAATCACACAATGGCTGGTATACCCCGGAACAGGTTTATTTTGCAGTTTCTTCTTGGGCAGAGGCATTGACGGAAGAAAACTTGGACAAATGGCTTTCCCGATATAACATTCCAGTTGAAATGCCGAAGACCGTTGCATTGATCCTCGCAGGCAATATTCCGTTGGTGGGTTTCCATGATTTTCTTTCGGTGATAATTTCCGGGCATAAGGCTTTGGTGAAGTTGTCATCAAACGATCAGCATCTGCTCCCGTTTCTGGCTAAATACCTTATTCATATTGCACCGGAACTGGCCGATTTTATAACTTTCACTGAAGGAAAACTTCAACATTTTGATGCTGTCATCGCCACAGGAAGCAATAATACTTCACGGTATTTCGAATACTATTTCAGGGACAAGCCGTCGATCATCAGGAAAAACCGGAATTCTGCGGCTTTATTAACGGGAAAAGAAAGCAAAGAGCAATTGGAAGCGCTTGGAGAAGATATTTTCAGGTATTTCGGGCTCGGCTGCAGGAATGTTTCCAAATTTTTTGTCCCGAAAGGTTATAATTTCGATCATTTTTTCGAGGCCATCTATAAGTACAGCGACGTAATCCATTATGAAAAGTATGCGAACAATTACGATTATAATAAAGCAGTTTTCCTGATGAGTAATTTTAAGCTGCTAGACAACGGTTTTTTGACGATTAAAGAAGACAGCAGCTACGCTTCGCCAATTTCAAGTGTTTTTTATGAATTTTATGACGATCTTGACATGATTAAAAAAAGGTTGGAAGAGGATGCGGAACAAATTCAGTGTATAGTTTCTGATCATGTTACGCAAAACAGCATTGAATTCGGACAAACGCAGAAACCTCATTTATGGGATTACGCCGATAATGTTGATACAATCAGGTTCCTGCTCGCCATATAAAAATATTTTTTTAATAACATCAGCATTTTTTCTTGGTAAACCTTCGGAGTTTAAATATCTGTTTCCGAAATTTGTTACACCAAAACCAAACGCCTGATGAAAATACACAACTACAGCGCAGGCCCGTGCATACTTCCGCAGGAAGTTTTTGAAAAATCAGCACAGGCAGTTCTCAATTTTAATGATTCCGGATTATCAATTCTTGAGATTTCCCACCGAAGTCAGCCTTTTATCGATGTGATGGAAGACGCACGCGCCCTTGCGCTCGAACTTCTCGGACTTGAAGGCAAAGGCTATCAGGCCATTTTTCTGGGCGGCGGCGCAAGCATGGAATTTCTGAGGATTCCTTATAACCTGATGCGTCAAAACGGAAAAGCTGCCTATCTCGATACCGGAACCTGGGCAAGTGCAGCAATCAAAGAAGCGAAAATGCTTGGGGAAACAATTGTTGTCGCATCCTCTAAAAACGCTAATTACAATTATATACCAAAAGGCTACGATATACCAACAGATGCCGATTATTTCCACTGCACATCAAACAATACCATTTTCGGGACTCAGATGAAATCATTTCCTGAAACCTCCATTCCAATGGTTTGCGATATGAGTTCGGATATTTTTTCCCGACAAATAGATTTTTCAAAATTCGACCTCATCTACGCCGGAGCCCAAAAAAATATGGGTCCGGCCGGCGTTGCATTGATTGTCATTAAGGAATCACTTCTTGGAAAAACCGGAAGGCAGATCCCGACAATGCTCGATTATAAACAGCACATCGACAAAGAAAGCATGTACAACACACCGCCTGTATTTTCGATCTATGTTTCCTTACTCACGATGCAATGGCTCAAAAACAACGGCGGCCTCAAAGCGATGGAACAGATAAATAACGCCAAGGCAGAACTGCTTTACAATGAAATTGACAGAAACCCTTTGTTCAAAGGAACTGTTGAAACCGAAGACCGTTCGGTCATGAACGTCACTTTCCTGCTTGATGATATGAACAATACCGAGAGATTCGATAAAATGTGGAAAGCAATGGGCATTTCCGGTATTCCGGGACACAGATCTGTAGGCGGCTACAGGGCTTCCATGTATAATGCACTTCCTCTGGAAAGCGTCCAGGTACTTGTTGATGTAATGAAAGAATTCGAACGCATTTCCTAACAGCTAAAAAAGAATAGATGAAAGTACTCGCCAACGACGGCATTTCAAAAAGCGGAATCACAGCTTTTGAAAAAGGCGGTTTCGAAATAACCACTACAAAAGTAGCACAGGAACAGGTCGCAAACTATATCAACGAAAATCAGATCAGTGTTGTGCTCGTTCGCAGCGCAACCAAGATCCGGCGCGACATAATCGATGCCTGTCCGGGATTGAAAGTGATTGGCCGGGGCGGTGTTGGCATGGACAACATCGATGTTGAATATGCAAGATCGAAAGGAATCCACGTTATCAACACACCAGCTTCCTCATCTGAATCTGTTGCCGAACTTGTATTTTCCCATCTTTTTACCGGCGTACGTTTTCTGCACGATTCAAACCGCAACATGCCTCTTGAAGGCGATACCAAATTTGAAACGCTGAAGAAGGCTTATGCAAACGGTATTGAATTACGCGGAAAAACCCTGGGCATCATCGGGTTTGGCCGTATTGGGAAAGCTGTGGCAAAAATTGCACTTGGCATCGGAATGCGGGTTATCGCAACCGACAGGCATGAACATAATGCCGAAATAAAAGTGAGTTTCTATAACGGCCAGTTCATTAATGTGGACATTGTAACAGGACCCATGGAGGACATTCTTAAAGAAGCCGATTTCCTGACGTTCCATATTCCGGCACAGGAAAAATATATCATCGATGAGGATCAGTTCGCCATAATGAAAGACGGTGTCGGAATCATCAATTGCGCCCGTGGTGGCATTATCAATGAGGTTGCGCTGATCAACGCGCTTGAAGGCGGGAAAGTATCATTTGCCGGACTCGATGTTTTTGAAGAAGAGCCGACTCCCGCAGTACAAATCCTGATGCATCCGCAGATATCGCTCACGCCACACATCGGCGCGGCGACACTTGAAGCACAGGACAGGATCGGAACAGAGCTTGCCGAACAGGTAATCAGCATTTTTAAGACCGAAAACGCTTAAAACCAGTGTTAAATCATTCTTAGCCTCAGTCCGGCTGCTGTTCGATTTTTATAACTTTACTATAAAAAATGAATGGTTATGAAAGGATTTATTTGTGCGGGAGTTTTTCTCCTGCTGATGCTGGCATGCAATACATCACAAAATACAGTTTCGGGTACCACGGCAACAGCTTCCGCCAACGATACGGTACGCATTGCAAATGATTCACTTGAATATGAAGTGATAATTATCGATCCCGGATTCAATACCTGGATGGCATCCAATGCACGTCCAAGAAATCAGTATACGCAGCAATATCTGGAAACAAGGAATCGCGTATGGGTGAATGAATGGAATAACCGCGCCATGATGCCCGGCAGAAGGAACGCAGAAACTTTCACTCCGATCAATTACCAAAGTACGGTCGACTATGGTTTTGAAGTGAATTATATGATTTTCAATTATCTGACTTATTTCCAAATGAAAAACAACATCCGCCTTGGCGGCTTTGTGCCAAGGATTTAATTTGTATTTTTGGGACGCAATCTGCAGTCCATGAACAAGCTGAAACAGCGCTGGGGAATTACTTCAAACTTCCAGCTCACCATTATATTTATCGTTTTCGCCATTACCGGCTCGGCCTCGGCGATTCTGGCTGAAATGCTGATGAATTTCTTCGGATGGACAAAAAACAGCATGAACCTATGGCTGTACTGGCCTTTGCGTATCATATTGATCTTTCCGGCGTATCAGGTATTGCTGGTTTTTTTCGGACTTATATTCGGGCAGTTCCGGTTTTTCTGGAATTTTGAAAAGAAGATGCTTCGCGGAATGAAGCTGGGATTTCTACTTCCTGATGAAAAGCAGGAAAATTAATTTATTTTTTTCTCAGGTAATAGTTGTAAATCCACGTCAGCGTAAAGGTCGGGATCACATCGGTAAAGGGAATCGCCTCTTCAATAAATGACAATATTCCACCGGTTATCCCTGTTGCACCTTTATACATTTTTGAAAGGATAATTCCAGAAACAGGCGCCCAGACAACATCCGAAAACTCACCTATAAAAGGTATCGTGAACGACAACATGCCAATGCCGTCGAACAGGAGTCCGAGGTAAAGGTTGCGCTGCTTGTCACGCAGGAATTTTCCATCTTCGGGTTTTTCCATTATTTTTTGAGTCTGTCACGGAATTTTGTACGCACCTTGTCAACCTTCGGTGTAATTACATAATGACAATAAGATTGCTCTTTATTCTGACTGTAATAATTCTGGTGATAATCCTCCGCAGCATAAAACACCGGAGCTTTTGTGACTTTGGTGACGACTTTCTTCCCAAATGTATTTTCAGCATTCAGCAATGCGATGTAACCTTCGGCAAGCTCTTTCTGATCATCGTTATAATAAAATATTTCACTGCGGTATTGTGTTCCGACGTCATTTCCCTGTCGGTTGATGGTAGTAGGATCGTGCGTGGCAAAGAAAATTTCCAATAATTCGCCGTAACCGATTTTCTGCGGATCGAAAACAATTTTAATGGCTTCTGCATGCCCGCTTTCGCCGCTGCAGACTTCCTTATACGTTGGATTTGCGGTTTTTCCGCCGATATATCCGGAAGTAACATTTTTAACACCGTCGAGTTCCAGGAATACAGCTTCGGTACACCAGAAACATCCTCCGGCAAAAATGGCGGTTTCTTCTCCTTTTCCCATAATTATTTCTTCAGGTTTTGTAGGTTTTTGAGTAATGGCTTTTTGTTCCCCTGCGTGGCATGAAACAGCAAGCATTATTAAAGGCATTGCAAGTATCTTCCTCATTTTATTGACTTTTAGCCGTCCAAATTTATGCAATACAGCAGTTCTTTGTCGGTGTGTTAACTTAACTTTATCGCTTACGAAAGAATACGCCGCACGGTTTCCGGTTACTGAAATAAGTTCGTTTCTTTGCACAAAGCCCATCCAATGATACACGCACAGAACATCCAAAAATATTACGATAAACTGCAGGTTTTAAAAGGTGTTGATCTCGAGATTGAGGCCGGTGAGATTGTATCGATCGTTGGTGCATCTGGCGCGGGCAAAACGACGCTGCTGCAGATTTTGGGCACTCTCGATAAGCCTGCCGTCGAATCAGGGACAAGCCTTACCATCAACGGCCAGAATATTTTAGGGATGAATGACAAGACGCTGTCAAAATTCCGCAACCTGAATCTTGGCTTCATTTTCCAGTTTCACCAGTTGCTTCCTGAATTCACAGCGCTGGAAAACGTTTGTATCCCGGCTTACATCGGGGGAAAAAATCCATCAGAAACTGAATCGGAAGCCAGACGTTTACTGGATTTTCTTGGTCTTTCCCACCGCATTACACATAAACCTTCCGAGCTTTCGGGTGGCGAGCAACAGCGTGTCGCGGTCGCGCGGGCACTTATAAACAAGCCTGCGGTTATTTTTGCCGATGAGCCATCCGGAAATCTTGATACGGCTTCCGCTGAAAACCTGCACCAATTGTTCTTTGACCTCCGCGACAAGTTCGGTCAAACCTTTGTCATCGTTACCCATAATGAAGATCTTGCCAATATGGCCGACAGGAAATTGATTATGGTCGACGGCAAGATCAGTGGAGAAACGACCGTCATGCGCACTGACGGCGTCACAACATAAACTATATTCTTCCGTTATTCAACCCTTATGGAGCTATCGGAGCTTAAATCTTTCCTCGACGAAAAAACTGCGCAGTATAACAATCCTGTTTTTATCGAAAGCGATCCTATCCAGATTCCGCATCGATTTTTAAATAAGGAAGATATTGAGATTGCAGGTTTTCTCAGTGCGACGATTGCCTGGGGAAACCGGAAGATGATCATTGCGAATGGAAAAAAGATGATGGACTTGCTGGGCAATTCACCGTATGACTTTATCATGTCGCATGCTGCAGATGATCTTATCCGCATTGAAAACTTCGTACACAGAACGTTCAACGGAACTGATTTTCACACTTTTATAAAAGCGCTTCAGCACATCTATAAGAATCACTCCGGGCTGGAAAATGTATTTTCAAGATATTATGAGCATGACAGCCTGCAACGCAGTATCCACGAATTCAAAAAAACATTTTTTGAGGTAAATCATCATGCGCGGACACAAAAACACATTTCCGATCCCATGAACAATTCAGCCGCAAAAAGAATCAACATGTTCCTTCGCTGGATGGTTCGCGATGATAAAAACGGAGTTGATTTCGGAATCTGGAAAAGCATTCCCGCTTCGGCGCTCTCCTGCCCGCTCGATGTACATTCGGGAAATGTGGCGCGTAAACTTGGACTGTTATCGCGGAAACAAAACGATGCAAAAGCACTAAACGAACTCGATAAAAAGTTGCGTGAGTTTGATAAAAATGACCCTGCAAAATATGATTTTGCACTTTTTGGACTCGGGGCTTTTGAAAAATTTTGAACAATAAACGGTTGAAAATTAAAGTGTTAAAATTGTCTTAAGGCAAAAAGAAACCTATATTTTTGCATCATGGAAAACACTTACAATCCACGATACCAAAAGCTTTATTCCCAAGGATATACATTCGGGCTGAACCCAATTTTCATTGATTGGGAAGATATTACCAACGTTGCACCGCGTTATAACAACGACGCGTTCCTATCGGGTTTCATGTATGGAAGAAAAGACTACGAACGTTTTAATGGAGCGGTTTCAGATGGTATTCCGGAACTTGTCCTTACTGAGAAAATTCTCGAAAACATACGCATGACCGGCAAGATCGGAATGTCTTTCGATGCCAAAGGATATACGAAACATCAATTAAAATTCATCAAGGAATATTACGAAAGAGGCTGCAGGGAATATGAGCCTGATCAGGATATTTCATTGTACAGCGTGTTGGCCATTAACGGAATCGAATTGTAATCTTTATTTAACCCAATAAAGTGATTGGCTTTCTTTGCGGGAAGCCTTTTTTATTTCTGTCAATTCACACCTGATTCACTTACCTTTGCAAAAAATTGAGATGGCAACATTCGAGCAGTTCAACCTTCCGAAATCCTTACTAAAAGCTGTCGAAGAGCTGGGATTCACCACGCCGACACCAATTCAGGAAAAGTCGTTCCCGATAATTATGTCAGGCCGCGACATGATGGGAATTGCCCAAACCGGAACAGGTAAAACACTGGCTTACCTGTTGCCCCTGTTTAAATTATACAAATTCACCAATACAAATACACCAAAAATCGTGATCCTGGTGCCAACCCGGGAGTTGGTCGTGCAGGTTGCGGACGAAGTTGAGAAAATAACAAAGTATATGTCGGTCCGCACTTTGGGAATCTACGGAGGCGTCAATATCAACACACAAAAAACCTCGGTTTATGAAGGCATTGATGTGCTTGTCGGAACCCCGGGCCGTGTAATGGATCTTGCGCTTGACAATGTCATCCGTTTTGACGAAACACAAAAACTTGTGATTGATGAATTCGATGAGATGCTCAATTTGGGCTTTCGTCCGCAGATTACCTCAATTCTTGCGATGATGCGTGCAAAGCGGCAGAACATCCTGTTTTCGGCCACCATGACTGATGAAGTCGACGAGCTGCTGAATGATTATTTTGATTTCCCCGAAGAAGTGACGCTGGCGGCCTCAGGAACGCCACTGGAAAACATCACGCAACTGGCATACAATGTTCCCAATTTCAACACCAAAATAAACCTGTTGCGGCAATTGCTTCAAACCGATGCCAGTACCGATCGCGTACTTGTTTTCGTGAACAACAAAAAAATAGCCGACATGCTTCATGAGCGGATCGAAACCGATTTTGAAGCACAATTTGGCGTAATTCATTCGAATAAGTCCCAAAACTACCGCCTGAATACAATGGCATCTTTCCAGCGCGGAGAACTGCGGGGAATTATCACCACGGATATTATGGCGCGTGGCCTCGATATTTCCAACATTTCGCACGTCATCAATTTTGAGATGCCTGAGCTTCCGGAACAATACATCCACAGGATTGGGCGAACCGGACGCGCCGATGCGACCGGAACAGCAATCAGTTTTGTTGCGCCGCGGGAAGAGGAATCAAAAATCACAGCCGAATTGCTGATGAATAAGGAAATTGGCATGCTGCAGCTTCCCGAAGAAGTAGAAATCTCAAAACTGCTGATCGGCCCTGAAAAAGAAAAGGAAAATGTAAAATTCCTGATGAAGAAGCCGAAACTTGAGGGCGATGGCGCATTTCACGAAAAGACAGCAAAAAATAAAAAGGTGAATCTTGGCGGGCCTTCAAAAACAAAAAAGAAAAAATCCGGATCAGTGAACCGGAACCTACTCCGCTCACAGAACGAAAAGCGCAATAAAAAGAAATAATTCCCGCGCCGTAACGTTTATTGCCGATTGATTGCTATTTTTGACAGTCCACAAAAACGGCTTAAACTTTTGAGTAAACAACATCAGGATGCAGTTTAAACACCCGGAAATCCTCTACTTCCTTTTCCTTCTGGTCATTCCCATCCTGGTTCATTTGTTCCAGCTCCGGAGATTCAAAAAAGAGTATTTCACGAACGTCCGCTTCCTGAAGGAACTTTCGATTCAGACACGGAAAAGCTCCAAGCTTAAAAAATGGCTTCTGCTTGCTACAAGGCTCTTGCTGCTTGCCAGTGTGATCTTTGCCTTCGCGCAACCCTTTTTTCAGGCGAAAGACAGCACCGGATCGACCAATGAGATGTTCATCATCCTCGACAATTCCTTCAGCATGCAGGCAAAAGGCAAGCAAGGCGAACTTCTTAAACGTGCCGTTGAGGATTTACTGGAACACGTTCCGGAAAATCAAAATTTTTCGCTTCTCACAAACAGCCAGGCTTTTTGGAATACTGATATAAAATCGGTTCGTCGTGATTTGCAAAACCTGAAATACAGCGCGCTGCCGTTCAATCCCGAAAGTGCCATTGCGCAGGTGAAATCCCGAAAATCGCCTTATAAGAAAAATGTTATTATTATTACTGATGCCGTAGGATTACAGCCCAACCAACTAAAAGGGATCGACAGCAGCTTTGCGGCTCATTTCATTGTTCCCGAAGCTGAGCAGCGTAACAATATCGCGGTCGACAGCGTATTCATCAGCCAGATCTTCGATGATTTTTATGAAATTGGTGTGGAATTGTCGACATACGGTGAAAATCTTCCCGATTTGCAGATCGGCCTTTATAACAAAGAAAAGCTGGCGGCAAAAACGATGGTAAAGCCTTCCGCGCATAAAACGGTAACTTTTACCATTCCGAAAGAAGATTTCCACGGCTATGTTTCAGTAGTTGACAATGGTCTTCAGTATGACAATACACTCTTCTTCAGCATTTCAAAACCTGAAAAAACTAATGTATTAAGTGTTGGCGAAAGTGGGAAATCCAATTTTATGGCACGGATCTACACATCGGCTGAATTCAATTATAATAATTTCGAGCCTGCTTCACTGGATTACAACATCATAGAAAAACAGGATGTCGTGGTCCTTAATGAGCTGAAAGAAATACCGCAGGCATTGCAAACAACATTAAAATCGTTTGTTGCCGATGGTGGAAGTGTTATTGTAATTCCTTCGGCAGAATGCCCGGCCGCGAACCTGAATTCGCTGATGTCAAATTTCGGGAACCTTCAATTTGGCGCGCTTCGGATCACGGGCAATCAAATTACTAAAATTTCATTCCGGCATCCGCTTTTTGCATCAGTATTTGAAAAGCAGGTGGAAAACTTCCAATATCCCACAACCAAAAGCGCCTTCAGCATCCGAAGTACGGCACCTGCCGCACTCGCTTATGAGAGTCAGGAGCCTTTCCTTGTCTCACTCCAAAACCAGATATCGTCGGTGTATGTCTTTGCGGCGCCCATCAATAAGGAAAACAGTAATTTCCAGAACTCGCCGCTGATTGTCCCTACATTTTACAACATGGCACAACGTTCTTCCAAAACCGGAATAAGCGCATTTAAGATCGGCAGCAACAGTACTTTTGTAGTTGATGCGACACTGGCAAAAGACGAAATCATGAAAGTGGCCAATGACGATGAGAGCTTTATTCCTGTACAGCAGATACTCAGCAACCGGGTGAAACTGACTTTTGGGGATTATCCTCAGCAGGCCGGAAACTTTGGCATTTATAATAACGACCAGCACCTGAAAAATATCAGCTTCAATTATAGCCGCAGCGAAAGCAGCCTGGCAGACGCTTCGGAAATCCCGTCCGAATTTGATACGAATGAAAATATCGGGATGCTGTTTGACGCGCTTCAGACAAACCGTACAGAAAACACGCTGTGGAAGTTGTTCGTGATCCTTGCGTTGCTGTTTTTAACAGTGGAGTTACTCATTCAAAAATTTGTGAAATGAACCTAATCATCAGAAATGCGAGGATTATCGATCCGGGACAGCCGCTTCACAATAAGGTTACGGATTTAAAGATTAGCCGCGGCATCATTGAAAGAATTGCTGAAAAGGTCGAAAATCCTGATCGTTATGATGAGCTTCAACTTGAAAATCTTCATGTTTCGGCAGGATGGTTTGATAGCAGCGTGTCCTTTGGCGAGCCGGGATTTGAAGACCGTGAAACGATTTCCAACGGACTCGAAACAGCGGCAAAAAGCGGATTCACATCTGTAGCATTGCAACCTAATACGAGTCCGGTAACCGACAGCCAGTCGCAGGTAAGCTTTCTAAAAAATAAAGCTAATAATACTGCTGTGGACATCTTCCCGATCGGGGCGCTGACCAAGAAAAGTGAAGGGAACGACCTTGCCGAACTTTTCGATATGAAAAAGGCAGGGGCTGTTGCTTTTGGTGATTACAACAAGAACATGCAGAACCCGAACCTGCTGAAAATCGCATTGCAATATGCCGCTGATTTCGATGCGCTTGTCATTGCCTACTCTCATGATTCTGACATTGTCGCAAATGGTGTTGTTAACGAAGGCGCGGTTTCGACACGGCTTGGACTGAAAGGAATTCCCGCACTCGCAGAAGAACTTGCCATAGCCAGAAACCTTTTTATTTTGAAATATACCGGCGGGAAACTTCATCTCCCCACGGTTTCCACGATGGGATCTGTAAAACTGATCAGGGATGCCAAATCAGAAGGATTGAACGTCACCTGCAGTGTTTCCGTGCATCATTTGGTGCTGACAGATGAAGAACTTGAAGGATTTGATACGCGGTATAAGGTTACGCCTCCGCTGAGGACAGAAATCGACCGGCAGGCACTGATTGATGCTGTAAAAGATGGTACGATTGACATGATCACTTCTGACCACAATCCTATCGACATTGAAAATAAAAAAATTGAATTCGATGGGGCAAAACACGGAACAATCGGGCTGGAAAGCGCTTTTGGGGCGCTGCTGTCGGTACTTCCGCTGGATATTGTAATTGAAAAACTAACAAGCGGCCGGAAAATTTTCGGTACAAACAAACAGATAATTTCCGAAGGAAATGCCGCAGGGCTGACTTTTTTCAATCCTGATGTAGCTTATACATTCTCTAAAGCCGATATTCTGTCGAGATCTAAAAATTCGGCTTTCATAGGAAAGGAAATGGTCGGAAAAGCTTACGGAGTTTATAATAATGGCATACTTGCCCTGAGAAAATAATGACATGTACGACACAAACCAGGACGGAAAATCTATAGCAATCATAAGTTACCTTACCATAATCGGGACTGTGATCGCTATGTTCATGAACAATGAAAAGAAGAATGCTTTTGCATCGTTTCACATCCGGCAGGCGCTGGGCATTTTCCTGACGTTCTTCCTGCTTGGATATTTTATTGGGTATTTTGACAACTGGACGATGACCACCGCGTTCTGGCTTTTCATATTCATCTTATGGATATATGGTTTTAGTGGAGCGCTTCAGGGTCAAATGCGTCCGATACCTTTGCTGGGAAGCTTTTTCCAGCGGACATTCAAAAATTTATAATTATGCCACTACATCACTTGGTCAGGGAACCAAAAATAAAACTCGATAAAAATCCCGTACTGCTCCTGCTCCACGGATACGGAAGCAATGAGGAAGACCTGTTTTCTTTTGCTCCCGAACTTCCCGACGAATATTTTGTGATCTCAGTGCGTGCGCCGCACAAGCTTCCGCCATACGGACATGCCTGGTATGAGATCAATTTTATGGGAAACGAACGAAATTTTTCAAATGATGAACAGGCACGGACCTCCCGCGACCTGATTTCAAGATTTATTGAGGCGCTTCCTGAAAAATATCCTGTTGATCGGGATAACATCACTTTAATCGGTTTCAGCCAAGGCTGTATTTTAAGTTACGCCGTAGCATTGACTTACCCTGAAAAAGTGAAGCGCGTGGTGGCTATGAGCGGCTATCCGAACATGAATATCATCGGCGAAGGCTATGAAAAGCAGGATTTCAGCGGACTCAGGTTTTTCGTTTCACATGGCAGCGCCGATCAGACAGTGCCTGTTGATTGGGGCCGAAAAGCGAAGCCGCTTCTCGATGATCTGAAAATAAACTACATGTATAAAGAGTATCCTGTCGGCCATGGTGTCGCGCCGCAGAATTTTTTTGATGTTTTAAACTGGTTAAAAAATTCCTGATTACTTAAGGTAAATCAGGGACTGGATCACTTCAAAAGAAATAGTCTCGTCTTCATTCACGAAATATTTCAGAAGCACTTCACCCCAGTATTCCCCGTCGCTGAAATCGGCGATAATCCAGCGATGATTCAGGATCTTCGCTTTGTTAATAATAAATTTCTGTGCCCCAATTTTTTCCTGCCCCGTATAAAGATTACCTGCGGGATTATCATTGTAGCCCATCAATTGCTCGGTCACATGCGGGATTAATTTTTCGTAGGCAATGATTTTATCGGAATTGTCGTCCTCAAAATAATTCTGGGCATTTTCATTGAATGCCAGGGAAAAATAATTGGCATCCCTAAGCTGGTCTTTCGCTGTGGCCAGACTGTCGGAAAGCTTTTTGTTTAACGATCCGCTATGTGTTTGCTCAAATTCTGTTTTTTTACTGAAGTACATATAAGTAAATACGTTCATCAAAACGGCAAGGATAAAGAGGTACAGGAAGAGTGATTTTTTCATTTTAAATTGTTATTTTCAGGTTATCGTAGGCTAGAAACACATTTTCGGGAAGCTTTTTTTCGATTTCCTCATGAAACCCAAAGGTATGGCTGATGTGTGTGAGGTATGCTTTTTCGGGACCGACCAAATTTATAAAATCGAGCGCTTCCTGCAAATTGAAATGCATCTGATGCGGCTCTTCACGCAAAGCATTAATTACCAACGTTTTTACCCCATTCAGTTTCAATACTTCAGAGTCTTCAATGGTTTTAACATCAGTGAGATACGCAAAATCGTCTATTCTGTATCCAAAAGCCTGAATGCGGCCGTGCATAACATTGATAGGAACAATCTTTTTTCCTCCAATAGTGAACGGCACATCGTTAATGACTTCAATAGGAATAACGGTCGGCGCGCCAGGATATTTGTCTTCAGTCTCAAAAACATAATCAAATCGCCTTTTGAGATTTTCAATCACGCGCCGATGCGCATAAATCGGGATATTGCCTTGCCTGAAATTGAAAGGCCGTATATCGTCAAGACCCGCCGTATGGTCGGCATGCTCGTGAGTATAAAGTATGCAGTCGAGCTTTTGACATTTCGAAACCAGCATTTGCTGACGAAAATCCGGACCGCAATCAATTACAAAAGAAGTATCCTCCCAGGTGATCAAGACCGACACCCGAAGGCGCTTATCCCGCAGGTCAGAACTGAGACAAACAGGATGCGTGCTCCCTATTACGGGTATGCCCTGTGATGTTCCTGTCCCTAAAAAATAGACTTCCAAAGATGTTATTTTTATACAAAAATAAGATTAATATCATTTGGAAGCCTTGATTTTATTAACTTTGTAACTAAGATAGCGATTGCATAATGGATACTGAAATAACTTTAAAAGGCGATAAGGTCATTGAACAAATTCCTTCAATAAAGGATAAAGCGCTTCGTATTAACCTCAATGAAAATATCTATGGCACATTTGCAGAAATAGGTGCCGGCCAGGAAACGGTACGGCATTTTTTCCGTTCCGGAGGATCTTCGGGAACCATTGCAAAGGCTATGTCGGCATACGATAAAGATTTTAGTGATGCTATTTATGGCGTTGAAGATGATGGCAGGTATGTTACCGAAAGCCGCCTGAAGAAAATGCTCTCGCACGAAGCACGACTGATTGAACAGCGGCTGAGAAGGGACAAACATCCGGGAAAATTATTTTTCAGTTATGCCAATACAGTTGCCACGATCGATTTCGCAAAACAATTCAAAGGACATGGCTGGGTCGGAATCCGCTATCAGCTTGAACCGGATGAAGATTATAATGAAATTATCATCCATATCAGATTCAAGGAAAATGATGCGCGTTTACAGCAGGAAACGCTTGGGATCCTTGGTGTAAACCTGATTTACGGTGCGTTTTATAAACATAATGATCCAAAAAAACTGCTTCGCTATCTTTATGACCATCTCGATAAAGACCAACTTGAAATTGACACCATCAACTTTTCAGGACCGCGATTTGCAGATGTCGACAACAGGCTGATGAGCCTCCAGCTCGTAAAAAATGGAATGACCGATGCGGTGATGTTTGATCCGTCAGGAAATAACATTTTACCGGCTTCAGCACTGTACAAAAAGAATATCCTTGCATTACGCGGAAGCTTTCGTCCTGTGACCAAAGTGAATATGGATATGTACGAAAAATCACTCAAGATGTTCCTGGAAGAAAGCAAGGTCGAGAAAGACAAGACGCTCGTGATTTTTGAAATTACGCTGTCAAACCTTCGTTCAGATGGGGAAATCGATGAACGCGATTTTATGGATCGTGCCGAATTGCTCTGCTCCCTCGGGCAAACTGTAATGATTTCGAACTTTCAGGAATATTATAAAGTGGTGGAATATTTTTCAGCCTACACCAAGGCAAGAATGGGACTTGCGATGGGCGTAAACAATCTCATCGATATCTTTGATGAAAAATATTATCGTCACCTCAGCGGCGGAATTCTTGAAGCCTTCGGAAAATTATTCTATCGCGATTTAAAAGTATTCCTTTATCCGATGCTGAGCGATAACGGCGAGATCGTCAACTCGGAAAACCTGAAAGTGCATCCACGGATGAAAGAACTTTATAAATTCTTCAAATTTAATGGGAAAGTAATTGATATTGACGACTTTGACCCAACAACACTAACGATTTTCTCGCGTGAAGTTTTAAAGATGATCAGCAAAGGAAAAGCAGGTTGGGAAGAAATGCTTCCGCACGGAATCGCAAGCCTTATCAAGAAAGACAATCTCTTTGGCTACGATCCAGCAAAAGTATTGGAAGAAAAAACCAATTAATTGGGTTTGAACAAACCGGAATATTAACCCTTCCGGCTTTTTATTTCAGTATTTGAGCGGCGTGATTCTTGGTTTTAACATCTGTAATTACATCTTCAATCATCCCATTTTCATCAATAATGAACGTTGTTCGTTTGATTCCGTCAAACAGGCGGCCCATGAATTTTTTTTCTCCCCAAACACCAAATGCATTGATGACCGATTTGTCTTCATCAGCCAATAAAGGAAACGGCAGTTTATATTTATCCCGAAATTTTCCCTGCTTTTTCATGTTATCAGCACTCACGCCAAGCAATGCATAATTTCCCGATGTGAATCTTTCATAATTATCACGAAGATCGCAGGCTTCTGCGGTGCATCCGGGCGTGTCAGCTTTGGGATAAAAAAAGACCACGAGTTTTTTTCCCTTGTATCCAGCGAGACTGTGCCTGTTCCCATCTTGGTCTGTGGCAGAAAAATCAGGGGCTTTATCCCCTTTCTGAAGTGCAGTCATATGTTCTATCTTTGTCGTAAAATTACGGAAATGACAAAGAAGGAACGCGCAGAATTTGTAATTAAAAGCCTCAAAGAAATTTACCCCGAAGTTCCCGTTCCGCTTGATCACAAAGACCCTTACACATTGTTGATTGCCGTGTTGCTTTCAGCCCAATGTACCGACGTGCGCGTTAATCAGATCACGCCGTTGCTTTTCTCAAAAGCGGATAATCCTGAAAATATGATCAAATTAACGGTTGAAGAAATACAGGATATTATTCGCCCGTGCGGACTCTCGCCAATGAAGTCGAAAGGAATTTACGGACTTTCACATATTCTTCTTGAAAAATATAACGGACAGGTTCCGCAGAGTTTTGAGGCATTGGAATCATTGCCGGCGGTCGGACATAAAACAGCAAGCGTTGTAATGTCGCAAGCCTTTGGAATACCCGCCTTTCCTGTTGATACTCATATCCACCGTCTCATGTACCGCTGGAATTTATCTGACGGAAAAAATGTTGAACAAACGGAAAGGGACGCTAAGAGAATATTTCCTGAAGATTGCTGGAACGACCTTCACCTCCAGATTATATGGTATGGCCGCCAATACTCGCCTGCGCGAGGTTGGGATATTGAAAAAGACATCATCACAAAAACAATTGGACGTAAAGAAGTACTTAAAGAATATTACAAAAAAAATCCCGGTAAGTTACCGGGATAAATTTTAATTAGCGATGCATTCGAATGTCATCCTGCCCGATTTCACTATTTTCAAGGCTTTGGAATAACTGATCAGAAAACTGATTGTTTCTTTTTTTGGTGACATTTTGCAAGTTGCTAATGGTTTTTCAGAGTAGATTTTCGCCATATTGTAAATTATATTTTCATTACAACGGGGCATACATCAAATTATTGTTAATTGGTCAAAATAATCTGGTGTTTGTCTATCACTTTCCTGAGATTCATCAGCGCGTAACGCATTCTTCCAAGTGCAGTATTTATGCTCACACCCGTCAGTTCTGAGATTTCTTTGAAACTCATATCCTGGTACATACGCATTACCAATACTTCTTTTTGATCAGGCGGAAGCTCATCAATCAGCCGTTGCAAATCACTCTCTACCTGTGAAGTTATGATTCGGCTTTCAATGTTCGGCGCATTGTCTGACATTATCGAGAAAATTGAAAATTCTTCAGTCTCCCTGAACATGGGCATTTTCTTGTTTTTCCTGAAATGATCAACGATAAGGTTGTGTGCGATACGCATTACCCACGGAAGAAATTTTCCTTCCTCATTATATGAATTTGATTTTAAAGTCTTGATGACTTTAATAAAGGTGTCTTGAAATATATCATCGGAAACATCCCTGTCGGAAATTTTCGAATATATGAAGCCGTATATTTTGGATTGGTGCCTGCTGATGAGTGTAGCCAAAGCGTTTTCATCTCCGGCAACATAACTCTTTACCAATAAAGCATCGGGGATTTGAACATTAGCCATAGTTGTAACTTTTAGTTTGGGTTAAATACAGAATTTTCTCTAAAAGTACTTCTATGCGATAGGCAAATGTTTTAAATACAGGTTATTATAAATCAAATTTAAAGGATAATTATCCGAACTTCCAAATAAATATAAGAAATTAACAAAAAAGGTACAATATTTAAGATTTGAGAGTTTAAGTAAAGTGCCAAAACTTTTCTAAAAATAAAGGCTTTTCTTATCCTTCGGGACGTAATGTTTATCTTTGTGAAAACGATTTACGTATGAAAAGCGACCTAACAAAACTTGAGCCAAAAAGGCATATTCAGATAAAAGGCGCTCAGATTCATAACCTTAAGAACATAGATGTTGCCATTCCCCGGAACCAATTGGTTGTAATCACCGGACTTTCGGGGTCGGGAAAATCCAGCCTCGCTTTCGATACCTTGTATGCCGAAGGACAACGACGGTATGTAGAAAGCCTTTCTTCATACGCTCGCCAATTTTTAGGACGCCTTGATAAGCCTAAAGTCGAGTATATCAAAGGTATTGCCCCGGCAATTGCTATTGAGCAGAAAGTCAACACCACAAACGCCCGCTCCACGGTTGGCACTTCTACTGAAATTTATGATTACCTTAAACTGCTTTACGCCCGGATCGGAAAGACGATTTCACCGGTTTCAGGACGTGAAGTCAAAAAAGATACCGTCACAGATGTCCTTCGTGATGTAAAAGCATTTGAACCTGATAGCCGGTGGTTGCTTCTTGCCCCGATTCACCTGGAGAATGGACGCCTTCTTGAAGATAAATTAAAAGTTCTCCTTCAACAGGGCTATGCAAGGATTCTTGTAAATAATGAAATGGTAAGGCTTGATGAGATCGAAGCCCATACTCTTGATGATAAAGACGTTCTTCTTATCATCGACAGAATTGTCGTAAAAGATGAAGAAGAATTTTATAACCGCCTTGCCGATGCCATTCAGGCGGCATTTTATGAAGGAAAAGGAACCTGCTACCTTCAGGAGGCAACAACACAGCAACGTTTTACCTACAGCAGTAACTTTGAGCTGGACGGAATGACGTTTCTGGAACCCAATGTGCATCTTTTCAGTTTTAATAATCCATACGGTGCCTGTCCGCTATGCGAAGGTTACGGCAATATTATCGGAATCGATCCCGAGCTTGTCATCCCCAACCAGTCATTATCGGTTTTTGAAAATGCGGTTTATCCATGGCGCGGCGAAAGTATGGGTTCGTATCGCGACATTTTTGTAAACAATGCTTATAAATTTGATTTTCCCATCCATAAGCCGTATTTCGAACTTTCGGATCCACAAAAGGAACTTATCTGGAAGGGCAACAGCTACTTTACCGGCCTGAATGACTTTTTTGCAGAATTGGAAGCGAAAAATTATAAAATCCAAAACCGGGTGATGTTGTCAAGGTATCGCGGTAAAACAAAATGCCATGCGTGCAAAGGCAAAAGATTGCGGCCAGAAGCAGGTTATGTTCACGTTGGCGGAAAAACAATTTCTGATCTTGTTGATATGCCGATCATCAGGCTGAAAGACTTCTTTCAAGTCCTGGAACTATCTGAATTTGACCGAACGGTGGCAAAAAGGCTTCTGACGGAAATTAACTCCAGGCTAGCTTTTTTATCAGAAGTCGGACTCGATTATCTGACTTTAAACAGGAATTCCTCGACGCTTTCCGGAGGCGAATCACAACGGATTAATCTCGCCACTTCATTGGGAAGCAGCCTCGTCGGATCAATGTATATACTTGACGAGCCGAGCATCGGACTTCATCCAAAAGATACTGAAAAACTGATCAGGGTATTGATTTCATTGCGGAATCTGGGAAATACGGTAATCGTTGTCGAACACGATGAAGACATTATGAAGGCTGCCGATATGATTATTGACATTGGCCCTGAAGCCGGAACACTTGGCGGAAATCTCGTCGCCCAGGGAACATTTCCTGAAATCCTGCAATCTGAATCGCTGACTGCGAAATACCTTAACGGACAACTTGAAATCAAAGTGCCGCGCATCAGGCGAAAATCGGGAACCTACATCGAAATCCTCGGCGCGCGTGAAAACAACCTGCAAAATGTCGATGTCCGGTTTCCATTGGAATCGCTAACAGTTATCACCGGAGTTTCCGGCAGTGGGAAAAGTACGCTGGTCAAGAAAATCCTCTTTCCTGCCATGCAGAAACAAATTGAAGGCGTAGGTGAAAAAGCCGGCCAGTTCAGTGAGTTGCGCGGACATTATCATAAAATCCATCATATTGAATATGTCGACCAGAATCCAATCGGCAGAAGCTCACGGTCAAATCCAGTAACCTATATAAAAGCTTACGATGACATCAGGGACTTGTTTTCAAAGGAAAAGCTTTCGAAAATCCGCGGTTATCAATCCAAACATTTCTCCTTTAATGTCGATGCCGGCCGTTGTGAAAGCTGCAAAGGCGAAGGAACGATCAACGTAGAGATGGTCTTTATGGCCGACGTCCAGCTTCAGTGTGATGCCTGTAACGGAAAGCGTTTTAAAAAGGAAATACTTGAAGTCGCCTTTGAAGGAAAGAATATTGATGATGTCCTGACAATGACAATAGATGATGCAGTGGCTTTTTTTACCAATGCAAAACAAGCTAAAATCGTACAAAAACTCCAGCCTTTGCAGGATGTCGGACTTGGATATGTCCAGCTCGGGCAATCATCGTCGACACTGTCAGGAGGCGAGGCGCAACGCATCAAGCTGGCATCGTTCCTTGTAAAGGGCAATCTCAAGAACAAGGCGCTTTTTGTTTTTGATGAACCGACTACCGGACTTCATTTCCACGACATCAATAAATTGCTTGCCTCATTTGAAGCACTTATTGACAAAGGACATTCGATAATCGTGATCGAACACAACCTCGACCTGATCAAATGTGCCGACTGGATTATTGATCTTGGTCCCGAAGGTGGTGAAAATGGCGGAAAAATACTGGCAACAGGAACCCCGGAGGAAATTGCAGCAGATAAAAATTCGGTTACCGGAAAATATCTCGTAGAGAAGCTGAAATAACTAATCTATAATTACCTTCCTGATTATCCTGGCATCGGATGTTTCGAGCGTAAGAAGGTAAACACCTGACGGGATTCCGGCCAAATCTAGCGAAATTGGGCTTCCTGCAGCGATAATGGTTTCAGCTTTGATTTTCTTTCCTAAAACATCGGAAAGACTATATTTAAGACATTCACCTTCATTATCCATATCAATAAAAAATTGATCATGCGCCGGATTTGGATAAATTTTAATATCCTCTTTCACTTCAACGGAAGACGTACCAAGATTACATGTGGTACAAGCCACGGCAAAATGCAAAACGGCTCCCGTGGTCGCCTGGGCTACTTTGTAAACAAATTCCGGATCCATATTCACCAAAAGGTCAGATGCAGTATGCGGAAACGGAGACTCATTAAACTCATATAATCCGGTAATCACTTCGCCATTGTTTTCAAAAGGAATATAATCGGAAGCATAGGCAAAAGACAGGTTCGTATTTAACGAAGAATATAATTCTACACAATTCATCAGTTGCATTGTCATCGTGTTTGAAGCTGCATTATTAGACGACGGACTGTTTGATTGGTCACGCTCGCACGTAATTGTATTGTTTAATTCACCTGCAACACCGCCAACCTGGTCAAGATTCAGTACAAGCCGGATATCCATCTTGGGTGTTGTCGCATTAACCACGGCATCTACATAATGCTGGCTCCCGATAAGCCCATCTTCTTCTCCGCTGAAATTGATGAATTTTATTGAATATTGTGTCGGCACATTTCGTAAAAGCCGCGCGATTTCGAGAATAACAGATACGCCGCTTCCGTTGTCATTGGTTCCTGGTCCGTTTACAGTATCATAATGCCCGTCAACAATTACGTAAGTATTGGGATATAATGTCCCGATTTTAGTGACTACCAAGTTTTTACACGTACTTCCGCTGTACGAAAAAGAATCTTCAACAATCTGATTTGCCGTATATCCGAAACTCAGATATTTATTCTTAAGCCATTGTAATGTATTCTCCTGGGCGGCAGTACCACGATATTTTACACCGAAACTTTCAAATTCTTCGAGGTTTGTAAGAACATTGGTTTCTGAAACTTGTGCAACAACAGCGCCGTAAACCGGAACATAAGATTGTGCGCCAGCGTGGACAGCAGTAAATATAAGGCAAAGGATGAAGAAAAGTTTCGCAGTTCGGGGCATCATCAGAAGGCAATGTTAAAAATAAAAGCGAAGATAATAAATGTGCTGAATCCCTGTTCTTTAAGGGGACTTAAAATTCAGGCATCACCGAAGAAAAAAGTTTAGTGAATTAAGAAAAATTTTGGCACATAAATTGAAAACCGCCAATCAGGAAGTGCAGGCAACTGCAAATCCTGCGAAAGCCGAAAAGCAAAGAGTAGGCATAATCCAAAATTTAAGGTCATGAAAAAAATTACACTATTCGCTGTTCTTTTACTTATTGCAAATACAGCCGGAGCGACCGAGGCTGTTCAAACCAACAGACCTGCGACATTTAGCTTTGAAGAACCGATCATGTTCACCGAACGCGGCATCGACTTCTTCATCTTTCCAAATGGTGAGTTCGACTTCAATACTGAAACGTCAACCGGAAGTGGGCAATACTTCAGGCGCGGAGGAGCAAATGTGAATATTACATATGGAGCGCCGGGTAATTTAAGCAGTGGCGTCCTGATTGAACACGATGCTTTGGGCAGGGTAAGAAGAATTGGCAATGTTTTTGTTAACTACGACCACGCCAACAGGATTAAAAGAATTGGCACAGTTTATATGACTTATAGCCGTTCTGGTCTGACCCAGATTGGTGGATTGAGGATCATATACGACAGAAGAGGCCGGATTATCGACATCAATGGAAGCGTAAAAGGATATCAACCTTACGCATACAATAGTTACAACAATAGTTATTATGGTCCGGCGAACGGAAGCCACACCCAGAATGACTATTACTATTACAAAACCGATGGTACGAAAACCAAGGTTGAGGAAAAAGAAAAAAAATAAGAGTTTAAATAGTTTGATTGGTTTGTTTGGTTTGTTTGGAAGCCCGTCATCACAGCAATGTGAGGCGGGTTTTTCAATTAAAGCCGTCTCAGATTCTCGTAGAAGATCGCCTGCTACAAATTTTTCACCTTTGGGAATAATTTCTCAATGACTTGGTTCACATCGGGAGAAAGTCGGAACTTATAAGTAAGGTAGCCATATACTATCGTCATCAGCAGAGATTTCAGTACAATATCCCCAAGCGGGTGAACCGGAAAATGCCAAAAATAAAATATCGCAAAAATCAATATTGAAAGTCCGAGCGCGTAGAGTGTTTGCCGCGTGAAAGGAAAAAGATGAAGCCGCTTTACGACAAACATTAATTTTGCAGAAGTGTATATCGTAACTGAAATAAGCGTAGCGATGGCAGCGCCATTGATTCCGAACATCGGAATGAAAAGCATGTTTAGGGATATTGCCACAAAAGCAAGCAGCAGTCCCAACAGCAGAACCATCCTATAATATTTTGAATTAAAAATTATCGCATTGTTGTTTCCAAGGACAAGATCAAAGTATTTTGACAGTCCAATGGTGAAAACCGCGACTATTCCACCCGAATATTCCACAGGCAACAACTGGTACAGCGACTTGATATTTATCAGTATGCCGAGCAGGACATAACCGCCGACAATCTGTAGCGTAATGGAGGTTTTTTTATACAGTTCGTTCAGTTCATCATGCTTATTTTCAGACATAAGTTTCGCCGTAAGCGGATAAGTAATCTGGTGCATCGCGCGGCTTGGAACTGAAACAACAGTCGCAATAAATATGGCAACCGAATAAAATGCAATATTATCTATGTTAATATACTGTCCCAACATCACTTTATCAATATCGAGGAGCAAGACTGCAACACTACCCGATAGAATAATGAAGATCGAGTAAATGAACACGGCTTTTTTATTTTGGGGAAAATTCAGCGTAAGGACGGGCCTTCTGATCTTAAAAGCGAAAAAAACCATTACAAGCATGGTCACAAAATATGTCCCCAAAGTGAAATAAATGAACTCAACAATGCTGATCCATTCAAAATATACTGCAAAAAGGAAGACGCTGATCAGCACTCGCTGTACCACTTCTTTTATAAAATTTCCAAAAACCGACTGTAGGTTTACGCGGACCCAGGCATAAAAAATCTCAAAATAACCCATGCAAAGTCCGATCAGCGGTATCAGCCACACATAATGATATATAATTGGATTTTTTTCAGACAATTGTGCCGCGATCGCATCATACCAGACGTAACCAATCAACACAACGGGAATTATCAACAATAGCGGCAACAGCAGCACGAATGAAAGAAATTGGGATTTTTCTTTTTCCGTAGGATATTCATTATAAAATTTCACGAGTGTATTGTGAACGCCAAACGCCATCAACGGCATCATGACATTTGCCCCCGAAAGCAAAAAAGCTGTCAGTCCGTAATATGTTTTTCCCAAAAAGTGCGGATACATAAAAAGTGCGTTCGCAGCTCCGATCGCAAAGCCGATGTAGGTAATGATTGTGTTCCGGATCGACTGATTAACAACGATTCCCATATCAGTTTTTTAGAAGTTCCGACAATTGCCGGGTGAGGTTCCGACGGGAAAATTTCTCTATTCCAACAGGAACCGACATTAGATTTCCTTCAATATAATTTATGAAATAGTCTTTTAGTGCATTTTTTACTTTTTCCTTCTCACGATAATTAGCGAATATCCCAATGCCTGTATCACTGATGATGTCAGCAAAATCGCTTCCTTCCGGACCTATTGCGACTACAGGCCTTCCCGAAGCCATATATTCAAATAATTTTCCGGGAATAATGCTGACGGTTTCTGCAGAATCAATTTCAACCAGCAGCAATACCTGCGAATTACGTTGGTGAAAAACGGCTTCCTTATGTGAAACATATCCGATGTTGGTTGTATATTCCTCGAGTTTGTACCGCTCGATAGCATCGATTATCTCGCCTCCTGTTGTCCCGATAAGCTTCAATTCAAATTTATCAGCAAAACCCGGCATCTCAATTAAAAGTTCCGACAATGCCTGCCATAATATTTCAGGATTTCTTCCGGATAAAAAAGAGCCAATGTGGGCTACTGAAAATCTGCTGTCGGATGCAGGTTTTTCATTCACTTCAATATCATAGCCATTAGTAACGATATCAACAGGCTGCGAAGTCAATTTCTCAAACTCCGCTTTAGTACTTTTGCTGGTTACAATTATTCTGTCGGCAGCATTCAGCACCGCTCGCTCCATCGCTTGATGCTTCTTCTCGGCTGACAACGAAAGACGCAGTTTTTTGTGATAACCGATTGTTGTCCACGGATCGCGGAAATCGGCAATCCATTTCACCTGAATTTGTTCTTTCAGGCGCAAACCGATCAAGTGCAGGCTGTGCGGCGGACCTGTAGTAATCACCGTATCAATGTTGTTTTGCTGAAGGTATTCGCGGAGAAACTTTACAGAAGGCCGCACCCATAAAATCCTTGCATCAGGAATAAATAAATTTCCCCTGATCCATAATGCTGTTTTATCAAGAAACGTCTGCTTTTTTTCTGACGGAATAATTCCGGAACTCATCTTTGAAAGCTTCCGTTTTGAAAATATTGAAGCAAGTCCGTACGGCTCCAAAATAGGCTTTCTGATGATTATCACATCTTCCGGAACCTCTTTTTGGAGGTCTTCATCAATAATGGGGTAAGCTGGATTTTCAGGAATATATATAATCGGTAAAATTCCGTTTTCTGGTAAGTATTTTACGAACTTAAGCCATCGCTGCACTCCCGGACCTCCGGCAGGCGGCCAATAATAAGTTATGATGAGTACTTTTTTCATCAGACAGCAACAGCGTTGCCCCGGCGGTTTCTTTTTGCTTCGTACCAGATTCCGCCGCCAATGAGCAACAGCATTATCAGTGAACTGATGAGTGCGATATTGCTTCCGGTTTTTACGACTTGGGGTTCAAACCTGAATTCGATCGTGTGCCGGCCGGCGGGAACCATCATTGCTCTTAAAATATAATTCGCCCGGAAATGCGGTTGTTTCTTTCCGTCGAGATAAGCATTCCACCCGTTGGCATAATAGGCTTCCGAAAAAACTGCAAGTCCTGCCTGTGAATTATTTGAAGTATATTTCAGGTAATTCGGTTTGTACTGAGTCAGTGTGATCACAGATGATGAATCCCTCACAAATGTGGCTTTATTCAGCACTTTACCAAAATCTTTCCTATTCACAACCGCTGTCTTCTTTGTGTCGAGTTTGTCCAGGGATTTCATTTCCTCGTCGGCAGAATTAACAAATTTGACCTGCTCAACAAACCATGCATTTCCATTCGCATCAGGATTGATTACCGGAAACTCCTGCCCTTTCTCGTCAGTCTGGAGTACATATTTTACATTGAGCATGTTCAGCACTTCGAGGTTGTTTTTTGCAATCTGGTAATCGAACAATTCCTGGAACCGCCCGGGTTTTGCAGCATGATAACCTCCAATGGACTTATGGAAATAAGAGGCTCTGGCACTGGAAAGATTCCCATTGATTTCAAAAACCCGGTAATATGAAGTGTCTTTCAATATCTGCAAATCGGAAGCCGTCGCTTCAAATGGTTGTTGAATCTCACTCGGACTCAAAAAGCTCCTGTTGTCAAGATATCGCTTGTCGACAAAGAACAAGTCGCCGATCATAATGATTCCGATCAGGATTACCGAAGTATTTCTTGCCAGTCTGTCTTTGACAAACATCCACAAGATGCCGAAAGCCACCAAAACCATGAAAAAAGACCGAAGCAAATCAGCCGAATACATGCTCCGCCGGTCATCTTTCAGTGCTTCAACGAAATCAGCACCATAATTCTGCATAAAGAAACTGTCGCTTCCACCTGCAAAACTGAATGTTCCTTTCATTAGGAAAAGCAAGACAAATATCCCGAGGGAAGTCGCCGCAGAACGCATCAGCATCTTCATCTGAAGGTCTTTTTCTTCCCTGAAAAATGATTGCAGTCCCATAATTGCCAAAACAGGTATACACAGTTCCAGCAAAACCTGTATCGATGAAACAGCCCTGAAGCTGCTGTAAAGCGGAACGTAATTAATGAAGAAGTCGGTCAAGGCAGGAAAATTTTTCCCCCAGGACAGCAGCAGCGACAATATTGCACCGGCAAGAAAAGCATATTTTATTTTTCTTCTATCAACAAAAAGCGCAATGATGCAGAAGAAGAAAACCACTGCCCCAATATAGGCCGGCGCAGCAACTATTGGCTGATCGCCCCAGTAGGTTGGCAGTGCGGAAGCAAAATCCCGTGCCTGATCTTCCGGCGCGCCCTGTGCAATGATATATTCATATACATGACTGTCGGTACCAAGATTTTCACTGTTTGATCCACCAAAAAGGCGCGGTGCGATAAGGTTGAAACTTTCGGCCAATCCGTAGCTGTACTCGGTGATATAGTCATTTGAGAGTGCGTTGTCATTAACCCTTTTGGTTCCGTCGGGAAGGAAAGTAAGGTCGCTTTTGCCACGTGTACTGAATTTAGCATATTCAGATGTTGCCATTAAATTGGTTGCATTTGCCCCAACAGCCAGAATTCCGGCAACCACAAAGACTCCAATAGAATATCCTACAGTCCTGAATTCTTTTTGCTTTACAAGCTCATAAATAAAATACACTGAAATCACCAGCAGCAACAGCAACAGGTAATATGTCATCTGAAAGTGGTTGGCGTTGATTTCAAGCGCAGCGGCAAGCATCGTCAGCAAACCTCCTGCAATAAATCTTCTCTGGAAAACCATGATTACACCGGCTACAACCAACGGCATGTAACCAATTGCATGGGCTTTGGCATTATGGCCAACACCAAGGATGATAATAAGATAAGTTGAGAACCCGAACGCCAAAGCGCCGATGAATGCCTTAAGCGGACTCGTGCGCAGCACCAGAAGCAGCACGTAGAAACCGAGAAAATACAGAAACATGTAGTCGGCCGGTCGCGGCAGGAAACGCAAAGCCGAATCCAGCATTTTTACATAATTGTGCGGATAGTTAGCCCCAAGCTGGTAAGTTGGCATTCCGCCAAAAGCGGAATTTGTCCAATAAGGTTCGGCATGTTCAGCAGCACGAAAATCATTTTGCTCTTTCGCCATTCCGGTATATTGGGCAATATCCGACTGAAAAATCTGCTTTCCCTGAAGTACAGGATAGAAATAAATCAATGAAGCAAGTACGAAGCCTGCAATGGCCAGTAAATGGGGATAAAACTTCTGGAGGAATTTCATAAGCAGCTCAGATTCTATTTTCAACCGGTAAAAGTAATGAAAAACTGCCTGCTGCAGGTCATTGGAAATTAATCAATTTCCTCAAAATCGACATATTCACCTACTTGCTTTGTCTCGCGCGGACGTTCATTTGGCGGACTTTTATATGTAGCAGAATTGCCACGGGCATTATCTTCATGCCGCCGCAAGTTCTCTTCGGCTTTCTCCACGGCTTTTTTTAGCAGCATCGGCAAAAGCAGCCTCATAGCGAATTTGAAGATATAGTAAAACAGGAGGAAATAGAAAATAATCTTGATTACTCCCCATAATGAAGCAGTCTCCAACATTGTGGTAAATTTTGTCAAAATTAGGAAAATCGCCCAACCAAATATGAGCATCCACTCATAAATAAATAATAAAATATAGTACATTTGGGTGACTTTAACCAACTTCCTATGCTATTGCTCCGCTTCGTAATTACAGGGCTGCTGATTGCTTCTACTGCCAGCGCCCAATTTACCGATGTCATAAATTCCAATCGTCCGGGCCAGTCAATGGCCGCTTTTTCCGTGGGAAGAACTGTCTTTCAGGCTGAAACCGGCTTGTACGGAATCAATGAAAACCACGACTTGCTGAAATACGATGCTTCAGGTTACGGTGCTGAACTAAACCTGCGGTACGGCGCATTCTTTGAGCAATTCGAGATCATCCTCGAATCGCAATATCAGCGTGACCATTATCAATCAGAAACCATTGATGAATATCGCAGCGGCCTCCGCCAGATGCGACTTGGCGCGAAATACCTTGTTTACGATCCGAACAAAAATTACGAACGCAAGCCAAACCTTTACAGTTGGAGGGCGAACCATTCCTTTAACTGGCATGATTTCATTCCTGCTGTCGGCGTTTATGCCGGATTCAACATGAATTTTTTCAACAGCCCGTATTCAGGCCTTGGTGAGGAAAAAATCAGCCCGAAAGTGATGCTGCTTACCCAAAACCAATTCGGCAGATGGGTTCTTGTAGGAAATATATATGTTGATAAGATCATCACGAATTATATGACTTATGGCTATGTTGTAACCGTAACCCGCGGGTTCAACGACAGGTGGTCAGGATTTATTGAAAACCAGGGAATCAAAAGCGATCTTTACGCCGATGGCATTTTCAGGCTGGGCGCAGCTTTTCTGATCAAGGAAAATATCCAGGTCGATGCCTCGATCGGAAAAAACATTAAAGAAACGCCTGGTATCATTACGGGCGGTATTGGCTTGTCATGGCGTTTTGATGAAAATTATAAAGACGTTTTCATTCGTGCTCCCGAAGATGAGAAAGGCAAAGACAAGGACAAAAAAGACAAGAAAGCCAAAAAAGACAAGAAGAAGCGCGTCGACGAAGTAGGCGGAGAAGAAAAACCCGAATAAGATGATCACGGTAAAAGAAGCCGATACCAAAGCACTGATACGGGAATATGTCAAGTTTCCCTTTTCGCTCTATAAAAACAACCCATACTGGATTCCGCCGTTGATCAGTGAGGAAGCGGAGAGTTTCGACCGTGAAAAAAATCCGGTTTTCCTTTCTGCGGAGGCGAAATTCTATCTTGCCTACAAAGATGGCAAGCCGGCCGGAAGAATCGCAGCCATCATTAATTGGGATGAAGTCAACCGCCAGGAAAAGAGAAAAGTCCGATTTGGCTGGTTTGATGTCATTGATGATATCGAAGTTACCAAAGTTTTGCTTGAAAAAGTCTATGAACTTGGCCGCACCAACAATCTCGAATATGTCGAAGGCCCGATAGGTTTTTCCAATCTTGATAAAGTTGGCGCGCTCACCGAAGGTTTCGACCAGATCGGAACGATGATTACATGGTATAACCATCCATATTATGTGGAACATCTGGAGAAACTTGGCTACGTGAAAGAAAAAGAATATATCGAAAGCATCTTTTCCTTTTCGGCCGTAAATCCAGATCTTTTTTTGAAAGCCAGTGAGTTGATTAAAAAGCGTTATGGATTAAGACCTCTAAACTTTGCGACAACTAAAGACGTAATACCGCGCGTTGATGAAATGTTCGATCTTTTTAACCGGTCGTATGCGAATCTTTCGTCTTTTGTCGCGGTCTCCGATCTTCAGAAGGATTACTTCAAAAATAAATATATTGGGATGATCAATCCTGAGTACGTCAAGTTCATTGAGGACCAGGACGGAAAACTCGTAGCCTTCAGTATCGTCATGCCTTCAATGTCGGAAGCGCTGCAGAAAGCGAAAGGGAAATTATTCCCGTTTGGCTGGTATCACCTGCTGCGTGCAAAAAAACACAGCCGCGATGTGATGTTTTACCTGATTGGAATTGAACCTGAATATCAAAACAAAGGCATAACAGCAATTGTTTTCGACGAATATTTCAAGAGTTTTAAAAAGAACGACATCCAAACCTGCATCCGCACACCCGAACTTGAGGAAAACCACGCAATCCACAACCTGTGGAAAAACTTCAACCCGATAATCCACAAAAGGCGGCGGACATTCCGGAAAGATTTATAAAAGAAAAAGCTTCAGTTTCCCGAAGCTTTTTCTTTTATATTAGATTTCAGTTGAAGACGTCAGATCAAATGCAATCACAATCAAGCTGACTTTCAACATTCGACTTTCGACATTCGACTTTCAACATTCGACTTTCAACATTTGACTTTCAACTTTTGACTTTCAACATTCGACTTTCAACATTTGACTTTCAACTTTCAACTTTCAACTATCTCCTACCGCTCATCTGTGACATCCACAGTATGCAACTCGGCCAGCTTTTCATAAGTTCCGTCTTCCAGTTTTTCCCGTATCGCTTCAAAAGCAATCAGCGTCTGGTTGATATCGTCGATCGTATGTGAAGCGGTCGGAATCATCCGAAGCAAAATAATGCCCTTTGGAATCACCGGATAAATAACAATCGAAAGGAAAATATGGTAGTTTTCACGAAGGTCATTAATCAGCATCATGGCCGTAGGAACGCTTCCTTCGAGGTAAACAGGCGTGACACATGTATTGGTATCGCCAATATTGAAACCTTTGGCTTTAAGTCCGTTCTGCAACGCGTTCACATTCTCCCAAAGCTTATCTTTTAGCTCAGGCATGGTGCGCAGCATCCTTAGCCGTGTAAGCGAACCGATCGTCTGGATCATCGGAAGCGCTTTAGCAAACATCTGTGATCTCAGGTTGTATTTTAAATAATCAATAATCTCCTTATCAGCAGCGATGAACGCCCCGATATTGGCCATCGATTTTGCAAAAGTCGAAAAGTAAACATCGATCCCATCCTGAACACCTTGCTCCTCGCCTGCTCCCGCGCCGGTTTTCCCAAGGGTTCCGAACCCGTGCGCATCGTCAACCAATAAACGGAAATTGTATTTTTTCTTTAAATCGACAATCTCACGAAGTTTACCCTGTTGGCCGCGCATCCCAAATACGCCTTCGGTGATAAAAAGGATTCCGCCTCCGGTTTCTTCAGCCATTTTTGTCGCTCGCTGGAGGTTTTTCTCCATACTTTCAACATCATTGTGCTTGTAGGTGAAACGCTTGCCCATGTGAAGCCGTACACCATCGATAATACACGCATGCGAATCCACATCGTAAACAATAATATCATTCTTGGTCACCAGCGCATCGATCGTCGAGACCATTCCCTGATAACCGAAATTCAGCAAATAAGCCGATTCCTTCATCACGAATTCTGCAAGCTCATTTTCAAGTTGCTCATGATAATTGGTATGTCCGCTCATCATTCTCGCGCCCATCGGATAAGCAGCACCAAACTCCATCGCAGCTTCTGCATCGGCACGGCGCACTTCAGGATGGTTTGCAAGACCCAGATAGTCGTTGATGCTCCAGTTCAGGATTTCCTTGCCGTGAAATTGCATCCGCGGGCCAAGCTCGCCTTCAAGTTTCGGAAACACATAATATCCTTCGGCCTGTGAAGCCCATTTGCCAAGCGGCCCTTTACTATTCTGGATTCGTGAGAATAAATCTTTTACCATAAATGTCGTCGCAGGGTTTGTCCTGACTGCGCGCAAAAATAAATATTTAAAAATTATTTCCGGCCGGTCCGTGTATTTTTCTTTTGGAGCCATTCCCGCTCTGCACTCTATCTTTTTATTGCACAGGCCTTTCGCATGCCTGAAGCAATTCCGCAATAAAAAGGATGCCGCTGCGATCGGGGCTAGGCCGTCAGGTAAACGAATTATTCGTATATTTAAAGCTTGAACCTCACGATGAGGCAAACCTGAAAATATGCCAAACAAAGAACTCCGGCTCGCTGTATTGATTGATGCCGATAACGTTCCATACAGTAATGTAAAGGGAATGATGGAAGAAATAGCCAAATTCGGTACGCCGACAACCAAGAGAATTTATGCCGACTGGACGAAGCCCAATGCCAACGGGTGGAAGAATGTCCTTCTCGAACACGCCATTACACCTGTACAGCAATACAGTTATACCGTCGGGAAAAATTCCTCAGATTCAGCCCTGATCATCGATGCAATGGACTTGCTTTACACTGATAAAGTCGACGGCTTCTGCCTCGTGTCCAGCGACAGCGATTTTACGCGACTGGCCATCAGGCTCCGCGAATCTGGAATGCTCGTTTTAGGAATGGGAGAAAAGAAAACCCCGAGTTCACTGATTGCTGCGTGTGACAGGTTTATTTTTATTGAAGTCCTTGAAGGCGCCGCGAAAAAGAAAAAGTCACCCGAAAAAATTAAATCGGATGCCAAAAGATCTGCAGAAAAGGTTGTGGAGAACAATCTGGAAAATGATAGTCAGAAACCGCTGAACAAAATCGACGATGATACGCTCGATTTGATCGAAACAACGATCGATGACATCGGTGATGACGACGGATGGGCTTTCCTTGGCGATGTAGGAAACCTGATCGTAAGGAAAAAACCGGAATTTGACCCGCGGAATTACGGCTTCAGCAAGCTCACTCCTTTTTTAAAATCGCTGGATGATTTCCTGGAAATTGATGAACGCGATTCAGACCGGAAAGGGATCAAACATGTTTATGTGAGATTAAAACAAGGATAAATTAAAGCAAATAAAATGTCAAAGACAGGAGCAATAGTAATCGTAGAGGACGATCACGAAGACAAAAAAATTTATCAGGATCTGCTGGATGATATTGGAATGCCCAACAAAATCGAATGGTTTGAAAAAGCAGATGATGCATTCCATTATCTGAAAAATTCCCAATCAGCCTTTATTATTCTTTCTGAAGCGCAGCTCAAAGGAAAAAGCGGACTCGAATTAAAGCGTGAAATTGACGATGATCCCGAACTTCGCAAAAAAAGCATCCCCTTCATATTCTTCTCCAGCGCAGCTAAAAAGGAAGACGTAGACGATGCCTTTACCATGCTGACAGTTCAGGGATTTTTCAAGAAAGGGAATAATTTCTCTGACATGCGCGATATGCTCAAGATGATTTTTGACTACTGGATGAAATGCAAACACCCGAACGCCGATTAATACTAACCCACCAGCGCTTTCACCGACTCATATAAAGTTTCATTCTTTAACGGTTTCGACAAATAATCGTTCATCCCGATTTCCTTTACCCTTTCTTTGGTAGTTTCCATGACATCGGCAGTCACTGCAACAATCGGAATATCTTTATTGTGCTCGCCGGCCTCGCCTTTCCTGATGGCAATAGTCGCTTCATAGCCGTCCATCACCGGCATTTGCAAATCCATCAATATGATATCGAAATGCTGCGCCCGCACTGCATCCAGCGCTTCCTGTCCGTTCATGGTGTAACTCACAGTCGTATTGAGCCATTTCTTGGTAATCATCTTTATCACCATCTGGTTTATGGCATTGTCTTCCACCACAAGAATATTTGTTCCCTGAAGGTCGAAAACAGGATTTTCACTTAAAACCGGCGGCTTTTGCTCTTGTGCGATTTCGTAATCAAGGATTATTTTACAGGCTGTGCCTTGACCAATTTTACTATCGATGGATATCTTGCCATTTTGCATATCAACCAGCGTTTTTACGATGTAGAGTCCGAGGCCGAGCCCACCGAACTTCCGCTTGTTGTTGATATTGTCCTGGGTAAAAGATTCAAATATGTTCCGCATTTTTTCCTTGGGTATCCCAACACCCGAATCGGTAATCGAAATAATAAGCCGGCATTTGTTTGCCTGCCGCGGCTGCGCCTCAAGATGAAATTTTATAAAACCTGCAGAAGTGAATTTCACTGCATTGCTCAGCACATTGTTTACGATCTGCGCAAGCCGAGTTACATCGCCGTTAAGCATTTCAGGAAATTCGCCTGATTTCGAATAAGTAAATTCGAGTCCCTGATCTTTCGCACGATTTTCAGCATTGAATTTTAAGTGTTCAAGTAGTCTCACCGGATCGAACGTTACCGATTCAAGTTTCAGCTCACCCTTTTCAATTTTGGAAAAATCCAGGATATCATTTACCGAGCTCAGTAGTGAATGTGAAGAATATTTAATTATAAGCGCATCCTGACGCACTTTTTCATCGGCAGCGCCCTTTGACATTTCCGAAGAAAGCGTCATGATGGCATTTAAAGGCGTGCGCAGCTCATGACTGATGTTCGACAGGAAGTAGGTCTTCATTTCGTTCATTTCTTCCGAGCGCGCCAGGGCAAGACGGTTGAATTCTTCCCGCTCATTCTTCAGCCGGGCAATCAGGTTAGCCATTGAAAGCGACAGGAAAATCACTTCCATTCCGGTTCCGAACTTAGAGCTGTTTTGCGAAAAGAATGAAGTTGGTATCTGCCCAAAATTATTCAGGATGAAAATGACAAATCCGGTAACGAGAAAGAAAATACCAGTGGCAAAAAAAACATCGATTGGAACTTTCTGGAAAAACATGCTGATGACCGAGCCGATAATGAGCACCAGCACCAAAAGTCCGAGGATATTCGCAGCCGGATAACCGTATTCAATATCTGGCGAAAAAATCAGGAACAGCAGCAATATCACCAGGAGACCGTAAGTCACATCGAACAATCGGTTGATTACACGGTTATAATTTTTGATCCGAAGGAAAACCTGACCGTATCTTCCCAGGAAAAATGCTGCAATCGTTGCAAATATCAAAACAGCACGTTGCGAAAACCATCCGCCTCCGGGCGTAATATATTGATAGAAATAGCCGTCAAGAGCCAGTTGCAGCAGCCCGATGAACAAAACATAGAGTCCGTAATATATAAATGTCCGTTCCCTGATCCCGAAAAAGAAGAAAATATAAATAATGGCCGCGATAAGCAAAATCCCATAAAAAATACCGAAGATGAACTGCTCCAGAGATGTGATTTCCATCAGGCTTTCTGAAGTGCGCAACATCAGCGGAAGCTGTATCACTTCACCGTCACTAAGCATGTGGATGTAAATTGTCTGGACTGACTGTGGCGGAAGCTCGAGCCTGAATATTGTTTTGCGGTGTGAATAGCTGCGGTCTTCGCACTTCATCCTGTCGCCGCTGACAGATCTCCTTATTTTTCCATCGTGGGTCACAATGTACAACTCCACCAAATCGGTTATCGGACGGGCGGTTTCAAGATAATATTCGAGTGGACGGTTTATTTTGTTTTCGATAGAAACCTTTACCCACCAATTGTCGACAGTAAACCCAAGATCGGCATTTTCTATGTGAAGCGGCCTAAAGCCCAATTCTTCCTTCTGCGCTATTACCTCCTGAATCGTCAGCACATTGCTTCCGGTATTGGCCAGTGACGCATAAGGATGCAGGGAAACTTTTTCAGGAAGATTCTCCGGGTGGAAAATATATTGTGCCGAGGTCGCAACAGGAAATAACAACAGCAGGCAAAAGAGGCAATATCTTTTGGAAAAAGACAATAGTCTTTGGAACATAAGCGCAGGTTAGGCTGTAAACATACAAAAAATTGCCACCTGATACCGCTTTCGGAAGCGTAGCAGAAAATTTTATGAATTGTTGAATTCCGTTAAAGCCAAATCATCTGCTTAACAAAGTTCACTCTTTTATTCTTCTTCCTGTTTTTTTAATTCGGCTTGCGCTTATCTATTGGCGCTTATCCGCCAGATCGTATTGGTCTTGTCATCGCTCACCAGCAGTGAACCGTCATTCATCATCACAATCCCGAGCGGACGGCCGTAAACCTCATCTTTATCAGGATCGACCACGAATCCGGTAAGGAAATCTTCGGGCTCACCAGCCGGTTTTCCATCCTTAAACGGAATAAAAACAACCTTATAGCCTGCAAGTTTCTTCCGGTTGTAAGATCCGTGCTGGGTGATAAATGCGCCATTTCTGTATTTTGAAGGGAATGAAGATCCTGTATAGAATTTCAATCCCATACAGGTGGTATGCGCGCCCATATTCACATCTGGAACAATAGCGCTTTTGACCATTTCGGGTTTGGCATTGTCGACGCGCTTGTCTATGTGCTGGCCGAAATATGACCATGGCCAGCCGTAAAATCCACTTTCTTTTACGCTTGTAAAGTAATCGGGAACAAGTTCATCACCCAGAAAATCACGTTCAACAACTACGGTCCATAATGTTTTTGTTCCGGGCGCCCAATCCATTCCCATCGGGTTCCTTAATCCGGAAGCAAAGATGCGCATACCGCTTCCGTCCGGATTTACCTCAAGGATGTTGGCACGCATGATCTCTTCGTCCATTCCTTTATCGGCAATGTTGGTGGCACTTCCAACTGAAATATATATTTTAGAATTATCGCCGTTGGCTATGATGTTCTTTCCCCAATGCATATTGATGCTGCTAGTCGTAAGGTCGACGATTTTTTTACCCTTGCCCGATATTTTGGTTTCACCCTGCTTGTAAGGAAAGCGGAACAGCGCATCGGTGTTGGCAACATAAAGCCATTTCCCGATGACAAGCATGCCGAGGTGCTGGTTGAGCTGATCGTCAAGGAAAGTTTCCCTGACTTCAGCCTTTCCGTCTTTGTCGGCATCACGCAGCAATGTGATTTTGTTGGGGCTTCTCGAGATGTTGTTTGCCTTGGCCGCACCAGATACAACAGCGCCGGCCTGAACCAGAACAGGATACTTCGCATTGGTTTCGGCAACGAGCACATCACCGTTTGGAAGGACATACATCCATCGCGGACTATCGAAACCGTCGGCATATCTTGTCACGGTAAAGCCTTCGGGTGCTGTTGGCTTGCGCCCGTTTTCCCATCCGATGACTTTTGCAAAATTGATGTGTGATTCCCCCGGGGACGGAAGATCGGTGCTTTTTTCTTGTGCAGCCGATAAAAAAGGCAACACTAAAACAGCAAGTAAGTACCTGTTTTTCATGGTAAGAAAATTAGTTAGTACTTAAATTTACAAAGGCATCAACAGATAACCGATATTTTTAGGTTTTGTTTGTGAAGCTACTTTTTAATAAGCTTCATGGTTTTCCGGTTGCCTCCTGCCTCAACTTCCACAAAATAAACCCCTGACGGATAGGCCGAAAGATCGATGGAAGATACTGCCGGGGCTGCCGAGTAAATTCTCTGTCCGGAAATATTGTATATAGACAGATTATCAATGGCCTGCATGTCGCTGGAAATTGTGACAAAATCCCCTGCAGGATTCGGATACATTGAAAAAGCTGCTGTCTCAACCGGATTCGTACTGAGGTTGCAATTAGTATCGATGGTCACCACGATCGGCAAGCCTTCATTAGTGCCGATAAATTCAGGGCAAACTTCAGGCGAGGCAACTACATGATAACTTCCTGCGGCAACAACTTGATATGTCATGCTGTTGGCACCGGAAATTGCCACGCCATTCCTGTACCACTGGATGTTGCTGTTATAGGGATTGAAAACGTTGATATCGAAGCTGGTTCCTTCACAAAGCATCACATCGCCATTTTCGGGATTAATGGAAATGTTTTCGACATCTTCAAACCCTACGGATATGGGAAGAAACGCATAACTGTCGATCTGGATCGTATTTGATTCAAAAGTTTGTCCGTCCATTGTTACTACGACTTTAAAAAGCGCCTGGTCGTAAGTGTACCAGTCATAGGTAAAAGATGGCCCGTTTGCCCCGGGAATGGGCATAAAATCATCAGAGGTGAACCAATACTTGTAATACCACTGGTACGAATCGAATTCCTGATCGGTGGTAATATATGCCGTGCCTTCACTATTCGGGCAAAGCATCGTGTCGCCCATGATTGCCGGTTGGGCTGAAAGAAACCCCGTGAACACTAAAAAAATCAAAAGTAATGTTGTTTTCATAATTCTATTTTTTTTGAATTGAGGACACTAATTTACAGAATATCAAACAATGCAGCAATGGAATTGGACAAAAAGGCGGTTCAGGTATATTTGCAAATACCGAAACCTGAAACCGATGATAATTGTATTTGCTTCTAATAATAAACACAAAATCGAAGAAATCTCAGCGATGCTTCCGGATGATATTGAGGTCCTGAGTCTCGAAGACATCGGCTGCCATGAAGATATTCCGGAAACTGCCGACACCATTGAAGGCAATGCGATCCTAAAAGCCAATTACGTTTTTGAAAAGTACGGTTTTGATTGTTTTGCTGATGACAGCGGACTCGAAGTTGATGCACTCGACGGAGCGCCGGGAGTTTATTCGGCACGCTATGCGGGTGAACACAAAAATTCTGATGATAACATCAACAAGCTTCTGCACGCGCTCGAAAACAGCAACAACCGAAAAGCCAACTTCAAAACGGTTATCGCATTGAACATCAACAACGAACAGCAACTTTTTACAGGGATTGTTGATGGTGAAATTACTGCTTCACGCTCGGGAAACAAAGGCTTTGGCTACGATCCTGTCTTTATTCCAAAAGGCTTTTCCCATACATTTGCCGAGTTTTCCGCAGAAGAAAAAGCCGAAGTCAGCCATCGTGGCATCGCCGTAAGGCAACTTATCGCTTTCCTTAAAAAGTAACGCCCTGATTTTCAATTTATAATAAAAATCTAAAGTTCCAGAATGTATTAGTTAATATGGTTTATTCGGTGTACTTTTGCGGCAATTTTAAAAATACACATGAATAAATTTGAACAATTAGGTCTGAATGAATCGCTGTTGCGTGCGGTTGCGGATCTTGGATTTGAGAATCCGTCAGAAGTACAGCAAAAAGCGATACCAATTTTATTGGAGCAGGACACCGATATTGTCGCTTTGGCACAGACCGGAACAGGGAAAACAGCCGCATTCGGCTTTCCGCTGATCCAGAAGATCGATGCTGAGAACAGGAATACACAAGCACTCATCCTGTCGCCTACCCGTGAGCTTTGCTTGCAGATTACAAACGAGATTAAACTTTACTCGAAATACATTAAAGGACTCAATACCGTTGCTGTTTACGGAGGCGCCAGCATCACCGAACAGGCGCGCGACGTAAAAAGAGGCGCGCAAATTATTGTTGCAACGCCCGGCCGTATGCAGGACATGATCAACAGGAAACTCGTCAACATCAGCCAGATCAACTATTGCATCCTTGATGAGGCCGACGAAATGCTGAACATGGGCTTCTACGAAGACATGGTTGCCATCCTTTCTGAAACTCCGGAAGACAAGAACACATGGCTCTTCTCAGCCACCATGCCACAGGAAGTGGCGCGTATTGCTAAAGAATTCATGCATACGCCGCAAGAAATCACTGTCGGAACAAGAAATTCAGGTTCGGCTACGGTTTCACACGAATTTTACCTTGTAAATGCCCGTGACCGTTATGAGGCTTTGAAGCGTCTTGCCGATGCCAACCCGGATATTTTTTCTGTGGTATTTTGTCGCACCAAGCGCGATACGCAGCAAGTTGCAGAAAAGCTTATCGAAGACGGATACAACGCAGCGGCGCTTCACGGCGATCTTTCTCAGGCACAGCGTGATTCTGTTATGAAAGCTTTCCGCGGAAGACAGATCCAGATGCTTGTGGCTACTGACGTTGCTGCCCGTGGTATCGATGTAGAAAACATTACACACGTAATCAACTACCAGCTTCCTGACGAAATCGAAACTTACAACCACCGTTCGGGACGTACCGGACGTGCGGGAAAACTTGGGACATCGATTGTAATTATCACCAAAAGTGAGCTTCGGAAAATTTCGACCATCGAAAAGATCATCAAGCAGAAATTTGAGGAAAAAACGATCCCATCCGGAATTGAAATCTGTGAAATACAGCTCCTGCACCTTGCCAGCAAGATCAAAGACGTTGAAATCGACCATGAGATCGACAATTATCTTCCGGCTATCTACGAACTCATGAAAGATCTTTCGAAAGAAGAGCTTATCAAGAAAATGGTGTCGGTTGAATTCAACAGGTTCATCAATTACTACAAAAAGACGAAGGATCTATCAGGACAGGCAGCGGGCGAAAGGCGCGAAAGAAGTTCAGCTCCGGAGTCGGGCGATGCTGTCAGGTATTTTGTAAATATCGGGTCCCGCGATAATTTTGACTGGATGTCATTGAAAGATTTCCTTAAAGAAACACTTGACCTGGGCCGCGACGATGTTTACAAAGTTGATGTCAAGGAAGGTTTTTCATTCTTTAATACCGACTCTGAGCACAGCGAACGCGTTCTTGAGGTTCTCAACAACATGCAGCTCGAAGGCCGCAGGATCAGTGTGGAGATTTCCAAAAACGACGGAGGCGGAAGACGCGACCACAACGGAAGAAATTCAGGAGGTTTCGGCGGAAGAAGATCCGGAGGAGAAAGCTCAGGAGGTTTCAATCGTGAAAGAAGCGGCTCGCCACGGCGTGAAGGCGGTTTTTCGTCTGACAGGAATCAAGGCAGAAGCGACTCACCACGACGCGAAGGCGGATATGCCGAAAAGTCTCCAAGACGTTCGGATTCCCCAAGAAGAAGCGAGAGTTTTTCTGAACGACCGCCAAGAAGGTCCGAGAGCTTTAACGATGCGCCAAGGTCAAAAAGACCGCGCAAAGGCTAAGGCTGTTAATTTTCTTATAATTATATAGTGACTACAAAATATCTTATTGGCTTTGATTACTTTTAGCGCATCAAAAACCACTATGAGATATTTTGTAGTTTTCTTTTTGTTTGCACTTTGCGGAGTTGCATACGCACAGGAAACATCCCCCCTTTCAAAAATATCCGGCACAGTTATAAGCGACAATACACTGCTCCCGATTGCCAATGTCAACATCATCAACCTTAATAAAGTTCGCGGCACAATAACCGACGAGAAAGGTTATTTTGAAATGACTGCAAGCGCCGGCGATACACTTCACATTACGCTCATCGGATTCAAGTCGCTCAAAGTGCGCGTTACTTTCGACTGGATCAAGAACAAAACCACACAACTCCGCCTTACCGAAAAAGCCATCGCTTTGGAAGAAGTCGTCATCAGGCCGTACAATCTTACGGGATATCTTGAAATCGACTCGAAACTCATCCCAATACGTGAAAACTACCGTTACAGTATTTCCGGATTGCCGCAGGGTTACGAAGCGGGCGAATATTCACCGGGCGCTTTCGGACGTGTTTTGGGTTCGATATTCAATCCGGCCGATATGCTTTATAATTTCTTCGGAAAGAAACCCAAAGAATTGAAAAAACTGCGGGAGCTGAAAAAAGATGATACGGTGAGAAACCTGCTTGAATCGAAGTTTGACCGGGAAACCATCTCTGTACTTCTTGGCATCGACAAGAACGAGATCGCCGAAATCCTTGCACGCTGCAACTACTCTGAATCTTTCGTAAAAACGGCAAACGACCTCCAGATCATGGATGCGATCAGCCAGTGTTATGAGGAATATAAAGTGCTGAAAAAGAAATAACTTCGGCATTCCGGTAGATTTCATTACATTTAAATAAAAATTTGCCGATGAAAAAGTTTTACCTGCTTATTCTAGCGACCCTTGTTTCCGGCTGTTTCTGGCCCGGTTCCGAGGAACTGGAAAATCCGTACGAACCTGTCGTCATGGATCGTCCGGAATTTGAAAACAGCCTTCAGGCATTGCCTGTTCAGCCCATGACAAAATCTGGAAAAATCTACATCTACAATTTCCTGATGTTCATAAATGACGCCCGAAAAGGTTTCCACGTGTATAATTATTCCGATCCTGAAAATCCCGTAGAGATCGGATTTATTAATGCTCCAGGCGCAACAGATCTTGCCATGAGGAATAACATAATCTATATCAATCAGGCTGTAGATCTTGTAACGCTTTCCTATAATCCGGATAATAATACGATCGCCTTTCTTCACCGCAATAAGAATGTTTTTCCACAAATGGTTTCGCCATGGGGAAGCGCTGCTGATGTCGATGATGATGAGATCGTGGTTGATTGGCATTTAAATTAAGCGCTATGAAATATTTAAAATTCATTATACTATTATTGCTGGCTGCCGGATGCTCATCCGATAGCGACAGCGGCATTAAAGATGGCACAGGTGGCTCACTGGCGATTTTTGTACTTAAAGGCGATTACCTTTATACGGTAGACAATGCAAGTCTCAATGTTTTCTCGCTTGCCAATATATCGCATCCTGAAAAAGTCAATGAGAAGAATATCGGGTTTAACATCGAAACGCTTTATTCCAATGGCGAATATCTTTTTATCGGGTCCCAGAACGGCATGTACATTTATTCGGTAGCCGATCCGGCAAATCCGGTTGAGCTTTCATCTGTTGAGCATGTAACTTCCTGTGATCCTGTCGTGGCAAATGAAACGCATTCATTCGTGACGCTCTATTCAAACAACGCCTGCGGAAACGATAACAACCTGCTGGAGATTTACGATACTTCCAATCCAACAAATCCTGTGCTTGTGCATCAGCAGAACCTGATTTCGCCAAAAGGACTCGGATTATACCACAATTATCTTTTTGTGTGTGCCGAAGAAATTAAAATTTTTGATGTACAGCATCCGGAATCGCCTGTACTCGCTGGAAGTATTGATGCAGCGTGTTTCGATGTCATTATAAAAGGCGATGATCTTTATGCCATAAGCGATCATCATCTATACAGGTATCATCTTGATGTGAACAATATTACCGCACCGGAATTGGTAAGTCAGGTCAGCTTTTAGCATAATAACGTTCTTCGATCCGCTTGATGTCTTTGATGGAATTCCGCGCCCAGTCAAGCCGTTTCTGAAGTATTTCTTTTTCCGATAATTTCCAGTCAACGTCAGAACGACGCAACCTGGTCGTGATGCTTTCAATGACAATTGCAGCCGAAACAGAAATATTCAGGCTTTCGGTAAAACCAACCATCGGGATCTTTATAAAACCATCCGCCTGGGCAAGCACTTCTTCTGAAAGGCCATTTCTTTCTGTCCCGAAGAATATTGCGGCTTTTCCACGGATATCAAAATCCTCCAGCAGGCAATCGTCATGGTGCGGCGAGGTTGCGATAATTTTATAACCCTTCTCTTTTACTTTCGCGATACAGTCGGGAATGTTTTCAAAGCGGTTCACGTCGACCCATTTCTGTGCGCCCATGGCAATCTCCCTGTCGATGCTTTTCCCATATTTTTCCTCGACAACGTTCAATTGCTGAATTCCGAAAACCTCACAGCTCCGCATTACGGCGCTTGTGTTGTGAAGCTGGAAAACGTCTTCAATGGCAATGGTAAAATGGTTGGTGCGGTTCTCAAGTACTTTGAGAAACTTACTTTTCCGCTCTTCCGTCAGAAACGATTCGAGATATTCAAGAAAAGCGACATCGGTCATAAAGTATTTTTGCCAAAAATAGCAAAAAACAGTAGTTTTAAGCTAAAGCAAAAATCGCAGTTATGAAAAAGAAACTTGTCATTTTAAGCGGTGCCGGAATCAGCGCCGAAAGCGGAATCAAGACGTTCCGCGATTCAGGCGGACTGTGGGAAGGTTATGACGTGATGGAAGTCGCTTCGCCGGAAGGCTGGCACAAGCATCCCGATCTTGTACTGGATTTCTATAACAGAAGGCGTAAACAGCTTCATGAAGTCAAACCCAACGAAGCCCACAATATAATTGCAAGGCTCGAGCAGCATTTTGACGTTTCTGTGATCACACAAAATGTCGATAACCTTCATGAGAAAGCCGGAAGTTCAAATGTCCTGCATCTTCACGGGGAACTTTTCAAAGTTCGGAGTACAGGCAATCCAAACGATATCCGCGAATGGGAACACGATCTTCATATTGGCGACACCGACGAAAAAGGAAATCAGCTCAGGCCGCACATCGTGTGGTTTGGGGAAGCAGTTCCGGCACTTGAACAAGCCGTAGAACTAACTCAGGATGCCGATATAGTGATTGTAATCGGGACGTCACTACAGGTTTATCCGGCTGCCGGATTGGTTGATTTTGCGCGTCCCGGAGTTCCGGTTTATTATATCGATCCAAAACCGGCAACTATGTATAACAGGCACAGCCCGGTTGAAGTAATTGCCGAAGTAGCTTCCGAAGGGATGCGCATACTCGAGCAGAAACTCCTGTCTGCACAATAAAGTTTACGGTATTTATCGACACTGTTCCTTTCATTTTTTAACAGTATGGGTTATCTTTGCTTTCCTCGTAAAACAACACGCCATGCACCAACTGACCGAACTGAATGCTGTATCGCCTATCGATGGCCGATACAGGAATAAAACTTTTTCCCTTTCGGCCTATTTTTCGGAAGAAGCGCTGATCAGATACCGGGTTTTGGTTGAAATCGAATATTTTATCGCGCTTTGTGAAATCGATCTGCCGCAGCTAAAGAATGTCAATCGTGATGTGTTTGGGGATTTACGCGGCATTTATAAAAATTTTTCTGCCGATGATGCCCAATCCATCAAGGACATCGAGAAAACCACAAACCATGATGTCAAGGCTGTTGAATATTTCATCAAATCGGCTTTTGAACGTTTGGGTTTATCGGATTTCAGGGAATTTATCCATTTCGGACTCACATCTCAGGATATCAATAATACCGCAATCCCGCTGTCGGCCAAAGAGGCTTTCGAGAATGTTTACCTGCCTTCGCTGATTTCAGTAATTGCAAAACTGAAAGACCTCGCCACCGACTGGAAAGATATACCAATGCTTGCGCGAACCCACGGACAGCCGGCTTCCCCAACGCGGCTCGGTAAAGAAATCAGCGTTTTTACCGAAAGGCTCGAAGAACAAATGCGGCTGCTTTTCAACATTCCGTTCGCAGCAAAATTTGGCGGCGCAACGGGCAATTATAATGCGCATCATGTCGCTTATCCGGAAACTGACTGGAGAGAATTCGGACGTGATTTTGTTGAAGAAACGCTCGGCCTGCACCATTCCTTTCCCACAACGCAAATTGAACATTACGATCATTTTTCGGCATTTTTCGATGCGCTGAAAAGGATCAACACCATAATAATCGACCTTGACCGCGATATCTGGACATATGTCTCGATGGATTATTTCAAACAGAAAATCAAAGCCGGCGAAATCGGTTCCTCGGCGATGCCACACAAGGTGAATCCGATCGATTTCGAAAATTCGGAAGGAAACCTCGGAATGGCCAATGCGATCTTTGAACATCTGTCGGCGAAACTCCCGCTTTCCAGATTACAGCGCGACCTGACCGACAGTACGGTTTTACGAAACATTGGCGTCCCGATCGGCCATACACTGATTGGTTTTGAAGCCACGCTGAAAGGACTGGACAAGCTGTTGCTCAACGCAGATAAATTTGCGGAAGACCTGGAAAAAAATTGGGCGGTAGTCGCGGAAGCCATTCAAACCATACTAAGGCGCGAAGGTTACCCCAATCCGTATGAAGCGCTGAAAGGCCTTACGCGGACAAACGCCGCAATCGACAAGACTGCCATTCATGATTTTATTGCAACGCTGAATGTTTCCGACGACATAAAAAACGAATTACTCGCGATTACACCTGATAATTACCTCGGCGTCCCGGTATAGGGAAATGCCCTAGCCCTGATTGAAGCGGCATCCTTTTGGTGCGTTCTTCAGCAGCAAAAGATACAGCGTAAAGCAGGATAAGCTCCTAAAAACACAAATCATGGCAGCCACAACAGCAGAAGCAACGCATCTTTACCCGCTTATCAGCGATCTCGGACTGATCCTGATGACCGCCGGGATCGCGGCGCTTTTGTTTAAAAAGATCAGGCAGCCGCTTGTTTTGGGTTATCTGATAGCCGGATTTCTGGCCGGCAGCCATTTTGATTTTTTCCCTTCGGTGACGGATATTAAAAGTGTGGAAGTCTGGGCAGAGATCGGGGTGATTTTCCTGTTGTTTAACCTCGGGCTCGAATTCAGCTTTAAAAAACTGATGCGCGTTGGCGGAACCGCTTCATTGACGGCGATCACGCAGATCATTGTAATGCTGTTCATTGGTTACAGCGCCGGCCATTTGATGGGTTGGAAACTGATGGATTGTATCTTTCTCGGTGTGATCCTGTCGATTTCCTCGACAACAATTATCCTGAAAACCTTTGATGAGCTTGGCGTTAAGACACAAAAATTCGCTAATAATGTTTTCGGCGCGCTGATCGTTCAGGACCTCATGGCGATCCTGATGATGGTGTTGCTCTCGACCATTGCCGTGAGCCAGAATTTTTCAGGAATGGAATTGTTGAAATCGGTTTTTAAGCTGATCTTTTTTCTCACAATATGGTTTGTTGGCGGGATATTTTTTATTCCGACGTTACTCAAACGGGCAAAACACCTTCTGACCGATGAGATGATGCTGATCCTTTCGCTCGCGCTTTGCCTGATGATGGTTGTGCTTGCGGCAGATGTTGGCTTTTCTCCGGCGCTGGGTGCGTTTATCATGGGTTCTATCATCGCCGAAACCACGCAGGCCGAACATATTGAACATCTTATAAAACCGGTAAAAGATCTTTTTGGGGCAGTTTTTTTTGTATCGGTCGGAATGCTGATCAATCCTGAAACCCTGGCAGATTATGCATTGCCGGTGGCGATCCTGACAGTGGTCACAATCCTCGGGCAATCTATCAGTTCCACAATTGGCGCATTGCTTTCTGGACAACCGTTGAAACAATCGGTGCAAACCGGAATGAGCCTGGCACAAATCGGCGAATTTTCGTTCATCATTGCAACATTGGGCATGACACTGAATGTCACCAGCAACTTTTTATATCCGATTGTCGTGGCGGTTTCGGCTGTCACTACTTTCACAACGCCATTTATGGTGCGCTCGTCAACTTCAATGGCAGAATTCCTTGCTAAGAAATTACCCCGGAAATGGATCAAGCAAATTGAGCGGTTCAGTGCCAACGCGCAATCGATAAAATCGGTCAGCAACTGGCAGATTGTTTTACGGGCTTATCTTACGCAGGTCATGATCCACTCGGTTATTATTGTGGCGATGATCCTGCTTTCGGCCAGGTATGTTTTACCGCTGACAGAAGATTCGCGTTTCGGCCACGGACTCGCAGCACTTGGAACGCTGATCGCAATTTCGCCGTTTCTCTGGGCATTGTCATTGCGCCGCGTAGCCGTCAAGGAAGTACAGGCGCTGATGGAAGAACGAAAATACCGCGGCCCGATCATTATGATGATATTATTACGTTTTATGCTGGCGCTGTTTTATATCGGATTCCTGCTCGATAATTTCTTTTCTCCGGAAGTTGCCCTGGTCACTTTCATTGCTGCAGTGATCATGTATGCAATTTTCCCGAAAAAACTGAATGCACAATATCATAAGATCGAACGGCATTTTATGAGGAATCTTCATGCGCGTGAAATCATCCGGAACAAAAGAAGGCGTAGCGACCTGACGCCGTGGGAAGGCCACATGACTTTATTTGATATTGCGAAAGAATCCAACATCGCCGGAAAAACACTCGAAGAACTCCAGTTGCGCGAGAGCATGGGAATCAATGTGGCTTTTATCAAACGCGGCGATATCACGATCAACATCCCGAGCAGAAACGAAAGGCTTTTCCCCGGTGACGAGATTTGTGTGATCGGTACGGATTCGCAGGTGCAGAAATTCCAGAAATTCCTCGACCAGAATGAAATTGAAGTCGCCGAAGCAGCCACTGAAAATGATATTGTGCTGCAGCAGATTGAGATAAGCAATGAGGAATTTATCGGCAAAAGCATCCGTGAATCGCAATTGCGGGAAAAAACAAGCGGACTCGTAGTTGGGATTGAGCGGAAAGGCAAAAGAATCCTTAATCCCGACTCGCAGCTTACGCTCGAAAAAGATGATATTCTTTGGGTTGTAGGCGACAAGAAAAGGCTGGCGAAACTGCTTCGCAGCCATTAAAAAGGACAGGTTTCCCTATCCTTATCTTCTTTCAATTCTGCCCGGCAATTCATTTGACTTCGACTTTCGTCTTTTGACTTTCGTCTTTTGACTTTCGTCTTTTGACATTCATCTTCGACTTTCGACTTTCGTCTTTCGACCTCCTCAATTGTCTAACGTGAATAATTCGGCGCTTCCTTCGTAATTGTCACATTATGCGGATGGCTTTCGGTAATTCCGCTGGAAGTGATTCTTACGAATCGTGAACTGTCCTGAAGCGTTGCGATGTCCTTCGATCCACAATAACCCATTCCGGCCCGGAGTCCGCCGATGAACTGCTGCATGCTTTCGTTTAGTTCGCCTTTATAGGGAACGCGGCCCACGATTCCTTCAGGAACGAGTTTTTTCACATCATCCTCAACATCCTGGAAATATCGGTCTTTTGAGCCTTCTTTCATCGCTTCGACAGATCCCATTCCACGGTAAGATTTAAATTTCCGACCTTCAAAAATAATGGTTTCGCCAGGGGATTCTTTTGTTCCTGCGAGCAGCGAACCCAGCATCACGCAATCGGCGCCGGCAGCGATCGCTTTCGGGATATCGCCTGTATAACGGATTCCACCGTCGGCAATAACGGGAACGTCTTTTCCTTTAATCGCGGCGGCGGCTTCGAGAACGGCGGAAAATTGCGGAAATCCGACTCCGGCCACAACGCGCGTTGTACAGATTGACCCGGGGCCAATACCGACTTTAATTCCATCGGCGCCATTTTCAACCAGGAATTTGGCAGCTTCAGCCGTGGCGATATTTCCGACAACAACGTCAATTTCGGGGAATTTGCTTTTTACCTTTTTCAGCACTTCTACAACGCCGCGCGTATGACCGTGGGCTGTATCGATCACTATCGCGTCGACACCGGCTGCGACCAGCGCCTCTGCCCTGTCGACAGCATCGCCCGTAACCCCGATTGCAGCAGCAACACGAAGCCTTCCCAATGAATCTTTATTGGCGATGGGTTTCTGCGTAAGTTTAGTGATGTCACGGAAAGTGATCAGCCCGACCAGCTTATTGGCAGAATTTACAACCGGAAGCTTTTCAATTTTATTTCCCTGCAGGATGACTTCCGCCTGTTGCAGCGATGTTCCTTCGGCAACGGTGACAAGATTTGTTGATGTCATTACTTCGATAATTGGCCTGCCCCCATTTTTTTCGAATCGGAGATCCCGGTTGGTCACAATTCCCTTCAAAGTTTGGTTGTCATCAACAATGGGAATCCCTCCGATGCCGAATTCGGCCATGGCGCTTTTCGCGTCGGCAACCGTTGAAGTTAACGGCAAAGTTACAGGATCGATGATCATGCCTGATTCGGCGCGTTTTACCTTGCGTACTTTCGCCGCCTGTTCCTCTATGGTCATGTTTTTATGCAAAACCCCAATGCCGCCTTCCTGTGCCATGGCGATGGCCATAGAACTTTCGGTTACGGTATCCATTGCAGCGGAAACGATGGGAACGTTGAGTGATATATTGCGGGAAAACCTGCTTTTTATGCTGACTTCGCGTGGTAAAATTTCGGAGTAAGCGGGAACCAGGAGTACATCATCGTAAGTTAATCCTTCGCCGATGATTTTGTTGTTATGTGCGTTCATTGCAATTTAGTAGTTGTAGTTAAATTGCATGCAAATGTACGCATTTTATCCGAGAAGTTTATTTAAAGGAGAAATCCTAGCCCTGATTGCAGCGGCATCCTTTTGCTGCGTTCTTAAGCAGCAAAAGATACAGCGCAAAGCAGGATGGGCTCCTAATGAAACTCCCCGAATAGCTTGGACGCTTCGTTGTAGGCGCTTTCAAAGCTCATCGGGCTTGTGTTTGTATTTTCCTTTTTGGCGGTGAAATACGACAGCAGTTTCTCGGTCGGCATGTTGCCTGTAAGTTCGTCTTTGGCCATCGGGCAGCCGCCGAAACCCTGGATTGCGCCGTCGAACCTGCGGCAGCCGGCGGTGTATGCGGCATCGATTTTCTCAAACCATTTGTCGGGCGTAGTATGAAGGTGCGCACCGAATTCGATTCCGGGATATTTTGGGATCAGGTTGGAGAACAGGTAAGTGATGACATCGGGCGTTGAACTGCCAATGGTGTCGGAAAGAGAGAGTATTTTCACGCCCATCGCGGCAAGTTTCTCGGTCCATTCGCCTACTATTTCAACATTCCACGGATCGCCGTAAGGATTTCCAAAACCCATCGAAAGATAGGCTACGCATTGCTTGTTGCTGCAATCGGCAATGTTGAGGATTTCCTGAAGCGTTACGATCGATTCGGCTATGGTTTTGTGCGTGTTGCGCATCTGGAAATTTTCGGAAATAGAAAACGGAAATCCCAGATAAGTGACTTTTTCCTGTTGTGCTGCGGCCTCAGCGCCCTGGGTATTGGCTATGATGGCAAGCAGCTTGCTTTTTGTTTTCGACATGTCAAGTTGGGCGAATACCTCGGCTGAATCCTGCATTTGTGGGATCGCTTTCGCGGAAACAAAGCTTCCGGCATCAATGGTATCAAAACCTATACGCAGCAGCGACTGCAGGTATGTTACCTTACGCGCTGTTGGAATAAACGTGCGGATTCCCTGCATGGCATCGCGAGGGCATTCGATTATTTTAATGTCGTTCATAGGTTGTCCAAAGGTATGAAAGATTGGCTTTGCTGAAAAGCTTAAAATTTTCCCGCATCGAGCAGTCGCTGATTAATTGCCTTAATGAGCGCCGGGCCTTCATAGATGAAACCGGTGTATAACTGCACCAGGCTTGCTCCTGCTTCAAGTTTTTCTATCGCATCTTCGGGTGTATGAATTCCGCCTACACCGATAATGGGGAAAGCTTTGTTGCTTTTTTCCGAGAGGAAACGGATCACTTCGGTTGAACGTTTTGTGAGTGGTTTTCCTGAAAGTCCGCCAACCTCGCTTTTGTTTCCCGATTTTAAGCCTTCGCGTGACAAGGTTGTATTGGTTGCTATTACGCCTGCGATTTTAGTTTCGGATATTATATCAATGATATCCAGAAGCTGCTCATTGGTCAAATCGGGAGCAATTTTTAAAAGGATGGGCTTTTGCGCAGGCTTTGCGGCATTCTTATCCTGAAGTGATTTCAGTAGTTTTGTTAATGGCTCTTTGTCCTGTAAGGCACGCAGGTTCGGTGTGTTTGGGGAGCTGACATTCACCACAAAATAATCGACATAATCAAAAAGCGCTTCGAAACAGATTTCGTAATCTGAAGCTGCGTCTTCGTTTGACGTAAGTTTGTTCTTGCCGATGTTTCCACCGATCAGGACGCCTTTATTATTTTTAAGACGCCTGACCGCTTCGTCGACACCGCCGTTGTTGAATCCCATCCGGTTGATGATGGCCTGGTCTTCCTTCAGGCGGAAAAGCCGTTTTTTCGGATTGCCTTCCTGAGGCTTTGGCGTTAAAGTCCCGATTTCTATAAATCCGAAACCAAGATCCGAAAGTTCGTTGAACAGTTTTGCATCTTTATCAAAACCAGCTGCGAGTCCGACCGGATTTTTAAATTTCAGTCCGAAAACCTCACGTTCCAGCCGTTTGTCCTCTACACAATAAAGCTTCCTGAACATCGACTTGATTCCCGGTATTGCAGAGATTTTTCTGATGGATGAAAAGGTAATGTGGTGGACTTTTTCAGGATCGACACTGAAAAGCAGCGGGCGGATGACAGATTTATACATCTTTGACGGTTGTGTTGCAAAGGTACGATTTTACGCTTCCGCAGCGCGGGCATCAGCCGGAAGAAAATCATATATTTGCTTATCAAAAACCAAACTTCATGCAGCATATTATCGACCGCTTCATCAGCTACGTCACCATCGATACGGAATCCGACGCGAAATCCGAAACCACGCCCAGCACAAAAAAGCAGCTTGTTCTCGCCAATCTTCTGGCAAAGGAACTCAATGATATTGGGCTGACAGATGTCACCATTGACGAAAAAGGCTACGTTATGGGAACGCTTGCCTCGAATGTTGACCACGACGTTCCGGTTATTGGTTTTGTATCACACTATGACACATCACCTGATTTTAAAGGAGCTGGTGTGAAGCCGCAGGTTATTAAAAATTATCCTGGTGGCGACATTGTGCTGAATGCCGGGCAAAACATCGTTTTATCGCCTTCCTATTTTAAAGATTTGCTGCAATACATTGGCCAGACGATCATCACCACCGATGGGACAACATTGCTTGGCGCCGATGATAAAGCAGGGTTGACCGAAATCGTGACTGCGATGGAATATTTAGTGAAACACCCGGAAATAAAACATGGAAAAATCCGTGTCGGTTTCACGCCTGATGAGGAAATAGGCCGCGGCGCAGATCATTTTGATGTTGAAAAATTCGGCGCGCAATGGGCATACACGATGGATGGAAGTCAGATTGGCGAACTTGAATATGAGAATTTTAATGCGGCAGGCGCGAAAATTACCTTCCGGGGAAAAAGCGTTCATCCGGGATATGCAAAAAACAAGATGATCAATTCGATGCTGATCGCCAATGAATTCATTAATGAGCTTCCGAAGGATGAAATTCCGCAGGAAACCAAAGGCTATGAAGGTTTTTACCACGTTACGCAACTGGCCGGAAGCATTGAGGAAACCGCGCTTGAGCTGATCATCCGCGACCACAGCATGAGCAAGTTCAAAAAGCGTAAAAAGACGGTTGAGGATATTGTGAAGAAAATCAATAAAAAATACGCGAAGAAATTCGGCGGAGACATTGCGACTGTGGAAGTAAAAGACCAATATTACAACATGAAAGAAATGGTCGAGCCCGTAAAATACATTGTTGACCTTGCGGAAAAGGCCATGCGTGAACTTGGCATCAAGCCGATCGTAAAACCAATTCGTGGCGGCACCGATGGCAGCAGGCTTTCTTACATGGGATTGCCATGCCCGAATATTTTTGCGGGCGGACACAACTTTCATGGAAAATACGAATATGTACCGGTAGAAAGCATGCAAAAAGCTGTCGAAGTTATCATCAAAATTGCCGAACTGACGGCAACAACCGATTTTTCGAAAGCTAAAGCAGCTAAATAATTACGTCATGGAAGAAAAGAAAAACCCATGGAACAAGACCAACCAATGGGACGAAGCGCTCGACCTGCTGAAGTCGGTCATCGCGCAGACAGAGCTTGTAGAAATGACCAAATGGGGCGGCCCGACGTATTGCGTGAACAACAAGAACGTTGTGGGAATCGGCGGCTTTAAGTCGTATGTAGGAATCTGGTTCTTTAGCGGTGTTTTTCTTAAGGACGAACAAAAAGTTCTGCTGTCGGCCAATGAAGGCGTTACAAAAGCACTTCGGCAGTGGCGTTTTCAATCCATTGATGAGATCAGGAAAAACGAAAAACTGATCCTGAAATATATGAATGAGGCTATTGAAAATGCAAAAGCGGGCATTGAGCTCAAGCCTGAGAAAAAGGGATTGATCGCATCTGAACAATTGGAAAAAGCTTTTAAAGAAGACCAAACGCTGGCGGAAGCTTTTGAAAAATTCTCACCTTATAAGAAAAATGAATTCCTGGAATACATAGACAGTGCGAAAAGGGAAGAAACAAAACTTTCGCGCCTTGAAAAGATAAAGCCGATGATCTTGTCGAACACCGGCCTTAACGATAAATACAGATAGCCTCTCAGCAAGAGGCTTTTTTTATTTCCTGACTTCAGTAGAATTCAGCGCTGCGCTCATTTCCATTGAAATCGCCGAACGCTCGACTTTCATTTTACCTGCCATAGTTTCAATCACAAGCGTCGTTTCGCCAAGTTCGGCAATGCGTCCGTGAAAACCACTTTTTGTGATGATCTTATCGCCAACTTTTAGGCTGCTTTCGAATGACTTCTCCTGTTTTGCCTTCCGCTGCTGCGGTCTGATCATAAAGAAATAGATGACCACAAACATCAAAATGAAAGGTAAAAACTGTTGTACTTGTTCCATGTTATATTGATTAGGCTTTTGGCTGAATTGCCGCTTTGATTCCGAGTGTTTCTTTGCCTGCTGCGGTATTCGCCATCAGGGTGACCGTTTTGTACTGTAATCCTTTTTTTCCGGCAGAGCTGAAAGATACTTTAATCTTACCCTGTTTGCCCGGAGCAATCGGTTCTTTCGGATATTCCGGAACCGTACAGCCGCATGAGCCTTTGGCATCTGAAATGATCAGATCGGCCTCGCCGGTGTTTTCAAAACTGAATACATAGGTCACTTTATCGCCTTCGGTGATTTTTCCGAAATCGTGTTCTTTCTTGGTAAAGGTCATCGCTGCAAATTTACCGTCAGCCGGTGGTGTAGGTCTGGCGGGCTCTACCCTTGCAGGCGTAGCCGAAATGTTTGGTTCCGGGTCGAGGACTGCTTCAGGGGAAGCCGGTGCGATTTCCGTTGCGTTGGAGTCGATTTTTGAGGAAGCATCCTCTTTTTTGCAGGAAATAGTCAGCATGACTGAAGCCGACATTGCAAAGCATACAAATTTTTTAACCATAAAAATTAAAATTAGGTTCTACATAAGGCCGCGGCCTGTTTTATTTAGTTTTCCCGAAATTTGAAATTCCTTCACGAGATTATCAAGAATCCCGTTGATGAAGATACTGCTTTTCGGTGTGGAATATTCTTTGGCAATTTCAAGGTATTCGTTGATTGTAACCTTGACGGGAATCGAAGGGAATCTTGTGAATTCGCAGATCGCCATCTTGAGGATGATGGTGTCGACTTCGGCAATCCTTTCGGTATCCCAATTCGGGGTTTTGTCGATGTATTCTTTGGCAAGGTCCGCTTCATTCAGTACGGTTCTTCGGAAGAGATTCTTCACAAAATCTGCATCTTCCTCGTCCTTATAAAGTTTCGGCACTGCAAAAGATTTGTCATCAGCCGATTTGATTGTCCGGAGCTGTTTGACAATTTGCGTATTGACCAGCGGAATATCGTCAGTCCAAGTGAGCTTGTTGTCTTCGAGATAATCATAAAGCTTGTCATTCGGCGCGATGAGCTCCATGAACATATCGATGACGAACTGCCGGTCTTCCTCAAAGTTATTTTGCCGTACCGACATGTATTTTTGATACAGGTCGCTTTTTCGGATACCGTCGAGGATGATCAGGATATAATCGTCATTGAGCGCCCAGTTGTTGATCTTCCGTTTTTCAAGCGCATCGTTGAGCGACTTATTATCGGAAAGCATCAGCAGCAACGCGTTGTCGATAAAACGTCGGTTCGGGTTGCGTTCCTCAGCCGTAGGAAGGTGTTTCTTTGATGATTTCTCAAGAAATTCAATCTCCTTTTCCCTGATTTCGATCAGCGCCGAAAGCATGACCAGATAAAGATCCTGGACATTTTCGATACTCTGAAGCAGGAATTTTTCCTGTTTGTCGAGATTATCTGAACCGCTTTGGTGCATCGCGTAAATCGATTGCATCACCTTAACGCGAATATGTCTTCTATTTAGCACCGGTAAGAACTTTATCAGTTTGCCTTTCGGCAGATTATTATTTGCCTTCTTTTTCTCTTCTGCGGTCGTCGATCCTTTTTTGCGCAATCGACAACGCCGCCTGGTAAGTTGTTATTGCATTCGAATCCGCGAAAGCGAAAATCTCAAGCGTGGTATTGTAAATGTTTTCGGTACGTTTCATGGCCTCAGCCTTGTCGTAACCAACGATTTCAGCATATACATTGATGATTCCGCCTGCGTTGATCAGGAAGTCGGGCGCATAAAGGATGCCTCTTTCCTGAAGAATCTTTCCGTGGATTTCTTCATTCGCAAGCTGGTTGTTTGCGGCACCGGCAATAACTTTGGCCTTCAACCTTCCGATGGTATCGTCATTTACGGTGGCACCAAGCGCACATGGAGCGTAAATATCCACATCGGCGCTGTATAAATCGTCGCCGGTGAAAATCTTTGCGCCATATTTCGATCCGATTTCCTGAACACGAGCTTCGTTGATGTCTGTAATCTGGACAAGTGCTCCTTCTTTCGTAAGATAATCAACAAGCGTTTCGCCAACATGGCCGATTCCCTGTACAAGGATTTTCTTTCCTTCAAGATTGTCGCTGCCAAATTTATATTTCGCTGCAGCCTTCATTCCCATGTAAACGCCATAAGCCGTAACAGGCGAAGGATTTCCTGATCCGCCGCGTTCTTCGGAAATTCCGGTTACGAAAGGCGTCACATCACGGATAAGATCCATATCGGGTGTTGTTGTGCCGACATCTTCCGCAGTGATATATTTTCCGCTGAGGGAATGGATGAACTCACCGAATTTGGTAATCATCGCCGGAGTCTTCTCAGTTTTCGCATCACCGATAATAACAGCTTTTCCACCACCAAGGTTCAAACCTGAAATCGCAGATTTGTAAGTCATCCCGCGGGAAAGCCTCAAAACATCGTTAAGCGCTTCCCATTCGTTGCTGTACTTCCACATCCTGGTTCCGCCCAAAGCAGGACCCAAAACCGTGTTATGTATTCCTATTATTGCTTTTAAACCAGTATCTTTGTCATTGCAAAAAACAATCTGTTCGTGGTTGTCGAATGAAGCCTGCCCAAAAACAGGATCTATCTTGTGAAGCTCCTTTGCGGTGGTGAATTCAGTAGTCATAATAAAGATTTAGATTGTAGCTTTTTCAAAAAGCCAGTGCAAAATTAAAACTTCTCTCAGGATTATACATTCTTTTTTTGAGGAATTATGAATTCTGCAATAGAACTTACTTTCTGGCACTGATTGACACATCGCGATTTCGACAGCCTTTTAACAAAATGATTTTCAATAAAAAAGAGATCTTACACCATAAATGAAAGAACTTCAATATCTCAACAAATATTTCCTTAAATATAAATATCACTTCCTGATCGGGATCGTGACCACCATAGCAGCACAGATTTTTATGCTTTTTACGCCGAAGCTTATCAGCCAGTCGTTTGCTGCCATTGAAGGATATGCAAGAGACGGATCGGCAACGCCTGAGCTCATCCGCACGGAGCTGTTCCATAACATCCTGCTGATCATCGCAACCACATTAATTGCAGGGATTTTGACCTTTTTGATGCGGCAAACGCTCATTGTAATGTCGCGCCACATCGAATTCGATCTTAAAAATGAAGTTTTCCGTCAATATGAAAACCTGTCACAGGGATTTTACAAGCAGAACCGCACCGGCGATTTGATGAACCGGATCAGTGAAGACGTTGGAAAAGTGAGAATGTATGTCGGCCCCGCGGTAATGTACACCATCAACACATTTATCAGGTTCGCCATTGTTATTGTATATATGTATAATGTTTCGCCGAGACTTACGCTTTATACGTTGCTGCCGCTTCCGTTGCTGTCTTATGCCATTTTCAAGCTCAGCCAGGAAATCAACAAACGGAGCACGACATTCCAGCAATATCTTTCGAAAGTCTCGAGTTTTACGCAGGAAGTTTTTTCAGGCATCCGGGTGATAAAAGCTTATTCGCTAGAGAATCAATATCAGGAAAACATGGCATCCCTTTCCAAAGAAAGCAAGGCAAAAAGCATGAGCCTGGCCAAAGTGCAATCGTTTTTCGGGCCATTGATGCTGGCGCTTATCGGGGTGAGCAACCTTGTGGTGATTTACTTCGGCGGAATGATGTACATCAATAACAGTCCGCAAATATCAAATATCGGGATCATCGCCGAATTTATCCTCTATGTCAACATGCTAACATGGCCGGTTGCTTCACTCGGCTGGGTTTCATCGATGGTCCAGGAAGCAGAAGCGTCGCAAAAACGGATCAACGAATTCCTGAAATTTGAAGCCGATATCAAAAACAATCATCCCGAAAAATCAGTTATTGAAGGAGCAATCGAGTTCAGCAATGTCACTTTTACCTATGATGACACGAATATCACCGCGCTGCGCAACGTGTCTTTTACCGTGAATAAAGGTGAAACACTGGCAATTCTGGGCAAAACCGGATCAGGGAAATCCACGATACTGGCTTTGGTGAGCCGACTCTACGATGCCACCGAGGGAGCGATTTTAATCGACGGGAAAGAAATCAGCCGTGTTAACCTGTATGACTTGCGAAACAGCATCGGGATTGTGCCGCAGGATGCCTTTCTTTTTTCAGATTCAATAAAAAACAACATAAAATTCGGCAAGGAAAACGCAGATGAGGAAGAAGTCGTCAATGCCGCAAAACTCGCCGCCGTGCATGACAACATTGCCGGATTCAAGCTTCAGTACGAAACAATTTTGGGGGAACGCGGGATTACATTATCGGGCGGACAAAAACAAAGGGTTTCCATCGCGCGAGCGGTGATCAAGAACCCGAAAATGCTGCTGCTTGACGATTGCCTTTCCGCAGTGGATACAGAAACGGAAGAAACCATCCTGAACAACCTGCTCGAATTCTGCAAAGACAAGACTACGATCATTGTCAGCCACCGCGTTTCATCGGCAAAAAACGCCGACAAGATCATCATTCTTGAAGAAGGAAAAATCATCCAACAAGGCTCTCATAATGAACTTGTAAGCACCGAAGGCTACTACAAAGAACTTTGGCTGCGCCAGCTTTCCGAAAAAGAATTGACCTAATAGTTGTTTCGTTTTACTTTTTTTTACATTTTTGGGAAGTAAAAGTAAAATCAAACTGAAAGAACGATTATGAGAGAAAATGATTTGTTAGAAAAAGAGGAGATTTTTTCCAAGGTTCTCAGGGCCGGAAGAAGGACTTATTTTTTTGATGTAAGGGCAACAAAGGCCGATGATTATTACATCACGATCACAGAAAGCAAAAAATTTACTGAAGAAGACGGTTCATTCCATTTCAAAAAACACAAAATTTATCTCTACAAGGAAGATTTCGCCGCTTTCACTGAAATTCTTGGTGAAATGACCGATTATGTCCTGAGCAATAAAGGCGAGGAAGTCATTTCCGAAAGGCATCAGAAAGATTTCAAGAAAGAATATTTCGGTATGGAAAAAGCAGAAGCGGAACCCGTTTCAACCGGAAGCTTCACCGATATCGACTTCGACGATATTTAACAACACAAGCCTGGAAAACCTTCAGGCTTTTTTTTATGAAAAAAGTTGCCTACATCCTTAACCGTTACGGCGTCATCATTCATGTGTTGAGCATTGCATTGTGGTTGTGGGTGATCTGGACAACTTATCCGAAGATCGAGTCCGGCGAAGCGAACCTGCCAATCAAACTAGCCTTCTACGGAAATCTCGTCCTGCTGGCGCTTTCCGTGTGGAACCTCATTAATGCGCTCCGCAGAAGAAGGAAGCTTTAAGCAATCCGACTCCCATTTTCCACCACAAAATCAGGCGAAAGCAAAACCACATTGCCTTCTTCGCCCGTCGCTCCCAAAACAAGGCATTCACTCATGAAATTCCCGATCTGTTTCCTCGGGAAATTCACCACCGCAACGATCTGTCTTCCAGTAAGGTCTTCTTTAGTATAACGCTTTGTGATTTGCGCAGAAGATTTTCTCATGCCAATCTCAGCGCCAAAATCAATCATAAGCTGGTAAGCCGGTTTTCGTGCCTGGGGAAAATCCCGCGCTTCAATAACGGTTCCCACACGCATCTCAACGCGTTCAAATTCTGTCCATGATAAATCCATAATTCTTATAATATTTTGGGCGTGTCACCGGCTCCGCTGCGCTCCGCCGCTGTCGTGCTGTACGCAGTGCGCGGCACTTTGCTGCCATCACTCACGCGCACAAACCGGAAATTTTCAACTAAATTAGCAGCAATTTCGCAATAATCAGCATCAACTAACATTCGACATGTGACTTTCGACTTTCGACTTTCGACATTTGACATTCGACTTTCAACTTTCAACATTCGACATTTGACATTCGACTTTCGACATTCAACTTTCAACTTTTCAACTTTCAACAAAAATGGCCCGCACACCTTCAAATATGCTCCCGCTTGGAACGCCTGCGCCGCAGTTCAGGCTCAAGGATACCAATTCAAACTGCTTCTATTCCTTCAACGATCTCAAAGGGACAAAAGGCACACTTGTGATGTTCATCTGCAACCACTGCCCTTTCGTACATCACGTACTTGATGAAATATTGAAGATCGCAAGTGATTATCGGGTTCAGGGAATCGGGATTATGGCAATTTCAAGCAATGATGCAGGGAAATATCCGCAGGATGCGCCCGGGATGATGACCGAGTTTGCCTTCCGCAACAAAATCGACTTCCCGTACCTGTTTGATGAAACCCAGGAAGTTGCCAAAGCATTCGACGCCGCCTGTACGCCCGATTTCTACCTCTTCGATTCCCAGGATAAATTGTTCTACCGCGGGCAGCTCGATGATTCCCGTCCCGGAAACGGAATTCCGCTCAGCGGCACCGATCTTCGGAATGCCATCGATGCGCTGATTTACAACCGCACACTCAACGCGGAACAAAAGCCAAGCATCGGCTGCAATATCAAATGGAAATAATTATCTTTTTCTCTGGAGGACAATGTCGACCGGCTTGTTCTGCCGCGGACCGAATTGTACAGCCTGTTGCTGCGCCTGCGTTGAACAAAGAATGTACATATTGAACGCGAAAAGCTGCACTTCTGTGGTTTCGAAACGTCTTTGCGGATCGTCGATCTTCACCTTCATCATATCGGCAGGAAATTCATTGGTAACCGACAACAAGTAAACATCTTTGGCGAAAGGAAAAAACCACCTTGTGCTTACTTCCACCGGCTTATTTTCAAGCTTGCTTCCGTTGTTATCGATAGGATAATTTTCAGAAAACTGCAAAACCTCATCCTTCTTCTTCCAGCTATATTTATTTGCGGTGTTGACAGCTTCATTTCCGGAGCTGTCGATCAGGGTGACCTTCAGCCCGGAAATGTTCTGTTTTTTTCCATCCTCATGAATGTGAAGCACGATATACGACGTAAAATCGTAACCGCAGTGCTGTTGTGCTGTGGCGATTGTTGAAAAAAGAAATATCAGGAAGAGGGAACGGTACATTATTTTGCCTGTGATGCCAAAAACGCATAAATGTTATCGCCCTGGACATCATCCAGCCTGGCCTTGCGCTGCATCCTTTTTACAATCGGCTGCCATTGCTCACGGGTATAATCTTTTGGTGCGTATAGTTTATGGCATGTGGCACAGTTGTTTTTAAACAACTCGGCACCCTCAAATATTTTTTCGGTCTCTTCAATCGAATGTACAACAAGCTGGTCTTCAGGTTTTGTTTCGGCAACTTTAGAAGAGCCGCCAGCAGTCATTTTCGGCGAACAGGAATAAATAAATGCCGATATAATCGCAGCGGCAAGAATAAGTTTTGATCTCATTATGGATTGATTTGGCGGCAAATGTATATGAATTTGAAAAGACAGGAAAGTAAATGTCATTTCCAATAAAAAAACCTCATGCTGTTTTCACAAACATGAGGTTCCATCTCAATATTATCTGGTTGTTTCTGGATTCTCGAATTCCGGATATGTAATCTTAAATCTACTTTACATCCATAAGTTCAACATCAAAGATCAGCGTTGCATTTGGCGGAATCACTCCGCCGGCGCCTTGTGAACCGTACCCGAGATGCGACGGAATAACGAACCTCGCCTTATCGCCAACCTGCAGCATTGCAATGCCTTCGTCCCAGCCTTCAATCACGTTGCCGCGGCCCAGAGGGAATTCGATTGGTTTTTTGCGGCTGTATGAATTGTCGAAAACTTTACCGTTTTCAAGCGATCCGGAATAATGCACGGCGACCACTTTGCCGTTTTCGGCTTTCTTGCCGTTGCCTTTCTGGATGATCTTATACCTCAACCCGCTTTCTGTTTTTTCAAAACCTGCGGCAAGCTCTTCCATTTTGGCTTCAGCAGCCTCACGTTCAGCGGCTTCCCGCTTTGCACGCGAACCTTCAAAAGTGCGGAAAGCCTCAATGGCGTTCCAGTTTTTGGCTTCTTCACCTTCACGGATGATCTCAACACTTTGAATTTCATCACCCTGGGAAATTGCATCAACTATATCCTGTCCTTCGACGACGTGCCCGAAAACCGTATGCTTGTTGTCAAGCCATGGCGTTGCGATATGGGTAATAAAAAATTGTGAACCGTTGCTTCCCGGACCTGAATTGGCCATTGATAAAACACCCGGCGTGTCATGGCGCAAGTCTTTGTGAAACTCGTCATCGAATTTGTAACCGGGTCCGCCGGTTCCGGTTCCCTGAGGACAACCGCCCTGGATCATGAAATCGGGTATTACACGGTGAAATTTGAGTCCGTCATAAAACGGCTTTCCCTGCGGACGTGATTTGTTTTCCAGGTTTCCTTCTGCCAGTGCGACAAAGTTGCCGACAGTTCCCGGTGTGCGGTCGTGTTCCAGTTTTATAAGAATGGCGCCTTTTGAGGTATTGAATTTCGCGTATATTCCGTTTTCCATGGTTTGATTTTTTGAATGAAGGGCAAATTTACGATTAATTCAGGCATTTCGGAATGCATTTCTTATGTTTGTATAAATGTGATATCCCCATATTCCTGATTGATAATCTTTACAATAATTTCATGATAAAAAAATATCTTCTGCTTGCTACTTTAGCATATTGTGTAAATTCGTTTGGCCAAGCGCCTGTAATCCAGTGGCAGGATGTCGCCGGCGGAAGCAATACCGATATGTTTAGAAGCGTAATCACCACTTCTGACGGCCACTATGTCACCGTTGGCTCTACCGATTCCAATGACGGCGATATTCTAAATCACCATGGCGAATTTGACGTTCTTTTGTTTAAATATGACCAAACGGGAAACCTGCTTTGGAAAAAAACATTTGGTGGCACCGGACAGGACAATGGTACATCGGTCAGGCAAACACTTGATGGCGGGTTCATTATTTGCGGCGACAGCGAGTCCACAGACGGAGATGCGGCCGTTACACACACCAGCACAGATTACTGGATTATCAAAACAGATGCATCAGGAACCCTGGAGTGGCAAAAATCTTTTGGCGGAAGCGGTTACGACATTGCTACTGACATTCGCCAGACATCCGATGGCGGCTACATTGTTATTGGCGAAAGCAGATCCAATAGTGGCGACGTCGCTTCACATTACGGAAACGAAGATATCTGGATCCTTAAATTGGATTCAGCCGGGACATTGCTCTGGCAGAAAAATTATGGCGGTAACGGTGAAGACGGTCCCAGGACAATTCTCCAAACCCCGGATGGAGGCTATATTTTTTCGTCTTACACCAATTCATGCGCACAAGACATTGTGGGGCTTCACGATCCTTATGGTTGTACAGGAGCGTTCACCAACAGGGATTACTGGATAGTAAAGCTCAATGCTTCCGGCAATATCGTATGGAAAACCACTTTAGGTACCGATGGCAATGACAGTGTTTCTGATTCACCTGAATCCCTGGCGATGACGAGCGATGGCGGCTACATTGTTTGTGGGACTACTAATCCTGTTTGGGCATCGGGAGGCGATTTTGATTTTAAAATCTACAAGCTGTCGTCTGCCGGGGCTGTTGAATGGGAAAAAGATTACGGCGGCATTTATAATGACCGGGCCTACGCCGTGGTTCAGACTGCCGATGGCGGATATGTCATATCAGGCGCGACTAATTCAAATGGCGGCGATGTTTCCGGAAACCACAGCCAGTACTACGGCAGTATCGGATATGACAGTGATTTCTGGATCATTAAGACTGATGCAGCGGGAACACTGCAATGGCAGAAGTGTTATGGAGGGCAAGGCAGTGAAACCCCGTACTCGATGCTTTTCACCAATGATGGCGGCCTTATCGTTGCCGGCGATGCCACGAGCAACAACACCGGCGATGTTTTGACCGGACATGGCCTTTCTGAGGCCTGGCTGATCAAGCTCTCGGCAGTTTCACTCGCAACTGCTGATCTGGAGCAAACATCATTCAGCGTCTATCCGAATCCGGCAAGGCATGAAATCAACATTCCGACTGACGAAGATGTGCAAATGTATTCGATTACAGACGTTACAGGTAAAACGGTATTGAAATCAACTGCCGGTTCAAAACGCATCGATGTGGGCGGACTTCATTCGGGAATTTACATCCTCGAATTTACCAGCGCCAGCGGTATTTTCAGACAGAAGTTTATCAAAGAGTAATACCTTGCGAACATTATTATTAGTAGCAGATATATTATTGAAGTGAATGCCTAGCCCGGATGGAAGCGGCAGCCTTTTGAGCGGCGCAGTGCAGCGGAGCCGCCAAAAGCTACAGCGGACAGCCGGAAACAGCTCCTGAAAAAACTTATTCCTGTTTGCCTGTAACGCCATAAACCGCAAGGGCGAGCAATGCAAGAATCGCGCATCCCACGGAAACAGCATGCCATTTCCCGAAATTCCACAACCACAATCCCAATGCTGAACCGGCGGCAGTTCCGAGAAAACTGAACGACATATAAACGGTATTCATCCTGTTGCGGGCTTCGGGCAAAATAGAATAAACCCTGGTTTGGTTTGAGATGTGGACGCATTGCAGCCCGATATCGATCAAAACAATTCCTGCAATGATTCCCGAAACATTTTCGGCAGAAAAATAAAACACCACGAAAGCGAGCAGCATCATGATGCAACCGTACCCGATAGCAGCGCGTGGATTTGCTTTATCACCGAACTTCCCGACAAGCGGCGCAGCCAAAGCGCCCGAAGCACCGACGATCCCGAATAATCCTATTGTCGCGCTGTTGTAATGGAATGGTTGGGCAGACAGCAGTAAAACCATTGTAGTCCAGAAAGCGCCGAACTGCGCAAAGGCAAGTAAATTGATCAGGGTTGCTTCACGAAGCAGCGGCTGGGTTTTGATGAGCGAGAATAACGATTTGATGAGATGTTGGTATGTTCCGCTGAAAGAAGGCATACTTTCGGGAAAAAGCTTTCTGATCAAAAAGAGAATTATCAGGCATATTGCAGCCGCAATCCAGAACATGCTCCGCCATCCGAAGATTTCGCCGATGAAACCGCTCAAGGTACGCGACAGAAGAATGCCGATCAGCAACCCGCTCATTACGGTACCAACAGCTTTGCCGCGCTGTTCCGGCGCCGCGAGTGTTGCGGCTAAGGGTAAAATCAGTTGTGGGACGATTGATGTGATTCCTATAAGCAGCGAAGCGATCTGTAAAAGGAAAAAATTACCGGCAATAGCTGCGAGAACCAACGAGACGACAGAAGCTACAATCGTGTATATGATCTGTTTCCGACGTTCAATTTTATCGCCAAGCGGCACCATAAAAAATAATCCGATGGCATAACCGGCTTGCGTGAGATAGGTTATAGTGCCTGCTTTTTCTTCCGGAATTGCGAATTCTCGTGCGATAAGCACGATAAGCGGCTGGCAGTAATAGAGGTTGGCCACTATGAGTCCGGTGGCGGCCGCCATGAAAATTGTGGTTGATCTGGATAATGTCATGTGCAAAAATAGCAAATCGATCCGCCAGACGACAATAAATTGCCTGCGACAGCTTCATTTTAATCTTTGTAACTTTGCCGCAAATCCTTAAAGATGCGTATCGACATCATTACCGTATTGCCGGAACTTCTGCGCAGCCCTTTTGAAGCTTCGATCATGAAGCGTGCGATTGACAAAGGGCTTGTGGAAGTGCATTTTCATAACCTTCGCGATTATACAGCAAACAAACAGAAAAGTGTTGATGACTACCAATTTGGCGGTGGCGCGGGAATGGTGATGATGATTCAGCCTATCGACGATTGTATTACCAAGTTAAAAAGCGAGCGCAAGTATGACGAGATCATCTACATGACGCCTGACGGTGAGACGCTGAATCAGGGAATGGCAAATAAGATGTCGATGTTGCAGAACATTATCATTTTATGCGGACACTATAAAGGTGTGGACCAACGGGTGCGCGATCATTTTATTACCAAGGAAATTTCTATCGGAGATTATGTTTTAAGCGGCGGCGAGCTTGGTGCTTTGGTTTTGAGTGATGCGCTAATACGTTTGATACCGGGAGTTTTAAGTGATGAAACTTCAGCTTTAACCGATAGTTTCCAGGACAATTTACTCGCTCCGCCTGTTTATACGCGGCCAGCGGAATACAAAGGATGGAAAGTGCCCGACATTCTATTGAGCGGACATTTTGCCAAAATTGAAAAGTGGCGTGAAGACATGGCGTATGAGCACACGAAAACCAGAAGGCCTGACCTGCTGGAGGAGTCATAAACCCAAGGTTACAAGTTTGAAAAAGAGCTTCGAAAAACTTTTAACTTTTCAACTTGCAACTTTTGACTTTTTAATTATCTTTGCGCCCACATTGGACCAACCTCTGGCGATCTCCGTGAACGTTGCTCTGATTCCAAACCATAATTTAAGAATATCATGGCAGATTTAATGAAATTCGTTCAGGACGAATTGGTAGCAAAAAAAGATTTCCCTGAATTCGGTGCCGGTGACACGATCACTGTGTACTATGAAATCAAGGAAGGTGAAAAAACAAGGACGCAGTTTTTTAAAGGCGTTGTGATCCAGAGAAGAGGTTCAGGAAGCACTGAAACCTTTACTATCCGTAAAATGTCGGGTGCAGTAGGTGTTGAGCGTATCTTCCCTGTGAACCTTCCAGCTTTACAGAAAGTTGAAATTAACAAAAAAGGCCATGTTCGCCGTGCCCGTATCTTCTATTTCAGGGAACTTACAGGTAAAAAAGCGAAAATCAAAGACAAGAGAAGGTAAGCATTTGCTTTCCAGATATAAAAGTCCCGCATTGCGGGACTTTTTTTATTTATACCATCAATAGTGAAAAAATCCATTCTTGCAGAAACGGGCATTACCTATTCGTTTTCTTATATTTGTACAAATTCAAACAAACAGAAATGACAAAAATACAAGTAGCCAATCCTGTCGTTGAACTCGATGGCGATGAGATGACACGCATCATCTGGAAATTCATCAAAGACAAGCTTATCCTTCCTTACATCGATGTGGATATCAAATATTATGATCTTGGAATGGAGAACCGGGAGGCTACAAAGGATCAGGTTACGATAGAATCTGCGGAAGCGATCAAAAAATATAACGTTGGCATCAAATGCGCAACCATCACTCCCGACGAGGAACGCGTAAAGGAATTCAGCCTTTCAAAAATGTGGAAATCCCCGAATGGCACCATCCGTAACATCGTTGGCGGAACTGTTTTCCGCGAACCGATCATCATGAGCAATGTTCCGCGTTACGTTCAGGGATGGACAAAACCTATCGTTATCGGACGTCACGCTTTTGGCGACCAATACAAGGCAACCGATACCGTAATCAAAGGAAAAGGAAAACTTACAATGAGCTTTACCAACGAAGCCGGTGAAACACAAACGTGGGAAGTTTATGATTTCGAAGGAAATGGTGTCGCAATGTCGATGTACAATACAGATGAAAGCATCTACGGATTTGCACATTCTTCCTTCCAGATGGCGCTGACAAAGAAATGGCCACTTTACCTTTCCACAAAGAATACAATCCTGAAAGCATACGACGGAAGGTTCAAAGATATTTTCGAAGAAGTTTACCAACAGCATTATAAAGCTGAATTTGAGGAAAACGGAATGACCTACGAGCACCGACTCATCGATGATATGGTTGCCTCTGCAATGAAATGGAGCGGCGGGTTTGTTTGGGCATGCAAAAATTATGATGGCGATGTTCAGTCGGATACCGTAGCACAAGGTTTCGGATCGCTCGGACTCATGACTTCCGTGCTTGTCACGCCTGACGGAAAAACTGTCGAGGCCGAAGCTGCACACGGAACCGTAACACGTCATTACCGTCAGCACCAACAGGGAAAAGCGACTTCAACCAACCCGATAGCTTCTATTTTTGCCTGGACACGCGGACTCGAACATCGTGGAAAGCTCGACGAAAACAAGGAATTGATCAACTTTTGTAACACACTGGAACGGGTTTGCATCGAAACGGTCGAAGCCGGAAAAATGACAAAAGACCTTGCCATGCTGGTTAAACCCGAAGGACTAACGTCAGCAGACTATCTCACCACTGAAGATTTCCTCGCTGCAATCAAGGAAAACCTCGATAAAAAATTGTCATAAACTCATCAACAGAGGCTGCGCAAAACAGCCTCTTTTTTTTTGCCTGTACTCCGCCAAATCTTAATGAAACGCAAAGGAAGCGCCAGTTAAAGAGTATTGTTTTACATTTGTAAATCATATTTAATACAATGAAATTTCAGGTAGTTTCCGATTATAAACCCACAGGCGATCAGCCGAAGGCAATAGAAAAACTCAGCAAGGGAATTGAAATCGGCGAGAAGTATCAAACCCTTCTCGGAGTGACCGGATCAGGAAAAACTTTTACAATGGCCAATGTGATTGCCAATGTGAAAAAGCCAACCCTCGTGCTTGCGCACAACAAAACGCTCGCCGCACAGCTTTACTCGGAGTTTAAGCAGTTCTTTCCTCACAATGCCGTTGAATATTTTGTCTCTTACTATGATTATTATCAGCCGGAGGCATTTATCCCGGTAAGCGGACTTTATATCGAAAAAGACCTTTCGATCAATGAAGAGTTGGAGAAAATGCGCCTCAGCACAACATCTTCCCTGCTTTCTGGCCGCCGCGATATTATTGTAGTTGCTTCAGTTTCCTGTTTATACGGTATCGGAAACCCGACTGAATTCCAGAAGAATGTTATTTCAATTGTCAAAAATGAGATCATTTCACGCACAAAGCTGCTTCACCGCCTGGTCCAAAGCTTGTACGCCCGTACTGAAGCCGAATTTACTCCCGGGACATTTCGTATAAAAGGCGATACGGTTGAAGTTTTTCCGAGTTATGGCGATGAACCTTTCAGGATTCATTTCTTTGGTGATGAGATCGAGGAAATCGAGGCTTTCGATAAAAAGACATCCCGGGTTCTTGAAAAATACTCCAAGTTGAATATTTATCCGGCCAACATGTTTGTCACTTCACCTGAGGTCCTGAACGGCGCCATTTGGCAAATTCAGCAGGATCTTGTAAAACAGGTGGACTATTTTAATGGGATCGGAAAACATCTAGAAGCCAAACGCCTTGAAGAACGAACCAATTTCGATCTTGAAATGATTAGGGAATTGGGATATTGCTCTGGAATTGAAAATTATTCAAGATATCTTGACGGACGTTTGCCTGGAACGCGCCCTTTCTGCCTTATCGATTATTTTCCGAAGGACTTCCTGATGGTGATCGACGAAAGCCACGTGACAGTTTCACAGGTTCACGCCATGTATGGAGGCGACCGGTCGAGGAAAGAAAACCTCGTGGAGTATGGCTTCCGGCTTCCGGCTGCAATGGACAACCGCCCGCTGAAATTCGAAGAGTTTGAGGCCATGCAGGACCAGGTCGTTTATGTGTCGGCAACACCGGCGGATTATGAACTTGAAAAATCGGAAGGTATTTTTGTTGAACAGATCATACGCCCGACAGGACTTTTGGATCCCGTGATTGAAATACGCCCCAGCCAGAACCAGATTGACGACCTGATCGAAGAGATTCAGCAACGCGTCGAAGTTGACGAACGGGTTTTGGTAACGACGCTCACAAAACGTATGGCCGAGGAATTGACAAAATATCTCACGAAAGTCTCCATCCGTTGCCGTTATATCCATTCAGAAGTTGACACCCTGGAACGCGTGGAGATCATGCAGGATTTACGAAAAGGATTGTTTGATGTACTGATTGGCGTAAACCTTTTACGTGAAGGACTTGACTTGCCCGAGGTTTCACTGGTTGCCATTCTGGATGCCGACAAGGAAGGCTTCCTGAGAAGCAACCGTTCACTGACGCAGACCGTTGGCCGCGCCGCACGAAATGTCAACGGCAAGGCGATCATGTATGCCGATACAATTACCAGCAGCATGCAGAAAACCATCGATGAGACCAATTACCGCCGGGAAAAACAAATGGAATACAACCGCGAGCATAACATCACGCCACAGGCACTGAACAAAAAAATTGACAGTGCTTTGGCTAAAAACTCGGTTTCAACGCAATATTTCGAAGAAAAATCCCGAAAAGCAGCCGAAGCAGAAAGCGCTTATCTTACTAAGCCCGAAATAGAAAAGAAAATTCGCGAAGCGCGCAAAGCCATGGAAAAAGCGGCCAAAGACCTCGACTTTATGCAGGCAGCAAAATGGCGTGATGAAATTAAGGTGCTTCAGGAAAAAATTTAATTCTGTTGCTGGCGAAAGGCAGCCATTATTTCTTCAGGCTCGAGTAGTGGTGAGTCGGATGATTCAAGCATCATTTCAAGCACCCTGTTGGTCGCATACGGACTCAATCCCATGTTTATTCCCATCTGCCTGATGGATACATTTTCCTTTTCGTGGAGATTTCCATCGATATGCATCAGCAGGGCCAGCCGGTAGAACTGGTGGATGCGTTCGGCTTCAGATTTTATGACTTTAATATCAGAATTTTTTCGGAATAGATTAATGAACACATCCTTTTCAATCCGAAGTTCCCTGGCTACCATAGTAAGGAATTCAATCTCGCGTTCGTGGAGTTCGCCATCGACTTTTGCAAATTCGATCATCTCCGTCAGCAGGCTTAACTTTTGTCCGTAGGTATTCATAAATAGCAGTATTTTTAGCTAAAATTATGCATTTAATGTTAATAAACAAACGCAGGTTCCGGATGCTTCAGATTAATATATTGATATACCTCACTTTATTGTCTGCCGCCGCCCAGGAAACGGTACGACCTCATCTTGCCATTTTCACCATTCAGGCACCACAACTAAAAACCATCAAGACGATCAGGGTTTGGCTGCCGAAGGATTATGAGGAATCCAAAGCGAAATATCCTGTCATCTACATGCATGATGCACAAAATATTTTCGATGTGAAAACATCATTTTCAGGCGAATGGAACGTAGATGAAACCCTTGACAGCCTCAATGCGCAGGTCATTGTGGTTGGGATCGATCATGGAAATGAAAAACGCCTCGATGAACTGACGCCTTTTCCACATCCGAAACATGGTGGCGGAAAAGCCGACGATTATCTGGACTTCATCGTCACAATATTAAAGCCGCACATCGATAAAACCTACCGCACAAAGAAAAATGTTCAAAACACGGTTATTTTTGGAAGTTCCCTGGGCGGACTGACATCTTATTACGCCATACTGAAATATCCGAAAGTCTTTGGTAAAGCGGGTATTTTCTCACCTTCATTCTGGTTTTCGGAAGATATTTATGCCAGAACCGAAAAAACGGAAAAGTTAAAGGCAAAAATGTATTTCCTGGCCGGTGATTCCGAAAGCGAAGACATGGTTCCCGATCTTAAAAAAATGCTTGCGCTGATAAACGAAAGAAGCCTTAAAGGCAATGTTACCAAGAAGATCATTTCAGGCGGGAAACACAATGAGAAACTTTGGCGCGAATCGTTTGCGGAAGCGTATCTTTGGCTGATGAAAAATGAACAACAATGAACAACAACGACATATTTAAAAAACTTCGGGTTGCGCTGATGCTTCGGGACGACCAGATTGTCGAAATCCTTCAACTAGTCGATTTCAGGATTACAAAATCAGAATTAAGCGCTTTCTTCCGCAATGAAGACCATCCAAATTATATGGAATGTGGCGATCAGGTATTACGAAATTTCCTCAATGGACTTGTAATTCACCTGCGCGGAACAAAAGAAAATCCAAAAAACCCGACTGAAGTCATCAATAAAAATCGGGAATCTGCCAAAACCACACGTCCCGATGCTCCTAAAAAGATCAATACACCTAAGGTAAACAAGCCAAAAAGTAAATCACCTGTAACGAAAAAGCCGGAAAGAAAAACACCGGGGCAAGTGGTTGAAAAAGTAAGGTATAACAACGGCAAGAATAAAAAATCCTGATTAACTTTATGTGTCGAATAGTTTCTTAAATAACTAAAACAAATCATATGGCAGCAATCAATCCTTATCTTACATTCAATGGCAACTGCGAAGAAGCCTTTAACTTCTACAAATCAGCATTTGGCGGTGATTTTCCTTATATCGGTAAATACAAAGACATGCCGCAAATGGACGGGCAGCAACCCTTAAGCGCTGAAGAAGGCGAAAAAATCATGCATGTTACCCTTCCGATTGGCGATACAATGCTTATGGGAAGCGACAGTTCCGATGCTTACGGCCACGCAACAGTCATGGGTAATAATATTTCTGTTTCGATCAATGCCGACAGCCGCGAGGAAGCCGACCGGATTTCAAAAGCATTATCTGAAGGCGGAAAAGTAACAATGCCAATGGCAGACACCTTTTGGGGCGCTTACTTCGGGATGTGGACCGACAAGTTCGGCATCAACTGGATGATGAATTATGATACGGAAATGAGCAAAGACGCATAAGTAAAGCCCGGTTTAAGCCGGGTTTTTTTATGTCGCATTTCACCTGCTATGATGCCGTTTAAGCACCGGAGTTCAGAAAATCGTGAGTAGTATCTTTACATCAACTTAAATTCTAAATCATGACAAAGCAATTATGGCTGAACCTTCCTGTAAAAGATATCGCAACGTCGAGGAAATTCTTTTCCCACCTAGGATTTTCATTTAGCGATGAACATAAGACGCCTGAATCTGAATGCCTTGTCGTTGGCAACGCTGTGGTGATGCTTTTCAGGGATCATGTGTTTAAAAGCTTCACACAGCACAATGTTTCCGATACCGCTGCGGGAGCCGAAATCCTTATTTCAATTGATGCAGAATCACGCGAAGAAGTTGATGAATATGCACGAAAAGCCGAAGCGGCCGGAGGAAAAGTTTTCAGTCAGCCCAGGGAAGTGCAAGGCTGGATGTACGGCTGCGCATTCGCAGACCCTGACGGCCATCGATGGAATGTTCTTTATATGGATATGTCTAAATTGTCTCAATAAAAAAAATCCCGGTCAAAAACCGGGATTTACTTTTAACTCAAATATTATCTACTATCCTAAAGCTTCTTTAACACGATCAGCAGCTTCCTGGAATTGAACAGCAGATAAAATCGGCATTCCCGAATTATCAATCATTTCTTTGGCAAGCTCTGCATTAGTTCCCTGAAGCCTTACAATGATCGGCACTTTGATCGTATCGCCCATGTTTTTATAAGCATCGATGACACCTTGCGCTACCCTGTCGCAACGAACGATTCCGCCAAAAATATTAATCAGGATCGCTTTAACATTCGGATCTTTCAGGATGATGCGGAAAGCAAGTTCCACACGTTTCGCATCGGCAGTTCCGCCAACGTCAAGAAAGTTTGCAGGCTCGTAACCGGCATATTTTATCAAATCCATTGTTGCCATCGCAAGTCCGGCGCCATTGACCATACAGCCAACAGTTCCGTCAAGGTCAACATAATTGAGTCCGGCGGCCTTGGCTTCAACCTCGATCGGATTTTCCTCGCGAACATCGCGCATTTCAGCATATTTTGCCTGACGGTACAATGCATTGTCATCAAGATTGACTTTAGCATCAACAGCGATTATCCTATTATCTGAAGTTTTTAAAACCGGATTGATCTCAAACATCGAAGCATCCGATCCAATATAAGCATTGTATAAAGCCGTTACAAACTGGACCATTTCCTTGAAAGCATTTCCGCTTACGCCAAGGTTGAAAGCCACGCGGCGCGCCTGAAAAGCCTGCAGGCCAACCAGCGGATCGATCTCTTCGGTAAAAATCAGGTGTGGTGTTTTTTCGGCAACTTCCTCGATATCCATTCCGCCTTCAGTAGAATACATGATCATGTTCTTGCCCTTTCCCCGGTTCAAAAGAACCGACATATAAAATTCTTCCGTTTGGCTTTCGCCCGGATAATACACGTCTTCCGCTACCAGGACTTTGTGGACTTTTTTCCCTTCAGGCGGCGTTTGCGGCGTGATAAGCTGCATTCCGATGATCTGCTCGGCAAGCTCTTCCACCTGCTGAAGGTTTTTCGCAAGCTTAACGCCTCCGCCTTTTCCGCGTCCGCCGGCATGAACCTGAGCCTTGATCACATGCCATCCTGTTCCTGTTTCGGCAGTAAGCTTTTTCGCGGCTGCTACCGCTTCCTGAGGATTATTCGCAACATAGCCGCGCTGTACTTTTACGCCATAGCCGGCTAATATTTCTTTTCCCTGGTATTCGTGTATGTCCATATAAGTTTGGTTTGACTTTTAAAAAGTGTCACAAAAATAACGATTTTACCTCAATGGCTGAACACGCATTCTAAATATTTGCATAAGCGCTTTGTGTTTTTTTTGAAGCATGTTCCTGCTGTACGCTGTATCTTTTTTAGCAGATATGCCGACTTTTCAAAGATGTGAAATGGTGCTAAAAAAGGATGCCGCTTCCATCAGGGCTGGGCAATCAGGTCCATTTGAAAACCATTTTCAACAACACATCCGACCAGAAGATTCATAACATTTATTTTGACAGAAAAATATTATTTTAAATCTCGAAGCAACCTTTCCAAAACTTTTGCATCTTCTTCCCAAAGCGACAAATCATGAAAACATTAAAATTACTTTCAGCCTTTTTGCTGGTAATCGTATGCGGATGCAGCGACAGCGATGATCATGACAATACAACGCATCATCCTTTAAGTGGCGCCTGGCGGCTGACACATGTTATCGGTGGAATTGGTGGAACAAATTCCAATTTCGAACCAGGAACAATTATGTGGAATTTTAATACGAACTCGAATACCGTCGCTGTTGTAAATACAAACACTGACGAAACGCTGCAGGATTTTTTTACATCAGGAACATACGACTATTCATTTGAAGAAAATACAGCAACACCGGAAGATTGCGAAGAAGAACTTGTAATTAACAACATCAGCTTCGGCTGCTACAGCGCAAGTTCGACCACATTGATACTGACACAAATCGAGGCTGACGGCTATGTCGTTACCCTGAAAAGATAGGTTTATTGGGTTATAATGATTGAAAGAGCACGATTCCCGTCGTGCTTTTTCTTTTTACCGGTCAATAGGAGTTCCGATCTCTAATTACTGCTTCAGGAACTTGGTTTTATGGGAAATTCCACCAACCGACACTTCAAGAAAATAAATACCCGATTGTAATTTCGAAACATCGATGCTCATTTCTTCGGCAGGAGCATTTTGACCCGTAATGATTATCTGTCCGAGATCATTGCTTATGATAAAGCTTTCAATCGCAGAGGAAAATCCGATTGTAATAAAACTGTTTGCGGGATTTGGATAAACGTTCAACGTATTGGCAGCAACATTATGTACATTTAAGTCGCATGATCCGTCAGAGGCAAAAGGGCTGAACCACCGCAAGGCATCCTCAAGCACTGCATCATCTTCATTATTTTCCACATCGCGACACAGCCATACGCTTGTGCTGCCTGTTTCCGGACATTTAGGAGTGATGGCAAAACCTTCAATATTTTCATTGTCATCCGCAACCGGCAGGAAATATTCATTTATTGAAATAAATTTCCTTTGGCTTCCGTTGATTTCAGTTGAAAGATCAGTGACTTCAAGTGTATTTCCATCTGCAATGTTGTGAAGGATGTAAAGCAAGCCGGTGCTTCTGTCGAAAGCAAGATCACAGCTTTCAGCACGATTGGCTTGATACTTTCCTACATACGCAAAGTTATTGCTGGTGTTCGGATTGATATCAAATACCCAAATATAACCTTCATCCTGATGCGCAATAAACATCAATCCGCCCATTCCCTTTACAGATACGTAAGGCTGTCCGGTTAACTGACTTATAAATCCTATCCCAGCCAATGCCGCATCGGGAACAAAAACAATACCTTCCGGGCCTGTATTTCCGGTATCTTCCATGGGTGAAGGCGCTTCCAGCAGGTTCCAGCTCTTGGAAAATGTCACCGAAGAAAAGTTAGCAGTATGGTTGTATTTCCTGATTTCGTAATTGTTTTCATCAATAACATAGAAAGTATTTGCCGCAAGATCGGCCTGAGTGATGCCTTCCGGACCATCAGCCAAAACTTTACTTGCAATTTGCGAAAATGCCGTACCGGATGCATTCATCTGCAGAACGCGAAGCCTGCCGTCGCCCTGAACCCCGTAAAGCCGGTTGTTTTGAGGATTCCAATGAAGCCCGCTCATATCCGTGATACCCGACTGGCTCATTAGAGGTGTCAGGTTTACAGCATTGTCCCAGTTTTCAGAAGGCCATGGAATTTGAGCTGAACCGATAAAAGAAAATAAAAGAAAAGTGAAAGTAAAAATCCTCATGCCTGTGCTTTGATGCTAAGGTACACTTTTTCAGCATTCAGCACATTCTGAAGATGAAATCGAATTATTCCTTAATCCAGCGGGTACGCGAAATGTTGCCTCTGGAAAGCACTTCAACAACATATACGCCTTTGCGTAACTTGGTCACATCAAGAAAATAAGTATTTTCGTGCATGTTGTTTATTTGAAGTATCGGCTGGCCCATACTGTTCACGAGCCGGATTTCTCTTTTCTCACCGCGGTTTCCCGACAACGAAACCATGATATGATCGTTTGCCGGATTTGGATAAACGGTGATTCCTTTTTGGTTACCGGCGATAAGATCGACCCCTAATGCCGTCTTTGAAACAGAAAGCGTATCGGAAACATATCTAGGGGAATAAGTATTGGACGGACCTGATTGCGCGGCGGCATTCAAAAAGAAAAGACAGAAAAAAGGCAATAGTTTTCTCATAGCATTCAGCAGGCGTTGATAATTTTAATGGCGGAAAAATGTGGAAAATTATTCTCACGGAACGAACGTAATTTATTGACACGTATTACGTTAGAGATCAGTGCAACTAAAAAAATTAAAGTGTTGAAGGAATTGCCGTACAGAAAAAATTTCAGCTTACCAGCATTGCATGCTGCCGTTGGAGAACCAACCGTGGAAATACAAGGAAAATTATCAGAAAGTGCTGCCTTCACTTTATATTTTTTTTCAAACATAGCAGATAAAATTCTGTTGTGCAAATAAAATCATCGTTGAACAACAAAATTTATCGTCAATCTACCCGATTTAACTAATTTTGCGGATATGAACAGAAGAAAATTTTTTCGCGCCGGCTCCATCGCAGCAGTCGGTTCGGCAGTACTCAATCCCTTTGACGCATTGGCGGGAGAGGTCGCTTATGACATTACCGGAAAGGGTAAAAAAGCAAAAAATATAATTTTCCTTGTCAGCGACGGAATGAGTACCGGAACCCTTAACATGACCGACATTTACCTTAGCCGCAAATTTGGCAAATCAGGAAACTGGATGCAACTTTACAAGGACAACCGCGTATCGCGGGCATTGATGGACACGGCTTCGGCGAGTTCAATTGTGACCGATTCCTCTGCGGCAAGCTCTTCATGGGGCGGCGGTGTACGTGTTCCGAATGGCTCGCTAAATGTTGGATCCAATGGTGAAATCTACCTTCCGATACTTCAAAAGTTCAAAAAATCAGGAAAAATGGCCGGCTGCGTGACAACTGTACCAATTACCCATGCGACACCGGCGGGTTTTTGTGTGAACAGCAAAAGCCGCAACAGCCAGGACGACATCGCTGAACAATACCTGAATCTGGGTTTTGATATTATGATGGGCGGCGGAAACCAATATTTTGCTGCCGACAAACGCAAAGACAAAAAGGACATGTATGCAGCTTATGCCGCGAAAGGCTGGCAAGTGGCAAAAAACCGTCCTGAAATGATGAATACTGCCGATGACAAGCCAATTCTGGGGGTTTTCGGGGAAGATGCGCTTCCGTACAGCGTTGACAGGAACAGCGATGGCGCAATGCAACAAAATATTCCGACATTGGCTGAAATGACACAAAAGGCCATCAACAGGATGAAAAACCACAAGAAAGGTTTCGTGCTCCAGGTGGAAGCGGGAAAGGTTGATTGGGCGGCGCATGCCAATGATATTGCAGGTTTACTATATGATCAGGCGGCTTTTGATGAAGCCGTAAAAGTGGCCATCGATTTTGCCGAAGTGGATAAAGAAACCCTCGTCATTATTACGACTGATCACGGCAACGCAAATCCGGGAATTATCTACGGAAAAGACGCCAACACTAATTTCGACAATATCCAGAAGTACAAACAGACGAACGAATGGATCCTGAACCAGATCCATCCTGATTCAACCGTTTCGAAAGTCCGCGAGATTATTGACTACGCAAATGGGACAACGATTTCGGAGGAGGATGCCAAAACCGTACTGACGTATTATGACGGACTGCACAAAGAAGAAGGCGGTCTCTACAACTACAGGAAGCTGCCATACAAAGCTTTTTCGGAGATGCAGAAGAAATCAAATTCTGTCGGCTGGATCAGCATGGACCATTCGGCCGACTATGTTGAGCTGGCGATGTTCGGTCCCGGAAGTGACTTATTGAAGCCGTTTGTTAAAAACACCGACCTTCATTACCTGATGCTGGCTGCGGCAGAGGTGGAAAATAAATTTTAAGAGCGGGCGCGTTAGGGATGGAAGCGGAAATCATTTTAAGACAGCGAAGCCTTAAAATATTGAAAGCGGACAGCCCGGCGCGCAGGAAGTGAGGCACGAACGACCGAAGCGCAACGCCAAAAAAAAGCCGCTATTAAAGCGGCCTTCCTTTTTGTTTGGTGTTACCTCGTGATTATGAATTCGCATCTCCTGTTGATGGAAAATTGCTGCTCGGTACATTCGCCTTCGCAGCGGATCAGCGGAATGCGTTCGCCATAACCTTTTGATTTTAGCCTTTTCCGGCTGATGCCGTTTTGCACGAGATATTCCAGCGCCGATGCGGCCCTGCGGTTTGAAAGCCTCAGGTTGTACATGTCGGAAGCACGCGAATCGGTATGTGCACCGAGTTCGATTTCCATTTCAGGATATTTTTTCAGGATGTCGACCAGGACGTTCAGAACCCTTCCCGCTTCAGGCTTGATATCGGATTTATCGAGATCGAAATAAATATTTTCAAGTACGATCTGGACTTTCCCGTCCTGACGCTTGCTTATGATTTCTTCGGCATCGTCATAGCATTCCATAAAGAGTTCGATGGTGTAGCGCAGCTTGCCTTCGTCGTTGGTAGTAAATTCCTCGCTATGCGGAATATAAAAATCCTTTACCGCTTCAATCCGGTATTTTTTATTGGGTTCGGTCACAAAATCGTACTGTGCCAGATCACCGACGACAACCTCCGCGATGAGTTTGTTGGTTTCGGCTTCGAAAAGGCTCACCGTGGTTCCCGGCAGAAGGTCTTTGGTGTTTTTATCTTTGACCTCGCCTTCAACGAAATAGCTTTGCTCATTTTCGATACGGGTGAAACTGTATAAGTTGTCTGAACCTTTCCTGTTGGAGGAAAGATAGCCTTTGTCGGTTTTCTCATCGAGGATGTATCCGAAATCGTCCATGTTGCTGTTGAGCGTTTCCCCGAGATTTACAGGTTTTGCAAAAATATTGTTATAGGCTTTGCTTGAGAAAATATCGAGTCCGCCCATTCCCTGATGTCCGTCGGATGCGAAATATAAAACGGTTCCATCATGCGAGATAAACGGAAACTGTTCGCGATGGATGGTATTGATCGTTGGCCCGAGGTTTTGTGGGGTTCCGAAGGTTCCGTCTTCATTGACATCAACAACATAAAGATCGAATGAGCCGATGCTTCCCGGCATATCGCTGGCAAAGTACAGTTTCTTCCCGTCGCGGGTCAACACCGGATGTTCGGTGGAATAAGTTTCACTGGAAAAAGGCACATCGGTCACATTCGTCCATTTTCCGTCGGCAAATTCTGCCTTCATGATCTTGACACTTGCGAATTTCTCTTCGCCAACCTGAACGCGTTTGTCGTTTGTGCGGTTGAAATACATAATTTTCCCGTCACTGCTGAAGGTTGCGGAACTTTCGTGGGTTTTAGTATTGATTTCATCTGGAAAAGGCTCAATTCTCGTGAGCAGTCCTTTGTCGTTCACAACGGCGCTATAAAGGTCAAGATAAGGCTTGTCATTCCAGTTATAAGCCGGTTTTTCGGTATTGCGTAATGATGCAAAAGCGACTTTATCGCCATAAAATGAGATTCCGAAATCACCGTTTGATGTATTTTTCGCCATCGGCTGGATGATGTAATCCCAAGGCAGGTTTCTCCTGAGATTGGCGATGAACTTGGGCGTATTCACAGGAAACTTCAGGTACTCGCCCATGATAATGTCGGCTTTTTCATAATCGTCGGCACCCATTAAGGCATGTGCGTACCGAAAATAAAAATCGGGTTTTACACTGTCCTTAAATGTAAAAAAAAGCTGCCCGTAAGCTTTCGCCGCATCTTTCATCTGGAAGTTATTATAATAACTATCGCCGAGGTTCTGCAGGACTTTCTGATTCTGCTTCAACTGCTCGTACATGGCGGCGGCCTTGACGTAAGACTTTCTGGCGAAAAGGATGTCGGCCTGCTTCTCGCTTACTTTCTGAGCCGAAGCAGTTAACCCGAAAATTATAAAAAGTATATAGCAGTAATTCTTCATTTTCATTTTATTAGAAAAATCTCGGGGATTTGTCATAGCCTTTTTTAGAAATTCCTGAAAGATCGAGGTCAAACAACAAAAATATTTCGTGCGTTCCTGAATTGTATTCGCCCAGGTTTGACAACGTGTAATCATAGGAATATCCGGCACGTAAAGTTGGCGTGATGTAAATATTTACCAATCCGCTGACCGCATCGCCCACTCTATAGCCCGCGCCAACTTCAAAAAAATTATTAAAAAGCACATTCGCTGTGACATCAAAAGTCATTGGTGCGCCGGAGACGCTTTTGGCCATAAAGGCAGGCTTCAATTTCCATCTTTCGGCCAGGTTAAAGACATAACCGCCGGTAAAGAAATAATGGACTTCCTCCACGCCTATTGTTGAAATAGCATCCTGATGTTCAAGATGTTTGGTCCGGAGCAGGTTCGGGGCAGAAAATCCAAGGTAATAATGATCGCTGAAAAAGTACGTTCCAGCGCCAACATTTGGAAATGTCCTGTTGATATTTTCGGCGAATGCCGGATCAGGATTCGCGTCGGAATACTGGAACCCGTTAAAATTGGCATCGAAGAAAGTCAATCCGCCTTTAACTCCGAAAGACAATTTATTGTTTGCCGAAACTGGAATGACATACGCTATATCTGCAAAAAGATTGGTTTCTTTTACAACATCGCCAATTTCATCGCTAACTATCGAAATGCCGGCCTCTACCCTTTTTGCTACAGGCGAGTGAACAAAAAATGTTGCAGTTTTAGGCGCGCCGACCGCACCGACCCATTGTGTCCGATATAATCCGCCCAAGCTTATAACGCCGGGATTGTCTGTGGAATATGCCGGATTGATCACGCTCATATTGTACATATAATGTGTGAACTGCGGATCCTGCTGTGCCGTTGCTGCGGCAAATACCAGGAAGGCGGAAAAAGAAAAGTATTTTCTGAATGCTTTCATTTCTTATTTTTTACCTGCTTAAGTACAGCCTGCCCTGCTGTGGCTTTCGCGTTCCGTCATTAAATTCAAGAATATAAAAATAAACCCCTACCGGAACTTCACTGTTCCCTACTTTGAGTCCGCCTTCGGTAGTTGTTCCATTCCAATTCGGCTTGTTGATGTCTCCTTTGTAAAGTATGTTTCCGTACCTGTTATAGATTTCAAGCTTGAACTTGGGATAGCGTTCCGGCAGGTTTACAATTTCAAAACCATCGTTGATACCGTCACCGTTTGGTGAAAATCCATCGGGAATCAAGATATCATCCTCACAAACCGTGAGATCGACAGTAACTTCCAACCTTACCGGACTTTCGCAACCTGAAGCGGCTGTAAACGCTGCGTAATATGTCGCGCCGTTTTCAAGCATGTCGGTATTGTTATAAGCAGTCCCGTTTGTCTCCGCATCATACCAAATGACCGTTTCGCTTCCGACAATATTAGCGGTAAGATCTGCGATAGTCGGATTATCGGTCGCACAGAATTCATGTCCTTGTGGTGTCAAAACCGGTGTCCCGAGTTCAACAACATCGAAAGTGAATGGGTTGAACATGTTCACATTTGCCCCACAAATACCGGAACCTGATGTCAATTCTGTTATTGTAACCGTTACGGCACCGGCGCCCGGCAACGCGCTGGACGGAATGTCAAATGTTCCGCTGCCTCCGGTAAACGTTATGTTTTCAGTCCCCGCAGCAGTTGAAGCTCCTGAAAGCTGAAATCCTATTGTGTAAGTTCCGTCAGCAAGATTACCGGCTCCGGAAATAGTGACTTGCGATGCTGAACTGAGGCAGGTATCTTCTGCACTGACTGTCGCTCCTGAAACATCGGGCGATGCGAAGATTTGGAAAGATGCTGAAGCGTCTTCGGTTAGATTGCTGCATTCGGAAGAAAGACTGATGATGTTGCTGATCGTGATGGTATAATTTCCTGCCGAAGTAAATACAGAACCCGGAATTGTAAATGCTCCGGTACCGCCCACAACCGTAACGATTCCGGTACTGCCGGTTGCCGGTGATGCTGAAGGAATGTTGTAATTAAACTGGTAATTTCCATCCGGAAGTCCGGACGCACCCAAAATATTTACCGTGACACCGCTTCCCTGACATGCATTTCCTGCACTGAGGTTGACACTGTCAAGGTTTGACAACGGCCTGACCACAAAGTTTACCTGTACGTTGGTTAATGCTGATGAACAGCTTGTAACCGTATTAGCGATGCCGACAAAAGTGATTGTGGTTGTTCCTGTATTGGTAATGTTGGAAGGCAGAATCGTAAAATTGGCTGTTCCGCCTGCGACCGTAATATTTACTGTTTGATCGGCAGTCGTATTCGCTCCTGAAAGATTATAGGTAAGTGCGTACGTTCCGTCGGCTAACCCGTTGAGACTAAGATTCGCTGCATCACCTAGGCAAATCGGAGTAACAATGGTAATGTTTGGGATCGCCAGGGCTGGTACAGGCAATATAGTCAGTTGCACGGTTTCGGCATCTGTGCCGCAGGCATTGGTAATTGTATAAGTATAGCTGTAGGTTCCTGCAGCAAATGCTGAAATGTTGAGTACACTGCTTTCCAGCGCTGTATTTGCTGAATCGGTCCATACGCCACCGATTTGTTGTGTACCATCGAGCAACGTCAACAGGTCAAAAGTCCCGGCAGAAGTACAAACACTTTGAATTCCTGTAAATGTACCTGCATTCGGCTGGGGGCTGACCACTACAGTAACAGTCGCCGTATCAAAAAGACATGGCGAAACACCTCCGCCGACGGTATAGGTAAAATGATAAGTTCCGGATCCGGCTGCCGAAGGGTTGAAAATATTGCCAGCCAGCGCACCTGTTGCATCGTCATCATTCCACGTGCCGACACCCTGAGAACCATTCAATCCTGCAAACAGATCGACTGAAGTTGATGTGACACACGCATTGATCAGTAATGTTGCGCCGTTTCCGCCTGCATTTGGCGACTGTACCACGCTCACCGTAACTGTTGCCGTAGACGTGGCGCAAAGACCTCCGCCAACAGTATAGGTATAAGTTCCGGGTGCATCGACAAGCGGATTAAACATACCCGTTCCACTTGCCAGCGCCGGACTCCAGGTTCCGCCAGTTTGTGGTGTGCCGCCGAGGCTGGCAAACAAATCAGACGCAGGATAATTTGTACAGAAAAATGCAGTTCCGTCGGTTCCTGCGTCCGGCACAGGATTTACAGTTACCGTAATTATAGCCGTATCATTATCACATGGCTGATTGCCGAAAAAAGTATAAGTATAAATGCCGGGCGCGTCAACAGAAGGATCAAATATCCCGCTTCCACTGGACAATGCCGGTGACCATGTCCCGCCTGCTTGTGGCGTTCCGTTCAGGTAGTTAAATAAGTTTTGGGGCGTACTGTTGGAACATAAAGTAAGACTTCCATCCTGTCCGGCATCTGGCCCTGGTGTAATCGTTACCGTTACAGTGGCGCTATCGCCGACACATGGAGCTGTTCCTGCCACAGTATACGTGTAAACACCGGCGACATCAACAGCAGGATTAAATACTCCGCTACCGCTTGCCAACGCAGGAGACCATGCTCCGCCTGGTTGAGCATTAGCACCCAATAAGGCAAACAGGTCCTGTGGATTTGCGTTGGAACAAATGTTTGCTGTGGCGTCATTTCCTGCATTTGGAGGAGCAATAATTGAAACGGCTACAGACGCAGAAGCATTTTCGCACGGTGCAATCCCTGTGACAGTATAAGTATAGGTTCCGGCAGCGTCTATGGCCGGATTAAAAACTCCGGTACCGCTTGCAAGCGCAGGTGACCAAATTCCACCCGTTTGAGGTGTTCCGTTAAGGAATGTAAACAGATCCTGAGGTGTGGCGTTGGCACAAAAAGCAGCAGTTCCGTTTTCACCCGGATTTGCAGCCGGTGTAATTGCTACAGTAACGGTTGCCGAATCATTTCCGCAAGGAGCCGGACCTGCAACAGTGTAAGTATAAATTCCTGCCGTATCAACAGCCGGATTGAATATTCCTGTTCCGCTGGCGAGCGCCGGACTCCATGTTCCGCCGGCCTGCGCTGAACCGCCAAGTGCAACGAAAAGATTCTGATTTCCAGAATTAGAACAATAATTCACAATTGCATCGGCTCCAGCATTGGGAGGCGGAGTCAGTGTTACCGTTACTGATGCCGTATCTGCAGGACATGGTTCATTTCCGTTGACAGTATAAACGTAAGTTCCGGCAGGATCAACTGAAGGATTAAATATTCCGGTACCGCTTGCCAGTGCGGGTGACCATGTTCCGCCGGGTTGGGCTGCTGTCCCTAACAACGCAAATAGATCAATCGGCAAGGCATTTCCGCAGATAGAAAAATTGGCTACATCATTTCCTGCAACAGGCGGAGGCGTTACTGTCACCGTGACTGACCCTGTCAGCGACTGACTACAACTTGGCGTTCCGGCTGTGGCAACGCTAATTAATGTATAAGTTGTTGTTCCTGCAAGCGTAGCAGCTATGGTCGCGGTACCCGACGAATTTAATGTTACCGACAGGTTTGCGCCTCCTGTAATTGTATAAGCAACAATTGCATTTGCGGTTCCGGTAAAAGTTATAGTTGCGCTTGTTCCGGAGCAAACTGTGGTTGCACTCGCAGCTATTGAAGCTGTCGGAAGTGGCAATACTGTAATGGTTACTGCCCCGGACTGCGGTACGCTGCAAGAAGGTGTTCCGGTTGTAGCAACGCTGACCAACGTATATGTCGTAGTTACATTATATGTTCCTGTTATTGTCGCTGTACCTGAAGCGCTTAGTGGAATGGTCTGATCCGGCCCACCGTTGATGGTATAAGTCACCACTGCGTTCGCGGTTCCGGTAAAGGTTATCGTAGCAGTTCCGCCGGGACAAACATTCGTACTTGCGGAAATTGTTACCGTAGGAGGCGGCATTACTGTAATGGTCACCGAACCTGTAAGCGGTTGGCTGCATCCCGGAGATCCCTGTGTCGATGCGCTAACAAGGTTATAAATTGTCGTAGAAGTGTAAGTCGTGGTAATTGCAGCAGTTCCCGATGCACTGAGCGTGATGGTTTGGTTTGCTCCTCCGTTAATGTTATAGGTAACAACAGCGTTTGCGGTTCCGGTAAACGTAACTGTTGCGCTTTCGCCGGAACATATTGTTGTGCTCGCAGCAATTGTCGCCGTTGGCGGAGGCAGTACAGTAATAACAACAGAACCTGTCACAGGCTGACTGCAAGAAGGTGTTCCGGTTGTAGTAACACTGATGAGCGTATAAGTCGTTGTAATTGAATAATTTGAAGTTATTACTGCTGTACCCGACGCGTTAAGCGTGATGTTTTGATTTGGGCCGCCATTTACCGAGTATGTCACAGTAGCATTCGGCGTACCGGTAAATATAACTGTAGCCGGACCATTCGGACAAACGCTTGCAGTTCCGGAAATTGTTACCGTCGGGAGCTGGATTACCATAATGGTAACAGAACCGCTAATCGGCAGGGAACAACCCGGCGTTCCACCCGAAGCAACACTCACCAGATTAAAAACTGTTGTTGCCGTATAAGTATTTGTAATAGTTGCGATTCCTGCACCGTTTAAAGTAATTGTTTGTGCGTCTCCATTAATTGTAAATTGTATTATGGCGTTTGGCGTTCCGGTAAAAGTCACCGTCGTGGTTTGACCAGAACAGATTGTAGCGTTCGCTGCCATGGCTACCGTAGGCGGAGGAAGCACTGTTATTGTCACTGAACCTGTTACCGGTTGAGTACACGCAGGCGTTCCGGCCGTTGAAGCATTTACAAGATTAAAGACCGTTGTTGCAGTATACGTATTTGTTATCGTGGCTGTACCCGAAGCGTTGAGTATAATGGTTTGGTTGGTTCCCCCATTGATGTTATAAGTTATGACCGCATTTGCTGTTCCCGTAAAAGTTACGGTAGCGCTTTGTCCTGAACAAATTGTTGTATTGGCTGCAATGGTGACAACCGGAAGTTGTACGACTGTTATAACCACTGTTCCCGCTTGAGGTTGCGAACAGCTTGGTGTACCTGAAGTCGCGGCACTTACAAGAGAAAATGTCGTTGTTGCAGTATATGTATTGGTTATTGTCGCAGAACCGGACCCATTCAATGTTATCAACTGATTCGGGCCGCCATTGACGGTATAGGTCACGACTGCATTTGCTGTGCCTGTAAAAGTAACTGTCGCACTTTGGCCTGAACAAATAGTCGTACTTGCCGAAATACTGACTGTCGGCAGCGGCACAACCGTAACTGTTGCCGAACCTGTTAAAGGCTGGATACATGAAGGAGTTCCCGGAGTGGCTGCGCTAACAAGTGTATAGGTTGTCGTTACATTATAAGTACCGGTAATCGTTGCCGTTCCTGAAGCATTCAATGTGATAAAAAGGTTTCCTCCACCATTTATTGAATAGGTAACCACTGCATTCGCTGTTCCTGTAAAAGTGATTGTCGCACTTCCACCCGGACAAACCGTGGCCGGATTAGAAGAGATGGTCACCAAAGGCAATGGCACCACAGTAATGGTCACGCTACCGGTTAAAGGCCTGCTGCAACTTGGCGTTCCGGCAGAAGCGACACTCACTAAGTTAAAAACTGTAGTTGCAGTGTAAGTGTTCGTAATTGTCGCCGTTCCTGATGCATTCAGAACCACAGTCTGGCTTGCTCCTCCGTTTATATTGTAGGTGACAATTGCATTTGGGGTTCCCGTAAAAGTAACGGTCGCGCTTTGTCCCGAACAAATGGTCACACTTGAAGCAATTGATGCAGTCGGTAAAGGCAAAACCGTAATAGTAACAGTTCCCGATTGGGGTTGGCTACATGGTGGCGTTCCACCCGTAACCGCACTAATTAATGTATAAGTTGTAGTGACAGTGTATGTTGTGGTTATCGCCGCAGTCCCGGAGCCGCTAAGCGTAATATTTTGATTGGGGCCGCCATTCACTGTATAAGTCACAATTGCATTGGGCGTTCCGGTAAATGTCACTGTAGCCGATCCATTCGGACAAACATTCGTACTGCCTGAAATGGCAACAACGGGTGGCTGGATCACTGTTATTGTAACCGAACCTGTCACAGGCTGGCTGCACGAAGGCGTTCCCGAAGAAGCAATGCTGACAAGATTGAATACGGTAGTCGCCGTATAAGTATTTGTTATGGCCGCAGTTCCCGAACCATTCAGGACAATGGTTTGATTCGGCCCACCATTAATATTATAGGTGACAGTCGCATTTGCCGTACCGGTAAAAGTCACTGTTGCACTGCTTCCGCGGCAGATGGTCGTATTTGCCGCAATTGTTACGATCGGAAGCGGAAGTACGTTAATCGTAACAGATCCTGTCTGCGGCTGCGAACAGCTTGGCGTTCCTGATGATGCCACGCTTACCAGATTGTATGTGGCAGTTGCGGTAACCACATTTGTAATTGTTGCTGTTCCCGAGCCATTCAGCAGAACGGACAGATTGGGTCCGCCATTTATATTATATGTTACTGTTGCGCCTGGAGTTCCGGTAAATGTTACCGTGGCGCTTTGACCGGAACAGACCGTCGTGGTATTTGCAGAAATTGAAGCCACCGGAAGCGGAAGGATCTCAATCGTTACCGTAGAAGAACTCGGCGCACAAACCGACGATGTTACATTATAGGTAAAAACATACGGACTACCGGCAAGGGTTAAAGATGAAACATTTACCGTTCCCTGAAATCCATTTGATGTTGGAAGCGGACCGCTCCATGTACCGGTTGTATCAGGTGAACCTCCGAGCAGGCTGAAAAGATTAAACGGAGGCGTTGCAGCTACCTGGTTGGCGCAAATCCTTCTGACACCGTTGGTTCCGGCATCGGTAGGATCGAGCAGCGAAACCGTAACTTCAAACCTTGAAGTGCTTTCACAGGGCGGATCTACTGTTGTTGCATAATAGCTTTGTCCGTTTATAAGCGGTGTTGAAGCAGGCAATGGCGAAGCTGAAGACGATGTCAGGTACCAGTTGTTTGCGCCGCTTGCCACGAGATTACCCACGGTTGGGGCAGAACCTCCGGGAACAAGACAAAACTCCTGCGTCGCATCACCTGAAGGCGTTGGCACCACGCCGACATTAACAAACACGGCCAGTCGGGAGGTTTCACAACCTGTTTCCGGATTGGTCTGGCTTGCATAATAAAGCGTATTGTCATTAAGGACAGTGCCCGGCGCAAGCGGCGATCCTCCGGTTGGCGATGTATACCATTGGATGTTATTCCCAACCGCGACAATATCTGCTTCAGGATCTCCATCGGCAGGAATCGTAGCATCGGTTGCCACACCAACACAAACACCCTGAAAAGGTCCGCCTGTAGGAGCTGAATAGATCGTAACGGTTACACTGGGCCTCGTACCACATGTTCCGGCACTCGAATCGGCAAAATAATCTTCCCCATTTACAAGGCCTGAAGTTGACGATAAAGGTGTTGTAGACGTAGCAGTTGCATACCATACAACGCCTCCGCCATTGTTGACAGCAGAAAGACTTCCTACTACAGGCGACTGTATGTCGCAAAAAGATTGTGTCGGATCAGTGACAGTCGGACATTGGGCCATAACATCCGCCATGCCCAATAAAAGCAGCAGCCAAATAAAGACAAAATGTATCCTATGCCTGCAATAAGTATTAATTCCCATACACACAGATAGTTGACTGTTGCGTTTCTTTACCTGAATCTAATATTCCGGCCTGAAAAATACCCCTTTAAACCCGCAGCCATACCCGAAAAAAATTTCGGAAGGCACACCTGCAGACAAGGTGTATTATGGTACTATATTACTTAAATTTAAATATTGAAAAAGTGAAGGATTATAATATTATGAACAAAGTCATTAACATTATTTTAATAATAAGATCATCGGCTGATAAAACTGCAAAAACTGCAAAAACTCGAAAAACGCGAAGGAACTGAAAATCAGATAAAGTTCACAATGTTGTATACGATGATGAAATCTTTCTGATTGATATACATCTGTTTCCTGTTATCCTGCTTTTTCCGGGTGATGATTGTGATGGTAAACGACTGCCCGTCCTCATCCTCACAAAGAAACGGATAGATGATATCGGATTCATTTTCTTCCTTCGGTTCGTATTTAACGATTCGGTATAACTGAATTTCCTGTGAATACACCACAATCCGGTTTTTATTGGTATCCAATGAAATTACAATAGATGTCTTTTGGAGGTCAGACCATTTGCCCCACTTTCCTTTTTCATTTTTTTCCAGAACGCTGAAACCTGTCGTCTGGAATTTATAAACCTGCGCCTCGGCCTGGACATATCCAAAGCTCAGGAAGAAGACAACAAGCAATAGCTTAAAAATTTTCATACTAGATATTAAAAAGTTGGGAATGCCGATATTTCCCTTTTTGCGGCCTCAAATTCATCTATAATTTGCTGAAGGATGACAGCAGCAGGCTGTATGTCTTTAATTAAGCCTGATATCTGGCCGATTTCGAGCTCACCTTCCACCAGATCGCCCTCAAACATACCGCGTTTTGCGCGAGCCCGGCCCAAAAGGGCTTTCAACTCTTCGGTAGTGGCGCAGCGGGCATACAGTCCCTGGATATCATCATAAAACTTATTTTTGATCAGCCTTACCGGAGCAAGCTCTTTTAAAGTAAGCTGCGTATCGCCTTCATTGAGGTTAACTATCGTTTGCTTAAAATTATTGTGTGCCGAAGATTCTTCCGATGCCGCAAACCTGGTTCCTACCTGTACGCCATCGGCACCGAGGGTCATCGCCGCCAGCATTCCCCGACCCGTTGCAATTCCGCCTGCGGCAATTAACGGAATGGAAATATTCTTTTTTACCATCGGAATTAATGTCAATGTCGTGGTTTCTTCCCTGCCATTGTGTCCGCCGGCTTCAAAACCTTCCGCAACAACAGCATCGACACCGGCTTCCTGTGCCTTAAGCGCAAATTTTGAACTGCTCACGACATGAACAACCGTAATTCCTTTTTCTTTCAGTAAGGAAGTATATGTTTTTGGATTTCCCGCGGAAGTAAATACGATCTTAACATTCTCTTCAACGATGATATTGATGATTTCCTCCAGGTTCGGATAAAGCATCGGAACGTTAACACCAAATGGCTTGTCGGTTGCTTTTTTGCATTTCCGGATATGTTCCAGAAGCACCTCCGGGTACATTGATCCGGCTCCGATGAGTCCGAGGCCGCCTGCATTGCTTACAGCACTCGCAAGCTTATAGCCGCTGTTCCAGATCATGCCGGCCTGGATCACCGGATATTTGATATTGAAGAGTTGCGTGATCCTGTTCATTAAGGGTGGGCTGAATTGGTTTTAATGAGTTTTCCTGAACGGGCTTTTTCTGCGGAGGCAATATAATAAAAATAGATTCCCGGCGCGAGTTGCTCCAGTCCAGTAATTTCGACTTGCGGAACGATGCTTTTCTCTGCAACAAGCTGTCCGAGGTTATTGTATAGCTTCAACTGGGCTTTTTCTGTCCCTGAAGGAAAACTGACTGATAACATATTTGAAAACGGATTCGGATAAACCTGAAACCCATCAATTCCTTCTTCGGGAACCGAAAGCTCAGCAAGTGAAAGCGCCTCGGCAAAATCGGGAATGCCATAACCCATTTCATCTGTTGGGTTTTCATATAAATGTGCCGATTCCCTGATGAGTTGTACAACCTGGGCATTGGTTAGTGTTGGCGCGGCCTGCCAGAAACTTGCCACCATCCCGGCCATAATCGGCCCCGAAAACGATGTTCCGCTGGCGGTTGTTATATTTCCTGATGTATTGGAAAGTACAGCCGACTGCCCTTGCGCCATCACATCAGGTTTTATACGGCCATCAGCACTTGGGCCAATTGAACTGAAGCTTGCGTAGTTTCCGGATGCTGTCACGGCGCCGACAGTCAGCACATTTATTGCATCTGCCGGAACACTGATATGAGGATCGCCGGAATTTCCGGAATTTCCTGCAGAAACCACCACGACCATTCCGCGTGTGAAAGCGATATCCGCACCACGGGAAACGAAAGACGTGGTGCCGTCCATATCTTCATAACTATAACTGTAGGCAGGATTATCATAATCAAAATATCCTAGTGAAGAATTGATGATGTCCACCCCGAGGCTGTCAGCAACTTCTGCGGCTTCAACCCAAAGCGATTCCTCAACGGGATTTTCAGAATTGATATCTTCCGTGATAAAAAGGTAATAACCGGCATCCGGCGCGGTCCCGACAAGTTGATTTTCGGCATAACCGCCCATGGTAGAAAGCACGAGTGTTCCGTGTGAATTTCGGCTGTAGAAATCCTCGTTGCGGTCTACAAAATTATATCCGCCCAAAATCTGGTTGTTATCGCGAAGGCGTGCAAAAGGCTGTACCACGTCGACTTCAGGAAACCCGGCATCCAAGACGGCAATGATTTTTCCCACACCGGTGTAATCCTGCTGGTGGAGCAAATGCCCATTGAGCATCTGGATCTGGTTTGCAGAAGCGCCGTATGCAAAATCTGCCTGCACATTCATCTGTTTACCGACAAGCATACGCTTCAACTTGGATGAAACCTTCCCGGCAGCATCAAGTGAATTATCTGCAAAATCAACTTCTGCGACAAAAGAAAATGACTGCACTGAATTGATCGCTATTTCCGAACCGCGAACGTGAACTGCGTTGAGCCATTTGGATTTTGCCATCACTTCAATACCTGAAACGGCATCGACCTGATCAATATATGGCTGATAAATGGGAATATCTTTTATATCAAGCGTGATTCCCTGGGCAGCGCGACGGTCAAGGGAACGCTGCGACAGCATCTCCAGCGGATTGTCAAAGTAAAATTGTGAATTCGGCTTTGAATTAAAGTAGATCCACGCGTCTTCCTGTGCAGAAATTTGAAACGTGGAAAATATGACGAGGAGCAAATATATCTTTTTCATGATTTCCGTAAAAACCACGAAGTTAAGAAATTACTCCCGATCCCACGAGTTCATCGCCAAGATTCCATGCTACGAATTGCCCTTCGGCAATGGCTGACTGCGGCTGTTCAAAAGCAACGTAGAGTCCGTCTTCAAACTGATGAAGCGTCGCTTTCTGAAGTGGCTGCCTGTAGCGGATGCGCGCCATGACATCCATGGTTTCACCGTTACTGAGCTTCATGTCTTCACGTACCCAGTGAACTTCGTCCTGCCGCACAAAAAGCGCTTTCCGGAAAAGTCCGGGATGGCTGTTTCCGCGCCCGGTATAAATAGTATTGGTTTGCACATCGGTGGCGATAACAAAAAGCGGTTCGGTCGTGCCTCCTACATTTAACCCTTTGCGCTGGCCGATGGTGAAATAATGCGCGCCGGAATGTTTTCCGACCACTTTCCCCATTTCGGGTGTATAGGGAATTGCTTCTGCGGAATGAACGAGAGCATCCTGTTCGTTATCAGGAAGAGCGCCGTTACGGTATGCTGTATTATCGCGGTCGATCTCGACAATAAGACCTTCTTTGGGCTGCAGTTTTTGCTGAAGAAATTCAGGCAGCCTCACTTTTCCGATAAAGCACAAGCCTTGAGAATCCTTCTTTTCAGCGGTGACAAGCTCCATTTCAGCAGCAATCTCCCTTACTTCGGGCTTGGTAAGTTCGCCGATCGGAAATAATGCTTTTGACAATTGCTCCTGTGATAGCTGGCAAAGGAAGTAAGACTGGTCTTTATTTTTATCAATTCCTGATAAAAGCCGGAACGTTTTTTTACCATCTGTTTCTACTTCATCCTTTCGGCAATAATGCCCGGTGGCCACATAATCGGCGCCAAGGTTTAATGCGATTTTCATGAAGACATCGAATTTGATTTCGCGGTTGCAGAGTACGTCAGGATTTGGAGTACGTCCTTTTTCATATTCACTGAACATATAATCTACGATACGTTCGCGATATTGCTCGCTAAGATCGATGGTCTGGAAAGGAATCCCGAGTTTTTGCGCGACAAGAAGCGCATCATTGCTGTCTTCAAGCCACGGACATTCGTTGGAAATGGTCACCGAGTCATCGTGCCAGTTTTTCATAAACAGTCCGATCACTTCATAACCTTGCTGCTGCAGCAGGTATGCCGCAACACTTGAATCCACTCCGCCTGAAAGGCCAACTACAACTCTTTTCATTTCGGGTGCAAAAATACGCTATTTTTCGGTAGTGGCTTTCGCCGTTTTTTTTGTGAGCGGGTACTTCTCGCGGCTGGTCAGCTTGCCATTTTCAAAAAATTCCCAATAACCGTTTTTCTTTCCGTTTTTAAATTCGCCTTTGGCCACCACTTTCCCGTCGGGCGCTTTATAAACGGCCGGACCATGAAATTCGCCATTTTTGTAGGTTGCGTCTTCAAGGAGCACACCTTTGTCAGTATATTTTTTATAAGCGCCTTCTTTGATCCCAGTTTTATAATTGGTTTCTTCCGCAACTGTTCCGTCAGGATAAAAAACCGTTCTTTTTCCGTCGAGTTTGCCGGCTTTATAGAATTCGGTCGACATTATGGCTTTTGAATCTTTATGATAGTAAATCCATTTTCCTTCCGGAAGCCGGTTGACAACATTGCCTTCACTGACTTTATTCTTTGCCTGATCGTAAAATATCGTATAAGCACTATCGTTGCCTTTACTGAAATCGCGCGTTGCAATGACCGCATGGGCTTTTGTGTCGTCGTAGAACGTAAAGGTTCCGGTTTCTTTTCCATGGGAGAATGTGCCTTCATACCTTACCCGTTTGGACTCGTCAAACAACCCACGCCAGAGTCCGTGCTTCTGGCCTTTTTCATCCAATTTATTGATGCTTTCCTGCGCAGAAACCAAGCTTCCGCAGAGTAACAATAGAAGTATGCAGGATTGAAAAAAGGTGTTCTTCATAAATTTCATTTTCTGTATAACTAAAGACCGTGTAAATTATTTTATGGTGTTAAAATTAATCATTCTGCTAAAACAGCAGAAAGGGCTTTCGGTTTTAAAAAAAAGCTTCCTTCCGGAAGCTTCTCTTATCGTTTAGGGTTTTTTGCTTTTTGCGCTTCGGCCTGCTCCATCATTTCCTGAAGCCTGCGCTGGAATTTGCCTTGTGGCTTTTCCTTGGTTTTATTTTCCTGTATCTGGGCATGAATCTTCTTTTCATCAACAACATACTTTTTGATGACGACCATAATCGCAATGGTGACAAGATTGGAAATGAAGTTGTAAAGGCTCAATCCGGAACCATAATTATTGAAGAAGAAAAGCATCATCAATGGTGAAAGGTAAATCATGATTTTCATGATCTTGCCCATATCAGGCATGCCTTCCTGTGGCGGCTGGCTCATCGCCTGATCACCTGTGGTCATTTTCATATAAAAGAAAATTGCGACTGATGCCAATATCGGGAACAGGCTTACGTGGTCGCCATAAAACGGAATGTTGAACGGCAGTTGCAGGATTGAATCATACGATGAAAGGTCTGGCGCCCAAAGAAAACTCTTCTGGCGCAATTCAATCGCCGAAGGAAAGAACTGGAACGATGCGTACATAAACGGCAACTGGATCAGTGCCGGAACACAACCTGCCATTGGATTCACGCCTGCTTTGGAATAAAGCTTCATGGTTTCCTGTTGGCGCTTCATCGGGTCTTTTTTATACTTCTCGTTCAAATCGGCAAGTTCCGGCCGGAGAACTTTCATCTTTGCCTGTGACAGAAACGACTTGTATGTGATTGGCGACATCGCGAGTTTGATGAGAATCGTAAATAGTATTATTGCCAAACCGTACATGATGAACGAGCTCAGGAACCCAAAGACCGGAATAAAAATGAGTTTGTTGATCCATCCGAAAATTCCCCAGCCCAACGGAATGATCTCATCAAGATTTCGCTGGTAATTATCCAATATTTTGTAATCGGCCGGACCGTAATACCAGTTCATCTTGTAATCGATCTCGCCATTCCTGAATGCAAGCGGTACGGAAGCCTTCATCTGCTTTGTATAAACCGTATCCTTTTCCTCGTCATGGACAAGGTTTGTAGAGTTAAGCCTGGCAGTTTCAAACGGGGTATCGGTTAATAGTATTGAAGTAAAGAAATGTTGTTTGAAGGCGATATAACTGACTTTTTCCTCTGTCGCTTCATCGTCACTGCCCTGTCCTAAATAATCGTCTTTTCCTCCTTCATATTCATAGATAACTTCGGCATAACGATTTTCATAAGAAATGCTTCTTTCATTACGGAAAGTCTTCATTTCCCATTCCAGTTCCAGCGGGCGCGATACATCAAGTACCTGTGCAAGCCCTTGTGACCGCACGTCGAAATCAAGCATATATTCTTTCGGCTTCAGGACATAGCGGTATTCCAGGAATTCATTCGGGCCCGATTTTAGGCGCATTGACAAAACCTGGTTTTCCCCAACCTTAGAAAGCGTTGGCTCAAAAAATAAGTCTTTCGTTTCCAGGACGCGGTTGTCGCGGGTCTTGAGCTTGATGTTCAGCCGCGCATTATTGTCATTGATAAGCTTGACCAACTCGCCGGAACCTTTTTCAAAACGTTCGTAATCTTTTAATGTAGCTTCTGTGATATAACCGCCTTTATTGGCAATTTTAAGGACAATCAGATCGTTTTCGATTACTGTGAAATCCTCTTTTGCCGAAGCGAGCGTTCCTGAATAAGCGAAACCACCAAGCGTGTTACGCAAAGTCGCCATGCGGAGCGAATCATTGGCAATCGTATCGGCAGCGTGAAGCGCTACCCTTTTTGCCGTTACTTCCTTAACTTTTTGCTGCTGCTCTTTTCTGGCTTTGCCAGCGGTGACCGTTTCTTCCGAAGGTGCATTCTGGTACATGATCCAGATCAGGATTCCGAAGATCAATACGAATCCGATGATGGAATTCAGGTCTAATTTCTTTTGCTCCATTAATGTGTATTATTTCTTTTTAAATTGAACTGTCGCAGCCACAAAGCTTGCAAACAGCGGATGCGGATTGGCTACCGTGCTTTTATATTCAGGATGGTATTGGACGCCGATAAAAAAGGGATGCTCGGCAATTTCAATAATTTCGACAAGCCCTGTCTCAGGATTTATCCCCGACGATTTCAGTCCCGCATTTTCAAGCTGCTCCTTATAATCGCTGTTGTATTCATACCTATGGCGGTGGCGCTCCATAACCGAACCTGTATTGTAGATCCTTTGGGCCAACGAGCCATCTGCAAGATCACAACGCCAGGCTCCAAGACGCATGGTTCCGCCTTTTTCGGTAATATTTTTCTGTTCTTCCATCAGGTCGATGACGGCGTTGGAAGTTCCTTCGTTCATTTCGGTGGAATTGGCATCCCGGAGTCTGAGGACATTTCTTGAGAACTCAATAACCGCCATCTGCATTCCAAGGCATATTCCGAAAAAAGGAATATTATTCTCGCGGGCAAAACGCACTGTCTCAATTTTTCCTTCAATTCCCCTTTCGCCAAAACCAGGCGCAACGACAATTCCGTCAAGGTCGCGCAGCTTTTCATGGGCATTTGAAGCGTCAATGTGTTCTGAATGTACCGAAACCACGTTTACTTTCGTGTCATTTGCAGCGCCGGCATGAATGAACGCTTCAAGAATTGATTTATAGGAATCCTGAAGTTCAACATATTTCCCGATCAGCCCGATGTTTACTACATGTTTGGGGTTTTTCAGGCTGTGAAGGAAAACATTCCAGTTCTTCAGGTCGGGTGTATTTTTTCTCGGAAGGGCCAGCTTTTTCAGTGCGACAATATCAAGGCCTTCTTCAAGCATGAGGTTTGGCACTTCATAAATTGTGGAAACGTCGATTGATTGGATGACAGCTTCCCTTTTGACGTTGCAGAACAAAGCCAGTTTTTGGCGAAGTTCATCAGACAATTCGTGTTCGGTACGGCAAACAAGAATATCCGCCTGGATTCCGCTTTCCATTAAAGTTTTTACGGAATGCTGTGTTGGTTTGGTTTTAAGTTCGCCCGCAGCTGCAAGATATGGGATCAGTGTAAGGTGGATGACCAAAGCATTGTCATCTCCCAATTCCCAAAGCAACTGGCGTACAGATTCGATATACGGAAGCGATTCAATGTCGCCTACGGTTCCGCCGATTTCGGTAATGACGATGTCGTAATCGCCTGAATTTCCCAAAAGCTGAATCCGTTCCTTGATTTCATTTGTAATGTGCGGAACCACCTGAACCGTCTTGCCGAGAAATTCGCCACGGCGTTCCTTTTCGATAACCGAAAGATACACGCGCCCGGTGGTCACATTGTTCGCCTGGCTGGTCGGGACATTCAGGAACCTTTCGTAGTGGCCGAGGTCAAGATCTGTTTCGGCGCCGTCATCGGTAACAAAACATTCCCCGTGTTCATACGGATTTAATGTTCCCGGGTCGACATTGATATAAGGATCGAATTTCTGGATCGTAATGCGATACCCGCGTGCCTGCAGTAGTTTTGCCAGCGACGCCGCAATGATTCCTTTCCCGAGGGAAGAAGTCACGCCGCCGGTAACAAAAATATACTTCGTTTGATTCATTATTGGTAGTTGTGTTGTTGTTGCTGTCGTTCAAAAAAACGTGGCAAAAGTACGATTATAAATTGTCAATGTGAAAATTTAATTCCGTATGAAATTCGTGAAAATGCTATTGTGGAAACTTCCTCCTTATGTTGCGCACGAGATCTTCAAGCCCGTTAAGTTTCAATTCATAAACAAGCTCGAGTTGTTGACCGAGTATGCCTTTCGGAAACCCCTTATTGCGGTACCAAACCACATAAAATTCAGGCAAATCGGTAAGAAAACGGCCTTCATATTTTCCGAAAGGCATTTTTGCGTGGGCTAGTTTTATGAGCTCGCCATGATTTGGCTGCATTAAGATTTCCAGTTGAAGGTAACGACCTGTTCGATATCCGGATGAAGGCTCAGCCCGACAGGACAGGTTCTAGCAGTGCGCTCGAGAATCGCTTTTGATTTATCGTCAACGGCGATCGACATATCGAAAATAACTTCTATTTTAGATATTTTCCTCGGCTCAGGCTGCATGTGCTTGGTAACGGAAGCGGTCGATCCTGAGAAATCAATATCCATTGTACGGGCTTTTATTGCCATGACAGTCAGCATACAGGTTGCAAGTGCGTTGGCTACGGAATCGGTTGGCGAGAATGCTTCTCCTTTTCCATGATTGTCAGTAGGCGCATCGGTAATGATCGTGTTTCCTGATTGGATATGTTCAGACGAGGTGCGTAAATCGCCGAGGTAAGTTACTTTGGAGGTCATTATTTTACTTCTTTAACAGAAAGGTCTTCTTCATATTGCAGGATATAAACGCCTTTGTTGGCATATCCTCCAGATTCTTTTTTCTCATACCGGAACTTGCTTTCAACCTCTTCGGTGCTGTCTTCATTGGCCGAAACCTCAAAAGATTTCCCCTGTGAAAGCCTTAGCATGGTGTCGAATGTAACATCAAAACCGCGAATCGCATATTGGCTTGGGAATACCTTATTTTCTTTTTTATAGGCATTTTCAAAAGCAATGGCTTCAGGCGTGTTGTTTTCGCGGGTCTGCGAAGGATAGAGCATCTTCAGTATCGTAATCCTTTTCATTGATATTTCTTCAAAATCCAACGTCTCATTAGGCTCAATGATCGCAAGCTGAATCTGGAAATTTGCCATTTCATTAAGCAGGACATTGGTCGTACTGAGGATCATTCCGGTTTTTTCAGAGTCGATGATCACATAGTTCATCTTATCCTTCTGGAGCAGCATTTTCAGGTTTTCAGCTACGAGTGCGCCGCTTTCGCTGAGTTGCACAAGCTGCGCATCAGGATAGTTTTTGGTGATGAATTCGCGATTTGATGCCTTCTTCGGATCATTGACGACGATTATATTTCCATTGCGTGAAACCAGATAGTCCATCATTGCCTTTTTCATTGATTCTTCTGAAGGCATAGCCTGAAACAGATTGGTGTATACTTTCCCGTCTTCCTTAGACAGTGGGGAAATTACCGGTACATTGTTGGCGTTGAGCAATTCGGCAAGTTTCTCTGCATGCTGCTGGTAAAACGGACCGATCACAGCATCGGCAGTCTCCAGGCCGTTTGACTTTGCTATATCGCCCACTGCCGACGAAGTTTTGCTTTCGCGGGAGTCGTATATCTTAACATCGATGTTCATTCCGAGTGTTTTGGCAGAATCGATCGCCATCAGCGCGCCGGCATAAAAATCCAGTGTCATGTTCAGGAAAGGCTCTTTTTTCAGCCTGGAAGAAAGCGACTTGAGCGTATCGCCCTGAATGCGTTCGGCATTGAATGGCAGCAACAAGACAAGCTTTTTTCTGTTCTTTGTTGAAATCGATTTGGTAAGGTCGTCGGTTGTTTTCGGTGATTCGAAAACCATCGATCCCCGACCGGGAACTTTTAAGATCATCCCGGTTTTGACACCTTCCTTCAGGTTTGGGTTCAGGCGTACAAGATCGGCTTCGCTAATGTTGAACATCTGTGTCAGGCTGAACATTGTTTCCTTGGGTTTGACTTCATAATTTGCGTAGCCTTCTCTTTTGATGCTTTTGCTGGTTTCGGTTTGCGTAGTGGAAGATGCTTGAACCTGTGTGGTTACGGGCGCCGGTCTTTCGACAGCGGCATCAGCATTCCCATTGATGGAAAGCTTGTAGCCAACCTGGAGCCCTTTTACAATTCCGGGATTCTGGCGCTCCAGTTCTTCTACAGTCAGCCCATATTTTTTTGCGATGCCGAATTTAGTTTCCTTCGACTCTACAATATGTGTTGTTGCTTTGCCGGATCTTACCACAGGTGCCTGTGAATGGGAAATACTACTCCGTCCGGGAATGGACAACACCTGGCCAACCTTGAGTCCTTCATTGGCAGAGGGATTTGCTTTTTTAAGTTCGTCAACGGAAGTATTGTATTCACGTGCAATGCTGAAAAGTGTTTCTTTGGCTTTTACCGTATGTGTTGCTGCGCCTGAAACGGTGCTTTTTTGCGGAGCCGACGCTATACTGTTTGCAGATGGGATCAGGATAACATCCTTTTCTTTGATGCCTTTTTGGGCATCGGGATTTATCTTGTATATGTCGTATGGCGTTACCTTGTATTTCTGCGCGATTTGGGTAATGGTTTCCCCTTTCCCGACCGTATGCCGGGTGTAATCCTGTGCAAATATGTTTGACAACGTCATCAGGGTTATGATGATGCAACATATTAAGCTCCGGTATAATTTCATGGTTTATTTTTTAAGGAAGTTCAATTGGTGATCCTGATGGTCAGGACCTGGCCGGTCTGGAGTCCTTTGGACAATTGTTTTTCGTTTTGTCGTTTTATTTCTTCCACCGGTACGTTGTATTTTCGCGAAAGGCTGTAAAGCGTTTCCTTCGGTGCAACGGTATGTGTTATTTCCTGTTCTGCCGTTTCCTGTACGGCCGCCGTCTGTTCGGGTTCAGCAACTGATTCAACTGCTGCTGGTGTTTCGGCCTGTACCACAGTTTTAGCAGGCGTGATTTCCTTTTTCAGGGCTGGTATGTGAAGTACCATTCCCTGCCGTATCCCGTCTATGGCAAATTTATTAAGCCGATAGATCTCTGCAGGTTCAGCGCGATATTTCTTAGAGATCATCCTGACAGTTTCCCCCATTTGCACGGTATGGTTGATAATTTCGTATTCCTGGGCCGATAAATTGTGCAGAGAAAATGCCACAAAAAGAACAACAAGCTTTCTCATACTATTTCCGATTTAAAGTTACTCCCATTCAATGGTAGCGGGAGGCTTTGAACTGATGTCATAAACGACCCTGTTCACTCCCTTCACCTTATTGATGATGTCATTTGAGACCTTCATCAGGAATTCATAAGGCAAATGCACCCAATCTGCGGTCATTCCGTCTGTCGACTCCACCGCACGCAGCGCCACTACTTTTTCGTATGTGCGTTCATCTCCCATAACGCCCACACTGTCTACCGGGAGCAGTATCGCACCAGCCTGCCACACCTTATCATAAAGCCCCCAGGATCTGAGTCCGTCTATAAACACGGCATCAACTTCCTGCAATATACGAACTTTTTCCAAAGTGATATCACCCAAAATACGTATCGACAATCCCGGACCAGGAAACGGATGTCTTCCAAGAAGCTCAAGATCAATTCCTAACGTACGGCCAACGCGGCGAACTTCATCCTTGAAAAGCATCCGCAAAGGTTCGACAATCTTGAGCTTCATGAAATCGGGCAAACCGCCAACGTTGTGATGCGACTTTATGGTGGCTGACGGACCTTTTACGGATATAGATTCGATCACATCGGGATAAATCGTTCCCTGTGCAAGCCATTTCACGTCCTGGAGCTGGTGTGCCTCGTCGTCGAAAACTTCAATAAATGTGCGTCCGATGGCCTTTCTTTTTAATTCGGGATCAGAAATTCCGGCGAGTGCATCCATAAAAAGCATCGTGGCATCGACACCTTTCACGTTCAGCCCCATATCCTTGTACTGATGCAGAACATTTTCGAATTCATTCTTCCGGAGCAGTCCGTTATTGACAAAAATGCAATAAAGGTTCTTTCCGATTGCTTTGTTCAGAAGCACCGCCGCCACTGTAGAGTCGACCCCGCCCGATAATCCGAGGACAACCTTATCGTCCCCAAGTTTTTGCTTCATTTCGGCAACAATGTCATCGACGAACGCACCCGGTGTGAAATTCTGCGGGACGTGCGCAATCTTAACAAGGAAATTTTCAAGCATCTGCTTTCCGTCGGTCGAATGAAAAACTTCCGGATGGTATTGGATCGCATAAGTTGTTTCGCCTTCAATTCTGTAAGCGGCGTTTTCGACATCGTGCGTACTTGCCAGTTTTATCGCATTTGTGGGAAGGAGTTTTATCGTATCGCTGTGCGACATCCATACCTGTGAATTTTCCAGCACCTGATGGAAGAACTCTTCACCGTCTTTGATGAATGACAGTCGGGCGCGGCCATATTCGCGCGTATTTGAAGGAGCGACTTCACCGCCATGAAAATGGGCAAGATATTGCGCACCATAACAAACTGCAAGTAAAGGCATTTTGCCCCTGATCTGGGATAAATCGGGATGCGGCGGGTTTTCTCCGCGTACCGAAAACGGACTGCCGGAAAGGATAACGGCTTTATACGATGACAAATCCTGGGGAATCTGGTTATAAGGAAAAATTTCGCAGAAGATATTCAGTTCCCGAACCCTGCGCGCAATTAGTTGTGTGTATTGCGAGCCAAAATCTAAAATGAGGACGTTGTGTTGCATGTGCAAAAATACTTTTAATTTTCAGGTAAAAAAAAGTAAGAAATCAAAAAAACGGATGTTGCCGAACAGAAAGTTTTCGGCTGTCGAGATTAAAATAATTTTATTCCCTTACGAGAATGACGGTGGCACGGAATCCGGTAGCAAGGTTCCAGCGGTTTGAAGAAATAAGTTCGCCTTTATCATCAATAATTTGGAATTCCGCCGTGTTTGGACCCGAAGTTCCCTGATTCAATGCTTCGAATTCTATCTTATTGAAACCAGGTACGAGTCCGAGGTCAAAACCTTCAATGGTGCTTTCCATTATAATTCCTTCCCGGATCACGTGATCGTTAACGATAACTTTAATAACGTCGCCATCATAAGCTTCATGGTCGCGGTAATTGATCCTGACGATCGCCGCTTTGGTCTTAAAATCCCCCAAATACTGATTTTTCCTGATGGCTGTAGCAACCTCGCCTTCTGACTTGTTCATTTTTTCGATATAACGCTCGTTGGGATTGGCGAAGTCAGAGGGTTTCCCAAAGTTACTGTTGAGCGGTTTCGCCTCATTGATGCTTCCTGAATTACGCACTTCATCAAAAATCGAAGGCGCTTTGATTGCTGCGCCCGAAGGAGCCGTATTCATATTATTGGCAGGCGGAATCGAAAACGACATACCACCCGACTCCGGCTGCGCAAAAAGTCCGGGGGCCGAGAATACTGCAAAAAATAAAAAGAGCAGCGTCTTCATTTAAATCGTATTGATGCTGTAAAACTACAAATTTTAAATCTACATCATAAACTGCATTATTAGCCTTTTTAGTATTCGCTGGTCGCTTTGGAATCAGAAGATATATACAAGTTTTCAGGAAAATCTGCATTTTTGTAAAAGCAACAATAGTGTGATGGATATATTAAAAACAGTTTTTCTTGTGGCCGCCGGAGGCGCAATCGGAAGCACACTGCGTTATATGACAACGCTCGTGGTGAACCGGTATTTCTCGGGATCATTTCCTGTAGCGACCTTTATTGCCAATATTGCAGGCTGTATATTGATCGGGTTATTTATAGGGCTATTGTCGAAAAACGGAGTTCAGAATGACAACCTGAAGCTGTTTCTCGTAACCGGATTCTGTGGCGGCTATACTACATTTTCAGCTTTCGGATATGAGAATTTTTCACTGATGCAGCACAACAACTTATCTGTCGCAATCGGATTGAGTGTCATCTTCGGCCTGCTTGCTGTCGGATTCGGACTTTTTCTCGGCAGCCGCTGACCTTCTTCCATCGACAAAAAAGTGTAACTTCGCAACCTATGAAAGAAAAAGATATTGAGGCCGTTTCGGCGATGCTGGCTGTTCCTAAAAAAATCGCGATCATTCCCCACCGAAGCCCGGATGGGGACGCGATGGGTTCAACGCTCGGACTTTATCATTTCCTGCTGAAACTGGGACATTCACCTGTTGTCATCGCCCCCAATGAATTCCCGGGATTCCTCTCATGGCTTCCTGCATCTGAAACCGTTCTGGTTTATGAAAAAGACAAGGAAGCAGTTGCTAAAAAATTGCATGAAGCAGAACTGGTTTTTGCCCTTGATTTCAATGCGCTTCACCGCACGGGAGAAATGGAACATGTGCTGAACAAGCTCAGGGCGCCGTTCATTATGATCGACCACCATCAAAAACCTGATACTTTCGCTGCTGTGACGTATTCCGACACAGCCTTTGGATCAACCTGCGAGATGCTGTATAACTTTATATCTTTTATCGGCCAGAAACATTTGGTCGATAAAACGATTGCTACTTGTATTTATACGGGAATCGTAACAGATTCGGGGTCATTCCGTTTTCCGTCAACGACCGCCGCAACCCACAGGATCGTAGCTGATTTGATCGATCTGGGTATAGAAAACGGCACCATCCACAGCAATATCTTCGATAATAATTCGTTTCAGAGCCTGCAGCTTCTTGGCAAAGCGCTTCAGAATATGAAAGTTATGACAGAGTTCTCCACATCATACATCACGCTTTCCCAACAGGAACTCGATTCATATAATTATGTTAAAGGTGATACAGAGGGCATTGTGAATTATGGTTTGAGTATAAAAGGTATTAATTTTACCGTGATTTTTATCGAACATACCGATGAAAATATCATCAAGATTTCACTGCGCTCCAAAGGAAGCTTTGATGTGAACCAGTTTGCGCGCCAGCATTTTAATGGCGGCGGACATATCAACGCGGCGGGCGGCAAGTCGACTTTATCACTCGTGCAAACAGTGGAAAAATTTAAAAATTTAATAGCAGCAGGGAATCACCCATGAGATTCATCTATAAAATAGCAGCAGTATTTGCTTTAATCACCACGGTCGCCTGTTCACAACACCAGCAGGCAAGAAAACCGGTTTCCCATTCTTCGGGGAGTTTCATGCGCGAATCGGTCGAGCGCAATAAAAAACTTATTGCAGGCGAAGAAGGAAAGATCGACTCGATCATGAAAAGCAATCCGGAAATTAAATATTACGCTTCAGATAAAGGTTATTGGTATTATTACGAATTGCGCAATGAAAAAGATACCCTGACACCAAAAAAAGGCGATGTCGCTTATTTTGATTACGAAGTCAAAGACCTCAACGGAAATGTAATCTATTCCGAAGTCCAGCTCAGGCCACAGATTTATCACGTAGACAAGCAGAACATCATGATGGGACTGCGCGATGGCATAAAACGGATGCGCAAAAAAGAAAAAGTCACTTTCCTTTTCCCTTCACACATGGGCTACGGCTATCATGGCGATAATAAACGGATCGGTCACAATGAGCCATTGATCTGTACCGTTACGCTGAACGACTTCGAGAAGGAAAAAATTACAACCGAATAAGAACCTTTTTTTTAATGAGAAAAACAATCAGCCTGTTGCTTATTGCCTTTGCCACACTTGTTTCCTGCAAAGACGAACATTCCAACCTTCCAGACGGACTTTATGCGGAAATAGAAACTAATAAAGGAACTATAATTACGACGCTGGATTATAATTCGGCTCCGGTGACAGTGGCCAGTTTTGTAACACTTGCCGAAGGAAAGAATCCATTTGTTCGCAAAGATCTCAAAGACAAACCTTTTTATGATGGCCTACAGTTTCACCGCGTGATCAAGGACTTTATGATCCAGGGCGGCGATCCTGACGGTGACGGATCTGGCGGGCCGGGTTATAAATTCAAGGACGAGATCACAAAACTGAAACACGATAAGCCCGGAATTCTTTCGATGGCGAATGCCGGTCCGGGCACAAACGGCAGCCAGTTTTTCATCACGCATGTGCCAACGCCATGGCTCGACGGTTTGCATACCATCTTCGGCCATGTCGTCGAAAACGGGATGGAAACGGTAAACAGCATCAATCAGGGCGATGTGATCAAATCTATAACGATCATCCGAAAGGGTGAAGACGCCAAAAAATTCGATGCAGTAAAAGTTTTCCAGGATTATGTAGCAACCGATGAAGAAAATCAAAAAGAACAAGCGGTTATCGATGCTGAAAAAAAGCGTGTCTACGACGAAAAATACAAAGCAGTAAAGGACAACAAAGCAGAAATGCTGGCCGGAGTTAAAGCTGCTTCAACAAAAACCCAGAGCGGCCTCCGTTATAAGATTGTTTCCAAAGGAAACGGGAAAAAACCGGATGCCGGAACAATGATCTATATTCATTATTCCGGATATTTTACAAATGGGGAACTATTTGACACGAGCGTCGAATCGGTTGCAGAAGAATTCGGTAAACTTGATCCGCAGCGCGCCGAAGCCGGAATGTACAAACCTATCAATGTCCTCTACGGACGCAAAGACGGCATGATTCCAGGATTTATTGAAGGAATAGAAAAATTATCTTATGGAGACAAAGCGGTGGTTTTCATACCTTCGCACCTGGCTTATGGCCCGCAGGGCGCAGGAAATGTCATTCCGCCGGATACCGACTTATTTTTTGAACTGGAATTGGTCGAACAGGGTAAATCTAAATAACAGAATTGTAAACTCGTAAATATGAATCTAAAAGTAATTGTTTTATTGATTGCGGGAATGACCGCTTCATTCGCACAAGGCGGGAAAAAACCTGCTTCACAGGCAAGTGCAAAGGCCTCAAATGAAGGTATTTTTGCCGACATTGAAACCAGCAAGGGAAAAATCACCCTCGAGCTTGAATACAAAAAGACGCCGGTCACAGTTGCAAATTTTATCGCCCTTGCAGAAGGCACAAACACCATTGTAGGTGAGCAATACAAAGGAAAGCCGTTCTATAACGGATTAAAATTTCACCGTGTGATCAAGGATTTCATGATTCAGGGCGGCGATCCGCTGGGCAACGGCTCAGGCGATCCAGGCTATAAATTTAAAGATGAAATTACCGACCTGAAGCACAACGCGCCGGGTATTCTTTCTATGGCGAATTCAGGGCCCGGAACCAACGGCAGCCAGTTTTTCATCACGCATAAAGAAACTTCCTGGCTCGACGGAAAACACACGGTATTTGGACATGTTGTTTCCGGACAAGATGTTGTAAATGCCATTGCCCAGGATGATCTGATCAACAAAGTGACCATTGTGCGTAAAGGAAGCGACGCCAAAAAATTTGATGCATCGAAGGTTTTCGCCGATTATTTTGCTAACAAAGCCGACGATGACCGCAAAAAAGCTGAAGCCGACGCCGAAGCCAAAAAAGCAGCCGAAGCTAAAATTGCTCCGGTAAAAAAAGATAAAGTTGCCTATTTTGCAGGTGTTCGCTCGGGGGCTACAAAAACGGATTCTGGTTTGGAATATAAAATTATTCAAGCGGGCTCAGGTAAAAAACCTGCTGACGGAACTCCTGTATTTATTCATTACGCCGGATATCTTGAAGACGGTTCTTTGTTCGACAGCAGCTATGCCGATATAAATAAGACATACGGGAAATATGATGAAGCACGCGGTTCGCAGAACGGTTACCAGCCTTTTCCTTTTACGGCAGGAAAAAAGGACGGACTCATCCCGGGATTCACCGAAGCACTAACGAAAATGTCAATTGGTGATAAAGCGGTAGCGTTTATTCCTTCGAAATTAGGTTATGGTGAAAGAGGCGCAGGAAATGTTATCCCGCCAAACACCAATATTATTTTTGAGATCGAACTGCTTGACGCAATGCCGGCAGCAGCTCCGAAGCAATAATTTAAAATAGTCAAATCAAAAGGGATCGAAATGATCCCTTTTTTTATGCTTTGAATTTCCAGTCGAATTCATCTTTGTCGTTGATGATCGCACCAGTCTCGATTTTTACAATTTTCCCAAATTCCGACTGTAGTATAGTCCAGTTTTCTTCATTAAAATGGTTCTCGGCCATATCATAATCCTCCGATTCCCAATCCTTTAATCCATGCTGCTGCAGGTATGCTTTTACTTCGGCAACATCTTCACCGATAATGTTGCGGTCAAGAACTAACAATGTCGGATTTGTACAGATGATATAACCCAGCCGAAAACCTTCATCTTCATAAAACGTAAGCCTGAACTGCTGAAGGTTGTACAGCCAGATCATGTTGTTCTCATCATCGCGGAATTCCTTATCTGCCTTTCCATATATCTTAATAACATCTTCTCTCTTCATTCCAAAGAGCAGCTTGTCGACCCCAAATTTCGGACGTAAAATCATATTTCCCTAATTATCTGATTTCCTTTATTTTACTTGTGATATGTTTAACTATTGTTCACAGAACCGTTTTCTGACTGCCAACGTATCTTTAGATATAGTCAACTAAATTAAACAAATCATGAAAGAAAAACTTACTCAGAAAAAGATTTTTATCGCTTTTCTACTCCTGCTTGCTTTCGGGCTTCAGGCTCAGATTGTCACAACTGCCGCAGACGACGGTTCCGGAGGTACGCTTCGAAACCAGATTGCCAACGCCGGATCCGGTGCAATTATTTCCTTTGCACCCGGAATCACGAACATTACCCTTACTGCCGGGGAAATCATGATCGACAAATCCCTTACCTTAAGCAGCAACTTGTTGAATAATATTGCCATCAACGGCAATGGCTCCGGACGGATCTTCAACATCACTGCAGGAACGGTCATCATTAATGATATCGACCTTACAAATGGCATGGCCGACAACGGTGGTGCCATTTATCTTTCCAACGCAAATCTTACAATGAATGAATCAGCAATTACAAACTGTACCGCAAACGGCGCTACAGGAAGCGGAGGCGCAATATATGTTGGCACAGGCGGCGAACTAACTTTAATTGGTTCAACACTCTCCGGAAATACTGCAAATCGTGCCGGCGGCGGAATTGAATGTATCGCGGGAACAACAGTCACACTCCTAAATGTAAGCCTGAATGAAAATAATGCCGGGGTAAGCCCTGCAACCGCGGCGCCAGGGAACGGAGGCGGACTCCATGCAACCGGAGCTGCAACGATCAATATTACCGGCGGCACCGTAAACATGAACATGGCGGCGGCCGAAGGAGGCGGACTCTGGAACGGAACCGGAACAATGACCATAGAAGGAACTACAATTGATGGCAACACAGCATCCGGAGCTGCAGCTGATAATGGCGGTGGCGGAATTTACAACCTCAACGGCGGAACCCTTATAATTGAGGACGGTACCATCAGCAACAACGTCGCAAATGGCGCATCAGGAAGCGGTGGCGGAATTTTGAATGATGTTGGCGCATCGCTGACTATTACTGATTCTGAAATTACCGCAAATACTGCAAATCGTGCGGGCGGCGGAATCGAAAATAATGCAGGAACTATTTCTCTTACTGATGTTTCTTTAAATGGAAATACTGTATTTACCGCTCCCGGAAATGGCGGCGGACTTCATATAACCGGTGCGGGAACTGCAACGATCACTGACGGCACCGTAAATGAAAATTCTGCCGGAGCTGAAGGCGGCGGACTATGGAATGGCACCGGAACCATGACAATTATGGGAACAACCATTTCAGGCAATACCGCCAGCGGCGCTGCAGCCGATCAGGGTGGCGGCGGAATCTATAATCTCAACGGCGGAACGCTTATCATTACAGATGCTGCGATAACCGAAAACACAGCCACCGGAACCCTCGGAAGCGGTGGCGGAATTCTAAACGACGTTGGCTCTCAATTATCAATTACCGATTCGTCAATCACAGGCAACACCGCAGTACGCGCGGGAGGCGGAATAGAAGATAATTCAGGAACAAGCACGATTATACTAACCAACGTACATCTTGACGGCAACAGTGTAACCGGACCTCCTGGAAATGGCGGCGGACTCCACATCACCGGCGGTGGCAGCGTTACAATAAATGGCGGCACTGTAATGGGCAACACCGCGGCGCTTGAAGGCGGAGGATTATGGAACGGCTCCGGCACAATGACCATTAACGAGACACAAATTACCAACAATACAGCCTCAGGGGCCGCAGCGGATGACGGCGGCGGCGCGATATTGAATACCTCAGGGATTGTTACGATTGACGGCGCGACCATAACCGGCAATCTTGCAAGCGGTACCAGTGGAAGCGGCGGCGGAATTCTCAGCCTCGCCGGAACTGTTTCTATTTCTGATACAACACTAAGCATGAATTCAGCCAATCGCGCAGGTGGTGCAATCGAAGTCGTAAATGGAATCCTGACCATTGAAAACTCAATCCTGTCACACAACGATGTCGATGGGACAGCAGGCACTCCAAATCCCGGCAATGGCGGCGCAATACATATTACCGGTGTTGCCACGACAACAATTATGGGTGGTTTTGTTGAATTTAATGATGCTGCACGCGAAGGTGGCGGACTTTGGAATCAAACCGGAAGCACCATGTCAGTTCAGATGGTCAACATCGATTCAAATACCGCAAGCGGACCTGATGCCGCTCATGGCGGAGGCGGGATCTTCAACAATGGCGGAGAGCTGACAGTTAACATGTCGACCGTTTCAAACAATACGGCAGATGGCACAGCCGGAGCCGGCGGCGGACTCCATGTTAAAAGCGGAGCTGCAACAATTACACGTTCAACATTCTCTTCCAACTGGGCAACCGGAAACGGCGGTGGACTTTATAACAATGCGGCGCTTTCAGTAAATGCAGCAACAATAGCCGATAACAATACCGGAGCAAATGGCGGTGGAATTGCCAACAATGGAATCGGAGGAACAACGCTAAAAAATACTATCGTTGCAACAAATACCGCCACTGGGACAGGCCATGATGTGTCTGTATCGGCCGGCAGCTTTATTTCAGGCGGCTACAACCTTATCGGAGCCGACGATTCCAATGCCTTTACAACATTGGCAACCGATATTGAAGGTACGCAGGCAACACCAATTGACCCGATGTTTGGCCCGTTAGCCAACAATGGCGGAACTTCATTTACACACATGCTCATGGCAGGAAGCCCGGCTTATAATGCGGGAAGTCCGGATGACATGTTTAGCGACCAGATCGAAAATGAGGTGTTTGGCGGCATCAGGGATATCGGCGCGTATGAAGCACAATCACAACTGGGGATAAATAACCCTGTTGCAATCAACAATCGCACATTAATTTATCCAAATCCTGTCATCGCCGGAAAGTTGAATATAATCGCTTCAGGTTTTGGAGATGAAGCCACGGGTATAATTTTCGAAATCGGTTCGGGAAAAACCATCAAGAAATTTGTCCTTAGCGGTGAATCATCTGAGATAAATCTTGACGGAATTTCCTCTGGGGTATATCTTGTAAAGCTTACGTCAGGCGGTACCAATGAAATTCATAAACTTGTAGTGACCCGATAAGACAATAACTACATCATCATTCAAATAAAATCCCCGTGCTGCGGGGATTTTTTTATAACTTACTGTTCAGGAAAGATTTTACACTTGAAAACCATTCTTCCTTAAGTATACTTAATACAATGCTGTCGCGCCGCAAATCACTTTCAAACGTTGGCATATTGCTGCGGAGGATGCCATCGACTTTACAGCCGATACTTTTCATAGCGGCAATGCTGCGGGCGTTGTTGTTGTCGGCCCTGAATTCAACACGCTCCATTTCTAAAGTTTCAAAAGCGTACGAAAGCAGCAGAAATTTACAATGTTTGTTCAAACCTGTTCCCTGAAAATCTTTTCCGTACCAGGTGTAGCCGAGCTGAAGTGTTTTAAACGAAAAATTGATGTCGTAGAAACGTGTACTTCCCGCATATCGGCCGCTGATTTTATCATAAACGATGAATGGAAATTCTGTCCTGCTTTCGCGCCCTTTCATCGCGATGCTGATGTAGTTTTCAAGATTTTCCTTCCCGCCGCCGGCCTGAACTAAAGAAAACTTCCAGATTTCGGGTTCATCGATTGAAAAGTGCAGCAGGTTACTGACATCGATTAACTGCAAAGGGCGAAGCAAAACAGTGTCGTCTTCGAGGATTATTTCCTTGCTAAAATCGAAAGTTGATTCCATAGTTGAATTTCTAGCCCGGATGGCAGCGGTATCCTTTTGTTGTCATGCTGAGCCAGTCGAAGCAGACAGCGAAAGATAAAGCGTACAGCCGGAAAAAGCTCCTAATATTCAAAAGTTCCGTATTCGCTTTTAATGGTGAGTTTCTTTGTTGATGCGGCCTCAACCCTGCCAACGACCCGCGATTCGATGTTGAACGATTTTGCAATGGCCATGATTTCGCCTGCAATTTCCTGCGGAACATACAATTCCATCCTATGGCCGCAGTTGAAAACCTGGTACATTTCTTTCCAATCGGTGGCTGATTGCTGCTGGATCAGCTTAAACAAAGGCGGGACCGGGAATAAATTATCTTTAACTATATGAACATGATCTACGAAATGCAGCACTTTGGTTTGCGCACCGCCGCTGCAATGGATCATTCCATGAATATCTTGCGCCGTAAACGATTCGAGTATTTTTTTGATCACCGGCGCGTATGTCCGTGTTGGAGAAAGCACAAGTTTCCCCGCGTCGATGGGCGAATCTTCAACCGGATCGGTCAGTTTTACCTGTCCTGAATACACAAGCGCGTCAGGAACGGCAGCGTCAAAACTCTCAGGATATTTTTCTGCAAGGTATTTTGAAAAAACATCATGCCGCGCCGAGGTCAGCCCGTTGCTTCCCATGCCGCCGTTGTAGCCGCTTTCGTAAGTCGACTGCCCGAAAGATGCGAACCCGACAATGACATCGCCAGCCTGAATATTTGCATTGTCGATCACATCGCTGCGCTTAATCCGCGCGGTTACGGTCGAGTCAACAATGATTGTCCGCACCAAATCGCCCACATCGGCAGTTTCGCCTCCGGTGGAATGGATCCTGACGCCGAATTTCGCAAGTTCAGCAATAAGCTCTTCGGTACCGTTGATGATTGCGGAAACGACTTCGCCTGGAATCAGGTTTTTATTTCTTCCGATGGTGGATGAAAGCAGGATATTGGTGGTTGCGCCAACACATAAAAGGTCGTCTATGTTCATGATCAGCGCGTCCTGTGCAATACCTTTCCACACAGAAATATCGCCGGTCTCCTTCCAATACATATACGCCAGCGAGGATTTTGTTCCCGCGCCGTCGGCATGCATGATAATGCAATAATCATCATCATTGGTAAGGTAATCGGGAATAATTTTGCAGAAAGCCTTTGGAAAAAGTCCTTTGTCGATGTTCTTGATCGCGTTATGTACGTCTTCCTTAGACGCTGAAACGCCGCGCTGCGCGTACCTTTTGCTCTGGTCGGTCATGGGTGTTGTGTTGTTGCCGCAAAGATAACATTAAACCAGTAGCGGGAAAATTTTTAGAAGCACGGGCTTTGTGCGCCTGAGGATATTTCGTCCCGCTGTTGCCTTAATCCTTCCGCTGCGCTTCAGGGATACCGGCGCCATCGGGGCTATGGATGAAGTTACCGTTCCACGATCATGATCTCGACGCGGCGGTTTTCATCGGCTTCTGCCTCACTTTTTTCAGGAATGGGATGAATGGGCTGCGTGACACCGAATCCTTTGTATGACAACCGCTTCTTGCTGATCTTGTTGCGGAGCAGGAAATTATAAATGGCACGTGCCCTTGAAGTGGAAACGTCATGTACATCGGTGCTGAGCTGGCAGCAGATATGGCCTTGAATCTCAATTTTAAGGGTCGGATTTTCTTCCATAATGCAGAGCAATTCATACAGTGCTGGCTTCGACCTGTTGACAATCACTGCCGAGTTGTTATGGAAATTAATATTTTCCAGCCTGACTTTTTCGCCTTGCTTCAATCCTTTTACAGCTTCTGTAAGTGTTTGCTCATTGGGTTTTCCCTTACCGGATTCCTCAAAAACAATAACCACTTTGCGGTTTTCCGATTGTATGGGCGACTGGTTAAAATCTTCCCCAAAACCTATTATCTCATAATTCTCACGAATGCTGATGCCTTTCCGGGTAAGGAATTCATAAACTGCGTTGACGCGCTTTACAGAGAGCGTGTCGTTGTAAGCGTTGCTGCCTTTCCAGTCGCAGTAGCCATAAATCCTGGAAACGACAGGATTTTTTCCTGAAATAAAATTATTGATCCGCGTTGCCGCCTGCTCATTCAGTTCGTACCTGTCAAAATCAAAAAATACTTCCAGCCTTTCCTGCGCAGAAACAGCAATTGTAAAAAGCAGCGCAATGAAGGTAATAATTCTCATTTCATCAGTTTTCTACGATAAATATTTCAACCCTCCGGTTTGCGGCGCGTTCCGTTTCATTTTTCTCCGGGATCGCATAAATCGGCTGGGTGCTTCCGAAACCTTTAAATGAAAGACGGCTTTTGGAGATTCCGTTGGCTACGAGAAAATTATAGATTGCCTGTGCCCGCTGTGTCGAAAGGTTGAGCCTGTCGTTTGGCATGCAGCAAAGATGTCCCTGAATGTCGATTTTCAGGACAGGATTGCCCTGCAGCACCATAAGAAGTTCATACATTTTGTGCCTGGATTCGGGCAATACGATAAAGGTGTTAATGCGGAAATTCAGGTTTTCAATTGCGAGCTTTTCCCCTGTTTTTGCTTCGTCAAGCTTTTTCATGAAAGCGACATCCAGTTTGTATTCCGATTTTGAGCCGTCGGGATTGGTGACTCGTATCTTTTCAGGAAATTCGGGTTTCGGACGTGCAACAGGTTCTTTTTTTATTCCGAGAATCTCGTCTTCACGCGGAATGTCTTTCGGCAACAGATAGAAGATCGTTGCTTTCCTGTTCTCTGCCTTTACGTCAGATTGCCTGTGCAGCTCGCCGAAACTGCGTGTCTTGAAATCTTCACGGATCCTGACTTTTCCATTTATGCCTTTAAAAATGTTTGTCACGCGGCGTTGCGCCAGCGTATCGTTAAAACCTGTAGTTCCATCTTCATCTGTATATCCATTAATGGCGACAACTTTTACGTCCGGATTTTCGCTAATCCATTTCTGAAGCCGGACATTTTCCGCAGGTTTTAGATCTGATTTGTTGCTGTCAAAAAACACAGAAAACTGTTCCTGCGCCGATACATCGAGAACCGAAAATATCATCAGCAGAAAAAAAACACCATACTTCATCATCAAAAAATTTTACTTTCTCTTAAACGAAGTTACGGTTTTATTATTTCAAAGGAAACAAAAAGCCCCGATTGAACGGGGCTTTACCTGGTGAAGATCAATGGTTATTTTGTAAATAACAGTTCGCGGTATTTTGTGAGCGTCCAGATTTCATCATCCACAAGAAGCTCGAGCTTATCGCAATGATCGCGGATCACATCAAAATATGGCTTTACCAGATCGCAGTATGCTTCGGCCATTTCCTGTGTATCGTTTAATGCATTGGCAGCTTTTCTTGCTTCGGTCATTTCTTCGACCGTCGTATTGATTGCTTCGATATGCAAAGAAATTTCGCGGATAAGGACAATTTGCTCCTTCCCTATTTTCTCGAATTCGTTCCCGAAGATTTCCTTCAATCCCCGAACATTTTCAATTAAAGTATTTTGGTAGCGGATCGCGGTCGGAATGACGTGATTTCTTGCGATATCGCCTAAAACGCGGCCTTCAATCTGAATTTTCTTGGTATATTCCTCAAGCTCGATTTCATAGCGCGCCTCGATCTCAACATGGTTCATGATGTTGAGTTCTTCGAACAGCTCCAGGGCTTCTTTCGACACCCGTGCCTTCAATGCTGCCGGTGTTGTTTTAAAATTGCTGAGGCCTCGTTTTTCAGCTTCGGCTTCCCATGCATCGCTGTATCCGTCGCCTTCGAAAAGAATATTTCTTGACTGTTTGATATATTCACGAAGGATATTAAAAATCGCATCGTCTTTTTTCATCCCGGTTTCGATCAGCGCATCAACTTCATTCCTGAAATCCCTTAATTGTTTTGCAACGATGGCATTAAGTGTTGTCATTGCATTGGCACAGTTTGCCGAAGATCCGACAGCGCGAAATTCAAATTTATTTCCTGTAAAAGCGAATGGCGATGTACGGTTCCTATCGGTATTGTCGAGCAAAACATCAGGAATTTTACCAACGACATTAAGCTTAAGATCGGTTTTTTCCTCCGGAGACAACTTTCCTGAAGAGACTCCTTCCAGTTCGGCCAGCACTCTTGTAAGCTGGCCACCGATAAATACAGAAATAATTGCGGGCGGCGCCTCATTGGCTCCGAGTCGGTGGTCATTGCTTGCCGATGCGATAGAAGCTCTCAACAAAGATTCGTAATTATTGACCGCTTTAATTGTATTGATGAAAAAGGTAAGGAACTGCAAGTTGCTCATTGGTGTCTTGCCCGGGCTTAGCAGGTTCACGCCTGTGTCTGTTGCCATTGACCAGTTGTTGTGTTTTCCTGATCCGTTAACACCTTTAAATGGTTTTTCGTGGAACAGCACTTTGAAATCGTGGCGCTCGCCGACTTTCTGCATGACATCCATCAGGAGCGAATTGTGGTCGACCGCAAGGTTCGTCTCTTCAAAGATCGGCGCAAGCTCAAATTGGTTGGGTGCAACCTCATTATGGCGGGTTTTCACCGGAATTCCAAGATACATACATTCTTCCTCAAGATCGCGCATGTATGACAAGACGCGGCTTGGGATTGAGCCGAAATAATGGTCGTCAAGTTGTTGTCCTTTGGCAGAAGTATGCCCGAGTAGCGTTCTTCCTGTCATCAGGATGTCGGGACGTGAATTGGCCAATGCGGAATCGACAAGGAAATATTCCTGTTCCCATCCTAAGGTTGCGGTGACCTTTTTTACATTTTTATCGAAATAACGGCACACATCAGATGCGGCTTCGTCGATGGCTGACAACGCACGGAGCAGTGGTGTTTTATAATCCAGCGCTTCACCTGTATATGAAATGAAAACGGTCGGGATGCAAAGTGTTGTTCCGAAAATAAATGCCGGTGATGTCGGATCCCATGCGGTATAGCCACGGGCTTCGAAAGTATTCCTTATTCCGCCATTCGGAAAGCTTGAAGCATCAGGTTCCTGCTGAACGAGTTGTCCGCCACCGAATCTTTCCAACGAACCGCCTTCAAAATCAGTTTCAAAAAAAGCATCATGTTTTTCTGCAGTAGTTCCCGTTAATGGCTGAAACCAGTGCGTATAGTGCGTTACGCCTTTTGAAAGCGCCCATTCTTTCATTCCCATTGCGATATATTCAGCCAGCTTGCGGTCGATTTTAGTTCCATGCTGTACCGCATCACTCACACCCCGAAAAGCATCTCCTGTGAGAAACTGCTTCATCGCTTTGTCATTGAACACATTTGCCCCGAAAATTTCAGACTTTCGTGCTGACTCTTCAAATTTTACGGGCTTACGTCCCGCTGCGGTCTTTAAGGCCTCAAATCGTAGTGTTGCCATAATTCTATATTTATTTTGTGATACCCCTATTTTTATAAGGCAAAAGTAAATATTTTTATATATAAAAGATGCTATGCCCCAAATTATTCAGGGCAGATCGTTATATATGAATAAAAATCCGACAAAAAACATCTTTTATAACTGCAATTAATGAATTATATTTGCTAAAAGCTGTTTTCTATGATAGTCTGGATTTTATTTTTAACAACGATTCTTATTTTCCTGGCGCTAGATCTGGGCGTGTTCAACAGGACGCCTCATATCATCAGCACCAAAGAAGCCAGTAAATGGACGGCGATATGGGTTACGTTATCTTTTGCATTTTCCGGCGTGGTGTGGTGGCTTTATCATTATTCCTATGTTGATAATCCTGACAACCTTCGTCCAACGGGCGCTATGGTTAAATACATCACAGGCTATCTTATTGAACTTTCATTAAGCATCGACAATATATTTGTTATTGCCGTTATCTTTTCGGCGTTTAAAATTCCGCGAAAGTACCAGCACCGGATACTTTTTTGGGGAATCATCGGAGCCATTGTATTTCGCGGCCTGATGATTTTCTTTGGGGTGATGCTGATTCACCGGTTCAGTTGGACGACTTATGTTTTTGGCGCCTTTCTCATCTTTACGGCAATGAAAATGCTCTTTACGAAAGACGAACATGATTTTGAACCAAAGAATTCATTTGCTTATCGCATACTTGGGAAGATTATTCCGATTACATTAAAAATGGAAGGTGACCACTTCTTCCATCGGAATGAAAAGGGAAAACGATCTGCGACACCGCTATTTGTAAGCCTTATCATTATAGAAGTGATGGATGTTATTTTCGCAATAGACAGCGTTCCGGCGATATTGGCCATTACGTCCGACCCTTTTCTTGTGTTCAGTTCCAATATATTTGCAATTCTGGGGTTGCGGTCGATGTACTTCTTCCTTGCAAATATGCTGGAAAAATTCAGTTATCTCGAATACAGCCTGATTGCCATCCTGACATTCGTCGGATTAAAAATGCTGCTGCATCAATACATTGAAATACCAGAATGGGGTTCGCTTGCATTCATCGCACTTGCGCTTCTAACGGGAATTGCAGTTTCGTTAAGCAAAGCTGACAAAATGGAAACAAAAAAAGGACCCGAAGATCCTTTTGATGATATAGAGTAGCCAATAATTATTGAGCCGAAAGCTGCTTTACAGGTTTTCCTTCCAGATTAAGTGCTTTGATTACGGCGTTATAGTCGCTGGTATCAAGTGACGACTTTGAAGAGAAATATCCAGGAACAATCACAACCCTGAAAACCTTATTCTGTGTGAATGTCGCCGGAAGCAGGTTCCTGTCGAAGTCTGCATCAATCAGCAATGTAAATTGGTCATAAGAAAAATTGTAGTTGTATTGGGCGGTTCCTTGGTCGAAGTAGTAGACCTGTGGTAAAAGCGCCCAGGTATCGATCCCATCCTGAACGTCATAAAGCTCATATACAAGGATATTGTCACTTTGCAGAATAGTAGGAGTCAACGCATAAGTCTGTGAAAAACTGTTGCCGGATGTAAATGAAGTCGTTACTTCAAAAACTTCACTTTCGGCGCTATATCCTGTCGGACCCTGCGGCCCTTCAGGCCCTTCGCAGCTTTGGAATGCCGACATCGTTATTAATGACAGCATGAGGAGAATTTTTTTCATCTTGATAATGTTTAATGTTTAACGCGGCGGGGCTTGTCAAAAATTAAACCAAAAACCCACAGCATTTAAAATTTCGGAAAAAAATTACAACAAATGAACGACAGGTTGAAATTATTTATGCTGATCATCGGCTGCAAACCAAAAGGAAGGCTTACAGAGCAGCATGATGTGTTTTTCGGAATCGGAAGAACATTATCTGATGTCATTCCGGAACTGAATCAATTCTGGCCTGATGCCGGGCAGATCCATATTGATTCATGGCGTGAAGTGACAATGGTTGACGGACATTCGATTGAAGTCACACGAACTTCCCAAATGGGGAATGAAAAACTCTTCTTCATCAACCTCGGCGGCTACAAACCCGGTGATATGGAAGAATATCATTATAAAATCCTGACAGTAGCCGGATCATTATCTGAAGCCACGAAAACCGCCAAAGATTCAGCTTTTTACCAACATTGCGGATTTAAAGGCGCTGCTTCGCATATCGATGACAAGTACATGATTGATGTGGATGATATTTACAACGTTGAGGAAATTCTTCCCAAAGAAGAACAAACGAAATATTATTTGAAAATATCAGCAGCAGATGCGTCGGAAGATCAACTGCACATTGGTTATCTCAAAATAAAAGTATAAAAAAAGCCCTCCGTTTCCGAAAGGCTTAAAAACAAAAAAACAACTTTATTCCTTGATTACTTTTCTGATGAATGATCCTTCTTCAGTAGTAACTTTTACAAAATAAATTCCGGCCGATTGACCGCTGATGTCCAGTTTGTCAGCAACCAGCATTCCCAAAGTATTATAAACCTGCACATTTTTCACTGCAAGGTTTCCTGATAATTGGAGCAATCCTGTTGTCGGGTTAGGATACAGCCTGATTGAGCCAATACTATTCTGGTTTGTATTGAGCAATGTCACATTTGTACATGCAGAAAGGCTTTCGCAACCATTGGTAGTAAGTATGCAGGCATAATTTCCGTCGGCGGTAGCCATAAAAGACTGTCCTGTTTCACCGACCATAAGTGCATTCCCGTTATCACAATCAACCCATTGATAGGTCGTTCCTGCCAAATCGCGTTCGGCTGTCAGTATTGATCCTTCAAGTGTTACATTGGTTGTGAAAGCGTTTTGGGAATCGGTAACCACGACAGGAAGCGTAAAAGTATCTGATGATCCGGGGCTGCATATGTCGTTTGACACAGTCAGCGTCACGTTATAAGTTCCCGGGCAAGAATAATCGTGTGAGGCAATTGCAGATGTTGATGTCTGCCCATCACCGAAGTCCCAAGTTGCACCCGTATAATTCGTACTAAGGTTGTTAAAGGAAACAGTTCCAACTTGCGTTTCCGGATTATAATCGGCTACCGGAAGGAAAGTAAACGACGCGTCGGGAGTGAGGCATTGCTGCTCGTCTAAGTAAGTAACGGAAACCGGGATAAAAAATCCGAATAATTCCATTCCATCAGCCTGAAGCACCGGAATACCATAATCCTTTGAAAACCATTGGTAAGAAACCGTGGTTGTCGGAATGGGAAGCTCGATGCCTTCGTAAACGATGGTTTCTGTTTTTTGAAGAACAGTTTTCAGTTTCAGCACATTTGGAAAAGTCCCCATTGGTGTTGTTAGCGAACCCCAGCCCTGAACGGTATTTGTACGCTCGGTTTCAAGCGTATACTGGAATGCGACACCAAGGCTGTTCAAATCCAGGTTGAACATTCCGGTTGTGGTATAACTGTCATTGTAGTTCATCGGAAACTCATAAATTTCATCCGGATCATCATAATCGACAGTCATCGGAACCGAAATTCCTGAAATTGTCGCGGTCAGTCCGCGCATTTTATTTTCATAAGCTGAACTGCTCACGTTCGCATGCTCTACAATATTACTCACGCCGTAGTCCATCAGCTCAAAACCGTCAGTTAAAACCGTTGCCAGTTTGAAATTGTTATTGAATTGTGAATTACAGGTAAAAATGTAAAAATGCGACAAACACCAGGACAGCTTGTAACCTGCATTATTTGGGTTTTGGTAGCCGAAAGTACTTTGAGAATCGGCCTCAAGCTCACTGAAATTCCAGTTGTGGTTTGCGCCTGTTGAGGCGAAGTTCATCCCAAAAAAACCGGAGGCTTTGCTTACGGTGTACTCTTCGCCTGCCGATGTGAAATCGGCCGATGTGTAAGTTACTTGTGCCGAAGCTACTCCGGATACAATTAATGCAATTAAAAGGGTAATTTTTTTCATACGCGTGTGTATTAAATAGTAATGAATGTGTTTTGTTTACTAAAAATAACGACAAGCCTATGAGTAAAATAAAAAAAACGATAAACGCACTGAAATACAGATGAATGGCACTTTTCCTATTAAAAAGCGATATTTTTTTTTAGAAGCCTTTGAACAACCAAAATTTATAAAAAAAGCCTTCCGTGATGGGAAGGCTTAATTGATTCAAATCTTTACATATTCCTGCGGTACTGGCCGCCGACATCGAAAAGTGCGGTTGTGATTTGTCCGAGCGAGCAGACTTTTGTGGCCTCCATCAGTTTTTCAAACATATTCTTGTTGCTGACGGCCGCTTCACGAATGGCATCGAGCTGTTCCTCTTCTTTGCCGCTATTGGCCTTATGAAGGTTCTCAAGCATCTTTATCTGGTATTGCTTTTCTTCTTCGGTTGCCCTGATTACTTCAGCAGGAATAACCGTTGGTGAGCCTTTGGAACTCAGGAACGTGTTCACGCCGATAATCGGAAAATCCCCATTGTGTTTTAAAGTTTCATAATAAAGGCTTTCCTCCTGGATTTTTGAACGCTGGTACATTGTTTCCATGGCGCCAAGCACGCCGCCTCTTTCTGTGATGCGGTCAAATTCCTGAAGTACGGCTTCCTCAACAAGGTCGGTCAATTCTTCAATAATGAATGAACCCTGGATCGGATTTTCGTTCTTCGCGAGTCCAAGTTCTTTATTGATGATAAGCTGGATGGCCATCGCACGGCGTACCGATTCTTCCGTTGGCGTTGTAATTGCCTCATCGTAAGCATTCGTATGAAGCGAATTACAATTGTCATAAATTGCATACAATGCCTGGAGTGTAGTCCTGATGTCGTTGAAGTCGATTTCCTGTGCATGCAACGATCTACCCGATGTTTGGATATGATATTTAAGCATTTGAGCCCGTTCGTTGGCAGCGTATTTATTCTTCATCGCCTTAGCCCATATTTTTCTGGCGACACGTCCTATAACCGCATATTCAGGATCAATTCCATTTGAGAAAAAGAACGACAGGTTCGGCCCAAAGTCATTGATGTTCATGCCACGGCTCAGATAGTATTCCACATAAGTGAAACCGTTGGCCAATGTAAAGGCAAGCTGCGTGATCGGGTTTGCGCCTGCTTCGGCAATATGATAGCCTGAAATAGATACGGAATAAAAATTCCGGACATTGTTTGTGATAAAATATTCCTGGACATCGCCCATGAGCCTCAGGGCAAATTCTGTTGAGAAAATACAAGTGTTTTGCGCCTGGTCTTCTTTCAGAATGTCGGCTTGGACTGTTCCGCGCACTTGAGAAAGCGTCCTGATTTTAATTTCGTTATAAATTTCAGCCGAAAGCACCTGATCTCCGGTAACACCAAGCAGCATCAATCCGAGTCCGTTATTTCCCGAAGGCAATGCTCCCTGATATTTTGGACGCTCAATTCCCTGATCTTCGTAAATTGATCTGATCTTTTGCTCCACTTCTGCCTCGAGTCCGTTTTCACGGATATAGACTTCACACTGCTGATCGATGGCAGCATTCATGAAGAATCCCAGTAGCATCGGCGCCGGGCCGTTAATGGTCATACTAACAGAGGTCATCGCATGTACCAAATCAAATCCTGAATACAGTTTCTTTGCATCATCAAGACAACAGATCGATACGCCGGCATTTCCGATTTTTCCATAAATATCGGGACGAACATGCGGATCGTTACCATATAACGTCACACTGTCAAATGCCGTTGAAAGTCGCTTTGCAGGCATTCCCGCGCTAACGTAGTGAAACCTTTTATTGGTGCGTTCCGGCCCGCCTTCACCGGCAAACATCCTCGATGGATCTTCACCTTCGCGCTTAAATGGGTACAATCCCGACGTAAAGGGAAATTCCCCCGGTACGTTTTCCTGCAGGCACCATTTCAGGATATCGCCCCAAGCCTCATATTTCGGTAGCGCTACTTTTGCGATTTGCGTATGGGAAAGTGATTCGGTATGCGTGGCGATTTTTATTTCGCGGTCGCGGACTTTAAACGAGTATACCGGATTTTTATATTTATTGACTTTATCGTTCCAGGTCAGGATGATCTCCCAATTGTATGGATCAAGGTTCATTTTTACGCGGTCGAATTCCTTTTGCAGGAGTCCGATAAACTGCGTGGTAGTTTCGTCTGAAGATGTTACCGAAGATTCATCGATTCCGGCCTTTGAGATTGAAGGTATTTTTCCCGATACAGATTCGATGGTTTTATAAATTCCGTAGAGTTTTTGCGCAACCTGCTGCTGCGCGTTGGCATCGGCATCGTATTTCCTGTTGCTTTCGGAAATTTCCGAAAGATATCTCGTCCGGTGCGGCGGGATCACAAAAATCTTTTCGCTCATCTCGCGCGTGATCTCAAAACTTGATTCGAGGTCGCCATTTGTCTTTTCCCGGATCTTGTCCATTACTGCTTTATACAGCGTATTCATCCCCGGATCATTGAATTGAGAAGCAATCGTACCAAAAACCGGCAGCGAATCAGGATCGGCATCCCAAAGCTGGTGGTTGCGCTGGTATTGTTTCTTTACATCGCGAAGCGCATCGAGCGAACCGCGTTTATCGAATTTATTGATCGCAACGAGATCGGCAAAATCAAGCATATCGATTTTTTCAAGCTGGGTTGCGGCGCCGAATTCCGGTGTCATTACATACAGTGAAACATCGGAGTGATCCATGATTTCAGTATCAGATTGCCCGATTCCCGAAGTTTCAAGGATAATCAGGTCATATTTCGCGGCCTTCAAGACCTGTATGGCATCGGCGACATATTTTGAGAGTGCAAGATTTGACTGGCGTGTTGCCAGTGAACGCATGTAGACGCGGGGATTGTTGATTGCATTCATCCTGATCCTGTCGCCCAGCAATGCGCCTCCGGTTTTTCTTTTGGAAGGATCGACCGAAATAAGTCCGATAGTTTTCTCCCGGAAATCGATCAGGAAACGGCGTACGATCTCGTCAACCAGGGACGATTTCCCGGCACCGCCTGTACCTGTAATTCCGAGTACCGGCGTAGTGCTGACAGCATTTTTCTGTTGTATCGTTTCTAAAGTTTCCCTTGCGGTTTCCGGAAAATTTTCTGCTGAAGAAATGACGCGGGCAATGGCTCCGGCATCTTTATCTTCAAGATGGCTGATTTCCCCGTTAAGTTTATCGCCAATAGGAAAATCAGACCGTTGTACAAGATCGTTTATCATGCCCTGCAATCCCATGGCGCGGCCATCGTCGGGAGAATAAATGCGTTCAATGCCGTACTCATGAAGCTCGGAAATCTCACTGGGAAGGATTACGCCGCCGCCGCCGCCGAAGATTTTGATGTGTTCGGCCCCGCGCTGCTTGAGCAGGTCGTACATATAGCGGAAATATTCATTGTGCCCGCCCTGGTATGACGTCATTGCGATGGCATTGGCATCTTCCTGGATTGCCGTATTTACGACTTCTTCAACACTTCGGTCATGGCCGAGATGGATTACCTCAACACCGGTCGACTGGATAATACGCCGCATGATGTTGATTGCGGCATCGTGTCCGTCAAAAAGCGAGGCAGCGGTAACAATTCTTACTTTATTTACAGGAATATATGGGTTTACTTGTTCCATTTTTTTGTGAAGCGATTTTAAGCTGTGCAATTTACGAAATTCCGAAAAGCTATTGATGAAAAATCACGCCCTCGTATGCTTGGCGCCGATTAATGCAAAACTGCCCCAGCCCCGATGGCAGCGGCATCCTTTTGCGGAGTGCAACGGAGCAAAAGATACAGCGGACAGCGGGAAACGGCTCCAAAAATTTTAGCGGCATAAAGTTTGCAAACCGGCGGTGCTTTTAATATTTTTAGACATGAAAAACACACTCCTCCTACTGCTGCTGCTTATTCCATTTATCTCCAATGCACAACTCGACGGGCTGATCAAAAAAGCCAACGACAAGCTGACATCCCCGGGCGGGAGCGGCACTTCCGAAATTGGTTCAGGCCTTAAGGAAGCCTTAAATAAAGGCGTTACGAAACAGGTTGCGAAACTCACTGAGGTCGACGGCTTCTACAGAAATGAACTGGTTAAAATTGCCATGCCTGAAGAGCTGAAGAAAGTTGATAAGGCACTTCGAAAAATGGGAATGGGCGATCTTGCAGATGAAGGTGTGAAGTCGCTTAACCGCGCTGCCGAAGATGCCGTAAAAGAAGCCACGCCGATTTTTATAGATGCAATTAAAGGCATGACGATCAAGGATGCGAAAAATATACTTTTCGGGACTGACGATGCGGCAACCGATTACCTGAAAGGATCGACAAGCAGTGCCTTGTATGACAAATTTCTTCCGGTGGTAAAATCTTCAATCGGGAAAGTTGGCGCCGACAAAATATGGGCGGGAATAATTTCCAAATACAATGGGCTGCCGCTCGTATCCAAAGTTAATCCTGACATTAATGATTATGTTACCGATAAAGCGATGGAAGGTGTTTTCAAGATGATCGCCGTGGAGGAAAAAAATATCAGGACGGACTTATCTGCGAGGACTTCGCCGATACTGAAAAGGGTTTTCGCAATGCAGGATAAAAAACAGAAATAATGAAGAAGATAATTATATCAGGCATGGCATTTTTGGTTTTCGGATGTGCGGAGCTGCAACAGGTGGCAAGTCAATATCCGCTGCCGGGAACAACCATGGGCAACGCCGATATTGCGGCCGGGCTCAAGGAAGCACTGAATAACGGCATCACCAAGGAAGTTACGAAACTCACGGTTAAAGACGGGTTTTACAAGAATGAAATGGTAAAAATCCTTCTTCCGGCCGAATTACAGAAAGTGGACAAGACACTTCGCGATGTAGGGCTTTCCAGCCTTGCCGATGAAGGCTTGAAAGTGTTGAACCGCGCCGCGGAAGATGCCGTAAAGGAAGCGACACCGATTTTTGTGGATGCCATCAGGAACATGACTTTTACCGATGCGAAAAACATTCTTTTGGGCAATGATACTTCGGCAACCACTTACCTTCAGAATGCCACTTCATCGGCTTTGTACAATAAATTTAATCCCGTTGTGAAGGGTTCACTGGGAAAAGTCGGGGCTGATAAGGTTTGGGGCAATATCATCACCAAGTACAACGCATTGCCGCTGACACAAAATGTAAATCCTGACCTCAACGATTACGTGACACAGCAAGCCCTGAATGGGGTTTTCAAAATGGTCGCCGTGGAGGAAAAAGATATAAGGAATAATCTTGCTGCACGGACATCAGACCTGTTAAAGCGGGTGTTCGCACTACAGGACAACCGGTAACGTAAAAAATTGTAATACAGTTAAATATAAATAACAAAGCGTTAACACGGGTACAGAAAAATCTGCTTTATATTTGTAACATAATAAAGGGTTTTTATTATTTGGTTAGAGTTAGTTAAGAAATTGCCGGTGCTGAAACACCGGCTTTTTTATGTCCGAAAATCAAGCTCGAGCGCCGCAAAATAGCTGATCGCTTTGAGCAAGCGGCTGCCATGCCATGAAAACATTTCCCCATCGACAAGAATGACTTTCGATTTTGTGGCAAATTTTCGTATTTCATCTGCGTCTTTTTCTTTAAAGGGATAAGGCTCAGAAGACAGTAAAATAACACCGGGTTCATAGTCCTTTACCAGTTGTTGTAGATCTATTTCCGGATATCGGGTTACGCTTCCGCAGATGTTGGAAAAACGGTTCAGTTTAAGTATTTCATTGATGTAGGTTGACCCGCCGGCGGCCATGTATGGATTTTTCCAGATCAGATACAGGGCTTTATGAAGCGGCTTATCTCTAATCAGCTTTGTGAAATTTACAAGCGCGGAATCGATGTCTTGTATCAGATTGTGGGCTTTGTCGTTGCAATTGAAGATTTTCCCAAAGTCGGATATCATTCTTGAATTGTCTTCAACAGAAGCGATATCCGTCACCCATACCGGCGCGATTTTCCTGAGTGCTGTGACCATTTCCAGCGTATTTTCTTCTTTGTTAGCGATGATGATATCGGGTTTCAGGCCGATGATTTTTTCATACTTAACCTTTTTTGTTCCGCCTACAATTTGCTTTTCTTTTTTCAGGTGGCCAGGATGCACACAAAATTTGGTGATGCCGACTAATTTTTCCTCCAGGCCAAGATCGCAGAGCAACTCAGTTTGCGATGGAACCACCGAGACAATACGCTGCGGGATTGTAGAAAACACAACATCTGAATGTGTTTGATCGGTAAGAATACTTGCCATAGATAAGCTAAGTGGAAATTTTATAACGCGAAGCTATGTAAAAGCGAATATCTTTAGTCAATAAAAACAATTACATGAGGTCAATTATATGCTTTGCCTGTCTTCTTGCCTGCTTTACATTTCAGGGTCAAAGCCTTAAACCGGGATTTGATAAAACAGAATACATCCAGTTATTACGGGCATTTACACGTTGGGGCGACAGCACATATTATGCAAAAATAACCGAGAGCAAAGTCTACAAGAAAAATAACCTGAAATATCGTTCTGACGATATGGGACTTACAAATGCATGGGAATTGTATGAAACACCCACACATAGCGTCATCAGCATCCGCGGCTCAACTGCTGATACCATGAGCTGGATCGCAAATTTTTATGCTGCCATGATTCCTGCACAGGGACAGCTTCAACTGAACGACTCCATTTCTTTCAACTATCATTTCGCTGATCATCCACAGGCGGCAGTACACGCAGGTTGGACCATAGCCAGTGCTTACCTCCTACTGGATATCATCCCAAAGATTAAACTTCAATATGCTAAGGGAAAAAGAAACTTTATCATATTCGGGCACAGCCAGGGCGCGGCAATTGGCTATTATGTAACTGCACAGATAAAGCATTACCAAAAAACCGGCGAACTTCCTGCCGACATCCAGCTAAAAACATATTGCAGCGCACCGCCAAAACCCGGAAACCAGTATTTTGCCTACGATTATGAAATCTCGACGCAGTTTGGCTGGTCTATTTCGGTAGTAAATCCCGCGGATTGGGTTCCGGAATCACCAATATCGATTCAGACCATTAATGATTTCAATGCTGAGAGTCCGTTCCGGAGGTCTAAGGAACTAATTAAAAAACAGCCTTTCCCGCAGAACGTCCTCATGTCGGTCATGCACAACAAACTCACAAAACACAACCGGAAAGCGGTAAAAAAATACAAAAAGTTTTTGGGCGTGGTCGCCAGTAAAATAGTCGAGAAAAAATTGCCCGGATTTGAGGGTCCGGAGTTTCTTGACAGCAGTAATTATGTGCGCACCGGAAACATGGTGATCCTGAGCCCGGATGAAGCATATTATAAATTATTCCCGAAAGACGACGAAAATATGTTCGTCCACCATGGCGCTATCGCTTATATAAAGCTGGCCGAAAAATTATAAATGATTTTCCTGAAGAATTACATTCATGTCCTTTTGAATCTTTATGGCCTCTTCCCGCGCCTTTTCAGCAAAATCCAATCCTGATGAAGCATAAATTATTGCACGTGACGAATTGACGAGCAGCCCGACCGAACTGTTTAATCCATGCCTGCACACGTCAGCAAGATTTCCGCCCTGCGCGCCTACTCCGGGAACGAGAAGGAAACTATGGGGGATAATTTTACGGATTTCTGAAAAATATTCTGCTTTTGTTGCCCCTACGACATACATCAGGTTGTGACTGTTTTTCCAGCTTCTGGATGTTTCGATAACGTGCTTATACAGTTCTTTCCCATCGACGGTTTGTGTCTGAAAATCGAATGCACCTTCATTGGATGTTAGTGCCAGCAGGATCGTATGCTTGTTTTCAAAGGCGAGAAACGGTTCTACGGAGTCCTTTCCCATATAAGGTGCGACGGTCACCGAATCAAAATTCAGGTCTTCAAGAAATGCTTTGGCATACATTGATGATGTATTTCCGATGTCGCCCCGTTTTGCATCGGCGATGGTGAAAATTTCGGGATGCTTTTCATTGATGTAAGTGATCGTTTTTTGAAGCGATTGCCAGCCTTTTACACCGTGGGCTTCATAAAAAGCAGTGTTTGGTTTATAGGAAACTGCCAGGTCGTTGGTCGCATCGACAATGGATTTGTTGAATTCAAAAATAGGATCTTCGAAGTCGAGTAAATGCTGGGGTATTTTTGTTGGATCGGTGTCGAGGCCGATGCAGAGAAAGGATTTTTTTAAATGAATTTGATTGGTGAGTTGTTGTGTTGTCACAGCGTTGTGTTTGTGGCAAAGATATTAAAAAGGCGAAAGACAAATGTCGAATGTCAAATGTTGAATGTTGAATGTCGAAGGTCGAATGTCGAAGGTTGAATGTCGAAGGTTGAATGTCGAAGGTTGAATGTTGTCTTCAAAAACGAAGTTGATTACAAACGAAAGCCTAGCCCCGATGGCAGCGGTTATCCTTTTGTGGAGCGCAGCGGAACAAAAGATAGTAGCGTACAGCGGGAAACAGCTCCAAAAAAAAAGCCTCATCATCTGAGGCCTCTTATTAAAATACTTCGCTTGCTTCTTTGAGCTTTTCGGTGTTGTTCACCAACTGAAGCTCGTCTATGATCTTTTGGATATCGCCGTTCATGATATTCCCAAGGTCGTATAATGTGAGCCCGATGCGGTGATCGGTTACCCGGCCTTGTGCATAATTATACGTACGGATTTTCGCCGAACGGTCGCCTGAACTCACCTGCGAGGAACGTTTTGCAGCGTCTTCTTCCTGTTTTTTGGCAAGTTCCATTTCGTACAAACGCGAACGCAAAACCGTAAATGCCTTGTCTTTGTTTTTATGCTGCGATTTCTCGTCCTGGCATTGCGCTACAAGTCCGGTTGGAACGTGTGTTAAACGTACGGCCGATTTTGTCGTATTCACCGACTGCCCGCCCGGGCCTGATGAACAGAAAAAGTCGATGCGCACATCATTCGGATCGATCTGAACGTCGAATTCTTCAGCTTCAGGCAGAACCATGACGGTTGCCGCCGAGGTATGGACGCGGCCCTGGGTTTCTGTTTGCGGTACCCGCTGGACGCGGTGAACGCCAGCCTCGAATTTTAATGTCCCGTAAATATCTTCTCCGGTAACTTCGAAAATAATTTCTTTGAACCCGCCTGAAGTTCCTTCGTTCATATCAACAACGGATGTCCGCCAGCCGCGGCTTTCGCAGTATTTGGTGTACATCCGGTAAAGATCGCCGGCAAAAATACTCGCTTCGTCGCCCCCGGTTCCCGCGCGGATCTCCATCATGACATTTTTGGCATCTTCGGGATCTTTCGGGATCAACATGAATTTGATTTCTTCTTCAAGTTCAGGAAGCCGCGCACTTGCTTCTTCAAGCTGCATTTTAGCCATTTCGGTCATTTCGGCATCGCTGCCGTCTGAAATCATTTCTTTTGCCTCGGCAATGTTTGCCATCAGGCTGACATATTCGTCGCGCTTATCGGCAAGTGCCTTAAGGTCTTTATATTCTTTATTTAACTGAACCCAGCGCTTTTGGTCGCCGATAACATCGGGCTGGATGATCAGGTCTGAAACCTCATCGAAACGCTGTTTCACTATTTGCAATCTGTCTAACATCTTCGTAATCTTCCTTTAATGGTCGGCAAATTTACGAAAAATACTTCAAGCGCGGAAACCTCTCCTGAAGTGAAATTTTTGATAAATTTGAAAAAAAACAATAATGAAACACCGTAACCTAATTATGTTATTTCTGGCATCGGCATGTCTTGCCTGCTGCACCAGTAAAGAAAAAAAAGCCAAATACGCACACATGGAACAAGCTTCATGGCTGAAAGGAACGTGGGAAAACACAATGCCCGAAGGCCGGCTCTCTGAAAAGTGGGAAAAAATAAATGACAGCCTCTATAAAGGACAAAGCTTTTTTATCAAGGATAAAGACACGCTGCACTACGAAACAATCAATTTCTATCAGAAGAACGGTAAGTTGATATACGAGCCGACAGTAAAGGGTCAGAATAACGATGCGTCAGTTTCTTTTAAACTTACTAAAATCACAGACAGCCTGTTGGTGTTTGAAAACCCTGCCCACGACTATCCGCAAAAAATCGTTTATCGGCGGATTACCGATGACAGCCTGGCTGCGGAAATTTCCGGGAAGCAGCAAGGAAAACCTGCCAGTGAGATGTATCCGATGAAGAAAAAATAAAATACTTTTCCAAAACTTCTAGCGCCGATAAAATACCGGCGCTTTTTTTTAACACATTTTTTTGTGAATCAATCAGTTAGAGAATATTATTAAGATTTAGTCTAAATAAGCTTGCAGAAGCGAAAATCACATATTACTTTTGCGCTGTTATTTTAATTCAATCTAAATAAGAATGTGTAAAACTCTACTGCCGCTTATTGCTTTTTTTATTTCGGTTATCACCTATTCACAAGAATCCGCAAGCAAGGAAATTTGGGAAAATCAAATTGAAAACGATACTGTAAAAAATAAAAAAGGGGAAGTCCTTCATGAAGTTATTGTAACGTCGGGTCAGCAAAAAACACCTGTAACCGCAGGAAAGGCAGGCATTGCACCGATGGATCTTCCGCAGGCATCGGCAGTTGTAAATCACGCGACACTTGAAACCCAGCAGGTTCTTACGATGAGTGATGTGCTCAAGAATGCCAATGGCGTTTACATTATGGGAACAACCGGCGGTTATCAGGAAGAAATTGCTTCCCGTGGGTCGGCACTCGCAAGTTCAAATACTTTCAAGAATGGCGTGAGGTATTTCAATGGCATGGCGACAGAACTCAGCGGAATTGAAAAAGTCGAGTTCCTGAAAGGAAGTGCCGCCATCCTTTTTGGTAACGTCGCTGCGGGAGGAATTTTAAATCTTGTTACAAAGAAACCACGTTTTGATTTCGGCGGCGAGGTTTCCCTGAGATATGGCAGCTTCAATACGATCAAGCCGACATTCGATATCTATGGCGGACTCGACAAAGACAAAAAAATAGCTTTCAGGCTGAATGGAAGCTATGAAAAAGCCGACAGTTACCGGAAGGAAGTCAGTTCAGAAAGATACTATTTCAATCCGTCGTTGCTGGTTAAATTCAGTGAGAAAACACAACTGCTTCTTGAAGGTGATTATTTAAATGATACACGCACACCTGATTTCGGTGCCGGGATCATCAATTATGAAGTGGTCGACATCCCGCGCGACCGTTTTCTGGGAGTGAGCTGGGGTTATTTTGATGCTGTACAAACTTCTGCAACGGCAACGCTTACACATCAGTTATCAGACAATTGGAACGTATCGTTCATCAATGCACTGCGTTATTACAAAACCGATTTGTTTGCAAATGCGCGTCCTAACGCCTCTGGCGGAACCATCGGATCAGGTGAAGCCAATTATGGTGTGTGGCGCAGGAACCTGCAAAGAAGCGAGGTAAAAGACAACTACTTCCTTCAGCAGCTCGACCTGAAGGGAACTTTCAATACGTGGAAGATCGGCCATCAATTTTTAGCAGGCATTGATTCAGAAAATTATAAAACATTAACCACGGCATATTACGGATTATCGGCGGCAAACCCGAACACGCTCGGCCAACCCTATTACGATGAAATCAATATTTTTGATGAATACGATCCTTCCGACGAACTTCCGGCTCCGGCATTAAAAAAGAATACACTAACTACAACACCGGTAAAACGTTTCGGGATTTATGTCCAGGATTTGATGAGTTTTACCAGTTACCTTAAACTCCTTGCGGGTGTTCGTTATACTTATCAGGATACAGAAAGTAAAGTATATAAATATGCTACAGGAACGGCCGCTGCCTCAACGACGGTGACAAATTATTATGACGATGCTTTTTCGCCGCGTATAGGACTAATCATACAACCTACTGCAAATCATTCCATATTCGGGACCTACTCCAATTCCTTCCAGGTGAATACTGGTGTTGACATTACTGGCAATGCACTGAAGCCTTCCGTTATTGATCAATATGAAGCGGGTGTTAAAAACAGGTTATTTCAGGACAGGCTTTATCTGAATGTAACAGCATATCAAATTACAAACAGCAATCTTGCGCAAATTTCCCTTGCAAACGGGAACACCGATGCCAATGTTAAGGAACTTGCGGGAAAAACGCGCAGCCAGGGTGTTGAGATCGATATTACGTCAAACCCATGGAAAGGCGTTTCGATCATTGCAGGCTACAGCTTCAATGAAACAAAATATGTTGAAAGCAACACCTATATTGAAGGAAGCCAACTGCGTTACAACCCGAAACACACTGCGAACCTCAGTGCAAATTATAAGTCTGAGACAGGAACGATGAAAGGATTCAATATCGGAGCCATCAGCACTTATTTTGGAGATCGTTACGCGGGGCGTTCCACCACTGAAGCAAATCCGAATTACAGACTGATCCCGCTTGAAGCTTATTTTTTGCTTGATGCGGTTGCGGGCTATACGACCAAACATTTTGCAATCCGCGGAAAGGTGGCCAACATCTTTGATGAGCTGAACTACAACATCCACGACGACAACAGCCTCAACCCGATCGCCCCAATAAATTATTCAATATCAATCCACTATCTGTTTTAATCATGAAACAATCCACCATAAGGAACCTTCACAGGGATTTGGGATATTTCTATCTCGGACTCATTATTTCATTTGCTTTTTCCGGCATTATGATGAATCACCGTGAACACTGGCATCCGGAAAAATATACCGTGGAGACAAAAACGATTTCGATCGATCCGCTGCTGGAAGATCAGGTATCTGAAAAATTTGCCGAGAAACTTGGGGAAGATTTGGGGATCGACGACAAATTCCGCCGCCACAATGTAAAGAAAGGCATGTTTAAGATTTCGTACGAAAATCACGATGTTGAGATTGACATGAAGACAGGCAAAGGCGAAATCATCTCGTTCAATAAAACACCAGTCATCAGCCAGACGATGAAGCTGCATAAAAACACTTCAAACTGGTGGATTTACTATTCGGATATTTTTGGCCTCTCGCTGATCACGATTGCATTAACAGGCGCTGTGATGATCAAATATGGGAAATTTACCTTTAAGGAACGTGGTTGGAAACTTGCACTTGCCGGAATTATTTTCCCGTTGTTGTTTTTGTTTCTGCTGGCATAACCTTAAAACTAAGGAATTACAGAGCTTAGCACGAGCATAAAATTAAACATCATTAAAGGGGATTGAGCAAATCAGTATATCTTAATAAGCTCAATCCCTGATGGTTTCTACAACTATTTCTTCAACGGAATATTCTTAAGGATTTCAAGTACAAACTTCCAATATTTTTGGGCGGAAGAGATGCTTGCCCTTTCATCTGGTGAATGCGCGCCGTGGATTGTGGGCCCGAAGGAAATCATGTCCATTTCAGGATAATTTGTTCCAAGGATGCCACATTCAAGTCCGGCATGACAGGCAACAACTTTTGGTTTTTCACCATTTTGTTTTTCATAAATATTCACCAGGACATCGAGGATTTCAGAATTCACGTTCGGTGTCCATCCCGGATAGGAACCGGCAAATGCTACATCGCAACCCATCAGCTCAAAAGCCGAGCGCAAAGCATTGGCAAGATCGAATTTTGAAGTTTCCACTGACGATCTTGTAAGGCACTGAACCGACAATTCACCGTTTTTGACAATCACACGCGCAATATTGTTAGAAGTTTCGACCAGGTCGGCCATATCAGCACTCATTCTGTATACACCGTTATGCGCCGCGTAAATGGCCCGCAATAAACCTTCCTGAACACCAAGATCCATGACTTTGGCAGGCAGGTCAGTTTTGGTAATCTCGATTGTGAGATTGGGCTCAGTAGTCCGGAATTCGGCTTTGATATCGTTAATGATTTCCTGCATATCAAACACATACGCTTCATCATACATTGCCGCAATAATGACTTTGGCCACACTTTCACGCGGAATGGCATTTCGCAGGCTTCCGCCGTTAATTTCAGAAATCTGGAGTCCGAAGTTTTCAAACCCGTCAAATAATAATCGGTTCATGATCTTATTGGCATTGCCCAGGCCTTTGTGGATATCCATTCCCGAATGGCCGCCTTTCAGGCCTTTGACAGTGATCGTATATCCGGCAGAACCTTCCGGTGTTTCCTCCTGATTGTAACTTCTGGCAGCGGTCACATCGACACCGCCGGCACATCCGATATCTATTTCATCATCTTCTTCGGTATCGAGGTTCAGCAGGATTTCGCCTTTTAAGATTTCACCCTTAAGATTGAGTGCGCCGGTCATTCCGGTTTCTTCATCAATCGTAAAAAGTGCTTCGATGCCCGGATGCGGAATGTCTTTCGATTCGAGAATTGCCATAATGGTTGCCACGCCAAGCCCATTGTCGGCGCCAAGCGTTGTACCTCTTGCCTTTACCCAGTCGCCGTCGACATACATATCAATTCCTTGGGCGTCGAAATCGAAAATCGTATCATTGTTTTTCTGATGAACCATGTCAAGATGGCCCTGCATCACGATTGTTTTCCGGTTTTCCATTCCGGGCGTTGCAGGTTTGCGGATGATGACATTTCGAATTTCATCCTCAAAAGTTTCCAATCCAAGGCTCTTCCCGAAATTTTTCATGAATTCGATCACACGGCCTTCCTTTTTTGAAGGGCGCGGCACCGCATTCAGGTCGGCGAATTTGTTCCAAAGTTGGGAAGGTTCAAGATTTCTTATTTCCTGGCTCATACAGTTTATTGATTGTTGTTAAAGGTTTACAAATGTACATTATTGGAAAAATAAAAAGCGTGGATTTTTGTTTCTTTACGGTGAGCTGACTGCGGCGATTTGCGGTGAGCCGAATCTATGAAAAAAAAATATATCCTGCCGTTACTGCTCCCAATCCAGATTGTCCTGCTCCAGATATTGTCGTTTTTTCCTGATGTTGTCGAACAGATTTACAGCAACGGATTGTATGTCGGCATTTCAACATTATCAAGAACAATATTTGGATGGATTCCTTTCTCTATTGGTGACATCATTTATTTTATCGTGATTTTCCTACTGCTACGGTGGCTGTGGAATCGACGAAAAACGTTCCTGAAATCATGGAAAGACAACTTGCTTGGGCTGCTCAGTTTTATTTCTGTGTTTTACTTCCTGTTCAATTTTTTATGGGGAATCAATTATCATCGGGTAGGGCTTCCTGAAAAGCTGAAGATTGGCACGGAATACTCCGATGCCGATCTTATGGCATTTACCGAGCGCATTATTAAGAAAACAAACGAAATACACCTTCAGATTACCGGAGACGACAACGCAAAAGTTGTTGTTCCTTATACACATGAACAGGTGTTTGAAAAAAATGTTTTAGGATATGCAGAACTGGCAAGGCAATATCCATATTTCGCCTACGAACATTCAAGTGCAAAAAAGTCAATCATCAGCGTGCCACTGACATATATGGGGTTTGCCGGATATTTAAATCCTTTTACCAATGAAGCCCAGGTGAATTATTTGCTTCCGATGTACACTTTTCCTACTGTGGCTTCGCACGAAATGGCACATCAGATTGGTTATGCTTCAGAAAGCGAGGCTAATTTTGTAGGCTATCTGGCTTCAGTAAAAAATCAGGATTTATACTTTAAGTATTCGGGATATGTCACAGCCCTACGCTATTGTCTCGGAAATTGGGAAGCCCGCGACGAGAGAATTTTCGAAAATTTGTTGAAGAAAGTCAATCCCGGAATTGTTAAAAATTTCGAAGAAACCCAAAATTTCTGGGACAGTTACGAAAGTTTCATTGAAACCGGTTTCCATATTTTTTACGACAATTTCCTTAAACTTAACCAACAGGATGAAGGCTTGGACAGCTACAGCAGGTTTGTGGATTTATTGGTCAATTATTACCGGACCCGAGAGCTTTAAGAAACTTTAAGGGGATAAATACTACAAAAGATAATCTTGCGTTTGGATATAAAACCATCACATGAAAAATTTTTTTATCCTTTTAATTGTATTTGCGGGTGTGTTGTCTTTTGCCTCGTGCGACAATGACAGTCCGGCAAGCGAACAAGAATTCTTTAACCTTAAAGTCGGCAGTCAATGGAGTTATAAGCAATACTCATACATGGTCGACACCCAAGACAACTATGCCTATAATGGGATAAGTGATGTCATTGAAGTTGTTGACAATATTTCCCTTAACGGAATTGAATTCGCAAAATTGAAGCGTATCAGGACCAATGAAAACCCTGGCGGATCTACGTCAGAATCTTTTTTATATCAACGAATAAATGAAGAAGGTCATCTCGTGGGATATGATCCCTTATTTGGAACTCCTCTGCCTGACGATTTATCTCAGATTACTGAAACTTCGGGTATGATGTTTCATCCTGGAAAAGATATATCATATGAAAATTCAAATAGCGCGGTGTTCGGAACCCTCTTCACGCATGTCATTGAAGGTTTACAGATTGTCATTGAGGGCAATACTTATGCGGTTAATTCCCTTGTAATCGATTTTACGCCGCCTGATGCCACTGCTCCGACACGACATTCCTATTCTGATTATGAAAACAAAATTGGTCGGGTAAGGAGTCAATATGTCCCGGTTTCAGGGTCTAATGTAACCGAAGATCGCTTGGTTTCCTTTAGCCTTGCCGAATAATCAGAATTTCCTGAATGCGATATGTGATACGTTATAGCTCTGCTGTGTCGGCTCAATGGAAAGTTCCTCACCGTCTATATCGGAAAGCGCCTTTACGTAAACCAAGTCGGGGTCGGCTTCAATTTTTTCAAGCATTTCATCGTTGACGATAAGGGTTACATCCACCAGGGTTGTCAGCTTTATGTCTTCAGGATCTGGAAATTCTTCCTGCGGTGACGCCTCGTCTGTCAGTTGTTCGAGATTTTCGTCATAATCGGCCTCAACAATCTTGTCAAAAATCGCTGACCGGTTTCGCAGACGCTGAATTACTGTAGATTTGATTTCTTCCTTTTGGGTGTCATCGCCTTTGTAAAGCGCTTCATCTTCTATCCTGAATTGTGCAATTACATTTCTCATTTTGATGTCTTTTTTCTAAAGTTAGCCATTCTTCTTTTTTTATAAAATCGATTTAACTTTTACAAAACGCTAAACCTCGTCACTTGTAAAGGCGGTAAAGCTTTTTCTTTTATACGGGCGGATGATCAGCCTGCCTTCGCGATCCAACCTGATATAATTGTATACCCAGTTCATCAGGACGACCGCTTTGTTCTTGAAACCGATGAGTGAAATTAAGTGAACAAACATCCATACAACCCACGCAAAAAATCCGTGGAAGTGAACGTTCGGAAGATCTACAACCGCTTTATTCCTTCCGATGGTGGCCATCGAACCTCTATCATTATAATCGAACGGCTTCATATCGCGGTTATTCAGTTTCCTAAGTATATTTTCACCAAGATGTTTCCCCTGTTGCAGCGCAGGTTGCGCCATCATGGGATGGCCTTGAGGATATTTCTGCGATTCCATGACGGCGATGTCGCCAACTGCAAAAATATTTTCATGGACTATTGACTGATTAAAGGCATTTACCCTGATGCGGTCGCCATTTTTGGTAAGCGTACCAGGGTTTAGCCCGCGGATGTTCGCGCCCATGACGCCTGCGGTCCAGATCACGGTCGAGGTATCGAATGTAATGCCTTTGTCGGTGGTAATGGTTTTCCCGTCGTAGTTGAGTACGCGCAGATTCTTGCGGATTTTTACGCCAAGCCTATCAAGGAACTCCTCGGCTGCTTTTGACGATTTTTCGCTCATGGTATTGAGAATCCTGTCGCCGCTCTGGATCAGGTTGATTTCCATTTGCGACATATCAAGATCGGGATAATCTTTTTGGAGGATAGCGGTTTTCATTTCGGCCAGTGCGCCGGCCAGTTCCACTCCGGTCGGGCCGCCGCCCACGAGACAGAAATTCATGAGGCACCGCCGTTCGGCTTCTTCGGTGGCGAGAACAGCCTGCTCAAAATTTTCCAGGATCAGGCTTCTTATGTTGAGCGATTGTGAGATGGTTTTCATTGCCATGCTGTTGCGCTCGATTTCCTTGTTTCCGAAGAAGTTTGTGCGGGAACCGGTGGCAATAACAAGGTAATCATATTCGAGTTCGCCAATATCGGCGTATATCTTATTGATGGCCGGATCAATTTGTTTGACTTGCGCGAGGCGGAAATAACAATCGGGAAAACCATGTATGAGTTTCCTGATCGGATAAGCGATCGAACCCGATTCGAGTCCGCCTGTCGCAACCTGATACAATAAAGGCTGGAAATTGTGGTAATTATGGCGGTCGAGCAAAACGAGCTGGACGTTTTGTTTCCGGAGTTTTTTTGCCATCGAGATCCCGGCAAAGCCTCCGCCGATGATGACGATTCTGGGCAGATTTGTTTTAGGTATGTTCATGGGCTGGTGTTGTGACTTAAAGTTAGGGAAAAAAGGCTAAAAATCTGTCAAAGGTTGTAAAGTTGAATTGTAAGATGTAGTCGCAGGAACTTTCGACTTTGACTTTTGACTTTCGACTTTTGACTTTAGACTTTCGACCTTTGACTTTCGACTTTCGACTTTCGACCTTTGACTTTCGACTTCCGACTTTAGACTTTCGACCTTTGACTTTTGACTTTAGACTTCCCAACGCCGAAGCATTATCCTCAGCCCCGATGGCAGCGGCATCCTTTTGCGGCGCAGCGCAGCGACTCGAGCGATAGCGAACAGGCGAAGCAAGCCGCAAAAGATAAAGCGTACAGCGGGACGAAACATTCAAAAATGGACAAATGCTTGTGCTGCCAAAAAAAATCGCTACTTTGTAACCGAAATTTACTTTTGCCTACTAACGGTTTATGAGCGACCTTACAGAGCAGTCTTTTGTACAGCAACTGAAGCAGAACCAGAACATCATCCACAAGATCTGCAGGCTGTATACATCCGGCGCCGACGCGCACAAGGACTTGTTTCAGGAAATTACGATCCAACTCTGGAAAGCTTACCCGAAATTTCGCGGCGAGGCAAAATTCTCCACGTGGGCTTACCGTGTGGCGCTGAATACTGCCATTACTTTATACAGGAAAAGCACGCGCTCGGTTTCGACTGTCGAATTTGAGTCGCAACGCCATTTTATCAGTCAGGATGAATACAATTATGAAGAGGAAGAGCAAATCAAGTTGCTTTACGAAGCGGTGTATCAACTGAATGATATTGAAAAGGCGCTGGTGTTTATGTACCTGGAAGATAAGGATTATGCCGAAATTTCGGAAACGTTGGGAATAAGCGAAGTGAATGCAAGGGTGAAAATGAACAGGATCAAGGGAAAACTTAGAAAAATATTAAATCCGTAACGGATATGGAAGAGCTGGATTTACTTAAAAAAGACTGGAAGCGGAAGGAGAATTCTTTCTCGCAGGTCTCAGAAAATGAAATTTATGGGATGCTTCACCGGAAATCGTCTTCGATCGTGAAGTGGATTCTGATTATAAGCATCTTAGAGGTGTTGCTTTGGACGGCGATCAGCTTTATTTACAGCACCGATGATTATCTGAAATCGCTGAAACATGAGGAACTGCTGGTGTATTTTAGGGTGTTGAATTATTTCAATTACGCTGTCGTATTGGTGTTCATTTATTTGTTTTACAAAAATTACATCCATATTTCCACGACATCTTCAACCAGAAAATTAATGAAAGACATCCTGAAGACCAGGAAGACTGTCCAATATTATGTTTGGTATAACCTGCTGATGATCGTATTCGGACTCATAGCGGGATTTATTCTTGCCTTCACTTACAATCCGGAAATTGGCGTACTTAAAGAAAAAATGGCAAGTGAAGGAAAATATATGGCAATTACACTCGGAATCCTTACCTTGACCGTCGCAGTGGCGGTGGGCTTGTTTTGGCTGTTCTACAGGTTGCTATATGGAATCCTGCTGAGGAAACTGCTCTCAAATTATAAAGAACTTAAAAAAATAGACTTATAAAACCTGCTTATGAAAAATATTGTTGCCGTACTGGCTTTATTTACAGCACTTACAGGTGCAGCACAGGAAAAAGCTTTGTTGTGGAAAATCTCGGGTAATGGACTCGCGGCGCCATCTTATATATTTGGTACGATCCATTTGAGTTGTGATGCCACACTCGACAAAAATACGCTCGATGCGATGGACAAAACGTCGCAGCTTTATCTGGAACTTGATATGGATGACCCAAACCTGCAGTCGGCGATGATGGCCGGCATCAATATGAACGGCAAAACATTGACCGAACTTGCTTCCGCCGATGATATAAAAATGCTGAATACCATACTTCAGGACAAGATCGGGATGCCGGTGGCCGCAATCAACACGGTCAAGCCTGCAATGGTGAGTACAATGATACTTCCGCTGCTGATGGGCTGCCCGATTGCATCAGTCGAACAGGAACTTGTCAACCTGTCCAAAACGCAAAAGGAAGAAATATACGGACTTGAAACGGTACAGGAACAACTTGCGGTTTTTGATGCTATTCCTTACAAAGTACAGATGGACGAACTTGTGAAGTCGGCAAAAGACAACTTTAAGTCGGACAAAGAAGAATTAGACAAAATGACCGCGCTTTATAAAACCGGTGATATTGAAGGAATGCTGGCAATGATGAACGCATCTGACAATAAAATCAGCGCTAAATTCCAGGACCAGTTGCTGAACAACCGCAATGCGAACTGGATACCGAAGATTGAGAAGATCGCGAAAGCCAAGCCTACTTTTATTGCTGTTGGCGCCGGACATCTTGCAGGCGATAAAGGTGTAATAAAACTTTTGAAGAAAAAAGGCTATACGGTGGAACCGGTAAGGGATTAATATTCCCAGCCCCGCTTTTGGTTAAGTTCTTCGTCGATGGCGCGTTCCTCAGCAGGAATAACCTTTAAAAATGACGGATGCTGCTCGATGGCAAATTCAATCTTTTCAACGATCTGTTCAATGGTTTCATTATCATAGTCAATTTCCAGCGGCGGCTTGATCACGAACGACTGCAGGATGCCTTTCTTCTTCATCCGAAAGCCTTTTTTATCGAATGATCGCCTGAAACCGTCAATTACGATCGGAACTACAATCGGGCGGTGCTGTTTTATGATATGCGCTGTTCCTTTCCGAACCGGCTTGAACGATTTTGTTGTGCCTTGCGGAAAAGTAATTACCCAACCGTCTTCGAGTGCAATTTTAATATTTTCCGTATCATTCGGATTGAATTCGCGCTTGACATCTTTTCCTTTGGCGCGCCAGGTGCGTTCCACGGTGATGGCACCAACGTAAGACAGAATTCGTGGCAAAATTCCTTCCTGCATCGTTTCTTTGGCGGCGACATAATAAATGTTGAGTTTCGGGTTCCAGAGATAACCTATATTCCTGATTGTATCGACGCGACCGCTGAGGCTGGCATTGAAAACATGGAACATTGCCACAACATCGGCAAAGTATGTCTGGTGGTTAGAAATAAAAAGGACGTTGGTATCCGGAAGCTGCTTGATGATTTCCGATCCGTCGATCTGCAACTCATTAAATCCACGGTATCGCCTGTGTGTAACAGCCCCGAAGATCCTGATGAGCCATTTTTTAATGAATAAAATATGTCCGAAAGGATTTCTTTTAAATAATCCCATACCGATGGCGGAAGTTTGAAAGTAACGGCAAACTTACCGAAAAAGGCCTTACTTTAAAGCAATTTTTAACACTTCTTTTAATTCGCTGAGCATCATCGCAGTCGCGCCCCAAATTGTTTCATTTTGGAATTTGAATACAGGGACTTCAATGGATTCTGAGTAGGATGTTGCCATGCGGCTTAGAATAACTTTATTATTGTCAAGCAGGTCGGCCAACGGATAATGAAGCACTTCCACAACTTCACGCGAATCAGGAATAAAAACCGGGGTTTCAACAGCATATCCCAGGAATGGCGACACCAAAAAGTTGCTTGGCGGAATATAAACTTCACTGAATGGAGCAATCAAGTTAACTTGTTCCCGCGGTACACCGATCTCTTCTTCGGTTTCACGCAATGCCGTATAAAGTGGCGAGGCATCATATTCTTCAGATTTGCCACCGGGAAATGCAATTTGCGAGGAATGGACGCCTTTGTACGAATTCCGCCTGATCAGCGACAGGCAGGCAATTTCGTCCTGCGGATAAACAAGCATCAAAACCGCCGCCTTCCGTGGATTTATAGAACTATCCAACTTCTTCATCAGCTCACGTCGTTCCGGCGGCGCCATTTTTATGTGTGCGGTATCTCCCGGAAGGGCAACTTTTGCTATATTTGGGACAATCTGCAAAAAGGTTTTAAAGTCCATAATCATAAATTATAAAGATAAGGCCGATTATCGGTCTGCACAACATCCATCATGTACAGTAAAGCCGAAATGCAGAAACTCAAGCACGAATTCTGGGTCGCCTTCGCCAGCGAATATCCACGTAAATGGCTGTTATATGATACGAAGATCAAGGATTTTGCCTTTAAATTTGATGCCGATAACAAAAAAGCGGAAGTGATGATAGAGATTGCGACCAAAGATCGGGAAAAACGGCTCGCATACTTTGAAAAGCTGGAAAGCCTCCGGCACATTCTGGAAGAAGAATTTATTCAGGGACTCGATTTTGAGAAAAATTTTACGCTTGAAAGTGGCAAGACCATCAGCAGGATACGCATTGAAAAAGCCGGTATCAGTATGAACAACCGTGCAAATTGGAATGAGATTTTTGATTTCTTTGCCGAAAAGATGTCGGCTTTCGAAAACTTCTATGACAATTACGGCGACTACATCAAGGACATTTGAGCAGAAAAATTTCCCAGCAGCAAGGAAACTTTTTTTTTGTGGCTATAGCGTGTCCCTCGCCGCGATTTTTCTGCTAAAAACAAGCTCACTACAGGCTCGGGCCGCGCTGTCCGTTGCAAGTCCTCGCTACACTGCGGGCTTTCCACTGCCATCGCTCACGCGGCTTCCGAACTAACATTATAGGCTAAAACCATCAAACGATGAAAAACAAAAAACCCTTCATTTTCATGAAGGGTTTTCCAAAGAAAGGCGACGACATACTCTCCCACAAATTGCAGTACCATCTGCGCAGGCGGGCTTAACTTCTCTGTTCGGGATGGGAAGAGGTGAGCCCCGCCGCAATAACCACCTTAGGTTTTAAGTCGAAAGTTACAAGTCAGGGCCCAAAGAAGGTTCTTTAGACTAGTCTTATGACTTTGGACTGCAGCTTTTGCTGCAAATATCTTAACACACTGGG
>DASWML010000024.1:0-498320 GCA_036399795.1 Flavobacterium sp.
AAATTATCCAGAGCAGAAACTTCAAGGGTTACTACCGGCTTGGCACCAACAGCAGGAGTTATTGCGATGTTTACGAGTTTGTCCTGAAAAATAATCTCTTCGTACAGCAAGATATTGTTGACCTGATCGGTAACCTTCAAGATCAATGGCACGGAGGAAGGTATTCCATCGCGGTAGACGTAAAACTGCAAAATACAAATACCTCCGTCCGTAGGCAGGTAATGCTGCATACCACCAATTGTTCCACCTCCTACCCGCGCCTCAAGCTGCGCATCGTTGTTAATGTCGAGACTGGTGTCCTTGCCGATCGGATACCAACTTTGTGTATCTTTCCCGAAGAAATAGGCTTCAAGAAGCTTCATTCCATCACTTACGATTTTTCGGTCATTGATAACAGACATAATATTGCCCAGATGATTCGTTAGCTCATACCGCTTGTCGCCTACAAGCCGGCAAAGATTGCCAGGCGCGCTGCGCTCCTCCTCCCTCGCGGATGCCGTGGAGTATTGCTGCAAGCCTAGGCGACTGCTTCCGTAGATATGATGTTCAACGAGCGCATAGCTGTCGCGCGGTTCGCTTTGCTGCTTATAGACGCCCAGAACATTTCCCTGCGCATCCAGTGCGTATTGCGTACTGACAGTTCCTGAATCACCTTCGCCGTTAACCTTTTTTACCACACGGTTCCCGAGTCCGTCATAGAAGAACTGTATCCTGCTGCCGTTACGTGATGCGATCGCTTTAACCTTCCCGTCAACACGCCATAAAACCCACCTATCTTCGGCCTGATCATACACCATCTGGCCAATTTCATCATAGCGGTAGTTATTGATAACATTATGAGCAACATCTTCAACGACATCGATATCCAGGTCGAAACGGCCTCCATCCTGCTGATTCTCCTTCAGATGTACCAACTTATTGTTGTGGCCTTCATAATGGTATTCAAAATTATCCATTTCCGGGTAACTTTCAACCCCGTTCTCAAGGCGTGGCGCCGTTGCCTGGAGGGTTGTTAAATTCCCGTTACGATCGTAGGAGTAACTGCTGTCATAAGTCGCATCAATAATACCTGATCCCGTGGCATAAGATCCCGAATATGACCGCATTTTAAATATCCTGTTCAGCTGGTCGTACCGGTAAGTGTTTATCGTGGACGGAAATACCTTCTCCTCAAAACTTCTGGATGTAGATATCATGCCCCTGATGTTGCCATTGAATAAATTTTCGGCAGTGGGATGGTCTGTTACGGTTATGCCAAGCACCCGCGTAATGTCAGCTACACGAGGTTGATAGTCATCGCCATAATATGAAAGCGAGAACCCGTAGGCATCTTTAGAAACAAAATTCCCGTCGGCACCCATATCATTGGCTGCGTTGACCATATTTTCGGAATTTACAGCCTTCAGCCAACCCTGAAGCGTGTAGGCGTAATCAGTTCCCTGCACTTTTTTATCCCCTAAAATGGTTCTTGCCAACGGTCCGTGTGCATAATACTGATATTCTGCATCTTTTTCCCAGATGTACCCTTCGCGGGATGTTTCTACGGCGGTTATCCGATTGTCTGCATCGTATTGGTAGCGATGAATGAATTGGTCGGGACTTCCCTTTTGGAATACGACTTTATTGACATTGCCGCTAATCAAATCATACTCATAATTTACACGCTTTTTAATAACGTTGCCCACATCAATCAATGTGCGGCTGATTGCCTGTACCATTTCATCTACATTTCCATGTATATCATAACTGTAGACAATAGCCGTTTCATAATCATCTTCCACTGTGGTAGCCGCATCTTTGGTGGCGTAGGTCAGTATAGCAGCTACGCGGTTTCGGGTAAACCGGCCGCATTGCGCGCTTAGATAAGAATTAGGGTCGAGCGGGGCATAATCATCATAAATGGTTTTGGTCACTTCTTCCTGCACCGCAGAGATATTGAACGGTATGCCGGTAGCATCAACATCCTGATTGGTGGAAAGGTCTAAAAGCTGGCCGTTATCGTTGATTATTAAAACCTCACCCTCGTTGATGTGTAACTGCCCCGCTTCTTCGGTACGGCCCAGTCCGTCGTATCTTGTATAACTCAAAGTTGGTGTTGTCAAGTTAGATAATATGACTGGATAGAAGATCGTAGATTTAAACTTCAGAACAGCAGAATCAAGATGCATATCGTTAAACGGATTTGCATCGGTTGCTGTATACACCAGCGTATTGTTCCGGTAAAATTTAATCTGCCCGGAACTCCGGACTATCTTCATAATATCACCATCCTGAATTGAAACAGAGGGTGTGGCAAGCACCGTTGCGCCCAAGTGGATCTTAGCGACTCCTCCTGCCTGATATTCGAAAGCATAACTAACTTTGTATGGGTCGGTGTCGTCCTGGTATGCAAGCCCGAAGACGATCATCTCGGATTTAGACAGAGCATTAACCTCGTCGATCTTAATGGTATGCTGGACATAGCCGGAGGAAATAATAGGCGTGTCGGCAACGTATGCGGAACTCCAGGAGGTATTTAATGTAGTTTTCCTTATTGTATTTTCATAGATACTAAGGTCGCTTGTCGCAGAAATAATATTAGGATCGGCTGCAGGAACCGGAACTGTAGCTATCTGGTTGGCATTCTGCGAAGCAATTATCCGTCCGAGCTTATCATACGCGAACCTTGTAACTCCTCCGTCAGGTGTTTTCTGCCAAACCAACTGGTTCAATGAGTTGTACCTATAGAGTGTTTTCATGTCATGCGTCGGCAGCAGGGAAATGTCTTCCTCATGAAGGTTTCTGTGTGCGTCGATCATATTATTAATCTCTTGGTCGTAACCAGCAAGTCTTTGTACACCCTGCGGAGGCACAGTTTGAATGAGATTATCTGCCTGGTCGTAGTAGTATAAAGTGTACTGGTATTCCAGATCAGGATACGTCAGGTCGAAGTTCTCCACTGCCTGTGTCATCGCTTCTTTGATGTAATCCCTCCTAAACTCGTTCTTCAAATTTTCGATATACTGGTTATACGCATCGATGGTATAGGTTGCAGTAACATCGGTGTTAAATATTTCACACGCATTTTCAACGGTCGTGCCCGGAACAGAAACAGGAAGTGCTACAGGCGGACAGATACCGGAGTGTGAAGCCAAGAAAAAATCCACGTACTGGCTCCACGTTTTGGGCGGGGCATTTTCGGCATAGCTTGCGATGTAGTTATGGAACTCATCAATAGGATTAGGATAATCGGGGCTTACATAGTTGAACCCATAGTGAAGCGGAGTAGTACCGAACTGCAATATCGTTAAAAATTGCGGGTGTGAAGTTTCCGCGGAAGAGTTAATTCCGAAAGCACTTAAATAATCACTGTAGGCATCTAATATATATACGAGCCCGTAGTCCCTGAATTCATTGAATGAAAGTAAAGACGACCCGAGGCTTGTCATTAAATTGGTATAGGTTAAATATCTATCCGTGGTGCTGCTTTGGGGGATAACTGTTTGAGGTACACAATCACAAACCTGAGGCGCAGCGTTAGGATTTTCACGCAGCGCTGCCCTCCTAAACACACCTCCCTGGGTGTTGTCGCTGTAATCAAGGAAGGCGCAGAGTGATGATGACCCGGAAGGATTCCATATATAAAACCATACAGGGCCGGTAATACTAAAAGTTCCGCCTCCCTGATAGTGTCCTGTCATTGTCAGTTCGTTGGCACCGCCGGAAGTAGAGAAAACAATCCCAGTCACATCGGCCACAGGACCCGCCAACTGATCTGCGAGGGCATGAAGCGATATCGTGTATGAACTGCCATTTAAGCCATCTTGCCAGAACAAATTATAAGGAAAGTTATTATTTTTTGACACAATAAAATTCCCCAACGCCACAGTATCCGGCGTAGAACTAAAGTCATTATACATCCCCTGAAACCGCGAGGTAAGGTCGCAATCATTGACAAGCACGTTTACTGCGGGTATAGATGCGCTATTATAATTCGGGCCATTATAGAGAATAATAGCGTTAACAGCGTCTTTCAGTTTTGTTGTAAATTCAGTTAATTCATTTAGATTCCCACAAACCGGTTCACAAATGTCACCTATGCCGTCGCCGTCGGAGTCAATGTTTGTAGTTGAATAAATCGTCGGGCAATGGTCTACAGTATTCAAGAACCCGTCACAGTCTGTATCGAGCATACTGTCGCAAACATAGGCTTGATTACAATCTATAATACCATCATTATTCGAGTCGATTCTGTTGTCGCAAATGTCACATTCAGCCGGGCCGAAGTGACCACTATCGCCAATCCCGTCTGCGTCATAATCCCATTCCCCGCATGAAGAACAGCAAGAGAAATAAAGCATACTTCTTCCTTGGTGGTTGAATATCCTTCCGGAGTTATAGACATATTCTCCGTAGGCATCAACAAATACACCATTCACGGCATGAACAAATGAAGTATGGCTTGAAATCGCCCCTATTGTCAGGGAGTACAAAGGTAACGACAAGTCTAAATATACATGAACAAGATCATAGTTGTTAACCGTTATCAAATGAAATGTGGTGCCAGGGGTCCAATGCCATTCTACCACATCATCGTTATCGATACCGAAGTATTCGCCAATGAACTGATAGTCAGAGGCAGACATCAAATCTAAGGTGATCGGGTTTGTACTAATAGCCATTAGCGGCTGAAGATGAATCAATAACTTTTCAAGCGCCTTTGAAAATCTGTGCTTTTTATCACATTTAAGTTCGGGAAGATCCACCACAACGGGATCAGGGCCCGGCAACCCCCCGGCTATATCAGCAGGGTTGTTTGTACATGTAAGGTTGGCCACTGTTGAACCACTAACAACTACTTCATCGTAGCTTCCGGCAGGCTGTGAAGTAACATGAATTTTCAGTAGTACCGCAAAATGAAACAGGTATGCGCCAGGCGTGCCAAGAGATTCTGTAGAAGTGTATGTAAGCTGTAATACATCGACTACAGTCCATGCGCTCCCGTAATTGCTCCACGAGAAAGCAAAACCAGAGGGTAACTCAAGCGTGATAGGGAGCGGCTGTGCCGGGAGCGACTGATCGATCGATATTTCCAATCTGGTGCCGGACGGATGGGCAGACACGAGGTCAAAGGCATTTGTTGACGGAACAGTTGCAGAATAAGCACACTCCAAGGCCTGAAAGAGCGCCGGAGTCAAATAGTTAATGGGAGGATGTGTGATAGTCGCAGAACTGCTGAACAACGATGCCATTGACAGATTTGGTGTACCTTCAGGACTTAACATCAGCCCGCGCAGGAAAATCTGCAGGTCGCGGGTATTAGGGCAGATGCCTGTTGACGAATAATATTCGGCATTTCCGGCCGACAACAAGTCTGCCGCGACTGTACTGTCATCCGCTTCTGAATTGTAGGTTACACTAAATGGAATAAACCGTTTTTCCTTATCACCGAGTAAAGAGCCATTTTGACTAAACAAAGTGTTTTGGGGAATTGCGTTATTGTACCACCCCTTAACCGCATTTTTTTCCTGTGTATACTTTTTTATAACATCGACGATCCTATTCAACTTTTCTTCATTGTCATTCCCAATACAGTCATTGTAAAATCCCTGTCGGGCAGCATGCAGGTTAATGAACACATGCTGGAGCTTGTTCTTAAGCCCCACATAATATGACGCATAGTACTTCCAGAACATATTCTTCTCTTCAGGAGTAAGCACGCTCACAGAAGCCATCAAAGAACTGTAGGTAGTGGTGTCAGGCAGGTCACAAGAAAGGTCCAGCCCTGTACACCTTATGGTTTTATATATTGCCATGAACATTGAAACACCCATGCGCTCGTAACCTTGCGTATTATTGTTTGTATACGGATCATTTGTGTCGCCTGAACAGCTAAGCGCCTGTAGCATCACTGACCTCTTTACTTTTAGAAAGTCCTGCTGCAGCGACACATTGGGTGTTGTGATGCCAAGGGCAAAGACGGATCCGTCAAGCGGATGTAATTCGTTGAAGAAGGGATCATTGCTAAACAGCGACAGCGGATCGTTAAAAAAACCGGCGGCCTCAGCGTCGGCGAAAGTCTCTACAGACTGGATCATTGTGTCAAATCCGTCAGAATTGGCCGTGATCTGGGCGGATGCATTGTTCGGTCCCAAATTATACTGAAAAGTCCGTAACGCCTCGCAATTTTTCAATTGATAGTCCAGGTAGTCAAATTCCGGGTGGTATTTGACTAATGAAAGTCCCCAGGAATCGCGCGACTCGATCAAACTGATGAAATCTGTGACGTTCTTAAGGAGCTGCGGCTCAGCTTTGTACAAATTGCCTGTTGCATCTAATACAATAACACCGTTTGCAGCATAATTTGACATATTCAGATCTACAGATTCATCCTCCTGCATAACAAGAGGCGGGACAAAAGCTTCCGCAGCGGCGTCCCAAAAGACGGTTATGTAATCGATTTGTCCGTCGGCGGTCAGATAATGAGAATACGCAGATACCGGCGCCGAACCAAGATCGCCAAAAAAGTACGGATGCCGCCAGTCTACTTTCTGACTATCGATGCCCTCATTATTAGCGTAAATTGTATTGTTAATGTTATAGATGGACATTGGCATCTGTGAAATATCAGGCACAGGGTTGTCCAGGATATTTCCCTCATCATCAATATCGGAGTGATAAACCCCATATTGCCCGCCAGGCAACATATCATTGACGAGCGCCTGTAAGCTGTTATCGCAGGATACCGAGGAGAGCGGATATCCCGGAGCAGCACCAAAAACGAATCCTGCTCCCTCATCGCAAGGGCGCCTGCACTCCTGCAACTGCACGGCAAACTGTTGGGTGTAATAGGCAGTATTGTCGAGCGCTTCCTGGGACTGGGAAGCCATATTAAGAAATTCAAAGTCGGACGCCTGCATCTCTGCCACAAACGCCGCCGCTCCAACCAGGCCGGAATCCGATCCATTGGGAAGCGTATAGTGATAGTTCATTAGGTGTTCGACACAGCTATCGCAGTCAGTATAACATCCAGACATGTCGACTTCAGGCTCCGGCTGGGCCGCAATACAGTCCGGAACACCGTTTTTTATGTAATCTGCCACAAAAAGCTCAAGAGCATCTTTGTCCACGGTCAATGTCTTCGATATGCTGTAGTCACCAAGCAGGCCGCTCATCAGCTGCACATCATTATAAGTAAGGCCTTCCTCCACCGGCTGCAACGAAACGTTTCCTATGCGGGTGTCAATTGCAACAATCGTTTCTCCACAATTGCCTGTTACGCGTTCCGTTAACCGATATACCAACGGATATTTTCGTGGCCCTGAACCACAATTAATCGTAAATGGCGTCTCTTTCTGCAGCCGGTACATCAGGCTATAGGCCTGCCCAACCTGCGTGAACGATTTCTGTGCATCGTAACGAAGACCATCTTCAATATTCCCATAATTTCCAGACGCAAACGGAAAGTTGTTGTCTATCGCCGTATCAGTAGCATCTCCCGTCAACTTGTTTAATAAATCTGTTGTAATGCTGCCCGAATCTGCCCCTTCAAGGGGCACCATATTATCGGGACTTACACCAGAAAGTGCTGTAGCAATGGTCTTTCCTTTTGGATCAACGTAGCTGACGCTTACCTGACCGTTAGGATCAACCACGGTATTTTTCTTGTAGTGGGATGCATGCCCCACATTATATCCAAACAACCTGTTCAGCTCTTCCTGTGAGGGAACGTCGTAATAATACTTCATTTCATGCCCGCCTCCTAACGCATACGTTGGCCCGACTCCGCCTTTTCTTGCAATGCGCCCGGTGTTATCGTGGAGGTACTCTATTTGAGAAAAAGGATATCCATCGGCATCGGGAACAAAATCCTGATAGTTATTCATAATTGAATTATGCGAGGAGTAATATCTGGCAGCTGCCCTTTCTATTGACATTGAAAGAGTTGTTATGTTGCATGAATTTTCCTCAGCCAAAAAATCCTGATATGAGTAGGGCTGGTTCAAATAATTCAAATTAAAATCATGGTAGTAGTCAATATCAGGGGCGCCCGCGGGAACCGGCAGCACCTCTACTGCGGGACGTCCTTCTTCATCATAAATTACTTCGCCCACTATCGCAGAGTTATCAGTATTAATCTTTGTTACCGTCTGCCGATTACGCAGGGTACCATCATAGTAAGAAATGACTTCCTTACGTTTGCCTTCCTCTGCGTAAGAAGTTTCCAGCTGCCAGTTCTTTAAGTCCTGGTGTGAAGATACTGCGTATGAGGACCAGTTTGCAACGCTTGCATTGCTTGCCGTGGGCTCACTACTCCAGGGGCCAAACTTCAACACAGACCCATCTTCTCCGGGACCAACAAATCTTCCTACGGCGCGAACCCTGTATAAAATGAAGCCTTTCCGGAATAGCAGTGGAATAGAATAGTTCGTTTCAGAAGTCTGGACGCGGGTGCAATTGTTTTTGAAATCTGCAATGCTGAATGGTATCTCACCTGCGTTCAAAATTGTATTTTCTGAAGCACCATACCTGTCTACCCATGTCCATTCCAATTGATACTCTTGGGCGCCGGTGATGTCATTCCAAAAGAACTGCAAGCTGTTTGATGCCGTCGTAGCAGATATTGAAGGGACGGTCGGAGAAAGCGGGTAGTAGCGTTTTGCTTTATAATATGCGCTCAACGTGACATTTTCGGGTATAAATGTACTGCTTGACGTATTGTTATCCAGATCGGTATAGGCGATTGAATTTACCTCAACAACGGCCCCATTATATGGTTCGTGAACCCTATGCTGCTGCAGATCGATAAAACTACCGAAGTTGCCATAGTGATTGTTTACCACCGTAAGCACAATGGGATAGGAAGCGGCAGGAACCCCGTTTAACGTAGGGGTAATCGTTAAGTTTATCTGGAATTCGTAATAGTTGTAAGGAGCAGCATAATTATCGATTTCGAGGGTAATGAAGACGCCCGGGTCAATAGTCGTAACGTTTGGCGCAATATTATATTCATTGTCATAGGCGTTCAGCGCTGTGCTTAAAATATTGCTCCCGGTCGATGTGTTCCCCCATTGAATATCCTGGGCAAATAAACCAGAAGAAATTAAAAAGACCGCTGCCGCCAGGCAGATCGATAATGAGTGAAAACGTTTGCTGTCCATGGGCTCTGTATTAATCAACGATTCGGAATTCTTTATACTGTCCTACCGGTACTATACCGTCCCGGGTAGAGACCACGTAATATTCTTTTTTGAATTTTTCACCAATTTTGATATTTTTGGTTTTAAAGCCAGAGAAAATCACTTCAACCCGCGGATAAGACATCGTCTTCCTGCCATTTTTTCCAATAACAGGCATTTGTGTGAGCATATACATCTGCTGTCGGTCAATCGTGAGTGTCTTCTTGTTGATGCAGATGACCATCTTACTGTAAGGCACGAAAGTTACTGCCGCCGATCCCATGGTGCAGATGATTTGGTTGCCTTTTTCCTTATATTCGAAGGTTTTAAAGTTTTTTACCAATGATTCAATATCATAGAAGACAGCATCGTCCTGACTACGTTTGCCGAACATGATGAGGTTGGTCTCATGGTCAGCTTTAATGAAGCAATCCCTAAGTTGAACAAATTCAGTGTTCCCAATTTTAGAATAAGCTTCCTGCCTGTTTTTTATGTATGTGCCCTCGTACTGTTCTGTTGGTTTTTGAGAGGTGTAAGAACCATACATTACATACTGCATCTTAATCTCAAACGATTGCGCATTGATATAATTCTTCTGACATTTCCGAAAAATCTCCATAACTTTTTGTTTATCGCCCGTATCTGCATGGGAAGCGACAATGCCCACAGAGAAGGCAAAAAATATAAACCAGTTCCTCATTATTGCTGTATGTTGCTTGTTGCTGACCTACTTTCTTTTATTGTGAAAATCCCCTTCGCAGTTTCTTTTTTAATCCTTATAAGCCCGCCTTCAAGATCGTACTCATAAAAGGTAGCAAAGTTGTTTTCGTCAAGTTCTGCCATCAGTTTTTGGCTTTGCTCATCATAAACAAAGCTTTTTAATGTACCATTGTAGGGATAGAATCTTACATCATCAAAATACGCGGGAACATTATTGCTGCCGTTCACAAGAAGAATTTTTATGGCGGGGTCGTCTGTCAGACCTGCAAAGGCGGGTATCTCAACAATTCCAATAATTCTTTGCCAACCATCTATAATGTTTCCCTTGGGCAGAAAAGAAAGGGTAGTTCCCGACTGTGCCGTGCCATTGAGAAAACGTACTTCAATATGGGCCTGTCCATAGCTTTTCAGCTGTTGGCTATGGCCTTCCTTTACCCAACAGCTAATAATATATTTATGGCCCAGAAGCGGCCTGAAAGACCCGTACAATGGATCACCAAATGCAGGAGGCTGTGCATAGAAGGAGCCGACAAACAGCAAACACAAACAGATAAAGATTTTTCTCATCGCTCTAGTTTTAAAAGCATTCACAGACTTGTACGCAACCGTGAACCTGTATAGTTACGGGAGCCGGCCCTAAGTCATCCAGTGGGGATAGAATTGGGATCAGAACAAATCTTTTACAGTCACCGTTTCCATCCCTGATAATAATGTAGGTGGTTTGCGGCGCAGTCTGGGAGTGATATGTTATTGTTCCACCAAAGTACGAGAACCCATTATTAACATTATTGCAGATCGTGACGGGATTACCTGGATTGGGCAGATCAGAACCAAAATTGACAGGTATCGAAAAATGGTAGTAACCAGTTTCATCGGGAGAGACTGTGCTTACGGCAGGCGCGCATCTAGGAACATCATTGCTTGTTGACGGCTCGTCACAATCGTCAAATTTAGGCGCCGTAATGGGCACAGGATCTTTCAATTTTTTAGCCAGAGTTACTGATTCTCCCGGTCCTACCCTAATACTTTTCTGTCCACTGTGCGCCTCTGTTGCCGTTAAGCTTTCGCCCGGAAGAGGTTTTGTAAAGCGAGCCCTGTCATTCCCCGACCATTCCTCAAAACCCTCAAAGAACATCTCGCGGTATGCGCTGTTCGCCGCTACGGCCATTGGCAATTTGCTATGATACCCATATTGTGCGCTTTGAAAACGCAATAGTGCGTCCTGATTTTCAAGTTCCATGCCTGACGGATGGTACTTTGTTACCTGGCTAGCGCTGGTCCAGCCGGCTGTATTTCTTATCCACTGTCCCTGATCCAGACGATAGAACAAACTAAATGTCTGGAAGAACCCGATATCCCGGGGGTTGTTATTGGCTGAGGCCTGAAAATTTCTTCCTGTGAGATAGGCAAAGGATTTGTCGGCCCGCCAGTCTCCCTTGATGTTGTATACGTATGGGTTTATTTCAAAACTTTTTGTTGCCATAACGCTGCCGTCAGAGCGAATTCCGCTAAACAGATCGCTAAGTTAGGGGTCAGCAGGGTTTTCGCGATAGTAAGGATAATACGGCGCCGTTTCTTCCTGCCCGCGCCAGAAATCAGTATACGTTACGGCACTCGCGTTTATTACTCTGGAAATTTCAGGAGAAGAAGCAAGGTAATTCAGATCAAGGCTGTTGTTCGTATCAAGGTGGTCCAGGGGATTGGATATTGTAGTGATCGCAGCCATGGCCTGCATCTGAAGATTACGCTTGCCGGACCGAATCACGCGGAACTTACGTGGTATCGAGTCACCGCACGGGTTGTAAAAGAGCCCTTCACGGTTCATCAGACAGACCTCGGTTTTCGTTGAATTAAAGGCAACAACCCATGCATAAGAGCTATTGGATGGTTCAGGATTGGGATTAAACAGCGCTTCTCCAGATCCTTGTACGGGAAGATTCCCTTCTATTAAGAGTTCGTCTCCGAGATTAAATATCGTTGACAAATTTGAGATGCCATCAATTGAATAGTAAGGCGCGCTCGACGATAATTCGCCCGTCAGATCAATGTTGTCTGAAGACATTCCCATATCCTTGTAAAACCATCTGGCCGGAAAGCTTAAGGAATAATATTTATCGTTAAACTCATTTGCGGTTTCTGTCAACAAGACCTGACCTGTATCAGCATCCCATGCAAGGTTTTTTGTTGACACAACAGATCCCAGATCTTTTGCTATTGTTTCCGTTAATATCCCTGTTCTGTGGATGACCTTTGTTGTGGCAGCCGTTTTAAGAATATTGAGATGTGTTTGCCTTTCCGGCATAACCATCCCGATCAATACCACTACAGGACCGAATATCATGGTGTCCAGATTTGCACTCATACCAAATCCACTGGTATTGGAGTAGCTTTCCCTAAAGTCATTAATGACATCATAATCGACCCCAATTTCATAATCTTCTGAAACGTTCCCTGTTGCATCAATAACTTTTACGTGGTTGTCAAGACGTTTTGCATCATCAGTGGAGGTGCTGTATTTGTATTGTACGGATGATACGACTGCATTCTGTTCGTTCAGGATTGTCTGTTTACTGACCTTCCCGTTCATATCATTGGTTTGAACTGTAAAACCCTGGCTCAAATACAGCTTATTATGTGCCGTTACCGGCAGACCCAGTGTACTTTTTAAAAGATTGGGAAGCATTTCATCCTCATTTGAATCAAACTTTTTGCCTTTATCCAATGCTGTATAATCTGCAATTGTTGGAAAATCGAAACAAGTAAAGTGCTCTGTAATCACCATACCCGTCCTTGTATCCTCTGAGGAGCTACTTAAATTTCTCACTGCTACCCTACTATATGTTACCATTGGGGCAGGAAAGAAACATTCGCCGAACGGCTTTTCCTGAAACGTCTGTTTCAACAGGCGTTCCGGACGTGAATATAAAGGCTCGACAAGAGGGTTTTCCTTCGAGATATTTGGTTCATAAGTTGCCACCCCACTTGATGTTCCATTTTCCAGATTGTAGTTGTATTCCTGTCCGTAATGCTTCGCATAACGTTCTGGAGTTGTAGTGACGTTGAGCATTTCATCCCATTGATCAAACATCACAATGCTCTTCACCCGGGAGCCCCCTCCAATCTTTGCGCCTGTTGGTTCCAATAGCCTTATCCATGACTTATCTTTTTTAAAGTCGCGCGCCACCTTATCATCTTTTAAAACCTGATTAGGTCCTTTGAAAATGTTTAACATTTCTTCCATGCTTCCAGCTATAGCGTTTGCAAGAGCAACCACATTAACCTCATCTGTATCATAATCGTTATACAGATACCTGTTGAGGTTTTTTCTCCCAAACATCCAACCAGTTATTGCAATTGGGTTTGTGAGATCTGAACCCTCATCCTTTCCTTCGCGGTTCAGCTTCTTCATGGGAATAAACAGATAACGTGCATTGTTTACTATATCCTCCTGGTAGGTTGCAGCACCGTCCATGATAAAATATCCGGGTACGTACTCAAAGTCTTCATCCTTCATATTAAGAAGAAAATTAAAGTATATAGGTTTCCCTTCTAATCCTGCTGTATACTTCCGGACAACTTCCTCAGGTGTATCTTCAGTATCCATCTGGCTTGGATTTAACTTTATTGCAACAAAATCCCGATTTGTGCCAGAGTCGCCCCCATATAGGTACTGTGTTATATTTGAAGCAGAAGGTGTCTCTGATCCTGAAGTATGAACAACACCTGCAACTTTGAACATCTGCATTGCTTTGCGGTCCTGCACGTATTGATAATCGTCGCTTTCGCAATGGAAATCTAACTTCCCTCCTGACGGCAACTCTACCGACGTGAGTAACCATGAGGAAGCACGGAAATCCTGGGTAGCCGGGTCGCTCTGATCCACATAGGGAAATTCCTGAGGAGTAGTTGCTGTAGATGAATTAGCGCATGAACCCGCAGGGTTTTCTTTAAAGTTACCCCATATGTCGTAATTTTTGACGTTATACGATGGATTTGAAGCAGAATATTCGAATTTGTAGGGAGTGTACATACCCATGTTTGATCTACCATATGTGAAGTAAACACTTTTCAACGTTAGCTTTCCTTTTGCTCCATTTTGCGAATTAAAATTGTTCGGCACACCTTGGCAAAGACTATAATCATAGGTAAAGACAGCCGTCTTTATTGGCCGAATTGAAGATGACAAGCCCGGATCTTCATAACCATTCTCAAGTGTTTGCAATTGTGGTTTAGAGTAAAGCCGAATTCTTTTTACGCAATACATGACCGTGGATTCACTGACATTGCCACCACCGTTATAGCCCTTTACACCATGCCCGTCCATTCGTGGCTCGAGATCTATGAACGCCACATGTGTCTTAGTTTCGATTCTCTTGAGATACTTGTTTTCCTTTCGACCATAGATGTAGCTTCCCTTTTGGTCGCCAATTTTTCCCTTATCTGTTTTCAAACCCTCATTATACGAGGCTTTGTTTTCTTCGAAAGGAATACGCCACTGGTAGATCGCATTATCATCAGTATATGAAAATTTTGTGTAGCTCCCTAAATCATCATCACTAGGCCCGTTTCCGGTACGATCCTCATAATCAGTTGAAAGAACCGAGGTCAACAGATAAGTGTGTGCGTAGGCCGGTGTGATGACCCTGTTGAAATAGTTATCCCTGCCTTTACGGTTTCCGAGAGAATTGTCTTCATACGAATCATATTGGACCAATCCTGTACTACAATCCGAAGCGTTGTCGCCAACGGCAAAAGACACTTCTTGTTTTTCAATGTTGTATGCTGTTTCTCCATAAATATGCCTTCTGCCTTCCGCGTCGGTTACTATATAACCCGCTGTATGATGTGGCTTAACGTGCGGGTTCAGTTTAAAAAAAGACTTGTGCAGGGAGTGTTTTTGAACCTCATCGCCGGTTACTTTTTGTGTAACCTGGTTTCGTTTTTGGCGTCCTTGTCGTTTTAAAGGGGCTGAAAAACCCCCTGAAAGAGTATTGGCATTAGTAAGCGAAGAAATACCGTTTGTTAGAACTTTCTTCTGATAATTGTTTACTGCCCTACCTCCGCCATCCAATTTTAACGTTATTGGCAAGTCTTCACCAAGCCAACTTGTGAGCAACTCCTGGGATTCAGGGTCACGGCTAACCTCCCCAGGACTCCGAAAGAACACTTTTTCATAGTCAGGCGCATTTCCAGAACTTTTTTCTTTGAAGAAATCAATCACTGGGGCATCATCCCAATTTCCTGTATGAGACCTAGTATCGACCTTCTTAAAATTAACGCCATAATGTACTCCTGCACCTATCTCCAATTCTGCTCCAAAGCTGTTGCTCCCAGACCCATCTACAACTTTTGGATCATACACATGCCCTATCTGGCTACGAACAGGCCGGAACATCCCACCAATTTCCTGACCACGTATTGAATAAATGTCGTATGTGTAATTTGTCACCGGCAAAACTGTTGAGTATTTTGAAAGAACGGCCTGCTCCTTTTCACGATTAAAGTCCAACAATGCATTTTCATTACCTGACTCAGTAAACTCGTATCCGTAAGCTTTGTGATGCCGTACCTTGTCTTTTATTTTCTGAAGTGAGGCGTATGCGGTGGTGCTTCCCTCTATATGAAAACCATATACATCAGTCCCTAATGAAAAAGAGAACTGGAAACTGTTATTTTTAAATGCCAAACGTTTTGACGGCGTAAAGGAAGTATTGGCAAATGAGATACCCGAGGAACCTTGTAGCCCCCATCCAAGCTTAAGTTGGGTATTCTGACCCGTGTCCATCTTTACCGGCCTGCGCATCGCGAAGGACGATGCCAGGTTGAAAGACTGTAGTCCCTGCCGTGAGTTATATGTTATGCTTGGAGATACAGTTGCTCCAAACTTATTTACGGTATTGTTTTTATTTGTACTATTAGTGCTGAGGGAGAGAGAGGGTGTGACATCTACACCATTGTCTGCAGAGCTTGAGAGCTGTATCCCTACACTTACGTTTTGGGAAATTGCGTATGACGCTCCGAACGAGGTTACAGCTGATAAACCAGAATAATTGTTATATTGAATATCAAGTCCGCTGCTTAACCCCAATCCTTGCCCCGACATTGAAGACTCATTCTCCATCCCGATGATTTGAAAGTTAATGTAAGGTCTTATCCCGACGGTCAAATTATCTTTTAAATTATCTTCTGTGGTGATCTCTTCCCCTTTAAAATCATCTGGTAAACCACGGACGTCTCGATTTATCTGCCCGACATTAAGATTCCACCCGAGCCCCACCCACGACGCCTCCTCATCCATAGTGACTCCTGAATTATATGCTAAATTCAGCGGGTAGCCACCGACATCCATAACCGGTATATTGTAGTTAAAGTCACCACTCGCAAGATCAACCATGTCTGAAGTTCCTATTGGCGTAAATGAACCAAATTCCGGCTGTGAAGGCCCGCCTGTCAGTGCATAAACTTTAATCGGATACGTTAACTCCAGCGAGATCATGATAATCAGATACCAGATCATGATTTTAGTAGCCTTACTATTCCGGATTGTCTGAAACATATTATGATTTTAGGATTGGTTATTTAAATTAAATAGAATGCGTTTGTGGATAAGCGTGTCAATATACAATTGCCGAATCAGCATTTAAGATTGCAAGATTATCTAATAAGAGACTTGCCGGCGAGAAATCTTCCCGTCAGCCTTTTTTCATCTCTTTAGTCATCAACATTCTGAGAATACTCGTGACGCGTCAACTACCACTGTAGACGAATAATTTTGCATAGACCATAAAACTGCAATATTGAGAGGTACAGGTTCGCCAGTAAGAACCTCAGGTGCAGGGTTTTTTCTCGCATTTCTTCACGATGTTGATTTCAAATATATATTGCAATTCCGGAGAAATGCAAGATTTTTTAAGTTTTTTTTTGGATTTTTTTAACACGCCAATAATGACGGGCTTCCACGACTTTTAGAAAACAGTTTAAAAGAATGCTCAAACTTCGGCAACCATTTATTTTTGAAGAAGCGGAAGAAGACACTGTAACCAGAGCCTCTACGATATTGTTACCCAGGTGTGATACCTGAATTTCGGCAAGAAGATTAAGCTAAGCTACAGACTCAGCATATCTACATAAGTCATGAATAAACATATCTCTGTGGAAGAGGCGGCGAGATATTCAATGGTTAGGTGCCTGAATGACACTGGTAGCAATGAACCTGTTATAGCTTCAAAAAGGAATTGTAAATTGCTTAAAACGGAATGAAATAATTTGCAGTGTTGGTCCTGGCAACTTTGACAAAGTTATAAAAGAGTTTAAGTTGATTTACCTCATAAGGACGGCAAGTCTCGGCGAGTACTATTTCATCACCAAGAAAGTAACTATAGGAGCCGTTTCCGGAATCTGACGCTAAATGCTGTCGTCTTTGGAGTATTTTAGTGTTAATTGGCTTATCCCCTACAGACGACTGAAAATCATGATCTACTCTCATAAATGCAATTAAGGCTAATTATGGGGATTGTTTCTCGTACTGGGCGTTATAAGTTGTTCATGGAAATGATAGTGGGTGCAATTTTTCGGTTGCTGCAGGCCAAAACAAGAAGACCGAACACATTGGCAAGAGTAATTTGAATTTGTTTATAACCGATTGTTGAAGAGAGCCAGTGTTATTCAGGGAAATTCAGCTCAATGGCTGGCGATGGTTCCGCGTGAAAGTCCGGACAATAATTTCTGAAAGCTAATTTTTCCTGAATGACCGTTGTTCCCCATTGAACGCCAGTCGGATTGAATCTTTGGATATTTTAACTGCCCGTAGCCCATCTACTACTTCTCCGAGCCGCATTTTTATCATGTTGTTGTTCACTTTAAGGATAACGAGCTCTTTAGACTTGTCTCCCGACTTAAGATAACCAAAGTAATTTATTTGTGGGAACGCGGCTTTTGGGCGGACTATTTTTTGCACTAAAACCTGTCTGGCTTTTATGCTCCTGTGTTCTTTTATCACCGGGGCGACGGAGGCATTGAGGAACGGATCCCGCGGTATCGGCTTCATTTCGAATGTATCTTTTTGAAAATCCTGAACCTGGCCCACCGATTGTTCGGGCAGCGTATTGTTCACTACATCGACGGGCTGAAAGTAGCGGTTCAGGTACCTGTAGCCCACAAAACCCCATAAGGTTGTTACTACAAGTATAAGCAGAACATTTACTTTCTTTTTCATATCAGTTTATCGTAAACTTGAAAACGGCGCTCGCCACACTTTCATTACCGGCCAAGTCTGTAGTCCTGACCCTCCAGAAATAGTTGCCGGCGGTGTTGAATGTGTTGCTGTATGAGTTCGTGGAAAGCATGGACGAAGCAAGTAATAAAGATGAAAAATTTACCTCGTTCGATACTTCAACCACGTACTTTACCGGTGAGGTGATCGTGCCACTGTCGGGTGCCACTGTCCAGCCAAAATCCACCTGTGTTCCCGAAATCTGTACCGAATTGTTAAGCGGAACCGTATTTACAGAAGCTGCCGGCGCTGTTGAGTCAAGGTAAAACATTCGTGTTGAAAAATTAGTGCTGCCCGTGCCGTTTACAGCTTTGACTTTCCATTGGTACTGCGCATCCTCGGTGAGATACTCCTCGGTGAGCTCAAAAGAAGTTCCCGTAATTCCAGGTTCCTGATGCACCACGATCCCGCCAGCCGTGATATTTACCAACTCAAATGTATAGGAATCTGCCGCGTCCAGCGCATCCCATGTACAAATCAGTTGGTGGTTTTTAGTGTAGAGATTCGCCGACGGGCTGGAAAGCAGAACCTGCTGATTCTCCAGATCCTCACTTTCCATCATGTGGAAGCTCATGGTGAAAGAATAAGCAGAAACATAGGCCGAGTTTTCACCCCTGACGCGCCATTGGTAGTTTCCCTGTGACAAAGGACATGTCAGGTGCGTCGCGGTTACAGTCGAATCGAGTACAATCGCCTGATTCGAGTATATCTGAACCCGATATTTGTCGGCCCCGGTGAGCCCGCTCCATTGCAATGGCACTACATTGCTTTCAATTTCGGCACCGTCAAGCGGAGAAACAATGTACACAGTGTCGTCGGAGATATCCTGTTCTATAATATCATCACAAGCAGTAAGCGCCAATAAGGCTCCGGCTGCGAACAAAAAATTATTTATTGCTTTCATAGTTTTGAAAAATCAGTTTTAAATGTAAGGTTTCTGTCACGTTGTTCTTTCCGGTAGTATAGAATCGCATGCTGGTAATTTTAGATGTATTGAAATTTTTTTCAAAATCATACCCAAGGTCGAGAAGCTGATTAACGCCGCCGGTAAGATCTACCTGACTGGTAGTTATATTAAAGTTTTCGTCTGAATAAAGATGCATTGGCGACAGTTCGTTAAGCGAGACTACGGGATGTTTTGTGGCAGAAAAACTTACTATACCCTGTTGGACCATGTCTCCTGTAACCCCTTTTTTACCAATAACTTTGTCGAGACGGTCAATCTCTGCTTTCAGTTTGCCCATATTTCCTGCCTTACTCCCTATTAGCTGCGCCTGATTTGACAGCTCCCTATGTTGATCGAGGACGTCGAGCATAATACTAAATGATCTTTTATAGGACGCAAAGCAGAGCATCAGGAAAATAACCAGTAGTGCAAGAAACTTTTGTTTATATGTATACTGTTCAAACATTCGCAATACGGATTTGCACTTCAAAAATCGACTTGTTTTTCTTATCCTTTTTGACGCTTTTTATTTCGAAATCCTTTATCCAGCCTATATTCTTTAATCCACTGATCCAATTGTTAAAAGACGACTCGCTGAACGTCTCCCCTTTTACAATGATGATCCCTGTGGAGAAAAGCATCTTCTTGTTTGTTCTTACCTCACCCTCCGGCGGTGCGATTGCCAGTTCTTTCAAGCCAATATCGGCAGGTATCGATTTAATTATTTCATAAGCGTAGAACGACAGAAACCTGTCAGCAAGAAATCCCGACTCGTTTAAAATTCTTTGCCTCTCTTCTTTCTGCCTGTCAAGATCCTGTATGACCTGAAGTTGATGTCCCGAGTACACTTTTTCAAGATTAAGCGCGGCATTTAAAGAGCCGTAATAAGATGTGACGCAGTAGCTTGCCAAGAGTGAGAACAAAAAAATGACAAGCATTGAAATTCCGAACACAGTACATGCTTTCTTATATATAATTTCGCCCGCCTGCGTCTCAGTCCCGGTTTTGGAGACTTCAGTTGAGTGCATAAAAAAATGAATCAACGCACCATATAACGGCAGATAGTTCCCTGGCAAAGCGTCATTTTCGCTAATCTTGTATTCAGGCTTTAAAAGCCCTGTATGTCTTGAAACTTTTACAAGTTCACCAGTCTCGTACTCCAGTAATGAATTCCCGGTTATAATCTTATCTGTGCCAATTGACAATTTTGGGAGTGACGCGAGCAACGGCCCTATATATACCCCTGCAATCTGGAATTTTTTGGCCTTAAACGCTGAGATAACATCCTCTGCAATACTCTTTCTGCAGAAGCTGATAAAGGTTTTCTTAGATGTTTTTACCGACGTATAATGTATTGCCGAAAAGTCGATGCTCCTGTACCAATTCACATCAGAATCGTTGCCAAAATCAACTTCTTTATTGAGGATTCCCTTCCCGTCTATTACCAATAATACCGGCAAATTTGTGGAGGTTCCTTTAAGGAGATCGGCAAAAGTTTCAAACCAGAAAGTGGAAACAATGTGAATCTTATTTTTTCTTTTTTTTATAGTCAGCACGAAATACTCTTCGGATTCTTCAGCCCGGAACATTCCGACAACACGCAATTCGTTGATCTTTATGATCCTGGAAAGTAGCGCATCCATTAATATACCACGGTTGGTTTAATAAATATGTGCAATTTCGAATTGCTTTTCCCTTTCTTCCTGCTGCTGAAAAACCATTTTATGATAGGGATGCGTGAGATCAGCGGGGTTCCAGATCCGGAATTTTCTTTTGTTAATTCGTCAAGCCCGCCAAGAAGAATCATTTCTCCGTTCCTGACCCTTACAAGCGATTCAAACTTTTGCGTGGCTTTTCCCGGCGGCGCATTTTCACCCGCACGGCCTAAAAATGAACTTTTTTCGACGGTAATTGTCAGCGTTACATTTTCATCTGTGGACACGTAAGGTTTTATAGACACACTCAGGTTTGCGTCGGTTGATTTCCATGTTCCTGACTGTAAGATATCGTTTCCAATGCTATTGGTAAGCAGCCTGTTGCTCTGCTCGAAATAATAGCTCGTCTCGCCAATGGCCAGTTTCGCCTCATGGCCGCTGAGGGTGGCTATTTTTGGTGTGGATTCAATTTTTACTATTGAATTATTTTCAAGAAGTTTTAGGTTAAGATAAAATGCATCGGTCACCTTTCCAAGCTTAAAAAGACCGAAACCATTAAAAGCGTTGATAAGGCTGTTTATGGAAGTTGAATTCAAGGTCAAATCCTGCGCAGGATATACTGTTCCGCCTGTTTGCTGGTTGTTAATTTTATCAAGCCCTGCCTTGAGCCCTGTTTGAACATCATATGACTTATTATATTGTGCAATGATTACTTCGATCTGAACCATCGGCACAACCTTGTCGACCTGATGAATGTAAAGCTTAAGCTCTTCCACCGCCGATTTGGAGCCGGAGACTATCAGCGCGTTCAATTCGATGAATTCTTTTATTTCAAGCTTTTCCGAGAAAATCTTTGGAAGTGACGGCATCACGGATTCTATAGATCTGTTCTCCATCTGTATTAGCTCAGTGGTGCGCAAGCCTTCAGTAACCTGCTCTCCTATGAGATAAAGATTACCCTGCCTTTTAAATGTATATTTTTTGCCTTTGAAGATATTTTCCAGCAAGTCATCAAAGGTAATATTATCAGCCATCAAGGTAGTTTTTTCATTTTCAGGCTTGTCATACAAAAAGTAATTGAGGTTGAGCTTTTGGGCTGCTTCAGTGAGCAGTTCGCTGGCATCGGCGCTATTTGCCTTTACTGAAAGGAAGCCCTTGTTGTTAAGACTGATTTCAAAAAAACCGGGGGCATCATTTGCAGGCCGCGGTTGCCTTGCTTTTGGGGCAGATCCTGAAATGGCCTGAGTTACATCTTTATTCTTCTCTATGAAATAGTAACCGTTTTCGTCGCGTGAATTTATCAGATCATTTGATTTTGCCATCATTTCGATGACCTGATCAAAAGGCCTGTTCAATATATATGATGACACCCTGATGTTTTTGACTTCGGGAGATAAGATCAGATTTTTGCCTGACTTATCTATGATTGCGCGCGCTACAGCAGCAAGAGTGTCATTTTCAAGCTTAATTGATAAAAAATCGTTTTGGGGATTATAACTTACGTCTATTTCTTTAGGAAGTTTTTTTTCTACGATTTTTACTTCGCGCCTTTTCCTGAAAGATATGATGTTATTCATGAACCCTACTTCCAGGTCATATTTTTGTACCAGATATATAAAAACATCCTTAACGGTTACATCAAAGAAATTGTTTACAATTGGCTGGGTCAGATCGAGATCAGCATCTACATTAAGATGATGTTCTTCTGCCACGGAGGTTAGAAAATCGTGTAAGGTAAGACCTGACACATCTATTTTCATAATCTCTTTCAATCCGTTCTTTTTGACGGCCTGCTCATCGAACTTTCTTCCCAGTTCACCTATATCCTCCTGTGAAACGGCGAAGTTTGTAAATAATAAGCCGAAGATGATGTATAGTAGTTTTTGAAACATTCCTTATATGTTAATTAGAATAGCGTAAATTTCTTCCAGCGATGTATGACCTTCTGCCAGCATATCAAAAGCTTTATCCGCAAGAGACTTGTAATCATTACGATACTCAGACAGCCTGTTCAGGTTATTGTTTTTTATTGCTTCGGCCGCACCAATATCGATAGACAGGGTTTCGTAGATCGCCATTCTACCCCTGTATCCTGTATGGAAACATTTGTTGCAGCCTGTTGGCCTGCAATATTTTTCAATCGGGTATGGGAATTTAAAGTTGATGGGGAAATCTCCACTGATAACCCCTGATTCCTTTTTGCAATCATCACACAACCTTCTTACAAGACGTTGGGCTACCGACAGGTTGAGTGTTTCAGCAATCAAATACGAGGGAACGCCCATATCAATTAGCCGGGAAACGGTTCCTATAGCGGAATTTGTGTGAATGGTAGACAGTACCAGATGTCCTGTAAGCGAAGCACGGATCGCCATGAGGGCCGTTTCGGAGTCACGGATCTCCCCTAACATGATTACATCAGGATCCTGTCGGAGAAAAGATTTAAGCGCCGAGGAAAACGTGAGGCCGATGTCTTCCTTGAGCTGGACCTGATTAATACCTTTTAGAGTATATTCAATCGGGTCTTCAACCGTAACTATATTCCGCCGGCTGTCGTTGAGAAGCCGCAGGGTAGCATAAAGTGTTGTTGTTTTTCCGGAGCCTGTTGGGCCGCTGATCAAGATAATTCCGTTTGGCTTTTTTACGGCCTCGAGATACGAGGTAAGTTCTTCGTGGGTAAATCCCAAAGTATTTATGTCGATGTTCGAGGCATCCTGACCTAAAAGCCTCAATACAATCTTCTCTCCAAATAAGGTAGGCAAAATTGACACACGTATATCGAAAGACTCATTGGTGATCCTGCCATCCTGCGGCAGGCGTTTTTCGGTAATATTGAGTTTAGCCTTAATTTTAATCTTATTGACCAACTCGAGATAGCTTTCCCGTTCGATCTTGTACCTTTCTATAAGCTGGCCATCAATGCGGAACCGGATACGGGCAGATTGTTCGTACACCTCAAAATGAACATCGCTGCATTTTAATGACTTCGCCTCTGAGAGTAAATTTTCGACAAAATCATTTTTATCGATGTTTAATGCTTTCGCGGAATCTGACGGGCGTTCTTTGCGATAATAAACAGACAGCGCTTTTTCTATCCCAGCGGCATCGATTGGGGTAAAACAGACCGTTTTCCCCAAGAAAAGCTCCAACTCTTCACGTGCTTCCGCAGTTGCAAAAGAGCTGTCAACATAGAGGTCCAGCTTATCAGCGGTTACAGCCTTTGGCAACACCTTGTAGTGGTTGGCCAAATCCCCGGAGATGCTGTGTTGGTCTTCAGAATGAACAATTATCGGCTCCATGTTACAGCAAGGTTATTGAATAAGTATCCTGAAAACAGTCAATAAGAATCAGTAATGTGAGAAATACCGAACTGAAACCTGCAAGAGGAACAGTGCTGGCTCTCATCCTTTTTCCCAACATAAGCTGAAGCATTATCGAAAAAAGAAGGGAAAGAATAAAAAAGATGACATAATTCCGAAGAAAAAACAGCGGTGTCACCGCTATATAAAACAGCAAATCGCCCAAGCCAAAGTAATTTTTGAAAGGATTTAAGAACCTGTTGCTCTTAATGCTCATATATAAGGTCAATATTCCTATCACTATAATAAAAAACAAAATATTGTATGCGATGATTGTCCAAGATATCGATGTAAATCCTTTTACCGTATAAAGCGAAAGTATAAACAAAGCGGCGGGCAATACTATATGTATGTGCCGATATTTCCAGTCCTGTAAAAAAATTGCAAGCAGGCAGGCAATCAATCCAATTAAACCCAAACTATTCCTTTATTACTTCGACCAGCATTTTTTTGCTGTCGATTTCCCATGTATTAAAATTTCCATCGCCGTCCAAATCGGAAACTGCAGTAGCTTTTGCCGTAAAAGCATCATTTGAAGCCTCTGTAATTTCTATCATATAAACTGCCTGACCCCCTTGGTCTACGGTAAGTTCCTGCTCGAATCCCACTTCTTCAAGATTAGCGGAATATTTTGAATGTCGATAAAAATAGCTCTTTTCAAGTCCGTAGACCTGATTTAACATCGATTGGGCTTCTATAGCCTTAGCCTGACTGATGATGGACGTTTGGTTGGGCAGCACCATCAGTAACAGGATGGCAATGATACACAATACAATTAAAATCTCAGTAAGAGAGTATGCGGCAACAACTGCATTTCTGCCCAGCGAAAAAAACTTCTTCATCCTGACCTTGATATATTAAAGAAATGTTAATTTCCAAATATCGTAAAAAAAAGACACTAGCCGTTGCTTATAGCTAATTTTTTATGATTTTACTTAAATCAAACATCGGGGCATACATCGATACCATAATTACGCCAACGACAATCCCTATGATGATGATGATCATAGGCTCCAGTATTACCCCGATCATCTTTGTTTGGTGTGATATTTCTTCATTATACTGATCCGACAGTGTCTCAAACATTGTATCAAGTTGATTTACCTGTTCAGCCACCTCAATCATCGAAATCATCCTGGTTTCAAAAACGGAGTGCTTCTTCAGGCCATCGGTTAATGACATTCCCCTGGTGATATCCTCCTTAATACTCTCAATAGCAACTTCTATAGGATAAAAACCGATCATTTTACCGGTAAGCGACAGGGAATTGATCAGAGTTGTCCTTGATGTGATGAGTAACTTCATTGACTGGCAAAATCGGGATACATAGATCTTTTTGATCAGGTTGCCGAAGTAAGGTATGCGCAGCATAAGACCCGAGATGAACGCACGGTAGGCTGTTTTATCTTTCAATGAATAATGGATCACCACCAAACCTATAATTATCAGGAACAGCGAAGTAAATATTGCTCCTGAATGACTTGATATCTTTATAATCATCTGTGTGCTCTTCGGGAGTTCGCCTCCAAATTGCCTGAAGACCGAGCTAAACATGGGCACGACTTTGTTCAACATGAAGTAGAGCACCAATATAGTAACAAGCATAACGATCGCAGGGTAAGTCAGCACCGATACCACCTGCCGCTTCATCTGAATCTTTCTTCCGAAATATTTCTGCAGCTCTCCAAGCACTTCTTCCAGTTTCCGTGTTTCCTCGCCAATACGGATACTGTAATATTCATAGGGAGAAAAGTATCCGGATTCGCGCATTGACTCATAGATGCTTTTTCCTTCCACCACTTTTTCCTTAATGTCCACTATAATTGCCTTCTCGAATTTTCCAGATTGCCTGGCTAAAATTTCAAGTGACTTCCTGAAATCGACACCCGCTTTTAAAAGAAGGCCCAATTCACGATAAAATGTTTCTTTCTTTTTATCAGAAAACCTTTTCGAGAAGTTAATGCTGCGCCCGTGTGAAGCTTCCTTTTTCTCGACATGTTTGGATTTATAGGCGCTAAGGTCAGTGCTCATTGCAATTTGATTTGATTTAACAGGCGATCAGCATAGACTTTTTTAAAAAATCTCAGGTCCATGTGTTCCTCATTAATCTCTGCGCGCAGGGAAAGGCGTTGAAAGATGCTCTCGCCGCGCATATCTTTTAGTGAATCTATCCAAACCCTGGAGTGCCTGATCCTGAATGTATCAATGAATACTTCGTTATCGCGCAGAATCTGGTCATCTGATATACGATACCGAACCACTTGCCCGGCGTACCCATGGAAAATGATCCCCGTTTCAATTGAACCCATTTCCTGACTATCAAAGATGTCTTTATTGATGCTGTAGGTAAGCCTGTTCATATCGGCTATCACAAGGTTTTGATTTTTATAATCGAGCATTCTCTCCGCCATTATAGAAAAAATAAAGAAAATAAGACTCATGACAATTGCTGTAACAGCCATTCCCACAACCGCCTCCATTATAGAAAATGCCGGAAGATTATTGGTTTTTGCCATCCTGTACATAAAAATTTTTACTGAAATTGTTTGTACTGTCCTTGTAGGAAACGGTTATCATCTTCAACCGTCCGGAAACAGATTCTTCTGTCACATGCAGCTCACGATCGTTATTATCTAAAGAATCAATCTTAAGCTGCGAGAGGTAAAAGACTTCGTTGATCCTGTTTTGCGTACCATAATACTTCGCGGCTGTCCGTGGGGCAAATACCGCGGCAAAGACAATGACCGCAATATAGAGACATACCGAAATAATGCACAGGGCAATTACCGATTCCAATATTGAACTTGCCGGTACATTATAAAACTTTCTTGAGTATTCCATAGCTTGAATTTTCGGTGGCAAATAAGGGAAGACCTATAAAAAACTCCGGGCGTTTTTCTAAGTTAATTTCCACATTTGCGATCAGGTTATCGTAGGTTGTGGAACCTGTATCATAGTAAAACCGGCTTGTGTAAACCGCGCCATATACGTTGCTCTGGAGCATCAGCCTCCCGCTACAGTATATGTCGCCTGTTATCAACCCGCCCTTGCTAATGGATATCGTGTTCCTGTTGTTGGCTTCCATTTCATTTCCCAGCATGACTACAGTGCCCGTTATCCGGCACTCCGACCCAATCCTGATTTTGCCGCCGTCGGGTTTTTCATTTAACACACATAATGCTGAAGGATAAGCCAGGACAACATCTTTCCCTACATCAATTCCTGTTGTTGCGAATGCCTGAACAGTCCCCTGAAAGCCGTCTTCGAAGGTAATCTTTGGCGCCATAAGGATCACATCTTCCAGCATAGCCGATTTTTTCACTTGTATTGAGTCGGATGCGCGGATGATAAAATTGCCTTTAATTGTCATCCCTGCCAATACGGAAGATATGATTATCTCCTTGGCGGGATTTAAAAAAGAGTTGAAGTATATTGAATCTTTTGGCTTATCAACCTCTGACATCTTTGTCTTTTCCCCGTGCATCCCTTCAAAAATCCTTTTATAAGCAGGATTCACCGGCGGCAACGCTGGACCTGACAACGAAGTCGCGCCGTTTTGGACCAGCCTGTTGGGCGTATTGTTTATATAGGCAGCCTCAATAAACTGTGAAGGCAATTGCTTTTGTCCAGTTATATTTACTGTACCTGAGTACGACAAAAACTTGTAAGCACTGGCCAGGTAAAGAGCGGTTTGACTGCGGGAGTAGCAGCCTGCGAAACCGACGGACATCATGGTATCTGTTTGTGTTATGGAAGTTGCGACCAGCAATGTGAGCAGCCCATAGTTTTTTGTCTCATAACTCCCTTCTATTCCGGACTCGTCGTCGTTAGGCATCGCGACCATTTCGATATTGTTCCCCAACGCGAAGTTTACTACCGATTCATTATGGATGTACATTTGCTCATGCAGATTATAATGCTGGTTCAACTGCCCGAACAGCGTGAACAGGTATAGCAGCGCGCCACATATTATAGAAACTATGAGGCAGATGTAGATGGCATATAATAAGCTGTGCGCCCTGACCATTGGTTAGTTTGGCTGCTTTTTCCCAAACAGCCTCCTGAAGAAGCCTTGTTTCTTCGCTGTGTGAGCCCCGGCATCTTTCTTTTGGTTCTGTTTTGAAACTTTTTCCCCCGGCTCTTTTTCGCTTTTTTCAGCTTCCGTTTCTGTGCCTTTACGTTTTTTTTGGAAGAGTCGTTGCAAAAGATTAGGTTTTTTTACAGTTTCGCCCTTTCTAAGTTTTTTTGCGGCTTTTTGGCTTGCTTTTTCTTCTTTTGTGAGGCGCGGCTTTTCTACCACAATCTCACCTCTATGATAATTAACAGTATCTTTGCTGGTATAATTTATCCAACGACCATGCTTCTTGCTGTTCTTATATCGCCCTTTTTCGAGAAGTTTCCCTTCTACATCATAAACGTTGGATAGCCCTGCTTTGAGTCCCTGCTTCCAATATTCTTCCGACTGCAACATGCCGTTCCGGTGCCAGCTCTTCCAAATTCCGTTTTTTAAGCCGTTGTTAAAACTGCCCTGTTCAGCCATCTGATTACCCCGGTAAAATTTGGTAAACCTGTCATGGAGCAATTCGCCTGCGACACCTGACTGAGAGTTGTGGATTGCTCCACCCTTAAACCAATAGTACTGCCTCCCGTCCTTGATGCCGGGACTTTTATCAGTGGTATAGAACTCGTACTTGAAGTCGGCATCCGTGATGCGCTTCATCGTAAACGGATCTGTAAACGCAATAGAAATTATCGCAAAGACCAACAGGAAGCAGCGGCAGAAATGTTTTGTTTTCAAGGAAGTCACGTTTGATGCTGCAATATAACTAATTTGATGTTCGAGGTGACTAAATAATTTGGGAATTATTTAACAATTAACGCGGTAGCTGATTATGCCGCGTTTCAACATTTATTATCTTTGAAAGGAACAAAAAAAAGCATATTGAAGCAATTCTCCGCAACTAATTAGGAACTGAAGCACTTGCTATTGCGGAGCTAATAAACTTTTTGAGTACTATCCTTTCGGAATGCTGGTGCCAAACCGGCATGAAGACAGTAATTTGTACAGGTATGGGTTTAATGGTAAGGAGAAAGATGATGAGGTTAAGGGTGGTGGGAATAGTTATGATTTTGGAGCGCGACTTTTTGATTCTAGGATTGGAAGATTTTTTTCAATTGATGATTATACCAAAAAATTCGCAGAAATATCCCCATACTCTTTTGCATCTAACAATCCAATTAAAAATATTGATTATAACGGAAACTACACTGTTGAGGTACATTATGAGATTGCTTACAATGCCGCCTTAAAGGCAGGATATAGTAAAGAAATGGCAGATAAGATTGCATATATGGCTAGCACCTATGCAGACCATCCTGATCCGAAAATCTTAGGGATGAAAAAATTCGGAATGACATTTAACGGAGGGAAAGAATTAAAATATGGAAGATTTGGAGTTGCCTATGGCAAAGGAAAGACTGCCAAATCTCAAGACGATACATCAGCTAGTGCCACATGGCATTCGATGCGATCTACCCAAGATGTTATTGATGGTATGTCTGCAAAAGAGGCAAAGGAAAGAGGAATGTCCTTCGGTTGGGATATGGTGCTTGAGGCCGGTGCGACAGGGGATGTCCATTCGCTAGGTCAAGGGATACATGCCTTACAAGATGCCGATGCACATGAAGGTGCAAGTATGCATCAACATCTAGGTACAGACGAGGACGGAGACTATACTTCAGAGGCTAAAAAGATGTTATATAATGATGCATTTGGGGATACCTATGATGCCGAAAGATGGTCAAATACAGCTCTTACGGTTTATGGTCTGCTTCAAGGCGATGAAAAGGTTATAAAAAAATCATTGGATGAGCGGGGAAACATTAAACTTGACTTTACTGGTGTAAGTGATGAAAACATAGAAAAAGTTCAATCTGCACTTGCAAAAAAAGGCTACATTGTTTCTCCAACTCGCACGAAGTAATACGTAATGAAATCTCTCTTTAAAATAATTTTGTCGATTGGACTTATTAGTGGTGTCTTTTACAATTTTTTGATATTAATCGCCATCAATTCATCTTCGCATAAAGTAGCGGTAAACAATTCTGTTTCAGCAGAGGAAATGTCAATTTTCGGTTTTTTAGCGTTATTGGTTGTAATATGGATCCCTTGGAAAAAGGCTAAGAGATGATCCCGGATTAGATATGTTTAAGTAGATCGAATCAGTACTGGAGGCACAATACAAGCAATTAATTAACATTGCACCCAACGCCGTGCCTGAAACTGAAGCTGTACCTGCCGCCGTTGAGCCTGAGACTGTTCCTTCTCCAGACGAATTTAAATACTAATTGTGAAAAAGAAAATAGGGGATATTAACAATTGGGCAATAGCTGCCGTCCTGTTGTTGGGATTTGTAATTGTGGTATTTGGAACTTACACTTCAAAGCAGAAAATGGCAGAAATTGAACAAAGCGGTACTCCGTTGATTGCTAAGTTTTCACATATAAAAGAATTTCCAAAAACAGTGAATCATTATTTTTATTTTTTCTATGGACAAGAAAGAATAAATTGTGATATCATTTCTGCTCCGGAAGGTTTCTCCCGCAATGTAGGCAGGTTTTATCGAATTAAGTATTTGGAAAAATATCCCGAGCGAATTGTTGTTCAATTTGATGAGGAAGTCACGGATAGAAATGTGATATTGAAATCAGGGTTTCAAGAAGAAGATTTAATGGCACATTAACACAAACCAACACGTTTGTGAAGCTATAAAGATGGCAGATTCATTTTTTTTTATATTTGATTCCTCTTTAGCAATGCTACATGAAACGTTCCACACCCTTAATTCCCCTATTCACACAGTTCATCAAAGAAAGTGAATCTGGTAAACGCCTTAAAAAAAACGGCGAAAGGATCAAGCCAAACTCAGTGCAGAACTACCGGTACGTCCTTCAAAATCTAGTTAGATTTTCTAATGATTCGAACTTTGAACTGCGGCTTTGCGATGCTTTAAAACTCGATAAACGAGAACTGGCTTCGGAGAAGCGTTACTGGAAAAAGTTTTACCAGCAGTTTACCGCTTACCTTTACAAAAACGGCTGCCATGACAACTATGTTGGCGCGAACATCAAAATCATCCGGGTCTTTTTTAACTACCTGAAGAATGACAAAGATATCGCAACCGGGGACTTTCAACGTCTTTTTTATGTACGGAAGGAGGAAATAGAGATTTTTGTATTGTCGCCAGAGCAGTTGAAGTTCCTGATTCATGAAAAAGATTTTGAGCAAAGTTTGCTGCCCGCCCAAAAACGCGTAAAAGACATATTTGTATTCGGCTGCACGACCGGCCTCCGTTTTTCGGATATATTTATGCTTACGGGGAAAAATTTCGAAATCTCAAACAACGAAGCCTATCTAAAACTCAAATCTAAAAAAACAAAGACGTTCAGCTACATCAGGCTGCCATCGTATGCCGTAGATATATTCCGAAAATACCAACATGTTTCGGCAAGCGCTCCTGTTTTTGGAAAAACAACGCTGTTTAACTTCAACCGCAGCCTGAAACAGATTGGCGAGAAGGCGGGCTTTACTTCACCCGTGGAAGTCTCCCGCGAAAAACAAGGGAAAACACATCGAATCACAAAAAAAACAGACATTGCCAAAAACCGGTTCTGTGACAAGATGAGTTCGCACATGATGCGTCGCACCGCCATTACGACCATGCTTATACTAGGAATGCCCGAACATTTGGTCCGTAAAGTGAGCGGGCACAGCCATGGCAGTAGTTCGTTTAACCGGTATGTGCACTATGCACAGTCGTATATGGATGATGAGATTGGGAAGGTGCACGGCATGTTAGAGGTTTATTAATAACTTCTTATACTAGAATATCTGCTATCAATCTTGGAGAAGCTAGTCAATTAATGCGATTTAAAATATAAAACCCGTCCCCAGGAATACACAAACATATTTTATCATCGCTGAAAAAATAGATGAAACAACACATTGTTTCCCTGCGTTGCGCACACCTAAAACTATACACTTTAATGCTGCCGTTTCTATAATCTTTATTTATTAAGTTTATAGATTGGGTAGTTACAAGATTTAAATATGAGATTTCTTGACATGGATAACGTAGATACATATTGAGTGAATCTGCGACTTTAGAATTATCCATAATATCGAACCACTTTGGATTGTCGTCAAGTTCTCCTTCAATGTTAGTATCTGCAAAATGAATAATATTTTTATTTATAGATACTCGTTCTCCTAAACAACTTTCCGCAAACTCATGGAGTTCTTCTTCGGAAAAACCCGTGACTTCAGGGTAACACTTAACAATTTCCCATTTGCCCAAAGGTTGCGACCATGAAGTACATACATAAAAAAACAACAAAAGGTTTAGGATGGTTTTCATCTCTTATTTACACTCTGGATCATCTTCCTCATCTGCAGGCTTATTTTTTTTAATTAAGTTTTCGACAGTGGTAGCCGCTTTGGATTTAAGGGCGTCGAAATGATAATACAATCCTTCTGTGGACAACAAATATTCTCCCGCTCTTCTTTTCAATATCCCCGGTGTCTTTTCCACTTTGTGCCTGTTATAAAATTGAAAAAAGAAATAGTCACCCACTTCGTCGCTATATTCTTTAAGATAATTTGGTCCTTTATTAAACCCTATATCAGAAAAAGCGTCTTTTTTAAATTGGCTAAAATTATCCCAACTATTCCCTACAGCGGTCTTCGCCTTTCCAATATATTTCGGCAGATCCTTGGCAAACAAATCATCTACCTCACTATCTGTAATATAACATCCCTCTAAATAATAATCTTTTTCCGCCTTACCTGTAACCACATGCCCAACCCCAACAGTTAACACACCGGGCTTATCAGCTTTCCCATGATAAACGGTTTTCTCTTTGTTTTCGTAAGATATCATAAATTGTTCTAAATTCTTCTTGTCTTTACCGTAAAAGTATTGATTAACATCGGTATTAGTTCCGTGAATGTTCATTTTTACCGCAATACCATTTCCTAAGCTTCCTGCGTTTTTTAAAACCAATTTCGAACGGGTTACGGTATTTGTGGTATGATCGATATAGACTGTATAAATTACTTTTTCCAAACCGTCTAAATCGATGCACCGAATAACATCATTTTCAGCGTAGGAAAAGGGAGAATTCCACGGAAAAGATTTTGATAGCGGATCTAAGCTTAAAAACCGTCCGAGTCTTGCGTCGTGCATCCTAAAGCCATAATCATAGCTATTCCCTCCGCCCTTAATCTCATCATCTTTCTCCTTACCATTAAACCCATACCTGTACAAATTACTGTCTTCATGCCGGTTTGGCACCAGCATTCCGAAAGGATAGTACTCATTGAAGGAGATCACGTCAGGTAAGAACGTATAACTGCTTCCGGAAATTGTGATCATTTTCCTGTCGGTCACCACGGAAAGAACGTTTCCGAGGTGGTTCGACAGTTCATAGTATTTGTCTCCGACTTTCCTTAAGTAAGACACCGCAGGACCTACCTGAGCATATTCGCCCGCACCCTGGTCAAGCCCTTCACAGGCATCGCCAATGCCATTATGGTTAAGATCGAGCTGGTCAGGGTTGTATTTTGTACGACAGTTGTCACACACATCTCCCCATCCGTCAGGATGTGGATTACCGTTGCTGTCCACGTCACTATCGGCCTGTTCATAGTTTTCTTTGTCGGGACAATTATCGCACGCGTTCCCGCGCCCATCCTGATCATTATCCTCCTGCAATTCATTGGGCACGCCCGGACAGTTGTCGCAGATATCGCCAACTTGATCGGCAATAAGATTGGCATTTACTTCCCCGGCATCCTCCTGATTTGGATTGAAAGTCAAAGGACAGTTGTCATCTATGTCGAGAATTCCGTCGCCGTCGGCATCCTGAGCGCCCGGGCCACAATACCCCTGAACATAATTCACGCCAACCAATGACATTTCCTCTCCTGAGGATGCTATCGGATGATTTCCGGGCCCTTCATCAAACGCGAACTCATTATTAATAATTGATTCCTCGTCGTCGCCATTATTGGCAGTGTACGAGAAGTCGCACATCTTTGCCCTAAGCCCAGGCTCCGTATCCGAAAGCTTACCCAGCGTATTTTTTATTACCGGGAAAGGAGACAGATGCTTTCTTCTTTTGTCATGCCTGCTGCTGTCCTTCGCGATACTAAAGTCGGTATATATATTGTCGTTCAGTTTTAACGTAAGGTCATAGTTTCCTTTTGCTTCATTATATACCAAACTATACGACGCGTCCCATTCACCCTCAGGAACTTCCTGATTCAGCGTAAATTCCCATGTATTGTAATGTTCATGAATGTCCCACTTGCGCCTTTTAAACCTGAAATCGCGCTTGTATTTGTAAATCCGCACTACAGGCTTAAATGCGCCTGAAGGTGTTCTGGTTACTTTTAATGTCGCTTCGCTTTCGTAAAAGTAACTCCAGTTCTTCCTGCCTTTGTTAATCCTTTCTGAACCCTGCAAATCGGCTATCCACCTGGTCGTCCCGTTAGGGAAGGCGGCCTGAGCCTCGTCGAGTTTCAGATGGAATGCAATGCTCAGTGTTTCAGTAAGTGACGGCCTGGCGATGAAAAAGTTTAGCCTTTTTGCATCATCAACCCAGTTTGTATAGTTGGAACCAGTAAAGTCAAGTCCCCAGATATTTGGTTGAGTAATCGATGCGTTCATGACAGGATCGGGAATCTTGTTTTCGGCGATTAGCTTCGACACAAGAGCCTGGGCTGCCATACGCGGGGCACTGCTGAGAAGCGTCCGGCTCTTCTCTATACCCAGCCTGCTGCTGCCATATATGTCCTGTTCCACAAGATAATACTGAGTCACACCTCCTGTAGTAACCAGCTCGTATACGCTCATCACGTTGCCCTGTGCGTCCCTCATGTAATAAGATGTCGTAGTGCTTGTTCCAGATGTAACTTTCTTCGACAACCTGTTGCCTAACCCGTCATACAGGAAGCTTATGACGGTTCCGTTGCTTTTGGTTACTGACTTAACTTTGCCGTCGACGCGCCAGTCAATTGTGATTCCTTCCTGCTTGTCGTAAATCAACTGTCCGATCTCATCGTAGCAATAATTTGCAGATGTACCGTCCTGGCATAAAACCGAGGGTGTCTGATCGTCGATATCCAATGACGTGTCGTTGGGATTGGTAAGCGAGTTGCTGAATGTACCATTGGGCACAGTATCATCCACATAGGTAAGCCTGTTTGTCCCGGGTTTGTAATGATAGGAAAGGTTGTCCATCAATATTGCTGCAGCCGCTGTCGAAGTAGGTGCAGTATTGGTCATGGACATCAAATTACCGTTCCGGTCGTAAGAATAAGTTGAACCATAAGAAGGTACAAAACTGCCGCCGCTTTGTCGTTGCGTGGACATGGTCCTGATCCTGTTGAGCTGATCGTAGGTATATCTGTTAAATTGTGAAGGAAGATTGGCCTGACCAACATCCAGTATGGAGGTTACCATCTCCTTGATGTTGCCATTATACAGGTTGGCCGTTCCCTCCATAGCGGCACCTTTACTGTAGGTAAAGACGTTATTATCGGCAGAAGAAGTTGCGTTGTGCCGCGACAGGTAGTCGCCACTATAGTAGTTAAGTGCAAATCCGAATGCATCCTTTCCGACGACCAGACCGTCGTGACCCACATCGTTGGCTGTACTCAGCCCTTCTGAGTTCACGCCTTTAAGCCAACCCTGAAGCGTGTAGACATAGTCAATTCCCTGGATTTTTTTATCTCCCAGTTCGATGCGTCCCAAAGGCCCGTGATCATAGTAAAGGTAGTTTGCTTCCTTTTCCCAGATTACATCGTCTTTACTGGTATAGACCGCAGTGATTTTATTATCAGCGTCATACTCGTACTTGTGGATGAATTTGTCTTTACCCGCTCCGTTTGGCTGATAGGTCACGCGATGCACGTTCCCGCTGATAAGGTCATAGTCATAGATGACTTTGTTTTTGTCCTGATTTACAGACGCCAAGGATGGATTATTGACGTGGTAAATCATTTCTTTTACGTTTCCATGGACGTCATAATCATACAATATGGCGCTAGTGTATCCACTGCCGGCAGCGACTTCGGTAAACTCTGTATTCAGGGAATCGTAGGACAGTACTGCCGTAACACGTTTTTGGCTGTTATCGGAAGAGTAATCCTGGAACCAACTTTCGGAACCCTGAACGGGCACATCGTAAAGTGTCCTTGTCACCTCATGCCTTGTAAAGCCGGTATCGAAACCATTGACCATGGCTGACCCGTTACGGATAAGCCTGCCCACATCATTGATGCTGTAGGCTACAGGAGAACCAAAAGGAATTTCGATTTCTCCTGCCTCAAAAATCCGGCCCTGCCTGTCGTATCGGGTATAGCTGAATCTGTTAGGTTCGGACGTTGTCCCTGCCTGTGGAAGCTGCTTATCATTTTGTGAAGCGATGATCCTGCCCAAAGCATCATAAGCAAATAGAGTCGCCCCTCCATCAGGTGTCTGTTGCCAGATCAGTTGGTTTAATGAGTTGTAGCGGTATTTTGTCTGCATGCTGTTTGCAGGCGCGACCGGAGTGCCATTGAAGGTTAAACCAGTCTCGTCCACGTGGTGGTCCCTTACGTCATCAATAGCAGTATTTGCAGTAGCCGGCAGCCTTGTGACACCCTGTGGCGGCACGGTTTGAATTAAGTTGCCTCCCTGGTCGTAGTAATAAAGCGTGTACTGATATTCTTTATCGTTGCTGGATCTCGTAAGCGTCTCATTCAGTCCCTCTATAGCCATTTCAATATATGCCTCTTTAAACTGCTCCCTTTTGTCATTAAAATACGCCTCCAGCAATTGTTGCTCATAGGTGTGGGTAACTGTGTCTACAAATATCTCACACGGTGTTTTAATGTCGCTAACGTTGATGCTAAATATCGGCACCAACGGAACGGGAGGACAAATTTGGTTTTCCAACATATAACTCGTTACGAACTGCCCCCAGGTTTTTGTATTGTGCGTGTTTGCAGTTTCGGCAATATGCGCCAGGTAAGCATCTATGATGATATTGGTTCCCTCATAACCGTAGTTAAGTTGCGTGGCCCCGAATTCACTAATGGTAATAAAGAAAGGATTTTCGGCACTGATATTGCCGGAAACAGCCACGACCTGAGTAAGATATTTGAGATAAGCAGTAGAAATGTAACCAAAGTTCGACTCGCAAAAGTATTTGCTGTTTAACGACATATAAGCCGGTAGCGGGTCGCCATCAGTTACCATGTTCATTATTTCCAAATATTCCTGCCATTTTGATGTGCAGTCTACAGGGCTTACCGTAGGCGGGATACAATCATTGCACGGCACGACAATTTCAGCGGTACAGGCAGGGTCTGTATCGCCCAGATTCGCAAGGCCGCTTCCAGTAACGTTTTGCCCGTCGGGTTTTGTAATGACAGCAGTAAAGCTATTTGAGGTTTTAAATTGCAAATCCGATATTGCTTTTATATCCCTGATTTTAACACCGGGAACAAAACATTGGAACTTAATCTCTTTTTCTCCATTTGGTACCGTAAAGCCAAATTTTGCACCTGCACGACTATCGTTCTTATAGAACCCGAAAATCCCTTTATTATCATTAATGTCGGCTCTACTGATTGTTGCCAGATGGCCCGCAACAAATCCGTCGGCTACGCGGCCTCTCGCCTTAAATTCTTTGACCACATCGTTTAGTATGCCGGTAATAGACATTTCCCTTGAGGTAACGGGGCCAGAATCACAAGTGAGATTTTTAACGCAGCTAATCGTTCCCTTTACTTTTATAATCCCAGCAGGGAATGTTATGTCCGGACTGTTAAAATAATTTTGTGTGTACGGTCCATGATGAACATAAATGCTGAATGTATAGCCATTTGCAGTAGGTTCCAAGATTTGGAAATTAGAAAATCCTAAAATATGCTGGTAGAAATCACTGGTGTATGGTGCGTGATCAGGAAGTGTATACAAGGGCAGCCTCAGCTCACACTTTACATGATCTACATACGCCAATGTAAAGTACATTCCAGAAGCGTGCTGACCCATCGCGTTTGGTTCGCCAATGTGGTAATCATTTACTGATGAATCAAACTCCAGAAACGGCGCGAGATGCGTCATATATGGCTCTGGCGAATAGTACTGCGGGATGTTTTGGGAGTTAGGAAATAAATGCTGCCATTGCCACAAATGATTGATCAGGTTGAGGAAGTTTCCTTCGAACGCCGACTGCAATGGTACGGTTTCCTTACATTCACAATCGAAATTGATTTCAGTAATCGATCCTAGTATTGTATGTATGGCGCGATCACTTCCCAGGTAACTCAGCGCGATCTTGTCAGGTCCCGGGACTATTACCCCCGCAACAATATTCTTCGTAATGTTTATGGCTGTGATGCGAACCAAGGTAGTTGGCAGACTGCTGTTAAGATCAATATAAACCGGGGTGCCTATTCCGTTTATGATAAACTGATCGTTAGCGGGCGAACTCCATTGTGCATTGAACGTTGCATCATTAAGAATCCCGGGAATGATGCTGTTGTTATAAATATTAAAATTTAAACTTGCGTTATTAAAGAGATGTGAGTCTATCTCCAGCTTGTTCATCACCCGCACCAGGGCTTTTTCAAATCGTGCACGCTTCACACATCCTGAGCCTGTTTCCGTTTCTGCGTTTCCAATCTGCCCACCGCCGGTCCCGAATTCACAATTCCCAATACCAGCTTTGGTGGTTCCTTCCAGAATTACTTCTTCAGTGATGATTTCGCCACCATCAACGCAGGTCGAGCCGGTCCTTTTGATAACCGCAACAATGCGAAACTTATATGTAAGGGTTGAAGCGTCATATGACCCCGGCACATAATATATGTTCTTGAAATCAATTATTGAAAAACTGCTGCTGGCATAGGTATCCCAAGTAGGGGCAGGGACGACTGTATTGCAAGGATTGACATACGGACTGGGAGTAATGAATTCTAATGATATCGGGTTGGCAATCGGAGTTCCGTTTGCGGTGAACCCAATGCTAAGAACCGGCCCACTAAGTAAGTTGAGTATGCTTGTTACTATCTTTGGCTGTCCGCCAGCAAAATTGTATGGCGCATTAATAAGCAGTGCATCAAACAATTCATTGGTTAGATAAGGCATGCTGTAGGCAGGGAAATCATTTATATTCAGACCGTTTGGCTGTATCTGTGGCGAGATAAGACCGTCAAGGAAAGTTTCCATATCCAATATCAACGGACACTTTCCTGTTTGAACGAACATGTTTGCATCAGCATCGGCAACAATATCTGCCAAAGCATCAGCATCTTCCATTCCGGAATTGTAGCTGTAATCAGCCGAAATAAACCGCTTGATCTTGTCCTTGTAAAGATGATAGTACGCATCGGAACAAGCTGCAGGAAAACTTGGATTGGTCGCTGCAGAAAATTCAGCATTAATTAAATTTAATAAATTCTCATAATTATTCGATGTTCCTGTGTTTGGAAGTGGTGCTGGCGTCCACGTGGAATAAACAGAATATGGCGTTTTGTACTTATTGAAGAGTGTAATGAATGTGTCAGTATTTTCAAGATCGCCTATACAGCCATTATATCCGTTATTTTTTAGGGCATAGATATTCCCAAAAATAGTCCTTGTTTTTTGCTTGAATGCGATGTAACTGTTCCTGAAGTTGTCCCATATCCTTTTTTTCAGGTATAGGCCCTGAGGCGTGTTCGGCATAAGGTTAATGATCTGCAACAAATCGCTGTTCCTGGAGGGCAATTGCGAGAAGTCATTTTGAAACGCTGATTGGGGAGCGATGCTATTGCTGTACACCGCCATGTAATAAGCAGTCTGCAACATATTAAGAGCGTACTCATTCGGTGCCGTACCCAACTTCATTCCGTCAAAATTGACTGAGAGCGCTTCAATCATCAGGTTTCTTCTCAGATTGTATTCAGCCGTAGTCTCCACTGAATATGATGACGGTAGGTAAAACGGATCTGCACCCAACCCCGTCATGTTGATCAGCAAATTTATCGCACCATTTGTCCCATAAATCGCATCAAGGCTGGGAACTATTTCAGCAGGTACATCACTTACATTTATTTGCCTTAGTTTCTCATCAAACTCATCAGTATTGGCTCCTTGTGAGTTTGTCTTGACACACAGGGCCCGGTTGTACTTGAGGTATTTGTACTCGGGATGGTACGGAAGCAGTGCTTTTGCCCAGCTTGGTTTCCAATAGGTGATGAAATCGGCAACATTTTCAAGAAACTGAGGTTTTACAAAAACATACTCTGAATCTTCAGTGTCCTGGATAATTTGTGCGGGCAGAATATCTGCAACAAGCTCAGGATCATATCCGCCATCAACCGTTTTTTTAACATGTATTAAAGAAACGTCCCCATTTTCGTCCAGATAGTTCCCTGTGCCCTCTGGCAGCGGTGCCGGGTGCCTCCAATTGAAATTTGAAAGTGTGACTGTAACGTTGGTGGTAGTGGTGTTGTCGCCCTCGCCGTCTTCTTCTGTTTCCTGTTCTGTGACAGAGCCTCCATAAAGCAATGAGTTTTCTTCATTAAAGAGGCTTAAAGGATCTTCGGACTGAGTTGAGTTTTCAACATCCTCCGGCGCTTCTGCAACATCAGATGACACCAATCCTTCCACACCTCCATACTGGCCGTACGGACTGACATCGACTAACAACACCTGCTCGTTAACGTCACATACGCTAAGTGGCTGGGCGCACATGTCACGGCAACCTTTCAGTAATGCGGTAAAATCATATTCGAACCGAGATACATACGCCTGTATCGCTGCGTAGGTAAGCGTTGAACCTGCAGCCGTATCAATGTATGAGGACCCGTTATATTGAAAAGCGCTTCCCTCGAATGTGCTGTTTAAATGCTCGACCGTGTATATGTGTTTAGCGTTGTTAATAAAAACCTGCCTTACAGACGTATCACCCAGATCAGATCCTTCACCGGGTGTAAACGCAGCCTTAAATGCCTCACAATCGTTGGGCAGGTAAGTACAAATGAGTGACTCTTCGCAGCTACGGCAGGTTATTTCGCAGTCTTCAATATCAATGTCTACCTGATATGCGGACAGGTCAGGGTAACACTCGGGATGGTTCCGGATGTAAGTGACATAATCATCAGCGTATAGATTCAGTGCTTCCTGATTTACGCGGATGTCCTTGGTCAGGGTGTACGAACCCACTTTTAAGATAGGTGTAGTAAACCCACGGTTAAAGTTTATGACAGGTGTCGAAGAGAATGTCGTTATTGATGAGACTCCGATTTGGGCGTCACGGTCGGCTGCAGCACCACTCTGGTCGAAAGTAAGCATTTCATTACCGCAATCGTCCCGGAGGCTTATTTTCCAATCGAAAACAAAAGGGTAATGTTTCGTTCCCAGACAGTTGTCGTGATATGTGTTGGTGTCATGTGTCAGACCATATTGAAAACCATTGATCCCATCTTTGATTACGCCAACCTGTGTATTGAGGTTTACACCGTCCAGGAGGATCCCGTTGTTGCCAGTGGGATATTTATCATTATTAGACAACATGTTGGTGACTACCGGTGGGTGCAATGCATTGTTTTCACCGTCGAGGCCAACCAGACTCCCTTCTTTATCACCTGCAAGGGCAGTAGCGATTGTGCGACCCTGGGGATCAACATAAGTGACACTTACCTGCCTATTCGGGTCGACAACAATATTTTTTTTGTACCGTTTAAAATCCCCGACTTTGTAACCAAACAGCCGGTTCAATTCTTCCTGGGTGGGCTGCAGATAAAAGTAGTTCATCTCATGCCCTCTTCCAATTTGGTGATCAAACCCGACCCCACCTTTACGACGTATCCTTCCGGTGTTATCAGGAGTATATTCGATATGAGAGAAGGGGTATTTTTTAGCGTCGGGGACAAAGTCTTTAAAATCACCGCTCACTGCAGTATTGCCGGAATAATATGCACTGGCACCATTAGCAGTTGACATTCCGGGAATAATTGACGGCGTGCAGCTAAAACCAAGTGCACCATCCCAATCAAAATCGTAATGAGAAAATGGCGAGTCCATTAAGTTCCTATTGAACTTATCATAAAACCTTATAGAGGAAGATTCTATCGGCGCAGGCAACACCTCTATGGCTGCCCTACCCTGATTATCGTAGACCACTTCACCCACGATCGCTTTGCTGTTTGAATTTGTTTTGGTAACAGTTTGGCGGTTTCGCAATGTTCCATCGAAGTAGCTTACTATCTCCTTCTTTTTCCCCTCTTCGGCAAAAGAAGACTTATACTGCCAGTTCTTCAGTCCGCCCTCGTGGGCCATATCCAGGGTTACCACACCCGGATGCCAGTCAGAAACCGTCAGAAAACTTTCTGTCGGTCCGCTCGACCACGGACCATAATAGTTTTTGGACAGATCATCCAGGAACCTCCCGACTTTTCGAACCCGGTATACAATATATCCTTTAGAAAAAACAAGGGGAATCCGATACGAATTTCCTTTGGTCTGTATCCTTGTGCTGTTATGGCTGAAATCGTATTCGCTTAAGCCTATATTCGATGCTGATAATACCGTTCCGGTAATTTCATTAGCGCCGTAATTGTCTATCCACGTCCATTCTACCTCGTACTCAACGGGTGGCGCAACTGCGTCAACAGGCCAGAATATTTCAAGCTCGTCGGCACCGTCGCTCACATTATTTACCTGGGTACCTGTTAATCCGCTATATTTTATAAACTTGTGCTGTGGTGTAAAAGGTGTGGAAGTAAAGTTGCCGAGGTTGTAATACCGTTCAGTACTGAATTTGAGTTGCACATAAGCAGTAGAATTTGCAATTACGGGTGTAATAAGAACCAGTTGCTTGGTATAATACCTTACCTGACTGACCTTAACACTTACTTTATGTATGCCGGGCAGGTTGTGGACTGCATAATCGTTTGGCTCAATTGATTGATCTACATTGTTGTGATAGATCCGCATCGTAACGTTACTTATTTGCTGTGTGGCCGGCGGCGGCGTAAACGTAGTTACGATCAGGTCGACTTCGCAATAATATATATTGCTGTAGTTGGCCAGATCGGCTACATTATCGTTGAATCCGAAGATTATACTTACAGCAGGGTTTCGAGAAGTGAACTCATTATGATGGCTAAGAAACGGATATTTCGGATCTGATAGAGTTAAGGTGGGCAGCGTGTGCAGAAACCCTCCCTGTGCCGGAGTTGATAAAACTTCAACTTGTTGTCCCAAGACTGGCAAGGCAAAAATTGCACACAAAACCAGGAAATAATTTCTTATGGCCATACTATTTTATTTAATGGGATTTGAAACAATCCTTTGATCAGTTACTTCGTAATTTTTATATTTCGCACCGAAAACCAACTGACCTTTGACGGTATTAAAATAACGGGCAGTTGAAAAAACAGACTTAGACGGGTTTGTTCGGGAATATTCCCTGAACGTAATCTCAAGCCGTGGCAAATGGTCGTCAGAGCGACGATAATCTTTAGAAAAGTTCATCTTCGAATTATAGTAAAACACCTGTTTTTGAAGGAAGTATTCCTTGTTGACATCGATTACAATCAGTGAATAGGGAAGATTAGAATATTTCTTCGGAATCAAGGCAATCTGCCACCCGGACAGAATCTTCTTAAAATCCCTGATAGTGCATAAATTCAGTACCTGCTTCATGTCCAGTTCCCCCCGGATAACGTTAACCGGGTTTGAGATGACTATAGCTCTCTCAGAATTGCTCACTTTCAAATTCAGCTTCCTGGTATTTAAAATCTCCATATCTCCAATGGTCACGAAAGTATCATCAGCAGCATTCTTGAAATATGTACCGCCGTAAACTTCCTCTGCCTTTTTAAGATTTTCTGCCTTGTACAGGCGGTACTCCGATTTATACTGCAGCGGCTGGGGAGCAGAATATTGGGTGTTCAACTTCTTGAAAACCTGTTCTACAGTCTGGGCATATCCCAATAAGGAGGAAAGAAGGAATATAAATAAATACTTCTGCATCATGGCTGGTCCTGATTTTGAATGGCGTTTCCGGAACGTGTTTCCTGAATGGTTTTTATACCTTTTGCCGTTTCTTTCTTAATCCTGACCAGTCCTCCTTCATTGTCATATTCGTAAAATGTCGAATAGTTATTTTCATCGAGCTCCGACATCAACTTGAAGGTTTCCGGATCGTACACAAAAGACTTCATGCTTCCATCGAGCGGGTGTATCCGTATGTCATCAAAATATACCGGTACGGTATCCCCGCCATTGTTTAACTCAATACCCAGTGTGATTGTATTGAGTGTGGGATTCGTGCTTACCGGAGCAGTAAAAGTTCCTACGATACGTTGCCATCCGTCTATAATTTCACCAGAAGTCCCAAAAGCAGGAAGCGGCGGATTGATAACATGTTCGGTCAGGGCCTTTTTGTCATTGTAAAAAACGATATTGATTTTCGCGTGGACGTAATCTTTAACCTGCTCTTTAGACTCTTCTTTGACCCATGCGCTCAACAGGTATTTTTTTCCGGGCTCCGGCTGAAAAGAGACACAATCGTCACATAAATCCTTAGGTGTGGGATCTTCGCAAATGATGTGGTCAATTGCTAACTTATCAGAGAAATAGGTCGTGTCTGATCCGAGCAAATCAAAGTTATTATGCCCATAGTAATCGGCGGGCGTAAAGTGCTCCAGGCTCGCTAACGGGAACTGGTAGTCTCCGGGATTCGATGGGTAGTTCAACAGGTATTTGAGAGATTTTCTCAGGAACGAAGTAACCTTCCCAAGAGGATCAACCATTTGCAAATCCGGGACGAGATTAGGATTTTTCCCTTGTGTATACTTATCCTGGCTTTCATCATCAACATAAAAACCATTTTCGATACCTACTACGTAAAGATGCGGTTCGGTATATTGTGCGTTTTCATTGTTGTTGAAACGTTCCATCGTGGCTTTCAATGCAGGGACACTCAACGCCTGGCACCCATCTGTAATCAGTATTACGATATCCGGCTTCATGTTCATATCTAAAGCCAAACTCAATCCGCTATTCCAGTAGTCAGAACCTTCGCTGATGCCGTCATTGGGGGTTTCATATCTCAACCCGTAGTTATCAATCCATGCGTTGAACGCTCCCAAATTGCCAGCAGTAATTTTGGTTGCCGGAATCTCATCAGTTCTGCTGTTGTTATCCGAATCTGATAAACCTATCAGCGATATATGGATGTTGGTACCCGTCAAATCATTTACGCTTGCCTGCTTAGCCACAAAAGATTTCAATTGCTTCCGTATTTTTCTCAGTTCCCGCTCATCCAATGAGCCCGATTCGTCTACTACGATCGATACATGTGATACACAGTACAGCTCTTCAGGACAAAAATTAATATGCTTGACAAACCCCGTGTTATTTTTTACAGGAACATTATTTTCCAGGGTAACCTGCAGGTTTGCGGGAATTTCGGAAGAATCAAAATTCAACAGGTCTATATTGACGATACTGTTTGTTCCTATTGGCAATAGTACATCAGCATCATCGCCATGAGGGGCAAACGAAAACCTGATAAAGCTACCACCAAAAGCAAAATCATAAATCGCAGGATTGGCATCGGATATATAGGGTGCAAGATTTACCAATTCCTGACAAGAATAACCATTAGTAATTGAGGTTGCATCACCAACCAATTTGTTTGCAAGGGCGATGAAAAGCTCCTTGATTACGGAATAATTTTCATTCGATTTAGTACAGGACACAGTATCATCCCCGGGGCAGAATATCACGTGCCTCACTACAGCCTTATCCATTATCTCGCCATTCGCCAACATCACCAAGGAGCTCAAATCGGTAAACTGGAATGGGTTGCTGTAGTTGCTCAAATCGATAACACTCACATTACTCTGATATGACACTGGGCCTTTATCGATAAGTACATCGTAGCGAGGTTCTTCTTTTTCGGTCATCTTGTGAAATGAAAATGCGAAAGGAGTGGATTGATAATCATAGATCAATGCCTCAGGATCCGTAAGATACGGCCGTAATGCATCCAACTGACTGCAGTTATATCCATCGGTGACAGGACCAACCTGCCGGAGATGGTTTATCAAATTAATAAAAAGCTGGTTAACCTTAATTTTCTGTGGGCAATCCACTTCGGGGCAAAAATCAATATGCCTGATCAGGAACTTCTTAAGGACCATTTTAGGATATACGCTCTGGTAATCCCCACTTACGTCCATATAAGTGTCAGGTGATACATATGACTGCAGGCTTATGTGAAAATCAACGTTGGGTAAGTTTATAAATTCCCCTTCAAAAACCACATCCTGATCATGCTTAGGATCAAAAGAAAAGTGGATGCCAACTAATTGATTATACTGATTATATGTAGACGTAAAATTACAGACTCTGGCATCTTCATCAGTAACATATTGCCTAAGAGCAATCATGGGCGCAGAGTCATTGCTATTTATGTAGGCATCCGATGTTCCTGCTAATTTTGACTCTACAAGATGCTTCATCAAATTTTGGAAAAGTGACTCAACGATTGGCCCAGCGATGCAATCTTCATTTTCGGGAGGACAAAAAATGACATGCCTTACACTTGCTTTTCCTGATTTTTCACCATTAGCCATGAAGACTAAGTCGCTAAGCAAAGTGTTTTCAAGCGGATCATTATAATTTACCATGTCAATTGACGCAATTGGACTTCCAAAAGTAAATGGTCCTCTATCAAGTAACACATCGTAATCCGCCCTTTGGGTAACCGGATGAAAGGAAAAGGAAAACGGTTCTGAATTAAAATTGTAGATACGCGCTTCGTTATCCGTCAGATACGGGCGTAAGGCATCAAGTTCAGCACAATTATAGCCGTCATTGACTGGTCCTACCTGATAGAGATGGTTTAGCAAGTTTATAAAAAGCTGCGTCACTAAAGCTTTTTTGGGACATGGATCTTCAGGGCAGAAATCAATATGCCTTATCTTAAATTTCTTTAGTTCAATCTTTGAACCGGGATAAGCACCTTGGTAGTTTCCTGACACGTCCATATAAACCTCAGAAGATACAAAGGAATCTAAGCTTATATGAAAATTAACATTTGGAATAGAAGCGAAACTACCTTCAAGAACAACATCATCAAAATGCTCAGGGAAAAATGAAAAACGTATGCCTGTAAGGGTAGATCCGCTGAAAGTTGACGTAAAATTACAAACCCTTGATCTCTCATCTGTGACATAGGGGCGCAAGGCCTGCATTTGTGCAGAGTCATCATTATTAATATCGATGTCAGATATACCGTTGAGCTTAGATTGGATCAGGTGCTTCAGCAAATTTTGAAATAGCTGCTCCACTATTGGGCCTTTGGTGCATTCAGTATCAACGGGCGGACAAAAAATGACATGTCGTACAAAGGCCTTCCTCATTTTTTCCCCATTTGCCAACACAACTAAATCTGATAAGTCGGTGAAACTATAGGGATCATTATAGTTGATAAGATCAATAGATGCCACATTGCTGGGATAAGCGGCGGGGCCTTTATCAATCAGTACATCAAATTTTGGATCTTCTTTTTCATCCGGTTTATGGAATGAAAACGAAAAAGGGAGCGCATGATAATTATAGATTCGGGCGTTCGGATCGGTAAGATACGGACGCAGGGCATCCAGTTCTGCGCAATTATATCCATCGCTCACCGGCCCTGCCTGATATAAATGATTTATAAGATTCACAAATAATGAGGTGACCAGATCCTTTTTCCGACAATCATTCGGAGGGCAGAATTCTATATGCCTAACAACGAATTTTTTAAATTCTATTTTTGAACCGGGGTAAGCCGCCAGGTAATCAGCATTGAGATCTAAGTACTCCTGAGCCGAAGTATAATTGGAAAGGTCGACATGGAAACTACTGACATTCAGGATCGTCAAAAGGTTCCCATCCATAATGACATCATCATCGTGTTCCTGAGAAAATGAGAATTTTAACGAGCTCAGGTGTCCCGGAATGTAGACGGATGAAAAATTATACACCCGAGCGTTCGGATCTGTGATGTAAGGCCTCAGCGCCTGCATCTCCGCTGAATCCTGGTTGTTTATATCGGCATCCGTTGCACCATTAGCTTTTGCCTGTACAATGTGGCGTATCAGGTTCTGAAAAAGGTTTTCGACGTGTGCTGACAGGGGATTATCCTCAGTACATCCACCATCGGTACAACTTTCCGCAGCAACATCGCGATACGCTTTTTCAAGAAATTCAGAAAATTGCGCTTCAAAATTATTGTCGGCGAATTGCTGCTTTGAGTAAACGATATAATCAGAAGTGAGTATATTGTTTGTGGCGTTGTAGTTAATTGCCTGGGATTGTTTTACCTGGGTTACAAAGTCTACCGGGGTTAACGCAGGTGTTCCTGCAAATGTCCCTTCTTCACACAGGACGAAAAAAACCTTTTCGGCTTTTGATGCCAGTAATGCGGTATATGCACTTCTGGCCACATTGATGTCTGTATATTTGTCCTGCGAAATAATAAAAAATGAGACATCTATGTTATCTATTGTCGCATTGTTGAGTATCCCGTTATTCTGAGAGTTCGTTATTATATTTGAAAACGTGTTGTTATAGTTGTTGTCCTGTATGCGCAGGAAATTATTATGTACTTCATTTGGCCCGGCTATAACAAGGGGCGTAGCCGGTGCCGTCACTTCATCGTTGTTTGCAATAACCCTAGCAATAACATTTGCGGAATCATCAAAAGAACTGATAAAAAGCCTTTTTAGAGGCGTGGCCGGGTCAGTTACATTGTTGTTAATAAAGTTTGTAACTCCTTTCGCTATGTTAGTCCTTTCATTAAGGTTTAATACATTACCGCTGCCTTTGACAACATCGGGGGCTTTGAAATTAAAATTGAAATGAACGTCGCATTCAGCTACCTCCTGGTTACAATTTCCTATTACGATCGACGAGTAAAATGTATTGTTGCAGTTTGACGAACTCGCTATGGTTGCCTGGATCTGGTAAGTACCGGGTTCGGTAAAAGTCTGTGTGGGGCTGGCAGCGCCTGATTGTGTATTCATCCCAAGGGGGCCATAGAAAGTCCATGCATAGGACTGAATCGGAATGGTGGAGTTAAGGGAGAAAGTGATCGGCTCACCGACGCAGCGGGATGGACTTTTTATGACGATGCTGCCATTATTGACGTTGCACATCCTGAAATGGTATGGTCCCGCCCAGGGACTGTACAACTCCGCACAGGACGCACATTTTGCTCTTACATAATATGCATAATTCTGCCCATCTGCCCATGGGATAGAGACGCTATTTGTGGTTGCCGACACAGTGGTACCAGAACCTTGGCTCACATTCGAAGGCATGTATTCCACCTGATACTCCGATGCACCCGAGGCAGCCCATGATAAAGTAGCTGTATTGTTTGTTAGCTGCGCAGTAAGTGATGCAGGAATGGGACATTCGCTAATTACCCGCACATCATCAATCCACCACCTCTCGCCCGCAAGCTGCGTTGTTGGCTGCGTAAAGATCTTCTTAAAGGCAATATAAATATTCTGACCTGCGTATGCTGAAAGGCTTACGAGCTTTTCTTCGTAGACATTCTGCACCGTGTTCAGTTGCCACTCGGTATATGCTTGAACTAATGTAAAAGGACCACTGGGGGAAGTCGCGACGCTAATACGGAATAGTGTGCCCTGGTCGCCTGTAAACGACAAACGTGAAAAAAAACGAAGCTGTCCATTTGCCGGAACCGTTATTTGCGGTGTAATAAGAGTTTCCTCACTGGTCACTCCCGCACCCTGATTGCCGCGATCTATATACGCGGCCTGTGTTCCGGAGTGGGGAAACGTTGTCGTCACTGCCCAATTCGGAGCTGCGTTGGCCAGATTGTCAGTTGTGGTCCAGCCGGCGGGGAATGAACTGCCTGCATCAAATCCTTCAGGGCAGGCAATACCTTGGGCAAACAAACTACCACCCCAAGAGCAAACCAAAATAACGATAAAAAATATGCAGTATCTTATTTTCATCTCGATTATTGTTTTTTAATTTTTTTGGCCTGCTTGCTTGCTTTCTTAGTAACGGTTCCGCCTGCTACAGCGCATGTTACAACCTGTTTTTTAACCATGATCTTTTCGCCGGGAGCAACCCTCAAGCTACGCCTTCCTGTATGTGCCTGTTTTGTGGATATGTATGCTTTATCAGGGACAAGTGATTCAATAAAATTAAAATGTGTCGTCTTAAGACAATTTGACAGATCGTAATCTTCAAATCCATCGAAGCCTAACTCTTTGTATTTGGTGTTGGAAGCAACAGCAACGGGGAATCTGTTATTATAACCGTATATAGCAGACGAATATACTTCAAGTGAATCGACACCATTGGAATCAAGCCCGAGGTTATCCCTGTTCTCAATTTCCTGTCCGTAAGGATTAAATTGGTTGACTCTTGTCGCGTTTGTCCACTTTGTATTTGATGAAGGTCTTGACCAATGACCTCCGGAGAAGGAATAAAATGGTGTAAAATCAACAAAAAAGCCTGTCTTTCGTGGAGTGGCATCCACTGTATAATCCCTGCCGGTGAGATATGCATATGATTTGAATGCCCTCCAATTACCAAGAATATTATACAGGTATGGATTATAGGACCTCTCAAGCATATCATCCTCATCAGTATCCGCATCCTGAACCTGATCATATTCAAATGCAAGCTGCCCGTTTTGGTATCTCATCTTCGGAAGGCCACATTCGCATTGCGCGGGCCATGTATTTTTGTATTCCACTGCAGACGCGTTGATAATCCTATAGCCTGCGCCATCAGGATTAAAGAATGAGAACGCACTGCCTGAAGTACCGAAATTATTGATTGGGTTCCGCATTGAAGCTACCGTAGACATGTGATCCATCTGATTATTTCTGTGTCCAGAGCGGATTATTTTCATATGCCCGGTTGTAAGCGCCGTACCTGTAATCTTTACACCCCTATGGTCGATAAGCATGAAGTTGTTTGGGTTGACATTTACAGCCCATGCCTTGGTCTTCACCTTTTTATTTTCTGCATCCAGCCCTTCGAGCCAAATCTCGTCGCCGTCGATCAGGTAATCTGCCGCCAGATAAGTGGTGCCATTAAACTTGTATTTATCCGCACCCGTTGCTGCTATATCCCATTCTACGTTCACATTCTTCGCTGCCTGGTTCATTCCGCTATAGGCCCAATAGGCAGGATAGCTGAAATTATAGATTGGATCGTTATATTCATTGGTGGTTTCTGTAAGCAATACTTCCCCGGTACCTGCATCCCAGGCCAGGTTTTTTGTAGAAACTTTAGAACCATCCTCGTAAGCTATGGTTTCCTCAAGAATACCGGTTGAATGAATCACCTTTGTAGTCACTGCCGTGCGAATCTGGCTTTCATGCCGCGAATAAGTAGGTAATGGGATAGGTACCACAATAACAATTAATGTCAATGGCAAGGTTGCGGTATTAAAGTCAATCCCGGAAGTGTGGGTTACCGTTTTACTTTGCCTGAAATCGTTAATAACATCATAATCCACACCCACCAAATTGTCCTGAACCAATCCGTCTGAGTTAATGGTTTTGATGTTGTTGTCAAGTTTTCCTTTGTTGCCAACCTGGTCTAGACGGGTCTTGTAATTGTAGTCCATTCCGGAAATAAAACCAGTTTGCCCTTCCGCATACACACGTTGTCTTTTCATCTTCCCATCCATATCATTTGTATGCACAGCATAACCCTGGGTCATTGTGAGATGATCGCGGACATTGATATTTAAAAGACTAAAGAGAAGGTTTGATTGGTCGTAATGTGCTGACGGAGTGGTCAGATCTGTTAAGGTGGGATAGTCAAAGGACGTATAAAACTCCGTAACGACATTTCCTGTCGCATGCTTTCTCACTGCTGAGACTATAACATTTTCATCCACTTGCTGACGTGGAAGGTTTCTCACTGAAACCCTTCGATAAGTAATCTTAGGCGCGGGGAAAAAGGATTCGCCCATTGGCATTTCGACATAATTTTCATTTTCAGGCCCTAACAGCAGATCCCTTTTCCGTTTGTCATAAAATGGTTGTACAAACGGGTTTTCTTTGCTTCCCAGAGGCTCATACGCAGCAACTCCTGATGTTGATCCAGCTTCGTTTTCCATTGTATAGGAGTACTGCTGCCCGTAACTTTGCTTGTAGGCTGAATCGTCCTCGTGGTCGGTCATCACCTCCCATTGATCCTGGATCGTAATCTGTTTTACCCGTGCGCCACCGCCGACTTTTTTCCTGTCGGGCTGCATAAGCCGTATCCATGATTTCCCTGACTTAAAGTGTGCGGCGATGCCTTTCGATCTCAGTTTGCCATTCGGGCTTTTAAAAATGTCGAATATTGTCGGTATCCACCCTATGAGCTGCATGACCACACCTTTTAAATCATCGGTGTTCTCTTCAGTATCCATGGCATACACGACTCTGTATAAATTCTGCCGTCCGAAGAACCATCCAGCTTTTGAAACGGGGTGCACCGTGATATGGGGATCCAGTCCATCACCCTGCTCAGCCATATCAATCGGTATTGCTGCGTAGTGTTTGGTTGGATCAGTAGGGTGCGGTATAGGTACAGAAGTGTTCGATGGATCTTTAACTCGTAAATATCCTGTAACATAGTCGTATTTACGGTCACCACCAAACACCGCGGTCGGTTCGGACATGTTTGTTAAAAACCTGAAATATACATCCTGACCCACCAGCGGCCTGACCGCTCTGTTCAGGAATGCCTCATACCCGTTGGCCATATCTCCGGAATCCAGCTCGACATATAAAAAGTCTTTCGAGCCATTGAGGGTTGTGCTAAAAAGCTCAGATGCCCCCGGGTTAGCATCGTCTCCGGCTCCGACTACCTTGAACATCTGCATGACTTCCTTGTTTTGAACATGGCTGTAATCGTCAGATTCAAATTGGAGATTTATTTCTCCTCCGGACGGAAGGTTGATCCGCTTGAGGCACCACACTGAGGCATTCCGATCGGCTTGTTCCCTGTTGCTTTGATCCACGTAGGGAAACTCGGCATTGGTCAATGGCGAATCTATACTGCATGAAATCCCCGAATTTTGCGGCTTATAATTTCCCCAGACATCATACGCTTTAAAGTTGTATGCTGGGTTGTCAGCGGGATCATCAAGATTTCCGTAGTTAAACACATAAGGGGTGTATTTGCCCATATTTGACTTCTTATAGGTGAAATACATCTTAGTCAATGTTAATTTACCATTGCCAACTTCGGTAACTGAGGAAGTTTCATCATGAAAATTCTCTACTCCCGGGCAGAGCTTATAATTATAAACAAAATGTGCTTCCTTGATAGGAACAATCTGATTGTCGTTGGCGGGATCACTGTCAGCGAGATAAGCAAGGTACTCCGGCTTTGAGTACAGTGATATCTTGTCCAGCTTGTACATTTTAGATGCCGCGCCTAAACCTCCGTCCTCTCCCGCAACTCCATGCGCATCGTTCCGTGCAGAAATGTGGAAAATGGCGACATGTGTTTTTGTCTCGATTTTCTTTATATAAAGGACTTCCTTTTCGCCATAGACATAGTTTCCTTTATTGTCTTTCTGACTGGACTTAAGGCCTTCGTCGTAATTTGCCTGTTTAAAGCCAAAAGGCATTCTCCATTTGTATGGGCTTCCGGCCGTTTTGTCTTCGTATGTGAATTTTGTGTATGCCCCGAGATCATCATCGGTTGGTCCGTCATCTTTCAGATCCTGGTAATCAGGAGACAACACTGAAGTTAGTAGATAGGTATGGGCATATCCAGGGGTGGTAACCCTGTTAAAGTATCGGTCGCCACTTTGGTGGTTATTGATGCTATTGTCTCCTGTCCCATAAGCAACAAGCCCTTTTACACAGTTCGGAGTGCGTTCACCCACATCAAAAGTTGCTTCCTTTTTGGTTATGTTATAGGCCGCGCGGCCGTACACATAGCGCTCACCACCTTCTTTGGTGACCCTAACTTCTGCGGTGTGGTGATTGTCCCTCCCTGAGAGGCAATAAGGACTGAATAGCGTTCCCAAGTGATACTTCTGTGCTTCCTGCCTATTAAATTTTTGAATTGTCTGGTTCCTGTTCACCCTGCTTCCGCGTACCAATTTGCCTGTTCCAGCAACAGCAGCACCACCATTTTTATAGTAGTTCATGGTAGTTGACCGGGAAAATTTTGAGCCGGCCAGGTCAAATTTTACAGGGTCGTAATCACCCAGGCCGCTGTTGAACAATGCCATGTCATTATCAACATGGGTCCCGCCTATATTTTTAAAAAATACCTTCTCATAATCGGGTGCGTTGTTCTTTTTTTCGTAGAACCTGTTCAAAGCGTTGTTTTCGCTCCTCCAGTTATTGGTACTACTTTCTGCATAGGTAACAGTGGCATCAACTCCGACATGTACACCCGTTCCAGGGCCAAGTTCTGCCCCCAAACTGCCTCCGTTGGAATAATCGGTAATGTCGCTGTCCCTTACATAGCTTACCTGAGATTTATAAGGACGAAACATACCTGCAATGCCTTGTCCCTGCACGCTATAGATGTCATAAGTGTTGTTGGTAATCGGCAGGGATGTAGTGTTCTTATTAAATGTGCGGTCCTTCTCGCGGTTGAAGTCCATAATATCCCCCCCGCCTGCGTTGTAAGAATTCTCAAATCCGTACGCTTTCTCAGTCTTATATTTCTCCGAATCCCTGATTCCCTGACTTGTACGGTAGCCTGAAAATTTAAAACCAGGTTCAACGCCCCATATCTCGCCTTCAATATTCATATTGAACATGTAGTTTGAAGACATCATCCCGACCCGTTTCGTTGGCGTAAAAGATGCGTCGACAAAAGATATGGATCCTGAAATATCCGGCCCTACGGTTTTTACTTTAATACCTTTTGTATTGTTTACATCTTTAGTTGCCTTAAAAGACATAGACATTGACTCGACGCCTTTTCGGCTGTTATAACTTACACCCAGGCTCGACCCCAGGTTTATATCTTTACCTTTTGAATCTGTAAATTTTTTACTGTATGAAATAGAAGGAGATACCGACACACCATCAGAAGCCGATGACTCCATTTCCATACCTACTTTAAGGTTATCGGATACCTGGAAGCTCATCCCTCCGTTTACCGCAAAACCAAACCCATCGTAATTATTATACTTAACGCCCATACCGACGCTTCCGCTAAGGTTCTCGCCTACGCCAAAACCTGAAACAAAGACGTTGACGTTCGATCCAATTGTTACGTTATCCTTCAGGTTGTTCTCGTAGGTCATTTCATCGCCATTGAAATCATCAGGAAGTCCTCGTAATTGCCGGCCGATCTGCCCAACATTCAAATCCCATCCGAGACCCACCCATGATGCTTCCTGATCCATGGTAACACCGGAGTTATATGAAAGATTTAAAGGATACCCGCCTACATCCATTACCGGTATGTTATAATTGAAGTCGCCGCTTGCCAGATCAACCATATCCGAAGTTCCAATAGGGGTAAAGGATTCGAATTCCGGTTGTGAAGGTCCTCCCGTGAGGGCATAGGCACATAAGGGTTGCGTTATTTCCAGAAAAATCATTAATGCTAAATAACACGCGATAACCCGGGTACATTTACTTGTTCGTATTTCCTTCATAATGCTATTTTGGTATAAGAATTTTTGAATTTGAACTTTAAGGTTCCGTTTCCGAAGAGCCGATCATTATAAACTAATTGCAGTTCTTCGCCAGGTTTGATCCCTGAAAAGAACAGCATTACTTTTTGGTATGGTGCAATTTTGTAGCTGCGCTCAAAATTTGTCCCCGCACACGGAATTGTATCATGGCGGGAGGTGACAACATAAAAATCCTTTTGCAGCTCAAACGACATATATTTTACTGCGTTGTCATACGGCATTCCTGTAAATTCATTTCTAAGAATATCCTTTTCTTCATCCTGCGTGAAAGAAAATTCAATGATGCGTTCTGTCTTGTTTTGTTCGTATAAGGAGTCAATCTTCAGAAGATCTTCGTGCCCCTGATCCTTTAACAGATAATATACGATGGGGACCTCAGCCGCCGCATAATTAATTTCACCTGCCTTTTGCACATGTGATTTCGATTTCCAGCCTATATCCTGAAGATTATAGTACCTGATCCGGAGTGAACCCTCGGGATCGTTCCCGGCTTCTTTGTCCTGACATGAAACACAAAAGAAAAGGCAGAGCAACAACGTATACTTAATCATCCGCCTTCGTATTTTTTATTCATAAATGCGACGAGCTGATTGGTAACATCCAATGCAGGATCTCCAAACAGAACCGTTTCCTTGCCTTCGGATCCTACTATAAGTTTGTATTTTTGGGTATTTGAAAAAAGCTGCGTATAATTATTGATACGAACCCATATCTTGTTACTTTCTTCGTTAATGAATGCCTGATTGAAAGCGTCCAAGTCATTTTTGGCCTTAACGATCTTTTCGAAAATCTGACGCCTCGATTTTTCGTCTGTGGTTATATTCAACTTCGTGTATAAATTTTCTATCTCCAACTTCCTTCGGTTGAATTCGTTTTCCCCTCTTTGTTTGACTTCTTTGGTCATTGCAAAATTTTCGAAGAGTTTCATTTTGTTAACATAAACGACCTCAGGGGATGGCGCATGGTATATAAAAAGGAATATCAGAACGAACGCCAAAAGGAAAGTATTGAGAAAAACCAGCAGGTTAATTTTATTTTTTAACACGGACTTTACTGTTAATATTTTCGTAAATATATAAAGACTTTTATATAAATTTTAACATAACCGAAAAAAATAGAAAATTATTCTTTATATGTGAACTAAGCCTGACAGAATATTCGATCCGTGACTATGGATACGGCCACTTCCTGAAAAATATATGCCCCTATGCGTCTAGCAGTCATTCTGTCTGGCAAGCTCCGTCCCGATGAATTCTGTAGATTTGTATACCGCGCCTGATGTTCTACCGATATGAGCAGAAGCATATCGCGCTTCCAATCTTGCAGCATGGCATGAGACGCAACGCCAGCGGCCGAGTACCGTTTAACCAAGCTAACTTCCTGAATAAACAACAACAACAGATTTATTTTGATGAATTTTACTTCATTAAAACAATTTCATGAAACCTATTTTAAAAGTCCGAAGCATCGTCATTGAGGTTATAGCACTACTTTATATGATGCTTTTTGTTTATGCGGCGGTTAGCAAACTCAGGGATATGGAAATTTTCCGTATTCAACTCGGACAATCACCGATGCTCAGCGCTTTTGCGGATATTGCCGCGTGGACATTGCCGGTTATTGAACTCGTAATTGCCGGTATGCTGATTTTTCCAAAGACAAAATTTACAGGGCTGTATACCGGAATGGGACTGATGACGATGTTCACCACCTACATTATCGTCATCTTAAATTTCAGTATGTTCATCCCCTGTTCCTGTGGCGGTATCCTATCAGAAATGGACTGGGAAGAACACCTCTTGTTCAATGTTGGTTTTGTGTTGATTGCTGTTGTTGCAATATTGCTTGCGGAACATGAGCGAAAACAAAATATGGTGAACAGGCTTACTTGCACCAACGTTGCTTTCAGACTGGCAGGCACAGCTGCGTCGGCAACGGTTGTAGTCGCGGGATTGTATTTTCTTTCCGAACATGAAATACACCGAAATAACGGTTTCATCAGACGATACCCACATCATCCCGTTACCACACTGCGCGGAATACGGATTAATTTCAATTCCTATTATATCGCAGGATTTGCGGATCAAAATATTTACTTAGGTAATGTGACTGCACCATTACACCTTCTTCGGACAGACTCCAGCCTTCGCAAGCCAACTGCCATGAATATAAGACTCCCATCTTCCAGCTATACATTTTCTTCCGTGCAGGTGCGGATACAGGAGCCTTATTTCTTTGTGTACGACGGAACAGTACCTATTATTTACCGAGGAAAACTAAAAGAAATGAGTGCATTTACTTATGTTGCCGGGAGCCACTACTTTTCCTATCTGGAGCCAATAGATACATCCAGGTTTGCTTTCAGGTCTATGGCACCTGTAACGAACAAACATGTGCTGGGCATACTCAATGCAGACAATCAACGCGTAACCATCTTTCCGGAAGCGCTAAAGGGCGAAAACGCGTTTGACACGGATGGAATCTTCTCGTTTAACCAAGACATCGGACTTGCGGTCTATACTTTTTTTTACCGCAATGAATATGTGATTGGTGATGATGCACTTAAAGCTATTCAAACTCTTAAAACAATTGACACAACCAATCACTCTACTATAGAACTGGCTCACGCCCGTAGTAAAGGAGTAACCAAATTAGCCAAGGCGCCAATAAAGCTACAGATGTACAGTACTACTGCAGGACGATATCTCTTTGTGAAGTCGGACAGGCTGGGACGTTATGAACCTGAAGAAATGCTTGAAGATGCATCAATCATCGACGTTTATGACCTTTTGAAGCACACGTATGAGTTCAGTTTTTACCTGTATGACTATGAGCAGGAAAAGGTAAAGAGCTTCAAGGTAAACGGAGACAGATTGTATGGCCTGACGGATCATTACCTCGTGTCGTATAAGATGAGCCACACCTATTTTGACTTTAGTAAGCGGAGATAAATAATAAACAATATACCCGGCCGGTATCAGGGGAAGATCGAAAACCTGTAACAGAGTAGATCGCAATTTTAAATTTAGTATTATGAAAAGAATCTTTAAAACGATCGTTCCTGCATTGGCTATCATGCTTGCCATTGGAGGAGCTTTCGCAGCACAGGACGCTGACAAAGCGGTAGTTCCTGAAACAGGATGGATCAACACTCCCGGACCGTGTGCACAAGCGAAAACTTGCAGCACCGTTCAGGGTACATTATGTACGATTAGGGTTAACAATGTCAATCATCAGGCATTCGGAAAGCCGAACCCTGCAATTATGAGTTGTACAAAAGTACTATACGAGCCTTAATTGAAAAGGTGTCCCATTCGGGACACCTTTTGTTTTTATTGCTTTTTATCCTTCACCCAATCAGCAGGAACAGCTCCCTTAAGGTAATAGCCGAACCACTCCCTGATACGCAGGTTCAGGTCCAGTTGGTTTTCGGGTTTGCTGAGTACGTGGTGCTCCCCGGGATAAACCAGCATCGGCGCGACCTTCCCGAGCCGCCACAGCCCAATATGCATTTTAAGGGTGTGTGTCCAACTGACCATATCATCTTTATCACCAGTCCAGAGCAACACAGGTGTGTTGATATGCTGAAGGAACCTAATCGGCGAGTTCTCCAGGAATTCTTCTTTGTAGAAAGGAAGCTGCAGCCTGAACTGCTGTTCTTCGAACCTGTACATGTTCGCCTTGTTGTAACCATCGATGGAGAGGTAATAGTCAAACAGGTCGGTAGCTGGCGCTCCAGCCACGGCTGCCTTAAAAATGTTGGTATGCCCAATCAGAAACGATGTTTCAAAACCTCCGTAGGAATGTCCGATCAGCCCGATGTTATCTTTATCTATAGCAGGGTTCTCCATTATTTTTTGGACGGCAGCCACGACACATTCCAGGGCAGAAACCGCCGGAGCATTTAATCTGTAAACTATATCGGGTTTAAATACGAAATAGCCATCAAGCATGAAGGTTGTGGTGTTTGTCCCGTTGGGCGACTGAAGCGAAGGTGCCTCGTAATAATGAAGCTCACCTGATTTCCGCTGGTAGATGTTCACGATCACCGGATACTTTCTGCCTTCTTCATAACCGGCAGGATAAAAAAGCGCTCCCTTCAGCTTTCTACCCTCGGCAGTTGTGTATTCAACAAGCTCTGACCGGCCCCAATGATATTTTGACTGTTGTACATTTGACTGTGCAATCTCAACTGGCGCGGCGCCGGAAGCGAGCACCATCAGCCTTGGCGGTGTGGAAAAGTTGCTCTCCCTGTACAATAATACATTGTTTCGGGTATCATTCCACTCGAGCTGCATGTTGCGGTCCAACAGCTGCCTTACCCCGGTTTTAGCATTCCAGAGCGCGTAGCCATTCCCAAGCGTGTTCTCCTCGGTAAAAGAAAGCAACAGCCCCGCAGAAACATCATATTCGCGGGCGGCAAAAGTAAAATCAATTGTCCGGGGCAGGTATGCGAAATAGTATTCCTGAAGGCGGTATGACAAGTGGTTCTCACGCCCTTTGGTGATTCGCTGCCAGCTGCTTCCATCGGGAGCCATAAGCCAGATGTCGTAACGGTCATAGAGGATCAGGTGCTGGTCGTCTGCTGTCCATCCCGGGGAGCCAAAAGATGGCACCACTCCGGCAAAGTCGTACATTTCATCATAAAAAGGCATTTCCAGTCCAGTAGTCACACATGCCGTTGAAGCCTTTTTAATATCGTAGACATACCACTTGCTGTCCTTGAAGTAGGTGACATATTTGCCGCCGGGTGAAACCTGTACCTGATGGATTTCGTTGTACTGCTTTTCAACAAGCAATTGCTTTTTACCGGTAGAGACATCCATGATGTATAGGTCAAAATACTCGCCCCCATACTTATAGGTGGGCAGGTATTTATCCATTGTGTACATCAGCACATGGCGGGCATCGCCTGTAACGGCTACATTCGGGAAGTCGGCATCCTGCAAAACCCGAAGTTTACCCTTATCGGGAAGCCATACGGAAAATTGCCCCAGCTCAGGGCTCCACTGTGTCGCGGGATCCGGTTGTGGCAGCCGTTTTGCATTGTGATGCCAAAGCACTACATCCGGCTCAGGCTTTGGCCCAGGCACAGCTAAGGGAATAATATCAAAGAAGACATGCTCGCCACCGGGAGAGAGTACCAGTCGCGACACAGGAACGAACTGTCCGCTGGGAAAGAAGGCGTCTTTATGGGGATCAAGAACAACATGCCGCTGTTTTTTCCCCGAGAGCCGCACCAGGTGAACCCTGTTTTGCTGAACACCTTTTGGAACAGACGGCAGGGCTTCGAAAAAAGCAAGCGCAGCACCTTTTTTATCCCATTCAAGCCCTGCAAAAGCCGTACTGCCCCGTGCCAGTACCTTTTGCGCAAATGCGCCTTTCAGAGACATCAGCAATACCTTATTTTCAGCACCTGCCTCAGTGATTACGGCAAGCACGGATTGTAAAGGATCCTGAAGATGCGCGGCAGTTTTTTCGATCGAAACAAGCACATCTCCTCCAAAGCCAACTATACGCATCGTGCGATCGTGTGTTTCAACAAGCAGGTATTTACCATTCGCAACAGGTACGGCGGCTTTTGCAGGCATTGTTTTTTTTGTTGCCTCAGTTAAGTCCAACAAAACAAGGCTGTCACTTCTCATAAAAGCTACAATTTTCGAATCGGGGCTGAACACCGGATCGTACGCATTGGGACACATATAATCCCAGGAAGAAGCGATGTTGTGGATAAAGAGCGTGTCGATATGGCTTTCGCTCCTGATCGCATAGCTGGCCCATTTTGCATCTGGTGAAAGATGAGCGTCGGAGATATGGTTCCAAAGCTTAAACTCTTCCGGTGTCAGATACCGTTTTTGCTGTGATGATGCTGAATGGCAGCCGACAACCGCAAAAAACATTATTATTAAGTACGCTTTCATCAGTATCCCGGATTTTGAGGCAGCAGGTTTTGGTTGAGCAGCATTTCGTTTGCGGGAAGCGGCCATAGAATATCGGTGGCATCCCAGCCGGGTTTTTCAGATAATACCTGGTCGGCAGCGCCTGTACGCTTCAGATCGAAGAAGCGATGACCAAGTTCTGTGAAAAGCTCCACGCGCCGCTCGCGCATGACCGCCTGCAGCATTTCCTGCTGCGTTGCAGCGGCTGTCGGAGGCAATCCTGCTCGGGTGCGTATCTTATCAAGGTCCTGCACAGCACCTGAAAGGTTCCCAAGCTGCGCCCTTGCTTCTGCCCGGATCAGGTACATTTCCCCGAGCCGGAGCATGATCGAATATTCTTCTGATGTTCCGCTGCTGCCATTGTTTTTATACTTGAAAGCATGGTACCAGGCGCCGGTTCCATCTGAAACCATTTTTATCCACTGCTCTTTGCGCAGGTCTCCCGCCTCAAAGGCGTTTACAAGCGATTCGGACAGTGCACGCGCAGGAGGCGGGCCCGACTCGAAAATGAAGTTCTGCGCTTCAATGGTGTTCATTCCCGCAGACCCGGGCATGAGCTGCCAGATGGTGCCGGTGCTGCCCTTGAGGAAAACGCCGTTCAAGTCCTCGACCCATGTTAACGCAGGGCTGCTGATCACATCGGTAGTTGCTGCTTCGGCTGCCGTCCAGTTTTGTGAATACAGGTAGACCCTGGCAAGCATCGCCTTGGCCGCATCAACATTCACGCGCACGTTATCGGCGGACTGCGGAGCGCTTTCCAAAAGGATTTGGGCAGACGAAAGATCGGCCGCCAAAAGCGGGTATATTTCCTCGACGGGAATGCGTAACACCGTGGAGTTTACGCGGTAGTCGGTTGTGGTAACATACGGGATGCTGCCATAAAGCCCGCTCAGGTAAAAGTGGATGAACGCGCGCAGGAACAGCGCCTCACCAGTGAGGCGGTCTTTGTCAGCCTGGGCGATGCCTGCGGAACCTTCTACCCCTTCGATTACCGCGTTAGCAGAATAAATAAGGTTGTAACTGTCGTTCCAGAGGGATCCAACAAGGTTGCCGGAGGGCAGCAGGCTGTTTTGCCAGAAGACTTCCTCACTCCCGCCGGGCGAGCCGTAATACGTAAGCTCATCGGCATAATGGCCGAGCAGGATCGACACGCCGCTGACATCGCCCGTCACCAGGACATTCCCCTGCAGCTTGCTGTAAACATTAACCAGCGCGGCTTCGGCCGTTCCCGCATCGTTAAACACCACTTCTGCCGAAAGCTGCGCCGAAGGCGTGCCTACATCGACAAAGCTTTCGCAGGCAGGGAACAAGAACATGATACCCAACAGTATTGCCAATATTTTTATATGATTTCTCATTTGCTTAAAGAATTAAAGGTTAATCTGGATTCCTGCTGACAATACCTTGAGCGGGGGCAGGCGGAACTGCACCTGGTTCTCGGGATCGGGCCCCAAGAACCGCGTGAAGGTCAAAAGGTTCTGGCCCTGAAAATAGATCCGGCAGGTGTTCTTGCCCGCCCATGACCTAGGCAGCGTGTAAGACAGGGAGAGGTTTTTGAGCCTGATAAAGGAAGCATCCGTAAAGGCAGCGTCGCTGGAGGCATAGTTGTAAAAGGCTGTTGCCGCGTCGTTGTTAAACCCTGCAGTGTACACCTGCACTTGGCCCCCATCCTGCCCCGGCTGCCAGTGGTCGAGCACCTCAACAGGCTGGTTTGCGGCAGTACCAGGCAGCGCTGCCGTATTGAGGTAGTTGATCCCTTTTTGCTTTACGAACTGAAACAAAAAGTCGAGCTGCCAGTTCTTGTATGAAAGGCTGTTCTGCAGCCCGCCAAAGAAATCCGGGGCCAGGGACACTGCTTTCTTTCGGTCATCGGCAGGCGAGATAACCCCATCTCCATTGTAATCGGTAAAAGTGTAAGTACCGGTCTCAGGGTCGATGCCCGTGTAATTGTAGACCAGGCGCAGGTCAAGTGGCTGCCCGATGACAAACTCGGCGGCATAAGGCGAGCCTTCAAGACCGGGAAATTCCAGAAGCTTGTTTCGGGCGGCAGTTATGTTGAATCCAGTTGACCAGCGGAAATCCTTTTGCTGCGCGTTCACCGTACGAAGCTCAAACTCCCAACCTGTGTTTTGCACCGTTGCACCAAGGTTTGCCTGTATCGAAGGAAATCCCGTGGTGCCGGGAAGCGGGACGCCCACAAGCTGGTTTGAGGAGTGGTTGCGGTAGTGCGCTGCAGTGACCAGCAGCCGGTCGGCAAAGAACCCGAGCTCGAGAGCCACTTCCAGTTTCCTGTTTGTTTCCCAACTGAAATCGGGATTGAAAAGCCTCGCAGGCTGCAAGCCAACAATCCCGTCGTAGTTGTAGCCCGAAGGCAGGTAGGTCTCCAGGAACTGGTAATCGCCTATCTGGTCATTGCCGGTTGTACCGTAGCTGCCGCGTAGTTTGCCGTAGCTTAAGAGAGGCAGGTTCTCAAACCAGCGTTCCTTTCCAAAAAGCCATGCCGCGCCTACGGCGCCAAAGTTCGTGAAACGTTTCCCGGGGCCGAAGCGGCTGGAGCCGTCGCGGCGGCCTGTAAGGTTTATAAAATATTTATCGGCCAGGTTGTAGTTGATGCGGCCGAATATCGCGTTGTACCTGTAGGTGCTGATATCGTTGTTGAGCACGACAAGCTGTGATGCCGCAGCTATATTATTGAGTTGCGTATTGCTGGCAAAGCCACCGCCGAAGAGCCCGAACTGCTCTGCGGTGCGCTGCTGAAAAGTGGCCCCGGTAAGAACAGACAACGCGCCGCTACAGATATCGCGCTGCCAATTCATTTGTGGCTCAATGCTCCATGATTGCTGATTGGCATTGTTTAGCATTACGTAGGACACTGAGCTATTTAAGCCAAAGGCCGGGTCATAAATCGTTGAAGGAACAATCCGCGACTCCTTGACCCGCATGTCGGTATACCCGAAGTTCGTGCGCAGCTCCAGAGAAGCCAGCAGTTTGTAGCCCAGAACGCCTCCGGCGGTAAGTGTGTTGGTTTTGGCGTTGTACTTTTCGTTTAGCAGGCGCAACGGATTCTCCCAGGTGGAATTTTCCCAGTTCAACTCCCCTTGCTCATTATAAAGCGCAGGAGCGTTTGGCGGGAGGATCAGCGCCTCGCGGGTCAGGTCCATTGCCAACAAGTTATTTTTATCGGCTACGTAATTGCCGGACAGGGAAATATTGAACTTTTCATCGGTAGAGCGGTGGGTGACACTGAAATGCGCAGAAGCCTTATTATAGGCAAAGTTCCCCGGAAAAACTGTTGTTTCATGGAAGTTCGCCCCGCGTATCGTAAACGACGTGTTGCTGTTTCCTCCCGAGATTGCCGCATCGACGGTGCGGGTAAAGGCCGTACCGCCAATAAGCTCCTTCTGCCAGTCGGTATACCGGGTCTGGCTCCACGTGCCGTTGACATCATAGGCATAATCCGGATAAGTATCAACGCCGTCATTTGCAAAAGCTTCCTGGCGCATGGCGATGTACTGCTGCGTGTTTAGCATATCCATTGTCCGGGTGACTTTTGCCGTACCTGTATAGGCATTTACTGAGAAGGCGGTTTTTCCGGCTTTTCCTTTCTTGGTTGTGATCAGCACTACGCCGTTGGCCCCGCGGGAGCCGTAGATCGAGGTCGCATCGGCATCCTTTAGTATTTCAATAGTTTCCACATCGGAAGGGCTGATCCCGTTGAGCGGGCTAAACCCACCTGCGACGATCGAGCCGGACAGGAAGGCGCTGCCAAGGTTTTCTGACGGGTAGGGCATTCCATCGATAATGTATAAGGGTGCCGAGCCATCGGGTCGGATGGAGTTGCGGCCACGCACCTGGATGTTGAAGCCGCCGCCTGGAACACCTGTAGTCTGGGTAATGGCAACCCCTGCCATGCGTCCCTGCAGCGCGGCAAGCACATTGGACACGGGTTGCTTTTCAATGTCTTTGGCAGTAACCTTTGCGATGCTTCCCGTGCGCTCGCGGTCTTTTACGGTGTAGTAGCCGGCGTTTACAGTGACTTCCCGTAAGGTCGTGGCATCTTCAAGCATCGTGATGTTGATGATGGTGCGGCTTGCTACAGGGATGACTTGTGTTTTATAGCCGATAAAGGAGAAGACTAAGGTATCTGAGGATGAGGCGGTGATGGAGAAAGTGCCATCAAACGCGGATATCGCAGATTGGGGCTGATTCTTTAGAGTGATTGTGACACCGGGAAGCGGGCCGGTGCGGTCGCGGATTGTTCCGGAGATGGTTTGTTGCGTAGCATGATTTCGGGTCGAGGCTGTCGGGTCTGCTGGAAGAAAGGAGTTTTTATTTGCTAAAATCTTGAGAAGCTGCGGCCTGTTTTGCCGCGAAGTCGCAAAGGCGTAAAGCAGGTTTGACCCGGAGAGGCTTAAAGGGTGAGCAGTTGATTTGTTTCTGTGAGTGTCGCGTTGTGGATTAAAGCTGTGTGGCGCTGAATGTGCCAGGGCGGCGGGTGCGAGCAGGTACATGATGTACATGTAACGCATTAGCCCATCCCTGAAAAATGGACAATTTTTCATAGATTTGAATGGTTGAAATGAAACTTCGGTTTTGTTTTGCTTAGGTCCTCTGTGTTAGTTTGGCGACGAAGCAGAGGGCTTTTTTGAAATAAACCGGACGGCGCACTTAACTAACCCTAATTATAATTAAGCACCGCCCGGCTACTGGTTACAAGGAATTTTGTTGTTGCATAGGCAGGGATTTGAATGGTTTCAATAAGCATAGCCTGCGAAAACCGCAGCAGAACGGCCGGAGCCGAATAAATAAAACCAAGTGCCGGGAAAGAAAAAGGCGCGGAACTCAGCTTACTGCCTTGGGGGGTACTGGTATACCGTGGGGACAATAAGTGAGCCCACGCCAGTATTGACGTGAGCATCTTACTTATCCTCCTATCCCCATTAAATTACCAGTTTTCCAAGGAAGGAATCAAAGCGAATGCTTCAAATATTAATATAAGAAGTATCGCAAAAGTACTACTATTTGCAGTACACGCGGTAAATATATAAAAAGGTTCTTACGCAACATATTGCAATTACGAAATATTTTTTGTTGTTGGTGCTATTGCTCTTTTTAACCTATGGGAAAAGATACGATCGAGATGCTGTTGGCAACCATAGGAAAGAAGATCCAACAGCATCGTATTGACCAGGAACTGCAGCCGGAAGATGTGGCTGAAATGACGGGACTGACGGCGGCTACCATCAGGAAAATTGAAAGCGGCAATCCTACCTTCCTTTCAAACTTTATTGTCGTTGCTTTAGCTCTGGGCATCCACCCAAAGGAAGTCTTGGACATTGATATTGAGATCAAGCCTCTTTTTGAACTTTCCGATCCGAGAAAGGAAAAGACCCGCCTTACCGCCCGAATTGAAGCTTTTATACAAAATGATTTTTTTGAGAAAGAGCGCACGGCAAAGGATGTTGTGAATGAGCTTGCGGTGAATTATGAGACGAAGACGAGTAGTTCAGCGGTGAGTGTTATCCTGAGCAGGAAGGTTGAGGAAGAATCGCTTCGCGTTGAGAGGAAGGGGAAGGTGAATTGGTATAGGAGGGGGTGATGTTTCATTGCCTTTGCTTTTGCTTATAAGTATTACAACTGTATTGTAATGAATCCCTACTACTAATTTAAAAGTTGGACATATCGCACTATTACCCAGGTACATAAAGAATTGCTGATTAACAGGAAAGCCAGACAGGCATCAGCGTGATAATAAAGTACACCTGAAAATACACCTTCGTTAAAACCGCCCAAAAGAAAATTAAAGCGAGAAGTATATTTAGAGGTGTGATATCTGAGCTATCATGTTCATCAAAATTACCTGCTAAAACTTCTACTAATATTGTTCAATAATCATAAAAGGAGTATGGATAGCATGTTCGGATGCCGGATAATTTATCAATGCCCTCAAAGCTGTCGCGAGGAACACCCATAAATGAGTAAGTCTCCTCATGAGATAACTATCAAGTTCATAGGAGAAATCACCAAGCAAGTAGAAATAGCACGGTCATTGAAAGTTCATAGACACACAGTCAAAGAATGTCTCAAATCATGTTCAAACGCAATTTAATAATGATTCTCCTTTTTCATTGAGACAATTCGATGACAGGATGCTATTGCTGCCGGAACAGGTTAAGGATTATCCGGCGGTGGAGAACTTGGTGTGGCACAATAAGGAGCGGTTTGTGTCGTGATTCCTCAGCATCGACTACTCCACAAGACGAATCCCCGAAAACTGCCACTGTTGCTGAGGGTGAAAGAAATTGCGATAGGATGGACGGCTATGGTTCGCTGGCGTAACAATTGAAGCACCCCGTAGGACCATTTGGTTCACCATAAATTTGCCATTGTACTCGCCTATTGCTCCAGGCGCCTTTTTATACCCGGGATAAGGCATGTACGCGCTTTCAGTCCATTCCCACCGACTTCCCCATTGCAATTTCCCAGACGCTACTTCCCATTCCGCTTCTGTTGGAAGTCGGCACCCTTTCCATGCAGCGAACGCGGCGGCTTCGTAATAACTAACATGACACAAGGTATCGTCAGGATGTATTTCCTTTAATCCGGCTAAGGTATAATGCATCCATTTATCGTCGATATAATGCCAGTAAAGCGGTGATTTAATGTGGTTTGTCTTTACCCACTCCCATCCTTCTGCGTGCCAAAAACGAAAGTCGTTATACCCTCCGTTTTCGAGGAATTGCATGTATTCACCATTGGTTACAAGGGTGGTTCTAATTTTAAATGGCTGAATGTACACCTTATGACGCTGATGTTCATTATCAAAAGAAAAGCCTGTGCCGTTAAAGCCGATCTCGTATATGGCTTCGTCAATACTGATAAACTTGCCTTCATCGGGTTTGATCTCAGCGGGAATATCCTCGCTGTAAATTGGGAACAATGGGTTGTGTCCTAAGATATACTTTATGTCGGTATACAATAGCTCCTGGTGTTGCTGCTCGTGATTCAGCCCAAGGAGAATCAAATCTGCCAATGGCTCAGGAACCGGATTGCGCAGCAGCTTTTGCATATTCCGATCAACATATTCCCTATACTTATAAACCTCATCAACAGATGGCCGGCTGAGATTACCACGGTCTGTCCTGATGACGCGTGCTCCTATCGTTTCGTAATAACTGTTGAATACAAAATTGTATTGAGGATCATACTCACGGTAGCCCGGAAGATGTCCTTTTAGTATGAAGGTTTCGAAGAACCATGACGTATGGCCAAGGTGCCACTTTGGCGGACTAACGTCAACAATCGGCTGCACGACATAATCTTCGGTTTGCAATGGTGCGCAAATTTTTTCGGTTTGCAGCCTTATCGCGTTATAGTGTGGTAATAAATCCATACGTTATGATCTAGGTAGCTATCCAAAAGCTGTCAGCAAACCAGCCCTTGCTGTCGAGATAAGATAATCCTGTTGAAAAACCCGACTCGCGCGCAAGCTTTGCAATGTCTTCGAGGCTATACTTCTGAGATATCTCCAATAAATTACCTCATCCTTTTTAAAACCAATGTCCTCTGTTGCAACAGTCACATTTTGAGCGCATAAGCTTACCAGATAACTTTTACATGCGCCTGTTTCAGGATCGTAGTTCTGATAATGCCGGAATTGATTTATTGCGAAATTGGCACCTAGTTCACTATTGATGCGGTAGAGTAAATTTAAGTTGAACTGAGATGTCAGCCCTTCGCGATCGGTATATGCTTTTAAAATAACTTCAGGATTTTTTTTGAGGTCAAATCCAATAAGAAACATATCTCCCGGCTGTAGCTGCGACCGCACCTCCTTGCAGAAACCCCGAGCTTCATCGACAGTCATGTTGCCAATGTTGGAACCTAAGAATAGAATTACTTTACGGTGTTTAGAATTATTAGAAACTTTGGACAGCATTTCCAGATATTCACCGTGCAGCGCTGTGACCTCCAAGGTGGGCAGCTTTTGTTTTAAATCTTCTTTTAATATTTCAAGAATATTGTATGATATGTCTATTGGATAATAATGAAATTGCGCTTCCTGCTCAGTTAACTCGTTCAACAGATAAAATGATTTTGTTGCATCTCCAGCGCCCAGTTCAATGATGTCAAATATCTCTACTCCTTGCATCGCACGGACAAGTTCTGAAGATTTCTCCCGGAAGATTTCAAGTTCACATTTCGTCAGGTAGTACTCAGGGCATGCCATAATTTGTTGAAAAAGTACATCCCCATTTTTGTCGTAGAAGTATTTCGAAGGTAATGATTTGGGACTGTTTTTTAGTCCGGCGAGAATTTCTTCCCTGAACTTTCGGCCTGCTATGATCTCTTCATTTGAAGCTGCATTTATTGTCATTGATATCTGTAATTGTTAACCTATTGTAAAACCGGAAGACTACTATGTTGGCTTCATAAATATAGTTATTTCTGAGGTATAAGTGCGGTCTAAATGGAACCATCATATATAAAGATCTTACGATTTTGCTTTCCAACGCCGCGATCACTTGATTACTGCCCGCTTCTGTTATTGCGGTAACTACGAAGGTAATTGCTTATTTTGTCTACATTAGCGGCGCGTTTGCAGCATTTCATGCACCGAACAGAACGTAAGAAACTAACCAGGCCAAACCCAATGAAGCTAAAACTTTTAATTCTTTGGATCGTCTCCACCGCAATTCTGTCATCTTGTACATCAAGGAATGGAATAGCAGGCCAACCAAATGTAACAGACAGAACAATAGTAAGGAAAGATTTTAAAAACTATTTTGAGGGCTGTAATGTCGAAGGCTCAATAGTTATTTATGACAATAATAAAAAGCAATGGATCTTCTCTGATTCTATTGATATCCACAAAGAAACCCTACCTGCATCGTCATTCAAAATCATTAACCTGCTAATAGCTCTGGAGACAAAGGTAATTGCAGATGAAAACGAAGTTGTAAATTGGGTAGGAACTGTTGATACGGTAAAATATGGGTACCGGCCCGAGATTTATCATGATATGACAGTTAAAGAAGCATTCAGGGTTTCGGCTGGATGGGTCTTTATTGAATTGGCAAAAAAAATCGGGAGAGAAAATTATAAAAAGTATTTGAAAGGCTGTAATTATGGGAATCTTGACCTCTCGGAAAGAGATCCTGATTTCTGGAACTTTGGAAATTTTGCCATTTCACCTATAAACCAAGTAGATTTCATCAGAAAACTCTATGAGGGTACGTTGCCATTTTCAAAGCGAAATATTGAAATTTTAAAAAGAGTGCTCCCAATCGAGCAAGGCGATCATTATACCATCCATTCAAAAACCGGGTGGGCACGAGATAAGGGAATAAATACCGGTTGGTGGGTTGGATATTTAAAAAATAGCGACGGCGTGTATTTTTTTGCCACACGGATCTTAAATAGCCGAAAAAATCAAAATCCGAAATTTGGAGAATGTAGAAAAAGCATCACAAGATCGGTTTTCAGGGATTTAAGCATCATCAGGTGAAATGCCCGGGTAACAATGTCTAGCAACAGTGCCTGTTTTGAACTCACAAAGATCTTTCAGGCGAAGGAAAGCCTTTCGATCGATTAATATTCATTATAATATATAACTGTCCTCTACTTTGGGTATGTCTTCTCCTCTTTACGTTTCCATAGTTCTCTTTGAAGCTTACTGATAAGCTCTGAATGCCTCTCCATTTCGTTTTCTGTTGCTAACTTATCGTTTATAAACAACTGCGGACGATGATCCCCAATCATAATCAGCTTAAATCTTGTTCCGGCATTGTCTTTCGTGTTTATGGTGGTGTAGTACGGATCATCGGCAGGCGGAGCGGACTCTATTTCTGAATATCCTACTTCAGTTGTTCTTTCATGTCTGTCTGCAAAGAAAGAAAAACCGAAACCAACTATGGCAATTGCGACAATAGTTCCGATTATATAACGTAGTGGAATAGCGCGACCAAAGCCATAAGATGATTGCCGCGCAGGTTCGTAAGCGGTGTGCAGAATGTATCCTTTTTTAGGCACTGTTTCTATCAAAGACTTATCAGTGTCGGCCAAGGATTTTCTTAAAAAAGAAATTGCCTGATTAAGTCCTTCATCAGCTCCGCCGTAATCGTTCCAAATGGTTCGGATTATTTCTTCACGCGTCACCAGCTTTCCGCCACTACTGTGCAACATGTTTAGCAGCGTCATTATTCTTGGCTCAATCTTGATTCTTTTCCCACTTTGGCCATCAATGATTATATTTTGTGATGGTTCGGCTGAAAAGCGTTTTGTAATAATAAGATTGGTGGCTTCCATATAAATTTTTCTCGGTTAAAAGTAAAAAGAAATTTCAGGTTCAAGTTCCAAAACCCAATTCTAAATCTTTTACAAACCTTTTCTATAGCGATTGCTCCTCATCCGCCCGCTAGTTTTGAAGTGAATCTTAATAAGAATGCTATGTCAATCAAATCATTTGGCCTTGCGATGCTTTTAGTGCTTTGCTCTACCGCCTATCCCATTGTGGCACAAGAGGCTCAAGAATATCCACGATGGGTACAGGAAAACATTGTAAAAGTTGAAAATAACCTGTTCACGTGGGTGCGTACCGACAGCGCGCGGTGTTATGCTATTGAGCAGCGTATGAAAGCACGCAATATTAAAGGCGTATCAATTGCCGTAATTCACAACTATCAAATTGAATGGGCAAAAGGCTATGGATGGGCAGATACGCTGCAAAGACTGCCCGTTACCCCTTCAACTTTATTTCAGACGGCATCGATTGGAAAATCGGTTCACGCTTTTACATGCCTGCACCTGGCAGAGAAGAAAAAGCTTTCATTAGACAATGATATCAACATCCATCTACGTTCGTGGAAGTTCCCTTACGACACCGTATCACAAGGGAAGCCAATTACATTGGCAGCAATATTAAGCCATTCGGCCGGATTGGGCATACACGGGTTTGACGGTTACAAAGTTGGACAACCGCTTCCGCGATTGATTAACGTACTCAATGGTGCATGGCCATCTAACTCCGCCGCTGTACGGTCAAAGTATGCACCGGGAATCAAAGCCGAATATTCGGGTGGCGGATATGAAATAAGTGAACTGCTGGTGCAAGATGTGACAGGCAGCCTATACGGAGACTATATTAGTCGAAACATTTTTAAACCATTGAAAATGAAAAGGTCGACCTACGAGCTGTTCCCTGAGAGTCAGTTTGGGAATAGTGTGGCGACTGCGTATCGATCTAACGGTAAGCCAATCGGATGCAAGTATCACCTGTATCCGGAAAAAGCCTGTGGTGCAGGATTATGGTCGACGGCACCTGATATCGCACAATTCGTTATAGCGGTCCAAAAAGCACTGGCAGGACATTCAAAAATGCTCTCCCGGGAAATGGCTCAAAAAATGGTTACCCCTTATCTGGCAGGTTCAGACTTTGCAATGGGCGCATTTGCAGAAAACCGTGGCGGTGCTGATTATTTCCAACATAGCGGATTGAACGAAGGTTTCAGTTCACAATATTACGGATCGGTCAAAAACGGTAACGGAGTAGTGGTTTTAACAAATGGTGACGATACCCGATTTGTAACGGAGGTTGTCAATAGTGTGGCGTGGGTTTATGGATGGAAAGACTTTACCCCTTTCCAGAAAAAGAATGTGGTTCGGCTGCCTGACCATGTTTTGCTGAACTATGTGGGAAAATATCAATTTAAAGATGATCCTGAAGATTACATGAATGTCGCTATGAAGGATGGAGTGCTGATGCTTGTGGATCGGTCCGGGGGAAATGGCTGGCCGATTTACTTCACATCCGCTACCGAATGCTTTATGGAAGAAGCACCTTGGGTAACGCAGGTATTTACACAGACCGAAACAGGAAGCACAAGTGGTTTTAATATCATAGGCGGTGGTATGGTCCAATTTGCAAAAAAAGTACAGTAAGTTCCCGTGTTATAACATAAACCGCGAATATTCACCTGATATCTACCGTGGATGCAGGGTTTGTTGACCTTTTGTCTACCCACAATTTTATCTTGTAAGTGCTTAAAAAAATAATTTTGGAGAACAAAAAATTATTAATTAAAATCAATCTCATGAAAACAATTTACCTTTTGCTGTTTTGCGGTTTTATTGCCAATGCGCAAGTTACCAACCGTAGCTTCGAAGAACTGACTTCAACCAATAAAATTCGGAGTTGGGGCCAGTCTTTTTCGCCTCCTGTTTCAATAGACCTGTCAGATGGCAGTGTCATTTATGACGAAATAATCTTTGACGGGCCTTCCTCTTTTTCTTTTGCATCTGATGAGTCGTATGGCGGCGACCGTGCCATTGAAATCCGGAATGCTTACAACGCCACACAAGACATAGTCATTCCAGGATCGCCCTTCTTGTTTAATTCAGAAAATTCGGAAGAACCAAGCGAATGGAGCCGAGGTATTCCAATAGAGCTTAATGCAAATGTGGATTTCCTGGGGTTTTTCTATAAGTTTCTTCCACTTGGTAATGAAATAGCCGAGGCGCGGCTGGCGCTTTACAATGCTGAAGGTCTTACAGTTGGAACAGCTATAATTGAAATCTCAGAGCCTGCATCTGAATACACTTACATTTCTGCACCAGTAAATTTTTCCAGTATGGAGGTTCCGACTTTTATGACAATTGATTTTACAACAGCTAAAGAAGGTACTACACCGGTATTTGGAAGCCGGTTGGTAATTGACGAGGTGACAATAAATTCGTCTCAGTTACAAGTTACTGAAAATGAAGTCCCGCAATTTGCTGTGTTTCCAACAATTAGTACAAACGAGATCACAATAATGAGAAAAGCGGATTCTGCATGCCGATTGAACAGAGTATCAATTTTTGACTATACCGGAAAAAACATAAAAGAGTTTAATCCTACAGACGAAAAAACTTATAAAGTCGATATTAGCACATTTGCGATAGGTACATATCTTCTAAAACTTGAGACCGACATGGGTATTTTCGTTGAACGGTTCATGAAGAAATAGCGGAGAAAGCCAAAGTGTTCCCGATACACTGCCACATTTAAGCCAAAATAAACTTAACTATACTTTTAGTTGAAACACTAAGAGTATAGTTTTGTGCTTGACAGGCGCAAACTTTAATTCTTCTTAATTAATGAGATTCGGTACTTTTTTCTATTATATACTATTGATTTTTACGGTATCGGTTTATGCGCAACCAAACGGAGGCCCGCTGCTGCAAAAAGGATGGGCTGAGCTCGTAAAAGACAATGATGATGCGGCCTATCGCTATTTTTGGGCAGCTTACGAAAAATCTAAAAAAGAAAACAACATATACGAAAAGGCGGAAGCATTGCTGTATCTGGGAATCTGCTCGTTTGGTTCGAACCCCGAAAATGGTTTGCGGTATGCTACTGAAGCACTGGCCGAATTCAAGAAAATTGAAAAAATCGCCGTAGAAAAAGGAATTATCGGAAGAAGTAAGTGCCTTCAGCTTATCAGCACAATCTACTATAGGAATGGGCATTACAAGCGGGCCATTGATCTGAGCCGTGAAGTTATTCGAAATATGATGGACCGTAGTGACCGAGCGGGTACTGTTGGCCTGGCATACACAACATTAGGTACTTACCAAGAACGCCTCAACAGCCGTGATTCTGCTCTACACTTTTATACTAAAGCACTCAACCATTTTATCAAAAATGATAATGAAGCATACCTTCCCACTGCATATTTAAAGTTAGGAAATATAGGCCCGAAGGCAGCGGCGATGGCTTTCTATAACAAAGGCTTTGACATAGCTGTGCGATCAAATAATCGCCAGGCCCAGGTTATGTGTCTGCTTCAGATTAGCAAAAATAACTTCGAGACGGGGAACTACGACCCGGCTGAACGCCAACTGCTCGCAGCACGGAAAATGGCCCAGGGTCTTTCTGATCAGAGTTTTGAGATATCAGTAGTGAAAGAACAGGTCAGGCGTGCCCGGCAGAGACGCGATTACGTTGAAGCAAGTTTACTACAGGATGAGCTACTGGCGCTAAAAGACTCTTCTTTTTCAGTCGAACAGCAAAAGATCGTCAAACAACTGGAAGTACAATTTGAATTATTTGAGAAAAATCGCACCATTGAACTTCTGTCCAAAGAAAGGCAAGTTACTGCGCTTACAAATTCTTTTTTGATAGCAGGCGTGATTTCTTTATGCCTGATCCTCGCTGTCATCATTTTCTTTTTCAAGAAAATTAGCCGCCGGGACAAACTTTTACTGCTTGCAAAGGAACATCTGGTCAATGCAATGGAAGTACAACGCAAGCTTGAAGAGGAACAATTTCAAAATGATCTGGAACACAAGGAAACGCAATTAAGCGCCGTCACACTACAAATGGTCCAGAAAAATGAGCTACTTAAGAATATCAAATCTGCTATCGCCGATGATCTCTCGAAAAGTCAGTTACTTCAAATGGTGGACGTACACCTTTCCCAAGACAATTGGGAGGATTTCGATTTATATTTCGAAAGCATAAACAAGAATTTTTATTCGAGGATAAAAGATATTTCACCCGACATCAGCAGCAACGATTTGAAGCTGTGCGCACTCATTAAGCTAAATCTTTCCATAAAGGAGATGGCAGCCGTGTTAAACATCTCACCAGACAGCGTTAAAACTGCGCGCTACAGATTACGCAAAAAGTTTCAACTTAGAACCGAAGACAACTTATCAGATTTTGTTTTAAAGATTTAAAAGAAGGCTGCGGAAGGCTGCTTCTAACCAAACGACTCTTCCCAACAGTGCAGCCAACTTCAGAGAACGTGCAGAATAATGTTACACAACTTTGGGTTAACATTGCTGAATAACCAAAATATTTATTTTTCCTTCCATCGTGCTTTATTCAACAGCCAGGAAAAGTCTCCACTGAGCGGCGGCCCCCATTTGGGTATTCCTGCGTTGTTCCCAATACAGATAGCTGCCGAACTATGGCAGCCTATACAACTTTGGGTACCAAAAACTTTAGTAGTGCTGCCGATAAATTTAATCAGACTGTCGGCCCGCTGGTTGCCCACCTGAAAATAAGATTCCATGGTAATGTTGGTTAAGTATGCCGGTGTTGGCCTGCCGCCTGACACGTTGATAATGCTTTCGGCAGTGTTGTTCTTCGCAGGATCGTAAACAGTTGGGGCAATGGCCGGATTGGTGGGAAACTGTGTATCGATCAATTCGTAATACTGCCATGCTGAGCCCATATCCTTCAACATTCCACGTACTTCCCTGTTCAATGCAGCGACATCGTTTGGTATGCTGATGCGGCGTTGACATTGTGTAAAACTCAGGGCAGTATCAGAAGTTCCGTTCCCATTATATTTTGCCGTATTGGTGATATGCGTAGGGTCATAATCTTTATAAAATGAAGGACGAGTCAATTTTTGCCCGGCAACTGCAGCATCAATAGTGTTGGTATTCAAATTATCGACGTGCTCGAACGTACTCCATACCCATTGCTGGCATGAAGTGGGATTTTGCGCAATGTGAAAACCCACCAATCCTACTTTTTTCATCGTGAAATTGGATCCGGCAGCATCAGGTATGTAAGAGTCGGCGGTAATATAGCGGGACGGGTCGTCGCCTTTGGCAGGATCAAGCACCCGCCATGCCAATTTAATTTCTATTGCCCCTTTTTGGGGTGTATTATAAATGCCTGATGGGAAACTGGCAGGTGTAATGCTATCCGGGGATTTGTTTGCATAGGCAATCTGCCCATCCAGATTATATAAGCTATTCTGACCGATGTAATCATATTCCTCGCGATTCATCAATATTTCATAGTAGACCAAATTGCCGTTTTTATCTTTTAATCCTGATGTAAAAGCCTGGGTGGTCTCATTGGCGAAATTTTTATTGGTGAGATACAAGATCCTGGTGCGCTTATCTTTTATTGATGTCCTGCTGATGCTATTGCCCATACGTAACAACAGGGACGAATCTGCACATGGTACTATTCGTTCCGCTCCCCAAGGCGTGGGCACTTCTCCCCCGCAACGGAATACTTCGTAAGCTTCTTTCCATTGCATCCATTCGGGATTTCCGTTGCTGGTAAAGTCGGGCAAAGGATTTCCCTGATCGTCTGTGGGCCAATTAATGGCTAGGAGCGATTGCCATGAATATATATTGAACATCCGTTTTATTTTAGCGAGGTTGGACCAATTCGCAGTATCAAGCGATGTTTCGGGATGCAGGGTCTTGAGGAGCATGGTGTCGACATCTGAAGGAATGTCGGGAGTGATCAATACTTCATGGAAATGATAGTCAAACGCGGTTTCGCGTTCTTTACATGCTGCAAGGCATAGCGCCGCGCAGATTAAAAAGAGTACTTTACTATGCTTCATAACATCTTTATTTGGCACCGGAGTGAGGGTGATATTGGAAGCAAGTAACTGAAATAGAAACATGTATCGATACAATTGCCTTACTAGTCGACGAAGTGTCATATTTCTGACGTTAATTACATTTTTCTTCAGAGCCATGCAATTAATCAGATCGGATAATGCATTTGCAACTACTTACTTAATTCGATGACTTCCTCTTCTTTTAGTCCGATTATCGACGGTGTTTGAACACCTAAGAGATTTAAGTAAATGCATAGCACTGCCCGGTGATGAACCTCATGGACGATCAGCGCCCGGAGAAAATTTCGCAACTCAATCTCCCTACCGTCGACGGATCTTACTTTTGACTCCAAACGATCATCTGTAACCGATTTAAAGATATTTATGGATTGATGATGCATTTCATTGAAATAAGAAACAATATTGCCGTAACCATCAGCCAACTCTTTGCCGCAACCTTTGTAGCCTGACTTGTTTCCTATTGAAATTTCGGCAAAAACATACCGCTCTATCGCCGCCATATGCCGAATCAGGTCGGCTATCGTAAATTTGCCCGGCAGGTAAGCCCAGTCGATTTTATCATGTGGTATTGCTTCAATTACCTTAATCGTTATCTCACGGGTCTTTTCAAAATAGGCAAGAAAGGTGTCGATTTTTGTTATCTCCATTATTTAGATGTTTATCAAGTGTGAATTTTTGCGACTGCTGCAGTGGATTCATCAAACAGCGGCAATCGATGTATGAAATCAGGCCCTGACCTTCAGTCCTTCTTTTATTTCCTTTACCCGTTGCGACAAGGTAATACTCCGGTCGATTTCAGGATTCTCGATTGACTTCGCAAAGGATAAAAAATCATCCTGATGCTTTTCTTTCCTGCCGTTTGTGAGGTTTACATGAACCAGCTTTGTTCGCATCACCGCTTTAAGATGCGTTTTTGCAACATCGGCCATTATTGTTTCTACCTCAAGATGTTCGTCTCCGGCAAAGATCAATGACGACATTATTGTCACAGTCTCGTTATAAACAGCAGGAACAACGTAAGCGATTTCGTGGCTGCCAACAACCCAACCGAAACCCTTTTTATAATGTGCAGAAAGGTCTAAACCATAATGCGCAGCCAGGTGATCTTCGCGTGCATTGATCATGTAATCCAAGTATCTTGAATTATTGAGGTGGCCAAACAGATCACAGTCGCTAAAGCGGATCTTGTATTGTGAAGCAGGTGATTTTTCCATTGTTTGCTTTTTGATTAAGAATGCAGCACGCGCATTTTCATTATTGATGGACTTTATTTATGAGTTCGGAAATGCGGGCCAAATGATGATCGTCATGTTCCGAGACAAAAAGAAAAAGGTCAATTGTTCTCATAGGTATATTTAGCCGCGGATGAAGCGCGGATTTGAAAATTGCCCCGTCATCCAGGCCTGCGAGTGCAGTAAGCGTTTTTTGGCGCACATCCCTAAAATCCGCAAGCAGTTCGGCCACGTCTTTCATATTGTGATCTGCGTGGTGCGTTCTATTATTCTGAAGGTCTGCCGCGCGTAAATAGCCTTTGTCTTTCACGATATCATTCAGGCGCTCCTGCCAAAGCGGCTCCAGGTCGGTAAGATGCCCGATGTTTTCTTTGATCGACCAAGTGCCATCTTCTGAATACAACATCATGGTTTCTGTCAGGTCCTTAACCTTGTCTTCGAGCCGGATGGGCGTGCCTGCGAGACGCTCAATAACCCCGGGAAACGAATTTTGGGTTCCGCTGAAATTAAACTTGCGATCAAACCATTTTACCTGTTTCATTACTGGATTTTATTATACTTAGTGAGGAATAGTCCTGTGATGCGACGCTGAAGCCATTTTTATTTTTTGGTATCTTTCAGGAATTCGTCGGTAAAATGTTCCTTGTGCTTCTCTTTAGAGAACTTTTCAGCGTTATAACTTTGGGAGCTTCCACGCGGTATCGACAACGACTGCCAATTGTTGTCGAGTATCATTTTACCAATAAACACCATCTGTCCGATATGATAAGGATAATGTGCCAACTGCCTGTTAATGGCTTCCACGACAGTGTGGCCCTGATTTCTTATGTAAATCACCACCGACAAATCATTTTCCGTCAATGAGTGCAAGGCATTAAAAAGGCAATTCCAGCCTTCCGACCATATTTGGAGTAATTGCTGTTTGTCTTTGATGTCATTTTCGAATTCCGCATCGCGGCGCCGCCATTCTTTTTCGCCGTCGGATGTTAAAAAGTCGGTCCAGCGTGAAAGCATATTCCCATGAAGGTGCTTTACAATGGTGGCAATGCTGTTGCTTTCCGGATTATACTGCCAGAACAATTTGTCTTCAGGCAATCTTTGGATCGTTTTATCACCCAGCATTTTATAATATTCAAACTGCCTGGTGACGCTTTCAAAATAATCTGAAATCATTTTGTTTGTATTTAAAGATTAATATTTTCAATGATAATTGCCGAGGCGCCGCCTCCGCCGTTACATATTGCTGCCAAACCATATTTTCCGCCTTCCTGTTTCAGAACCGAAATGAGTGTGCAAATAATACGCGCGCCCGAAGCCCCTAAAGGATGCCCCAAAGCGACCGCACCGCCATAAACGTTGATTTTATCGGGGTCCAGGTCCAGTATTTGCCGGTTTGCCAATACCACGGCTGCATAGGCTTCGTTGATTTCAAAAAAATCTATATCGCCGGGATCCAACCCTGCAAGATTTAACGCCTTGGTAATTGCAAGTGAAGGCGCCGTTGTAAACCATTCGGGCGCGTGGGCCGCATCGGCATAGGATATAATTTTAGCCAGCGGAGTCAAACCATGCTTCTGAAGGGCAGCATCTGATGCCATTACAATGGCCGCCGCACCATCATTCAGGTTGCTTGCGTTTGCCGCTGTAATTGTTCCATTGGGATCAAATACAGGTTTTAGCAAGGCCACTTTTTCCGGAATCACCTTGAATATATCTTCATCGGTGTTGATTATGATCTCTCCCGACTTTGCGGCGATATTGACAGGTACAATCTCTTTATTGAATTTTCCGGTTGCAGTTGCGGATGCCGCTTTTTCGTAGGATGCCAATGCATACGAATCCTGGAGTTCGCGGGAAAGTTTATATTGGGAAGCGCATAATTCCGCCGCTTTTCCCATGTGCAAGCCGTTATAGACATCGGTCAGTCCGTCTTTCAGAAGGCCATCGATGTTTTCGATGTTACCCAACTTCAACCCTTTTCGCAAGATGCTGTAGTGTGGCGCGTTGCTCATGCTTTCCATTCCGCCGCCAACAACGATATTTTCAAGTCCCATTTGAATTTGCTGGGCAGCGAGTGCAACAGCTTTCATTCCCGAAGCACAAACCTTGTTTATTGTCGTACTGTCAGCCTTGTCGGATATACCTGCATATATTGATGCCTGCCGCGCGGGAGACTGGCCTAAATTGGCAGATAGCACATTGCCCATGTAGACAGATTCGATCGATGCAGGATTGACATTGGCCGCTTGTAGAGCTTCTTTGATGGCTACAGACCCTAATTGCGTCGCTGAGAAACCTGAGAGGTTGCCGAGAAAGCCTCCGATGGGCGTACGTTTTGCTGATATTATGTATGCTTCTTCCATGTGGTAAAGATATTAAAATATACCGATTGGTATTTTTTTATGCAAAATTTTTTATGCTCTTAAGTTCCTGATCATTTCCTCTAAATAATCCATGGTGATATTTAACGCTTCGTCGGTCCCTTGTAATTTTGCCTGCATCATTGCGCCTTCTATCATCGACATAACGACGATTGCAAAAGCTGGCGGATTTGTTTCCGGTTTGATTTCATTGGTTTCAATGCCGATCTCGATATACCTGACGAGAGCTTTTTTCCATAAGGCGAGCGCGGCTATGGCTTTCTTTCTTAATAATGGATGTGTATCATCTGCTTCAGTCGACGTATTCAGGACAGGGCATCCTTCCTTGAGGAAAGGCAGATCGAAAAAATTCCTGAAGGTTTGCGGATAAACCAGCAGCTTGTCTATCATTAATGATTGCTCTTGCGTTTTTTGCATAACATGAGCAACGATCTTACTGTAATTATAATCAAAGGCAGCCACTGCGACTTCGTCTTTATTCTCGAAATTCCCATAGATGCTTCCTTTTGTGAGTCCGGTTGCATTCATCAGGTCATTGATAGAAGTGCCTGCGTACCCTTTTGCATTGAAGATGGGTGCGGTTTTCTCGATAATGAACTGCCTGGTACGTTCTGCCTTTGACATGGGTTTAAGCAACTAAAAATGAGTGAGTGCCTGGACGACTTTATTTTCAATGCAAAGATACAAAATTGAATATACCGACTGGTATAAAGTGAAGCGATGTTCGATTTAAGTCATTCCGGAACAATTATCCAAGTGCCTCACGCACCTTCTTCGGCAGGCTTTTCAATATCAAATCGTAGGAATGATCGATCAGTTCACGGATCATTTTATCACTGACATCACTGTTGACTCTTATCGTGTTCCAATGGATTTTGCTCATGTGGTATCCCGGCGTGATGTCGGAATATTCGGCACGGAGTTCTTCGGCACGTTCGGGATCGCATTTAAGGTTTACTGATGGCGTTCCTTTCTCCCATTCGGAAAGCGACGCCAGGGCAAACATTTTCCCGCCAACCTTGAACACCAGCGTATCTTCATCAAACGGAAAATGTTCCGTGACCGCCATTTTAGACAGGCAGTATTCGCAGTAGCTTTCTATATTCATGATTGTTCTTTTATCACTTTTTCCATCATTTTTTCCGGATGCGCGAGCGGCGTAAAGCCGAACTTCTCATACAGAAAATGCGCATCGGATGTTGCCAGCCGCCAGATTTTCACCTGCTGCAACGCCGGTTCTTCCATCATGGCCCGGATCAGGGTTGATGAATATCCCTTTCCGCGATGTTCTTCGGCAATAAAAACATCCATCAGATAGGCAAACACGACATAATCGGTGATCACCCGTGCAAAGCCAACCTGCTTTCCGTCAAGATAAATCCCGAAGCAAAAAGAATGGTCGATAGTTGTTTGTACTTCTTCCATCGTTCGGCCCGCCGCCCAGTAAATTTCTTTCAGGAAGTCCTGGATGAACGCAACGTCAAGAAGGTTTTTATCTGTGGAAACCGTTACCATATCTTGTACAAAACAGGTTTTGAAGGCGAGGCATCATTTTCAAAAGAAGCAATCTGCAGGTTGAGCAAATAGGTTCCGTCAGCAACCTCATCAGGAACGTAAACCAGTTCGGTGATCGTCGCGCCCAGCCGTGCATCTTCATTCAGATTATTCACATCCGTGACGTTCCAAAAAGCTTTGTGGGCCAGCAGTTTTCCTTCATCATGCTCACGGTCAACACTCGGCAGGTCGATCAGCAGGTGCTTTATCCCGCTTTCACGGATGAATTTTGCCGCATCTTCATCAAGATAAGGCGGATTTGTATTGGAGTACTTTCTCGATTTCTTGGCTTCTTCGTTTGGAAGCGTACGAATGACTATCGCTTCGACCGATTTTCCCGACAGAAATTCCTGAACCTGGCGTGCTGTGATCATATAATCCTCACCGTGCTGTTCAGGCGTGACGGAAATGATTTCTGCCAAAAAGAAAAACGTCTTCAGGTTTTGATTGATGCTGTAGAAATCGCGCGTGATGTGGCCAAGACATTCGGTGTGCGTGCCATGACCGTGCGGATTGAAAAGGATGTTATTGAAATTTGTCGATGAAGTTCCTTCGCTGACTTTCCCAACCCAATCATCAAAACGAACGGGTTCAATGACCGGTTTGTCGAGATACCATGCAATCGGGTTCGCATCGGTGTTTGATACCGGAAGGGAAATATCAATGGGTTTTGAAAAATCTACCCTAAGAACTCCCGAACTATGTTGGATTGTTGCGATCATTCCCCAAATTTATCAAAAAGAGGTCACTCGCAATTCCGTCAGTTAAAAACTTTCCCTTCTTTGTCGTGCGCAGGACGTCGTGATCAAGAAATAAATGTCCGTCGTCAAGGAAACGGCGTGATCGCTTTTCAAGATAACTAAAAGCCGGTTCGCCGAATTCGTTGTAGATCTTTTCGAGCGAAATTCCCCAGATTGTCCGGAGGCCTGTCATAACATATTCGTTATAACGGTCGGTTACAGAAAGGATTTCTTTTTCGGAAGGCAACGCTCCATTTAAAATCGTTTTGAGGTAAAGGCTGTTGTTGGAAATGTTCCAGCTTCGCGATTTTCCGTCGTAGCTGTGTGCTGACGGACCGATGCCGATGTATTTCTTTCCAAGCCAGTAAGCAGAATTGTTTCTCGAGAAATATCCCGGCTTCCCGAAATTTGACAGTTCGTATTGAATGAAGCCGCTTGCTTCGAGGATTTCGGTCAAAATATGAAAATGCGATTCGGCTGCTTCGTCGCTTGGCGGTGTGATTTGGGCTGAATTTACCATTTTATGCAATGCCGTTTTCGGTTCAACGGTTAAAGCATAGCTGGAGATATGCGGAATTCCGAAAGCCAGTGCCGTTGCAATGTTCTGCTTCCACTTTTCATCAGACATTCCCGGGATGCCATAAATCAGGTCGATCGTGATGTTATCAAAAAATTTCGTCGCTTCTGCCAGTGCGGCTTTTGCCTGGCCGGAATCGTGCGCACGGTTCATCATCCGCAAATCGTCTTCAAAAAACGACTGGATCCCGATGCTGAGCCGGTTGATTTTAGTTTTTGAAAGCGCCTGGATCCGTTGCGCCGGAAGGTCATCAGGATTGGCCTCCAAAGTAATTTCCGGATTTTCAGCGACGGCGTAATTCTGATAAACTGTTTCTATGAGAAAACTGATTTCAGCATCAGATAAAACACTTGGGGTTCCGCCGCCGAAATAAATTGTTTCCACAGGTTCGCCGGATTCGTTTTTCCGCATCACAAGTTCTTTTGCCAGCGCGGCCACTATGTCATCTTTCTTTTTAAAAGAGGTCGAAAAATGGAAGTCGCAATAGTGGCAGGCTTGTTTGCAGAAAGGAATATGAATGTAGATGCCGGGCATATTTGGATAACGCAAAAAATGCTTTTTTACTTTGCGACGCGTTCAGCATTCTGCTTGACGAAAGCATCCCATCCGGAATAGCTTTTTCCCGCGACGACTTTTCCTGAGTTGAAGAAATGGCATACCGCAGCCGCGAGTCCGTCGGTACTGTCGAGGTTTTTCGGAAGTTCTTTCAATGACAACAACTGCTGAAGCATTTTCGCAACCTGTTCTTTGCTGGCATTTCCGTTTCCGGTAATGGCCATTTTAATTTTCTTGGGCTCGTATTCGGTAATAGGAATTTGCCTTGACAAACCCGCTGCCATTGCGACGCCTTGCGCCCGGCCTAATTTCAGCATCGACTGGACGTTTTTTCCGAAGAATGGCGCTTCAATAGCAATTTCGTCAGGATGATGCGTTTCTATCAATTCGATGGTGCGCTCGAAAATCACTTTCAGTTTGGTATAATGATCGTCGTATTTGTTAAGTATGAGCTCGTTGAGCTGCATGAATGCCATGCTTTTTCCGGTACATTTTATCAGTCCGAAACCCATGATGGTAGTTCCCGGATCGATTCCCAATATGATGCGCTCGTGTGCCAACTTAATTTAGTTATTTTGCAGCGATGGATACTTCCGGCAAAGCTACACAATATCTGACAGCCGCGGCCAAACTTTTAATTGTGGCTGCAGCATTTTACTTCATCTGGAACCGGCTGGCCAATGATGAAACTTTAAATCCCGAGATGCTGCGCCGACGGCTTGATGAAAGTTTTTCGGCAGGATCGATTGCCGCGCTGCTTCTGCTGAGCTTTGTCAACAGGTTTCTTGAAATCCTGAAATGGCAAAACCTTGTTTCTTCGTTTAAAATGATTTCTGTGCCCGAATCTTCGAAACAGGTCTTGGCGGCATTGACGGTTTCGATTTTCACACCGAACGGAATTGGTGAATATGGTGCAAAAGCCTTGTTTTTTGAAAAAGCCCAAGCCCGGAAAATCGTTTTCCTGAACCTGGTCTGCAACGGGATCCAGATGCTGCTGACGATTGTATTTGGGATTTTCGGCCTGCTTTATTTCAATTCGGTTTATGAAATATTAACGCCATTGACAATCCTGTATCTTTTTGGCGGATTCTGCATTGTTACCGCAATTTTGTCTTTAATGAAGAAGATCAGCATCAAAGGTTATTCGATTGATAAGGTGGTGAAAAAAGTGAATTCAATTCCGCAAAAAATCCACCGAAGGAATACTGTTCTTGCGATTTGCCGTTATTTGGTTTTTTCACATCAGTATTATTTGCTTTTTGTTATTTTGGGCGTGACATTGCCCTATCCGTTATTGATGTCGATCATCTGCAGCGTGTATTTTCTCGCATCGGCATTGCCTACTTTCCAGTTTCTGGACTTTGCGGTAAAAGGCGGCGTTGCTGTTTATTTTTTCGGACTGGCAGGCGTTGATGAATGGATCCCGATATTTGTCACCACCATGATGTGGCTGCTCAATGTCGTGCTTCCGGTGGTTCTTGGCAGTTATTATGTAATTCGATTCAAGCCGAAATGGAAGCAATAATCATCATTTTCCTGATCTATTTCGTGCTGTATATTATTTATATCGGCCGGCTTTTTGTCGGATATGGACAGGTGAAACAATTTACTCCGTCGTTTAAACAGCCAGACACAAGGTTTTCCATTTTGATTCCGTTCCGGAACGAGGCTGACAACCTGCCGCGGCTTTTGGAAAGCATCAAAAACATCGATTATCCCAACTCACACTTTGAAATAATCCTCATCAATGATTTCTCTGATGATCATTCTGAATCGATTGTTTACAAATGGCGTGTCGAAAACGGGGAAATCCATACGACAATGATCGATAATGTGCGGATCTCGGGATCACCGAAAAAAGATGCACTGACCCGTGCGGTGCCGATTGTTGTAAACGAATGGATTGTGACCACGGATGCCGATTGCGTTCTGCCTGAAAAATGGCTGCGCACGCTGAATGATTACATTCTGGCGACAAATGCATTGCTTATTGCGGGACCGGTTGTTTACGATTCAGAGAAGACTTTCCTGCAGCGTTTTCAACAGGCCGACCTGCTGAGTCTTCAGGCTGCGACCGTCGGAAGCTTTGGCCTTAACAAAGCTTTTATGTGCAACGGCGCAAACCTGGCCTACAAAAAATCTTTATTCAATGAGTTGAACGGTTTCCGCGGAAACAATGCGTCGGCGAGCGGTGACGACGTTTTCATACTGCAAAAAGCGGTGGCGCAATATCCTGAGAAAGTTCACTACCTGCTGTCGAAAGAAGCGCTTGTCCTGACGCGGCCTGCAAAAAATATGAGGGAACTTTTTCTTCAACGTGTCCGCTGGGCATCAAAAGCCGCTACGTACAATCATGATTTCGGCGAAATGCTGGCGTTGGTGGTTTTTCTTGGAAATTTCACGTTTGTATTTTTTACTGCGCTCGCCATTGCCGGAATAGTGAAATGGGAAATTACTGCAACTCTTTTTATCGTAAAATTCATTGCCGATTATTCGCTTTTGCTCCGGGCGAATAGATTTTTCAGGAACGGCCGATTTATCTTTCCGGTCGTGAGCAGCCTTATTTATCCGTTTTTCAGCACAACTGTCGCGTTGTATTCGATGGTGTGGAAATACGAATGGAAAGGAAGGAAATTCCGATAGTTATTGCCTTTTTGCGAGGAATATCAGATGGGTTGAAGCAGCGCCTTTTGAATTGTACTCCTTTTTGAATATTTTCAGAAGCTCGAAACCTGATTTCTTTAGTCCCGCACGGAAGAATTCTTCATCATAATAATGCACAAACATGCTGTAGGAGCCATCGCTGCTGGTCTGGAATTACGACCTGGCGTAGTCGCCCTCAATGACACTGAAGTAAAATATCCCATCAGACTCAAGCAAAGACGCGCAATCGGAAATGAGTGTGGAACAATCTTCTTTTGACAAATACGGCATGCAGAAACCACAAATGATGGCGTTAAACTTCTGCGTAATGGAGCTGATTTCCCTGCAATCCATAACCTCAAAGGTGGCTTGCGGAACATTTACCCTGGCAAGGTCAACCATTTCAGGCGCTGCATCGGTGGAAAAGATTTTAAAATCCGGCCGTCTGGAAACGAGGTAGCGGGTTATATTTCCCGGGCCGCAGCCAATTTCAAAAACAGTGGCGGCTTCGTGTGGGATTGCTTCGCAAAACGCATCATAAGTGTCATTATACAAATCCAGATCCATGAACTTGTCCTGGTAAAGTTTGGCGAGTTTGCCATAAGCTTCAATCGTATTTTTGCAATTGTCTGTCATTCCATCTTCAGGATAACAGGAAGTACGAATTGGCTTCTTACGGGAATTCCGCGTTTTATTGCCGGACTTACTTTCGGGAAATCTGCAAGTCTTGTACGCAGGATGCTGTCGATCTTTATCTTGTCGTAAGCCACCGAATCTTTGATAAATTGTGGTTCAAACCTTAAAGTTGAGTCGGGATAAACAGTGACACGTACTTCAATGGTATCAAGTTCCGGATATAGGGTCGAAAATGTATCGATATTAAGCCGAAGCTGGATTTCCTGCGTGAGGTATTCAAAAAAACACTGGCGGCGAAGGTCTTTGTTGTGGATTTCCTCACAATTGGAGATTGATGGGAACTCATCGACCTGCTTCCAGTCGATCGAATTGAGTTCTTTCTCAAGAAGCACTTCCTCCGATGGAACGCGCTTATCGATGTACTGGCACGACTGAAAAAAGGACAGCGATAAGATGGATATCAGGAGAAAATTTCTCATATTCGTTACCACAACGTTTAGGTTGCCGGTTCAGGTTTCCAAAAATACTAAAAATAATATTATGGACATTTTACTGCTCAGCCTTGGCTTTTGCTGTGTCATTCTTGGCATTTTCGGGAGTTTCCTGCCTGTCCTTCCGGGACCGCCGTTGAGTTGGCTCGGCCTGCTGCTGCTGTACTTTACGGAAGCGGTGGCAATGAATTACTGGATTCTTGGGGTAACGCTTATGATCTCAATAATAATTTCGATTTTAGATTATGTGATTCCCGCAAAAGGGACAAAAAGGTTCGGCGGAAGCAGTTACGGGATTTGGGGAACCAACATCGGGCTCATCGTTGGGATCTTTGCGCCGATTCCTTTTGGTTTCATCATTGGGCCTTTTGTTGGGGCTTTTGTGGGTGAGCTGATTTACAATTCCACCGATCACAAACGCGCTTTGAAAGCGGCAACAGGATCATTTATTGGATTTCTCGCTTCGAGTTTTATGAAATTTGTGGTCTGCATGATGTTCCTTGGGCTGTTCATAGTCATTGTATGGCGAAATGCCGACACTTTATTCTGATTGCTGAATTCCCTTGTATTGAAAAAGGCTCCCCGAAGGAAGCCTTTTTTACTTTTTATTCTTTAACCAATTTTTTAATGTACCTGTTCCCCGATGAATATATTTCGACGAGATAAATACCCTTGCTTATCGTGCTGGTGTCGATCAGCATTTCAGAACCTGCACCATCTAGGGCGAGAACCGTTTTCCCAAGCATGTCGCGGACATAAACTTTAGAAATAGTTTCGGCTGCGCCTGACTGTATATGAATATTGTCTTTTGCCGGATTCGGGAAAAGCCTGAAACCTGCATATTCCGATCCCGGAACCGACAGTTCCTCAACAAATTCTGTTTCCCATGTGTTGGTCACGATTGCCGGATTAAAGTCGAAATAGATCGAAGCGGTGTTCGGAATAACATCTCCGATGGCATAGCCCGTTTTCGGCTTGGCCTTGAACATTACGTAGCCTTTCGCTCCATCAGGATCTTCTGATGCCGCCGGAAGCTGTACATTGTTGAATGTCCATGTAAGCGTATTATCCTGACGATCCATTACATAATTGTGGCTTGAACTGATCATCCGGACGGAAGTCTCATCAAGCTGCTCGTTAAGCATATCCGTTATCTTCACATCGATTGCGTCGGCAGTTCCGGTATTTTCGAACCTGATGGTGTAATACAGATAATCTGCAGTTGTAAAATCATCAATATCGATGTTCCTGCCGCGCGATTCGCTTTTGTCGTTAGGATCGTAAGAACCCACCACAACCTGCCACATATAATACGTGTTGTTGCTCAAATCGCTGTCTCCGGCCGTAGGTGAAATTGCGACTGAATTTGTGACAATATCGCCTAATTGAATTTCCGGTATCAGCGGAACCTGCATCGTTACTTCTTCTGTACGCGTTTCAAAAGGCAGGAGGTTTGAAAAAGGAAAGCTTACCCCGGAAGCCGCTATGCTTGCGCCGGCCGCAGTTGTTCCGGTTACGGAGAGGTCGGCATCGGCACTAAACACAACATTTCCGGCAGGAATGGTTGTAGCGCCGTTGTTGGTGTACACGATCCGGTTCACATAGTTGAACCCGGGTCTTGGCGCACCATAAGAAACGAGTGAAACAGCAAGATCTTCATATGCTCCGGTTTGGGTAATAGGAATGTAAATATTCTGCAGGACACCAGCTAGAACCGGCAAGTTGTTAAATGAGCCCGATGCAGCATAGTAAGATGAGAATTCGGAATTTACAATATAGTTTAAATCATAGCTGTTTGCAGTATTGTCATCATGAATCACAAAGTTTCCTGATCCCGAATATCCATAATGAACAGTTGCATCATTGTTGATTTCGTATTGAAACTGCCCGTGAGGAAATACAGGTTCACCGGCATCTTTGATACCGTTTGTATTCAGATCGACGAATGCCACCATATTGAAGCCTGCACAAACTTGTGTTTGCAGGATTACACTGTCAATGATCCTGCAGCCGGTAATGTTATCTTCAACGGCAAAATAGATGGTTTGCTGGAATGGAACCGTGTTCTGATAACTCCACATGGCAAGCGCGTTTGTATTCATTTCAGCGTCCATTAAGGTTTCATAGAACGAAAATGTCCAGTTGTTTGGATTCTGATCTGATTCCATCCATGCATATTCAGCTATCAAAGCAAGGTCAAAATATTCAATACCATCATTATTGTTGTCACATTCAACCTGTACGGGTATCTGCGGAACAACGGGAGGCGGATTGACAATAATGTCTGCGGAAGTTATTTCAGCTACGCCTGAAGTACTATCTTCAATCCTGACAAATATCGTTTGCGGATTTGTGGTGTTGGTATAAAGTACTGGCAAAGCATTCGTTTCAGCCTCGGCGTCAGCCTCTGTAAGATGATAGGTTATTGTATAATTCCCTATCGGCACCTGGGCAAGAAAGTACGCCTCATTGGTTGTGAGATCTACGCTTTCAAACCCGTCGTTGTTATTGTCACAAACCATGTACGCGGCACCAAGTCCGCCACAACCCATTGTCCAAAAAGTAAACGGGCCCGAATAATCGCTCATAATCCCGTCGTCGCACAATGAACGCACGTAAAAGTCATAATTAGTCTGACATGATAAGCCTGTGAAGACAAAAGGATTACTAGAGGTAGTGATGCTTGAATCGCTGGGCTGAGGCGCCGGGCTTCCGGCAGGAAAAACCGAGATTTCCCAAAACATAGCAGGTGACGCAGAACTCCACGATAATACCACAGAATTTTCGGTAATGCTGCTGGCAGTCATGTTCATCGGTTGGAGACATTGTGCAGACAGCCAACTAATTTGAAGCAACGCTACAATTAAGAGTAAAAGTTTTTTCATAAAAAAATGGTTTTAATTATTAATTTGTTATCCGCCAGCATTGCCGACAGCTTAACATCATGCAATTTAAGATTTTAATTACAGTGGATGAAGGCGATTTAGAATTTGCCGTGTTTGACTGAGAATTATCAAAAGCACTTCCCGAAAATACTAAAATACCGGAAAAAACTGTTATAGAAATTAAGCCATTGCTATGAACCTAAACATGCTAAACATAAAAAATATTGGCACGGTGCTTTGCTTCTTTGTGTTGACCTCAGCCTTGGGACAATCCAAGATCCGAAAGCTGACCGATGACTTTATGTGCAACTATTATGGCGGCAGCGTTCCGGCTGAACTTACGACCTCGGCACCTGGCGACAGCGCTACAGAAGTTATCCAACAAATTCTGAGCGTTGTCGGCTTACGGCCAAATTTTGAAATACGCGCCGCGAATGTTCCAAACGCCGCCGCCGTGATCTTGAGCAATAAACGTTACATCCTGTACAACAGGAAATTCATGGCGGCCATAAACAGCTATTCCGGGAACGACTGGGCAGCGATCAGCATCCTGGCCCATGAGATCGGGCATCACCTCAACGGGCATACGCTTACCGGCCAGGGAAGCCGTCCCGATATTGAGCTTGAAGCTGATGAATTCTCAGGTTTTGTACTCTGTAAAATGGGTGCAAGCCTTGAAGATGCCCAGGCTGCAATGAATGTTGCCGCTTCGCTTAAAGCTTCGCATACACATCCCGCGCGGCGTGACAGGCTACGGGCAATTGCAGGCGGATGGAATAATGCAAAGAATCAATTGGGTTCGACGGCGAGCGTTTCAAAAAAATCCGACAGCCATATTGAACGTCCTGTGATCGTGAAAAATAATGAGGCGGAACAAGGTGTCCTCGCAGATCAGTATATTGCTTTTGATGTTCGCTTTAATGCCGATGCGGGTGGATTATACTATATCACGACCCAAGGCAACCTTGTAAACGTTTCTGAAGGGTCGCTTTACCTCATCGGGCGGTTGGCCGAATCGAACAAAAGAGGCTACAAACTGATGCTCTCGGATAAAAACTACAATTATCTGTACATCGCTGCCGGCGGGAATATCGTAAACGGCGCCGGGAGAAAAGTGGGTTCTATCAACAAACACGATTAACGCGCCAAAACCTAAAAAATAAAAAGGCCGTCCACAAAAGTGGATAGCTTTTCATTGGTCTAACTACTAAACCTGCCTTACCGTTTCCGGCAAGACGAAACAACACAACTATTTTTGATGCTTTTTGGCATAAAAAAGCGCCAACACTATAACTTTTTTTGATAGTTCTACATTCGAGGAACTTCTTCGATAGTCACTTTTTTTGCAATAAAATAATTTTCTGCCAGACTAGGAGCACTTATAAGATACACAACCTTAAAGGCGTTTAAAATTTCAGCAAAATTATTAGGCTCAGTTTTATAAATGATCTCCTCCCAAGTCAATGAATTTATAATGTCTTTTTTTGAGACAATAAATGGCAAGTTATTTCCTTTTTCATTTAAGTACTTAATTACAAACAACTTACTTCTTCCCCCTTTAACAGTAACATTTTTATTCAAAACGTTAGCACTAGACATGCTTAGTTTATATAAAATTCTATCACTCTTACTAAAATCAAGAAAGTACGTCTCAAGAACTACGGCATCATCACTCGCTACAGAAGACTTCGCTTCAGACTCAGGAGTTAAAAAGATATACAGAGCGGGATGGGAATTCTGAGCTAAAACCTCAACAATAGCTAAGAGCGAAATAACAATGAGAAGTTTTTTCATGGACAAGTGTTTTTAGAAGCTGTCAATTGCTGTCTAAAGTAAGAGATAAGCTTGTTATTGGTAATAACGGAACTTGATATATTTTGGAGAGACTTATTGAAAAACCTCCTAAAAAATAAAAAAGCCGTCCACAAAAGTGGATAGCTTTTCATTGGTCTAACTACTAAACCTGCCTTACCGTTTCCGGCAAGACGAAACAACACAACTATTTTTGATGCTTTTTGGCATAAAAAAGCGCTCCGGGTAAAGAAGCGCTTCTATTTCCAATTTCGCGGTCTGGACGGGACTCGAACCCGCGACCTCCGCCGTGACAGGGCGGCATTCTAACCAACTGAACTACCAAACCTTCGCTTAATTGCGGTTGCAAATATACTACACAAAATGACATCTGCAAACCTTTGTCAAAAATTTTTGATGTTAATATTTTCCGTTTTATCCAAACCGTTGTTTCTCTACCAGATACGTCATGAGAATTTTTTCAAAACTTTCCTCAACAGCGACAGGAACATATTTAATCTGGTTCTGCGCACAACTTAAAGCCAGTTTTTTGAAATAGGCCTCAACCTGGGTTTCATAGGCTTCTTTGATATTATCAGCAAAAATATTGATCTCATCCCCTGATTCCAGGTCGATGAATTTTCGCGGCGCGTTATCGAAATCAAAGCCCACTTCCGTACGGTTCTCTACGACATGGAAAAGCACAACCTTATGCTTGTCGTGTTTCAGGTGCTGCAAGGCATTAAACAAGGCTTCCTCATTGCCTGATTGGAACATATCGGTAAAAATGACGATCATTGACCGGCGGTGCATTTTTTCGGCAATCTGGTGCAGGAAAGTAATCGTGTCGGTGTTTTTTGGGCGCGGCGGATTTTCCAGCAGGTTCTCAAGCTTATTCAACAGCATCCGATGGTGGCGGTCACTGCCCTTTTCAGGGGCATAATATTCGTATGAATCAGAAAAAATGCTCATCCCGACGGCATCGCGCTGTTTCTTCAACAGGTTCATTAAAACCGCCGAAGCCAATACCGAAAAACCGATCTTGCTTTTAAAGAACGGCTCGTTGTCCTGGAGTTTCGGATAGTGCATCGAAGATGAATTGTCGATGATCAGGTGGCAACGCAGGTTGGTTTCTTCCTCATAACGCTTCGTGTAGAGCCGGTCGGTTTTGGCAAACAGCTTCCAGTCGATATGTTTGGTGCTTTCCCCTGCATTGTAGACTTTGTGTTCGGCAAACTCGGCCGAGAAGCCATGGAACGGACTTTTGTGCATTCCCGATATAAAGCCTTCGACAACCTGGTTCGCCAACAGCTCCAGATGGCCGAAACTTGAAATTTTTTCTATCTGCGATTCAATCTTCATTTCCCAAAGATATTGATTTGATAAAATTGAAACGGACAAATTCGTAAATCATTATGAAAACGGAAACACCTTCAATAGCCCCGGTTGCAGCGGCATCCTTTTGCGCGACGGAATGCTGCTCATAGGGTCAAATGCCGGTGCGCAAAAGATAGAGCGTAAAACGGGACGGAAGCCGGTGATAACGATAAAAATCCGCTCCAGATCAATCGTACCGCGATGAAATAAAAAAAGCCTGAATCTCTTCAGGCTTGATTATATATTCAGAAATACTTATAATACCGCGTTGAGCGAATCTGTATAAGCTTGTTTCGGCGCAACGCCTACTTGCCTTCCAACAACTTCCCCGTTTTTGAAAACAAGCACGGTCGGAATGTTCCTCACACCATATTTTGCCGCGAATTCCTGGTTTGCGTCTACGTCGACTTTCCCCACTACCGCTTTTCCTTCAAATTCTTCGCTGATCTGGTCGATGATCGGGCCAACCATTCTGCACGGACCGCACCATGCTGCCCAAAAATCCACCATTACCGGTTTATCTGATTTCAATACAACGTCTTCGAACGTCGCATCTGTTATTGCTTGTGCCATTGTTGATTTGTTTTAAATTACGACCACAAAATTAATCAATAAAAGCTTAAACTGCTGTTAAGCAAATCACTTTTGGCTATCTTGTAATTGTGTATGGCTATCTTGATTTGGAGCTATTCCCGCTGTACGCTATTATCTTCTGCCACTTAAGAACGCGGCACAAGGATAACCGCTTCCATCGGGGCTAGGGCATTTTCTTTTAATTCAGCTTGAACTTAATATCCATACGCTCCAATTCCCGAAGCAGGTCTGCACAAATATTGACTTTTAGTTTTCTGCTGGGCATCGTTAAGTGTGTAACGACTCTTACTTCTTCGGTTTCGGGAATGGCAATTGTTTCCTCAGCAGCTTCCTCGACCGCGGGTTCGTCAACGGCAATGGCAATTGCCTGCGGCTGGCGGATTATCTTTTCAATTTCCATCACTTCAAAAGTCACCGGATTGTCGCCTTTGTTCGTATGAAAAACATGGCTCAGGTTGTGTATCAGGTCTGATTGTAAATCGCGGATGTTCAGGTTCAGCGTAAGCTTTTTTGCCTGTGTTCCCAAAACGTCCTGCAATTGCTTTATTTCGAGGAACTGGATCCGCGGCTCAGATTTCTTTCCGGTTTCTTTGTTCACCCAGCCTTCTTTAACGTTGATTTTAAAGTAAAGAAATTTGTTTCCTGAGAGGAAATGGCGAAACTTCAGGTATTCTTCGTCAAATATCCTGAAATCATAGCTTTCATCGAATCCTTCCAGGGTAAACATGCCCCAGTCTTTTCCGTTCTTGGCGGTTCGGTATTGCACATTTGTAACAATTCCGGCAAATGTGAGCGACTTGTTCACGTACATTTCCAGATTTTTCAATGCTTCCAGGCGGACAGTACAAAAATGCTTCATCTCATACCTGAAATCATCCAGCGGATGCCCCGAAATATAAATCCCGACAACCTCTTTTTCCCTCGCCAGCTTTTCCATGGTGCTCCAGTCTTCGCACGGCGGAACCACCGGCTCCGGAATCTGCACTTCGCTGGCTTCACCAAAAAGGCTAACCTGGGATGAGTTGGCGCTTTCCTGAAATTTAGATCCGTAACGGACCGCCTTTTCAAGGAATGTCACACCATCGCCTTCATCATGGAAATATTGCGCCCTGTGGGTTCCGGCGAATGAATCGAATCCGCCTGCGAGTGCAAGGTTTTCAAACGCTTTCTTATTCGCGGCCCGAAGATCTACACGTTTTGCGAGATCAAAAATCGACTTGTATTTGCCGTCTTTCCGGTTTGAAACAATCGTTTCCACGGCGCCCATTCCGACACCTTTAACCGCGCCTATCCCAAAACGTATCTGATATTGCTCGTTAACCGTGAACTTATAAAAGGATTCGTTCACATCCGGACCGAGAACCTGTAATCCCATCCGCTTGCATTCTTCCATAAAAAAGGAAACCTGCTTGATATCGCTCATGTTGTTTGAAAGCACGGCCGCCATGTATTCAGCAGGATAATTTGCCTTTAAGTAAGCGGTTTGGTAAGCAATCCAGGCATAACAGGTCGAATGCGATTTATTGAATGCATATTCGGCAAACGCTTCCCAGTCTTTCCAGATTTTCTCAAGCTTGTCCGCCGGATGCCCGTTTTCAACTGCCTGGTTGATGAATTTTGGCTTCATCTTATCGAGAACGTCCTTCTGTTTTTTACCCATCGCTTTGCGCAGGACGTCGGCATCACCTTTTGAGAAATTGGCCAGTTTTTGCGACAGGAGCATTACCTGTTCCTGATAAACTGTTATTCCGTATGTATCTTTCAGCAGCTCTTCACACGCCGGAAGATCGTATGTGATTTCTTCCTCACCGTTTTTCCGTTTCACAAAACTCGGAATGTAAGCGATTGGTCCCGGACGATAAAGCGCGTTCATTGCAATCAGATCGCCAAAAACCGTTGGCTTGAGTTCCTTCATGTATTTCTGCATTCCGGGCGATTCATATTGGAATATTCCGACAGTTTCGCCGCGTTGGAAAAGCTCGTACGTTTTCAGGTCATCGATGGGGAATGCATCTGGATCCAGTTCTTTTCCCGTACGGTATTTTACAAGCTTTACCGTATCTTTTATAAGCGTTAGCGTTTTCAGTCCGAGAAAATCCATTTTCAGCAATCCTGCGCTTTCAACAACAGAGTTGTCAAACTGGGTTACGTACAAATCGGAATCTTTCGCAGTGGCAACCGGGACAAAGTTGGTAATGTCATCCGGAGTGATAATCACGCCGCAGGCATGAATTCCTGTATTCCGCAGTGTTCCTTCAAGGATTTTTGCCTGCTGGATCGTAATTCCGCTTAAATCTTCTCCCTGGGAAAGATCGATCAGTTCCTTTACGCGGTCAAGTTCTTCTGACCGGAGCGCTGCCTTGAGTTTGTCTTTTTCAAGTCCGAAAATCTTCGAAAGACTCATCGTATTCGGAATCATCTTTGAAATCCGTTCCGCTTCGAACAATGGCAGATCAAGTACGCGCGCCGTATCTTTGATGGAAGATTTTGCCGCCATCGTACCATAAGTGATGATTTGCGCCACCTGTTTAGATCCGTATTTCCGGATGACGTAATCCATGACGCGGCTTCGGCCTTCATCATCAAAGTCGATATCAATATCGGGAAGTGAAACCCTGTCAGGATTCAGGAAACGCTCGAAAAGCAGGTTGTACTGCAGCGGGTCAATGTTTGTAATTCCGAGGCAATAAGCCACTACGGAACCCGCAGCCGATCCACGACCGGGGCCAACCGAGACATCCATCGCGCGCGCTGCCGCAATAAAATCCTGTACGATCAGGAAGTAACCCGGATAACCCGAATTTTCGATTGTGAGAAGCTCGAAGTCGATCCGGTCGCGAATCTCGTCTGTAAGTTCCCCGTATCTTTTCTCCGCCCCTTTATAGGAAAGATAATGAAGGTATTTGTTTTCGCCGCGTTTGCCGCCGTCATTTAAATCTTCAGGGACGGTATAATCTTCGGGGATGTCAAATTTCGGAAGAAGTACATTTCGTGAAAGGTCGTAAATTTCTATTTTTTCGACAATTTCTGATATATTTCCTATCGCATCCGGCAGGTCCCGGAACAGCGATTTCATGTCGTCACCTGATTTAAAGTAATACTCCTGATTCGGAAGTCCGAAACGGTAACCGCGGCCGCGGCCAACAGGCGTATTTTGTTTTTCACCATCACGTACACACAACAGGATGTCGTGTGCGTTGGCATCTTCTTTATTGATGTAAAATATATTGTTTGTGGCCACCAGTTTCACATCATGCTTGCGTGCCAAAGCAATGAGTGACGAATTTACGCGGTTCTCATCTTCCTGGTTGTGGCGCATGATCTCGATATAGAAATCAGGCCCGAACTGATCTTTCCACCAAAGCAACGCATCTTCCGCCTGGTTTTCGCCCATATTAAGGAGCTTATTCGGGATTTCCCCATAAAGATTTCCCGACAGCACGATGATATCTTCCTTGTATTGCCGGATGACATTTCTATCGATCCGCGGAACGTAATAAAAGCCTTCGGTATACGCAATCGAGGACATTTTCGCAAGATTGTGGTAGCCTTGCTTGTTCTTGGCAAGAAGAACGATCTGGTAACCGTTGTCTTTTCTGGTTTTGTCTTTGTGATCGTCACAAACGAAAAATTCACAGCCTACAACGGGTTTCAACTCGACTTCGGTTGGCGCTTCACCATTTTCTATTGCAGCTTTATTTTTATCAGCAACCGACTTATTGTGCTTGAGGATGTCGCGAACGAAATGGAATGCGCCCATGAGGTTGGCATGATCGGTCATTGCCACCGCAGGCATTTTATGTTTGATGGCTGCCTTTACGAGGTCGCCCACGCTGATGGTGGATTGTAAAACGGAAAACTGCGTATGATTATGCAGGTGGACAAAATCGGCATCAACAAGAATATTATGATCGACAGCTTGTGACTTGCGTTCCGTTTCCTGCGCTTTTTGCAACTTCTTCCTGATTTCATCTGATGCCGCGCGAAGATTGATATGCTTGAGTCCGATAAGCTGAATCTCAGCAGGATTGTGTTGCCTGTATCGATCGAAGTAATCCGGAGTAACATCAAGCTCTTCCTTTGTAAATGCTTCGCGGCGTATTAACTCGAGAAAACAACGCGTGGTCGCTTCAACATCGGCAGTGGCGTTATGCGCTTCCGCGAAAGGAATATTGAAGAGAAACTGGTGAAGCTCGGTTAGTGTGGGGAGCTTGAATTTTCCGCCGCGCCCGCCCGGAAGCTTTATTAGCGAAGCTGTACATTCGGTACAGGTATCAAGCACCAACATACTTTCAAGGGGTGAATCTTTTTCAATGCGATAAAATTCGGATCCCATGACTTTGACATCGAATCCGACATTCTGGCCTACAATGAATTTAGCTTTGGACAAGGCGGTTTCAAACTGATCGAGTACATGCGCCATCGCAATTCCTTCCGCCTGGGCAAGTTCGGTAGAAATTCCATGAACGCGTTCCGCATCGTACGGGATATTGAACCCTTCAGGCTGCACGATAAAATCCTGATGCTCTACAAGGCGGCCCATGTCGTCATGAAGCTGCCATGCGATCTGGATACAGCGTGGCCAGTTTGAGGTATCCGAAACCGGCGCATCATATCGCTTGGGCAACCCGGTTGTTTCGGTGTCAAATATTATGTACATCGCTGATTTAAAGTAGGTTGTCTAATTCTTGTGAAGAGTATATTTCAAGGTCAAAAATAGGATTTTCAATCTAAAAGAAAGCCGGAAGTTATCAACAAAAAAACCACCTGCAATTGCAGATGGTCATTTATTTTTTTCGGTTTGAATGGTCTTTCTAGTACCCGCCGCGATTTCCGCCGCCGTAACCTCCACGGTCTCCGCCACCACGGTTTCCACCGCCATAGCCTCCGCCTCCGCCGTAACCTCCGCCGCCGCGTGAATCTCCACCACGACCGCCTCCGCTACCGCCACCACCAAAGCTGCTCCTTCTGTTGTCGCCTTGCGGTTTAGGCTCTGATTTATTTACTACAATGGCACGGCCTTGAACTGTCGCACCGTTTAGTTCATTAATCGCCTTTTGTCCTTCATCATCATTTGGCATTTCAACGAAGCCAAATCCTTTGCTTCTTCCGGTGAATTTGTCTGTAATGATCTTAACGGAATCAACTGCTCCGTACGCTTCAAATGATTCCCTCAAATCTGCTTCCTCTAGACTGAACGGAAGGCTTCCCACAAAAATATTCATAAGTTTAATTTTAAATTCAAACAAATATAATTTTAATTTTCGGAAAATCCTATGAATCAGGAGATTTAATATTAAAATAAAAGCCACCCCTGCGGATGGCCTTTTAAGCTGTGTATGAATATGCTACAACGCCGGAACCACCGGAACCTTATAAAAATTACCCTGATTAAAATTAAGTACTTCACCGGCTTCAGCATCCTCACTTTCATTAACCGCATTAAATCTGAAAGTTCCGGTTACCGTCATATTGGCCTCATCGTAATCAGTGATCTCGATTTGGCCGTCACCTATATTGACCCCTGTCGAATAGATAATCTCATCGCCGTTCCTTGTATCAATAAAGGAAGCAGACCTCGCAGTACTGTTTCCCAATACAAACACCTGTTCGTTGGTATTATTTGTTTTAAGCGTAAGTGTTTCATATTGCGTGACACCTTCAATGGTTAGCGAGCCATTGGTGCCGAGTGTAGCGCTAACACCGGCAGCACGCCACATTACATCATCTTTCAGTCCCTGGACTGCAGGATTGTTTCGTTTGATGTCTTCGGAGCAGGCAGAAAAAACTGCAAGAATAAAAAGAATTGAGGCGATCTTTTTCATAAAAAAACATTTGAAGCACAAAAATAACCTTTTCAGCCAAAAATGCTAAAATTTTATAATAAAAAAGTACTTGCTGCGCAACGAATGGCCTTCGAAAAAAAAGGAGATTGGAAATTAGCATCTTAATGATATATTCATATCTTTGCGCCCTTAATTAACCGAGGTCGGGTACCTCAAAATTTAATCTCAGATTATGTCAGTAAAAATCAGATTACAAAGACACGGTAAAAAAGGAAAACCTTTTTACTGGGTTGTAGCTGCAGATGCACGCTCAAAAAGGGATGGTAAATATCTTGAAAAACTAGGTACTTACAATCCAAACACCAATCCTGCAACCATTGACCTGAACCTTGACAGTACTGTTCAATGGCTTCACAATGGTGCACAGCCAACCGATACTGCAAGGGCAATCCTTTCTTATAAAGGTGCATTGCTAAAACATCACCTTGACGGTGGTGTACGCAAAGGTGCACTTAGCCAGGAACAGGCAGACGAGAAGCTTACAAAATGGCTTGACGAAAAAGCAGGCAAAGTAGACGCTAAAAAAGAAGGACTTTCAAAAGCACAGGCTGATGTTAGGGCCACGGCTTTGAAGGCAGAACAAAAAGTAAACGAGGATCGTATCGCGGCAGCTAAAAAAGCTGAAGCAGATCTTATCGCTGCTGAAAACGCTTCCGCTGAAGGTGAAACTGCCGATGCAGTAGCTGCCGAAGGTGAAGAAGCTCCTGCTGCTGAAGCTCAGGATAATGCAGAAGGCACAGAAGAGCAACAGGCTTAATAATTTCGCGGTCATGCGCAAAGAAGAATGCTTCTATTTAGGTAAGATCGCAAAAAAATTCAGCTTTAAAGGCGAAGTCCTGGTATATCTTGATACCGACGAGCCGGAACTTTATGAAGAAATGGAATCAGTGTTTGTTGAACAAAACAACAATCTGGTTCCATTTTTTATTGAAAACAGCGGACTTCACAGGAATGATTTCCTTCGCGTAAAGTTTGAAGATGTCGATACTGAAACTGCTGCCGAGGAGATTGTCGGGAGCAAAGTCTACCTTCCTCTGTCTATGCTGCCAAAGCTTGACGGCAATAAATTCTATTTCCATGAAGTCATCGGATTTGAAATAGACGATAAACGTCTTGGCGTGGTTGGCAAAATCGTCTCCATTAACGACAGCGCCGCGCAACCGCTTTTTGAAGTCAAAAACGGCGATGTAGAAATCCTGATCCCTATGATTGACAACTTCCTGGTAAAAATCGACCGGAAGAACAAAAAAGTATTTATGGATTTGCCGGAAGGGCTGATTGAGATGTATCTTTAGGTCTGTTGTTGGGAAGATTGACGTTTACATTCGACTTTTGACATTCGACTTTCGACTTTCGACATTCGACTTTCAACATTCGACTTTCGACTTTCGACTTTCGACATTTGACTTTTGACATTCGACTCTTGACTCAGATTTTCCATGACCTTCAACTTCAAACAATTTACAATCCAGCAGGATAAATGCGCGATGAAAGTCGGCACTGACGGTGTTTTACTTGGATCATGGGCACCAATCAATCATAATCCTTTTTCGATTTTGGATATTGGCGCCGGAACAGGCGTGATTTCCCTGATGCTCGCCCAACGAAGTTTTGCAGCGCAAATCGACGCACTCGAAATTGATGCCGACGCATACGAACAAGCCGTCGATAATTTTGAAAACTCGTCTTGGAGCGACAGATTATTTTGTTTTCATGCCGGACTCGATGAATTCATGGAAGAGCCGGAAGACCAATATGACCTTATTGTTTCCAACCCGCCGTTTTATACGGAACAATATTTTTCTGGCGATGAACAGCGCGATCAGGCGCGCTTTACCCAATCGTTGCCTTTTGAAGACCTGGCTGAAGCGGCTTCACTATTGCTTTCCGAAGATGGTGTTTTTGCCGTGATTGTTCCTTATAAAGAAGAAGCAAACTTCATTTCCATCGCAGCAACAAACGATCTTTTTCCTTTTAAGATCACACGCGTTCGCGGAACCGCAGCATCTGAAATCAAGCGCAGCCTCATCGCCTTCTCTGCAGAACCGGCTTCGTGTGAAACTGACGAACTCGTCATCGAGATCAGCCGGCATCAATATACCGACGATTATATTGCGCTCACAAAGGATTTCTACCTCAAGATGTAATCAGGAACTTTTAAGCGCTTTGCTGAGTTGTTTTAAAGCGTCGAGCATCAATGCCGCATTTTCCATGTTGTTTGCCCTGATGACCAGTTTTGCTTTATGCGCACCTTCTTTCCCTTTCTTTTCAGGATCTGTGACGCGGTTGGTCCACAAGTTAATATAAGCGCGTTGGTCTTTGCGGATCGATATTTCATCGTAAGAATACAATTTTGAGAGGTCGAACAGCGAGCCATTTTTTGAGTCTGACTTTTCCCCGGGAATCAGCAGCCGCAGCAAACGACCTTCGAAAGAAGCACTAATTTTTTGATCGGATTCATCAGCAAGTCCGTAACTGTTCAACAATGTCAGTACCCGGGTTTTAACCTCTTCAAGCGACGGCATCGGGTGCTGAATGTCTTCCACTGTGCCGTTGCCAAACCGGATTTGGTCGATGTCGTTTTTGACAATATAATACGGTTGGCCCGGATGCGGCGATTCACATGCAATGGTTTCGGCATTGTTGCTGAGGATATTGACATTGAGGTCGATCCCGTTTCGTAGCTTTACGTTGTCCTGCGCATACACGGCTGCGGATGCCAGCAACAACAGCATGGTTTTTCTGATCATGGTGAAATTTTCTCTAAAAATATGAAATCTACCTCAAATGCCGACATATGTGAACGTCTGCAATAGGGATGGCAGCGGAAAGCCCGGAGCCGGCGCAGCAACGGCGAGGACTTGAAGCGTACAGCCCGACGCGCAGCGGATTGCCCAAAAGAAACCCTCGGAAATACATCGTTTTCGTTTAATGTTTTTTACTTTTGCACGGCATTTAAAATCCATCACATGAGACCAGACCTATTTCAGGCGCCTGATTATTACAACCTTGACGAACTGCTAACTGACGAACACAAACTCGTTCGCAACGCTGCCCGTGAATGGGTGAAGCGGGAAGTCTCGCCAATTATCGAAGACTACGCACAAAAAGCGGAATTTCCGAACCAAATTATAAAAGGACTTGCTGAAATTGGCGCTTTCGGGCCGTATATTCCTGAGCAATATGGCGGCGCCGGACTCGACCAGATTTCGTACGGGCTGATCATGCAGGAGATTGAAAGAGGCGATTCGGGTGTGCGTTCTACGGCTTCGGTGCAATCGTCGCTGGTGATGTACCCGATCTGGAAATATGGAAATGAGGAGCAGCGGATGAAATATCTTCCAAAACTCGCCACGGGTGAATTTATGGGATGTTTCGGATTGACTGAGCCTGACCATGGTTCCAATCCGGGCGGAATGACCACAAACTTTAAAGACAAAGGCGATCATTACCTTTTGAACGGCGCGAAAATGTGGATTTCGAACGCTCCGTTTGCAGATATCGCGGTTGTCTGGGCGAAGGATGAGAGCGGACGTATCCACGGACTCATCGTTGAGCGCGGGATGGAAGGATTTTCGACTCCGGAAACACACAATAAATGGTCGCTGCGTGCTTCGGCGACGGGCGAATTGATTTTTGACAATGTAAAAGTTCCGAAAGAAAACCTGCTTCCGAACAAATCGGGATTGGGCGCGCCGCTGGGCTGCCTTGATTCGGCGCGTTACGGCATCGCATGGGGCGCAATCGGTGCGGCAATGGATTGTTATGACACGGCTTTGCGTTATGCGAAGGAACGCATACAGTTTGACAAGCCGATCGCGGGAACGCAGCTTCAGCAAAAGAAACTCGCGGAAATGATCACCGAAATCACAAAAGCGCAGCTTCTTACATGGCGTTTGGGAGTTTTACGAAATGAAGGAAAGGCAACATCGTCACAAATTTCAATGGCAAAACGCAACAATGTGAACATGGCAGTCGAAATTGCCCGTGAAGCCCGACAAATCCTTGGCGGAATGGGAATTACCGGCGAATATTCGATCATGAGGCATATGATGAACCTTGAATCGGTTATCACTTATGAAGGAACACACGACATTCACCTGTTGATAACTGGTATGGATATTACGGGAATTTCTGCTTTTAAATAAGATTTCAAGACATACAAAAAAAGCGTGGAGGTTAATTCTTCGCGCTTTTTTTATGAATTGATTTGGGAACCTGTTGGAAATAAGTCTCCTGAAATGGTGTTATGATTCCGGCGCGAGTTCGAGTTCGAGTCCGTCTATAGCTTCGGTAATCTGAATCTGGCAGCCAAGGCGGCTGTTTTGCTTTACATAAAAGGCTTCAGAAAGCATGGCTTCCTCATCGTCGGTTTTTTCCGGAAGCGGAACATCATTCAGGATGTAGCATTGGCATGAAGCGCACATTGCCATGCCTCCGCAAATGCCGATTGTTCCTTCGGGAGCCAGTTCGTAAGCACGGACAAGTTCCATGATATTCATGCTCATATCGGTTGGCGCGGAAACTTCATGAGTTGCGCCATCGCGGTCGATGATTTTGATATTAACGTCTTGTGCCATTATTTTTTGCAGTAATGTTCAGAATTGTCGGCAGGATATTTTTTATCAAGGTCGATATTGTTGAAACTCTGGCCGCCCCACGTAAAATACTTCTCAAAATAAGGAAGCAATCTATTGCCTTTGATTTTTTCCAGAAAATAAATTTCGTGTTCTTTCTCTTTCATTCCCATGTCATAAAGCATCTTGTCGTATTTTGTGATCCCAAGCTGATTGAAATACTGCCGCATCCGGAAATATTCGCAAACATTGCCGCTTTCGAGCCGGCCTGCAAAGTAGAAAGGCATAAACCAGCCAATGACATGACAGCTAAAGGAAATAACTTTTCCGATCACATAAAATTTAAATTCGTACCAACGGGAAACAGGAATTTCAAAATCGTTCATGATTTGCAGCACTTCCTTGCGGTGAAACCACTCGTCGAGCTCGATTTGCCTGATCGCTGATTTTTCTTCCGTATCCTTTACCGAAGCTGCGTGACCCTGATAAGCAAATGAAGCTGCTTTTTCGGCAGAATATGCTTTTTGCAGAAGATCGGCAAGTGTCGGGTGAGCCAGCGTCATCAGTCGATTGATTTTACTACGGCTTTTTCAGCTTCTTTCCGTGATCCGTCGAAACCATCGATGCCGGAAACCGTCGTGTATTTCAAAACATACTTTTTACCTGGGTTCATGCGCTGATAAACGCTTTGGCACATCAGCGTGGCTTCATGGAAACCGCAAAGGATAAGCTTTAATTTTCCAGGATAAATGTTGACATCGCCAATGGCATAAATTCCGGGAATGTTGGTTTGATAGTCAAGCGCATTGTCGACTTTAATCGCATTCTTTTCAATTTCGAGTCCCCAGTTTGCGATCGGGCCGAGTTTTGGCGACAGCCCGAACAACGGAATGAAGTGATCGGTTTCCAGTTTTTGATGTCCGCCATTGATGTCTATGGTAATCGCTTCAAGTTTTTCAGAACCATGAAGTCGGATAACCTCAGCCGGCGTGATCAGGCGTATTTTTCCTTCATTTTTGAGTTCCTGAACTTTGTCAACGGAGTCAAGCGCACCACGGAATTCGTTTCTTCTGTGGATCAAAGTCACTTCTGAGGCGATGTTCGAAAGGAAAATACTCCAGTCTAATGCTGAATCACCTCCGCCTGCAATCACGATGCGCTGGCCTCGATATTTCTCTGGATTTTTGACAAAATATTCAACGCCTTTGTCTTCATAAAAATCGATATCGTCGATGAGTGGCTTGCGGGGCTCAAAACTTCCGAGTCCGCCTGCAATAGCCACCGCATTTGCATGATGCTGTGTTCCTTTATCGGTTGTAACGATGAACGTTCCGTCGCCGAGTTTATCAATGGTTTCGGCGCGTTCACCCAATGTAAATCCGGGCTGGAACTGCTTGATCTGTTCCATCAGGTTGTCGACAAGATCGCCGGCAAGCACTTCAGGAAATCCCGGAATGTCAAAAATCGGTTTTTTTGGATAAAGCTCGGCAAGCTGGCCGCCCGGTTGTGGAAGCGCATCAATAAGATGGCATTTCAGTTTTAAAAGCCCTGCTTCAAAGACAGCGAAAAGTCCGGTTGGCCCGGCACCTATAATAAGTATATCTGTTTTAATCATGAAGTAATTGTGTAAAAGACGAATGTGATGTCAAATGTCAAAAGACGAATGTCAAAAGACGAATGTCGAAAGACGAATGTCGAAAGTCGAAAGTTAAGCAACGTTACTGCTCTGGCTTTGTTATCCCGCCTGGCTAGCCGGCTTCTTTCGAAAAAGAGGTAGCCGGAGCGCAGCGGAGCCGCCAACACGCCCAACCCTATGCTATATTGGTTACGGTTTCGATTTGCGGCGCGAACTTTTTAATCGTGGTTTCAACGCCTGCTTTTAATGTCATGCGATTGACGCTGCAGCCCACGCACGCGCCTTCGAGGCGTACAGTAACATGACGGTCGTCTTCAATGCCGATCAGCGTGATGTCGCCACCGTCGGAATTCAGGAACGGCCTGATTTCCTCGAGCGCTTTCTCTACATTGATCGTTAATTCGTGTGTTGTCATTTTTGCGGATTTGGAAATTCTGAATTTAAAGATGATTCAACCCCTCAAATTCCATATTCGATTATTTTGATTTTACTGCCGAACAGCCGGCCATTGTTGTGATGCGGATGGCTTCTGTAGGCGGCAGGCTTTCGTTTCGCTGAACGACTTCCTGAACGACATTTCGGGTAATTTCCGTAAAAATGCCAGCTAAAACAGAATTGTCCTGCATGGCTGCCGGACGTCCAAAATCGCCTGCTTCGCGAATCGATTGTACCAGTGGAACATCGCCGAGGAACGGAACGGACAAATCTTCCGCAAGGTTCTTCGCGCCTTCTTTTCCGAAAATGTAATATTTATTTTCCGGAAGTTCTTCTGGCGTGAAATAGGCCATGTTTTCGATAATCCCTAAAACTGGCACATTGATGCTTTCGCTCATGAACATCGCAACGCCTTTCTTGGCATCGGCAAGCGCAACGGCCTGTGGCGTACTTACGACAACGGCTCCGGTAATCGGAAGCGCCTGCATGATCGAAAGATGTATATCGCCTGTTCCCGGCGGAAGGTCGAGCAGAAGGAAGTCGAGTTCGCCCCAATCGGCATCAAAAATCATCTGGTTAAGTGCTTTTGAAGCCATTGGGCCACGCCAGATAACGGCCTGTCCCGGAGCGGTAAAAAATCCTATTGAGAGTATCTTGATCTCGTAGCTTTCGATAGGCTTCATTTTAGATTTTCCATCGACCGTTACGGAAGTTGGCCGTTCATTTTCAACATCGAACATCAGCGGCATCGACGGGCCGTAAATATCGGCATCGAGTACACCAACGCTAAAGCCAAGTTTCGCCAGGCTAACGGCAAGGTTTGCTGTGATTGTCGATTTTCCTACGCCGCCTTTACCGGAAGCGACGGCAATGATATTTTTTATTCCGGGGATGGATTTGCCTTTGATCTGGTTCGGATTTTCGGGGGCTTCAACTTTGATGTTGACCTTTACTTTTGCATCGGGTGTAAAACGTTCCTGGATCAATTTACGGATATCGTCTTCGGCCCGTTTTTTAATATGCATTGCCGGAGTTGACAATACGAGGTCGACAATGGCTTCCTCACCAAAAGTGACCACATTACGGACTGCCCCGCTTTCAACCATATTTTTTCCTTCGCCCGCTACCGATATCGATTCGAGTGCTTTTAGGATTTCTTTCCTGTCTAATTTCATCAGTTTTCTCTAAGCCTTATTAAGACTAAATTCAGATTACAAAGATAATTGTAAAAGTCGGGATGTCAAAGCCGCGCAGCAAATATTGATTCTGCCGCAAGACCTGTTTTTCAATAAAAAGCCCATCGTAATGAGCGGCAGGCTTTTGATCGTGTATCATTTTTCACTCCCCGAAAGGATGACGCCGGTATTGGGCTGGCGCTTTCGCGGATATTCTGAAGGCGCACGGTGAAAACCTGAGTAGCGGACCGGATTTGTAATTTGTCTGGTAAACGCTCAATCTTCGTCCGGATTCCAGAAATGTTTTTCGAAATTGATTACCTGATTGTTTTTTACTTCAATGCCTTCATTTTCGAGAAGTTGCTGCATCAGATTGGTTCCGTCAAAATGATGTTTACCTGAAAGCAAACCCACACGATTTACCACGCGATGCGCCGGAATATCTTCGCGCCCGTGTGACGCATTCATTGCCCAGCCTACCATTCGTGCCGATCCTGATGAAGCAAGGAAATTGGCAATGGCGCCATAAGAAGTAACTTTCCCGTAAGGAATGCGGCGTGCTACTTCGTAAACCCGTTCAAAAAAATTCTCTTCTTTTTTAGCCACGCTGCCAATAATACTGAATGATGTTGACTAAGGTTGCGACAGAAATCACGCCCGTGATAGAGCCTATGATATAATTCATGTTCTTCAGCAGGAAAGCAGTCCGGGATTCGAGTTTCTTGAAAAATGTAATGTAGCAATAGAAGGCGAAGAAAGCGCCAATTCCCGCACCGGTGACAAATGTGTAGATAAAACCATCGTTGAAGAAAAAATACTTGTATGAAGCCAGCGTGATGCTTACGAAAACATAGAATGGTATGGGGAAAAAATTCAGCGCCGACAATAGCATCCCAAGGAAGAAGCGGCTTTTTTTGCTATGCAGTTTCAGTTCTTTTTGTTCAGGTGAAGCTTCATTTTTCCCGCGCCAGAAGAAATATATTGTCAGTGCGATAAATATTGCAAGTCCGGCTTCACGTAATATCACAAGCACGTTCGGATGCTGGTCGATAAACTGTGCAAATATTACCGCGATAAAGGTTTGAATCAGTATTACTGCCGTGGCGCCGAGTGCAAAAACCAGGGCGCGCGTCTGACCTTCATCGACACTGACTTTGGCTGCAGTCATGTTTATGAGGCCTGGTGGGGTAATCCCTGCAGAGGCTGTGAGAAATCCCAGAAACAATGGCAGCGTATAACCCATCTTACCTGATTTTGAACCGAATATACGTAATTGGTTTGTTTATTTCCAAATATTGTTTTTCGTAATATGTCTGTAATCCGGTTACTTCTTCCGGAGCGCCTTCATTGTGGTAAATGTTGTGGTTTGAATACAACACTTCATGCCCTTCGCCGTGTAAAAGCCCGAGTGTGTAACCGTGCATGAATTCACTGTCGGTCTTTAAATTCACGACACCGTCTTTTTTAAGTATCTTCTTGTAGAGCTGAAGGAACGAAGCGTTTGTCATCCGGTGCTTTGTGCGTTTGTACTTTATCTGCGGATCTGGAAATGTGATCCAGATTTCGGCAACTTCGCCTTCGCCGAAAATATGGTCAATCAATTCGATCTGGGAACGCAGAAAGGCTACGTTATGAAGTTCCTGTTCTACCGCGGTTTTCGCCCCGCGCCAGAAACGTGCGCCTTTAATATCGATCCCGATAAAATTCTTTTGTGGATATTTTTCTGCAAGCCCGACGGAATATTCGCCTTTTCCACAGCCGAGTTCTAGGACCAGCGGATGCTCATTTTTAAAGATTTCCTTGTTCCAGTTTCCCTTTAACGGAAAGGTTCCGTTTAATAATTCTTCGCGTTCAGGCTGGTAGACATTACCGAATGTTTCATTCTCTTTAAAACGCTTTAATTTATTCTTGCTTCCCACTTTTTAATATTTCGGCAAAATTAACCAAATCCACAGAACGGAAATTGTTTTTACCTTGCAATAAATTTTATGGAGACTCAGCCGACATCTACTTCCCGACGGATTCTTGTGGCACCATTAAATTGGGGCCTCGGCCATGCCGCGCGCTGCATTCCCGTGATAAAAGCGCTTGAGGACTATGGTTTCTTGCCCATACTCGCTTCCGATGGCGCCGCTTTGGAACTGCTGAGGAAGGAATTTCCGCACCTGGAATCGCTGGAGCTTCCATCGTATGAAATCGAATATCCAAAAAAAGGTGAAAATTTTAAATGGAAGATGCTCAGCAAAACACCGGTCATCATTGAAGCGGTCCTTAATGAGAAAAGAATAGTAAAAAGGTGGATAAAGGAGTTCGGGCTGGCGGGAATTATTTCAGATAACAGGCTGGGTGTGGTCAGTAAAAAAATTCCATCTGTCTTCATCACACACCAGCTCAATGTGCTTTCCGGAACCACAAGCTGGCTTTCGGGCGGACTCCACCGAAGGATTATTGAAAAATTTACTGAATGCTGGGTTCCAGACACCGAAGGAATCGTGAACCTTTCGGGAAGGCTCGGCCATCTTAAAAAAACGAAACTCAATATAAAATATATCGGGCCGTTAAGCCGGTTAAAAAAGGAAGAGCTTCCGTTAAAATATGACCTTATGGTAATCCTTTCCGGTCCAGAACCTCAGCGTACGGTACTTGAAAAGCTGCTGTTCAGGCAGCTTTCGGACTACGAGGGGAAAATTGTATTTATAAAAGGTACGCCCGAAGCAAAACAACAAACACAGCAGCGGGGAAATATGACCATTTATAATTTTATGACCAGCGAAACCCTGAACCAGACTTTTAATGAAAGTGAAATGGTAGTTTGCCGATCGGGATATTCAACCCTCATGGATCTTGTGAAACTTGAAAAAAAAGCGTTGTTGATCCCAACCCCGGGCCAGTATGAACAGGAATACCTCGCCCGGAAATGCAAAAGCGAAGGACTGCTGCCCTGCGCGCCACAGGAAAAGTTCAAATTGGAAAACCTGCTGGAAATTCCGCTTTATAAAGGATTGCCAATCTTAAGCTTTGAGGCTTGCTGGAAGGAAAGATTCGCCCTTTTCGAGCGTGAATGAAAATTCGGAACCAACGCCAAACTGGCTCTCGACATAAATTTTCTCATTGTGCGCTTCGATGATATGCTTCACGATAGAAAGTCCGAGACCCGAGCCACCGACTTTCCTCGACCCGCTTTTGTCTACACGGAAAAACCGTTCAAAAAGGCGCGGGATGTTGTGTTTTTCGATTCCTTCGCCGTTATCTGTAATGCGGACAATGACTTTATTTGCGCTTAGATCTTCAATGCTGACTTCGGTTGAGCCTTTTTCCTTTCCATACTTTATTGAGTTTACGATCAGGTTAACGACTACCTGGCGGATCTTTTCCTTATCGCCTTTTACCATGACAGGCTTTCTGTATTTCCGGTCGAACAGCAGCATCATATCTTTATCGGAAGCCTTCATTTCGAACAGGTCAAACACATTCTGGACAACTTCTACAATATTAAATTGACTGATGTCCAGATTGAGGTCGCCTGTTTCAAGCTTTGCGATCATGTCAAGATCTTCAACGATGTAAATGAGCCTTTCGACACCTTTCTCGGCCCGTTCAAGATATTTTTTCCTGACGGATTTATCGTTGATCGCGCCATCGATCAGTGTTGAAAGATAGCCTTGTACTGTAAACAGGGGCGTTTTCAGCTCGTGGGAAACATTGCCAAGAAATTCACGCCGGTATTCCTCGCGGACCTTCAGCATTTCGATTTCAAGCTTTTTGTCGGTAGCGAACTTTTTTACTTCCTGCGTGAGCGTTGCCATATCGGTGGTTATCGGCTGGCTTCGGAAAGTAGTCGATTCAAGCAGCGATACATCGTCATAAATCTTTTTAACCTTCTTGTAGATGAAGCGCTCCACACGGTATTGTATGGCAAGAAAGGAAAATCCGGCGATGCAGATGGAGAAAAATGCAAGGAAAGTGGCAGAAATTTCTAAAAAAAGATATAGCAGCACAGCAACGAGCGCTGTTGAAAAAACAGTGATGTAAACTGCCGACATTACGGCAAATTTGTATGTCTTCCTGAAGTTGACAGACATTATGCTTCGATCTTATATCCTACGCCTTTGATGGTTTTAAATAGATCTTCACCGATTTTTTCGCGAAGTTTCCGGATATGGACATCGATGGTGCGGCCTCCGACAATGACTTCATTGCCCCAGACTTTATCCAGGATTTCTTCCCTTTTGAAAACTTTACCCGGGCGTGATGCCAGCAGGTAAAGCAACTCAAATTCCTTCCGTGGCAGTGCGATTTCAGAACCTTCTTTAATGATTTTATATTCTTCGCGATTAATCTCAATACCGGCGACGTTGAGCGTTCCGGAATCGGGAGCTTCTTCTTTCAGCCGTCGCAATAAAGCTTTGACTTTACTTACGAGAAGCTTCGGTTTGATGGGCTTGGTAATATAATCGTCAGCTCCAGCGTCAAAGCCGGCAACTTGTGAGTAATCCTCATTTCGGGCAGTCAGGAAAGTAATGATCACGTTGCTCAGTTCGGGAACTTTCCGGATCTGTTCACACGCTTCCATTCCGTCCATCTCCGGCATCATCACATCCATGATAATAAGGTGCGGAAGGAGCTTTTTGGCTTTTACGATGGCTTCCTTTCCGTTGGATGCCGTAGAAATCTGGTAATTCTCCTGTGAAAGGTTATACCCGACAATTTCAAGAATATCCGGTTCGTCGTCAACCAACAAGATCCTGATGTCCTTTTTCTTCATAAACAGTAGTATTATATGGCGTAAATGTAAGGCAATTGCCGGGTCGAATTACGGCTTAACGGTAATTTAATGGAGTTAACATTCAGGCAATAATTATAATACTTAATGGTAACGGTGGTGTAACCGCGCCTTTACAATGCAGATGTTACTTTGCATCCAAACATCTCACAATGCGATACAGGTTATTTTACGTTCTCTTTTTTATTGCCATCACGGCATCAGCACAAACCAAAGGAAAAGTTACAGGAGTTATAACAGATAAAGAAGCCGGAAACCAGACACTGCCTTTTGCAAACATACAATTAAAGGATACCACGATCGGCACTAGTTCTGATGAAAACGGAAACTACACGATTACAGCCGAACCCGGAAATTATATCATCCAATTCAGTTTTCTGGGATATGAAACGGCGGAAGAGCCTATAACTATTGTTGCCGGCGAAACTTTAACCTTGAACAAAACCCTGGGTTCGGGAAATTATACCCTGAAAGACGTTGTGGTGCAATCGAACGTCAACCGGGAGAAGGAATCGGCGTTACTTGTCGAGCAGAAAAATGCTGTTGAGATAAAAACAAGTATAGGCGCTCAGGAACTTTCACGAAAAGGCGTAAGCGATGTGGCGACCGCAGTGACAAAGACAACAGGAATCACAAAACAGGAAGGCAGCGGCAATATTTATGTACGCGGACTCGGTGACCGATACAATTCGACATCGATGAACGGGCTGCCGGTGGCTTCAAATGATCCGGAACGAAAGAATATCGAACTTGAAATATTTCCAACAAATATTGTAGAATATGTGTCCATTGACAAGGTCTACAGCAGCCGGATGTATGGTGATTTTGCAGGCGGAAACGTGGACATTATTTCCCGGGATTACAGCGGAAGCGGTTTCCTGAACCTTGAAATAGGTTCTTCAATAAACAGCAATGCCGTGGCTAATGACGATTTTAAACTAAGTGACGGCCCTGATTTCTTCGGATTCAAAACAGCTTCAAGGCCAAATACACTTTCTGCCTATACTTTTGAGAACGGGCTGAACCCGGTTTCAAAAGCGCCTTATGCAGGATCACTTTCGCTATCGGGAGGCAAATCTTACAGCTTTAATTCCGGGGGCAAGCTGAGCCTGTTCGGCGTCGCATCTTTCGGAAATGAATTTTCAAGTTACAAAGAAGGAATTTCAAGGAGCGTGAATGCACAGGGCGTTCCTACAAAAGATTTTTTTGACTATGATAACGATGAATACAACACGCTCACCACAGGAATGGCGAATGTCGGCTACAGGTTCAATCCGGCAAACAAACTTTCTTACAACTTTTTGTTCATCAATTCTTCGACACAACAGAGCGAAGATTACCGCGGATTGATTGTAGATATCGCCAACGAAAATAACGGGTTGCAGACACGGCGGAACTATGTTAAAAACACGCTGCTCATCCACCAGCTTTTGGGCGATCACACGTTTTCAGAACGCACTAAACTCAATTGGGGATTATCATACAATACGATTACGGGTGATATGCCCGACCGGGTTCAGAATACGCTCCGGCTTGAGGAAAATGGATACCTGTTGTCAAACAATTCCGAAACAGACAACCATCGGTATTTCCAGAGTTTAAAAGAAGATGAAATTGCCGCCAGGGTTACCGCCGATTACAAATTTATGGCTGATGCCGAAGGCGATTACAAGGGAAAGATCACTTTAGGTTATAACGGCCGGTATAAAACGCGTGATTTTGAGGCGACGCAATTCAATTTCGGAACATCGAGTTCGCAGGCGCTGACCATCGTGGATCCCGAAAATCTTGATGCTTTTTATAACCAGGAGAACTTCGCAAACGGCTATTTTACGATTTCAACCTTCAGGGGTGCGGCCGGAGTTCCGGGAGCGCTTGATCCGCAAACCTATAACGGCGAGCAGAATGTTCACGGATTTTTTGGGAATATTGAATACAAGCTGAACGCAAAACTGACGGCAATGATTGGAGTAAAAGGTGAAATGGTCGTTCAAAAAGTAGCATGGGTTACACAAATCAACCCGATTGGCGATGAAGATGAGTTTGACAAATTTGCCTTCCTTCCGAACCTGATCCTGAAATATTCCGCCAACGACCGGCACAATTTCAGGTTGGCAGCGAGCAAAACTTACACATTGCCACAGTTCAAGGAGCGCGCACGTTTTGTTTATGAACGGGTGACAGAATCGTATGTTGGAAATCCGTCTTTATATCCGTCTGACAATTACAACATGGATCTTAAATGGGAATTCTTTCCGAAAAACGATGAGATTATTTCTTTGACAGGTTTTGGAAAATACATCCTCAACCCGATCAATGAATTCACACTGGCTTCTTCAACCCCGATTATTTCATGGGCAAACACAGGCGATTACGGCTACGTTGCAGGCGCCGAATTTGAATACCGGAAACTGTTGTATGCAACCCAGGAAACAAACGCCAACAGGATTACCGCCGGCTTCAATGCCTCATGGATGTATACAAGCCAGGAACTCGACTCGGAAAAAGTTGCAAAGGAAACTCCTTACAGCGCGACATTCACAAATTCGGAGGATGGCTTCACCGGCGCTTCGGATTTACTGCTCAATGGCGATATATCATTCATCCGGGAATGGAACGAAAAGAACAATAACATCTCCGCCACAGTAGCGTACAATTATTTTTCCGACAGGATTTACGCACTCGGAACCGATACGCGCGGCAACTTGGTCGACAAGACTTTGGGAACAATGGATGTGATCATCAAATCTAAGCTCAGCAAGAACCTCGGCATTGGATTATCGGCAAAAAATATTTTAGATCCGGCTGTTGAACGTGTCCAGGAAAATGCAAACGGCGATGTTACAACGCTGCATTATAAAAAAGGAGTGAACTTCAATTTAAATATTAACTATCAATTCTGAACTAAAAACAACTACAATGAACAAGATTTCAAAATTATTTGGTGTACTCGCATTATCGGCAATTGCACTTACAGGATGCTCAGGCGATGACGACAACAACAATGGGTCTTCCTCGTCATTCGTTCTCGACCCGACAAATTTCCAGGGAAATATCAATGACGGAACCATAACATTATCCGCTGGGACTGTTTACGAACTGAGTGGTCCGTTAACCATTAAGGATGGCGCTACTTTATCGATACCGGCGGGAACACGTATTGAGGCTACCGGCGGAACTTCTGCTTATATCGCTGTTGCACAAGGCGGAAAAATCCTGATAAACGGTACTGCATCTAATCCTGTCGTAATGACAAGCGGACTTTCTACTCCGGCAGCAGGAAACTGGGGCGGACTCGTAATCTGCGGACGCGCTCCGATCAATCGCGGGGCAACTGCCTCTGCTGAAGTTTCTGAACTTGCTTATGGTGGAAATATGGCCAATGACAATTCCGGGAGCATCCGTTATTTGAGAATCGAATACTGCGGAGCCGCTTTCAACAGCGAAAAGGAGTTCAATGGGATCTCTTTCTTTGGTGTCGGAAATGGTACCGTTGTAGAAAATGTACAGGTGTTTCATGGTGCTGATGATGGATTTGAATTTTTCGGAGGAACTGTCAACACTTCAAACCTCGTGGCAATCGGAAATGAAGATGATGAATTCGACTGGACTGAAGGCTGGAATGGAACCAATACGAACTGGTATGGCAAAAAAGGTTTCGGTATCGGAAACAGGGGAATTGAAGCCGACAATCTTGAAGCTAACTTTGACGCGAGCCCAACCTCGAACCCAACGATCAACAACCTGACACTGATTGGCGGAATCACCGGATCGGCCGAGCCGGATGCCATCAAGTTCAGAAGAGGCACAAAAGCCATGATGAATAATGTTGTCCTGAGCAACTTCACCGACGGTTTCGATGTAGAGAATGACCAGACCATTAGTTTTGTCGGGACTGCATTAAAAGCTACCAATGTTAAATTTGAATCAATTACAAATACTTCAAAAGGCAAGGATACCGCTGGCGCGACAGTTGATGTAAGCGGCGTATTTACTGAATCTACTACCGCAACCGGCGCAGGAAACGGAACCGGAACGCCTTCGTGGGCTACAGGCTGGACTACCGGATTCTAATATAAGCCTTGAACACTTAACGCCCCTTTAACTCGAAGGGGCTTTTTTTTGGCTTAATATTTGAAAATTCTTTAGTAGTTTTACCAAATGAAGCTGGAACTATGATAAGAAATTACATCTATTTAATTTTACTGGCACTATTTTTCATCCCAGCCGTTCAGGCCCAGGATGGAAGACAGATGTCAAAGATTCAGGATTCAGCAATTGAAGGCCTGAATTTTTACCCGAATCCCGTAAGCAACGGCAAGATTTATATTACCTCAAAATCTTCGTTGGATAAAGAGGTTACGATTTTTGACGTGTTGGGAAAAAAGGTGCTGCAGACTGTTGTAAATTCGAAGGAAATGAACATCTCAAATCTTTCTCCCGGTGTTTATATCATTAAAATCAGGGAAGACGAGTCGACAGCTACAAGAAAACTCATAGTTAAATAGCGTCAAGCATTTAACTATTTTTTTACATGAATACTTTCTTAACAAGAAAAATACTTGTTATCTTTGACGCTGAATATTTTATTTAAAAAAAATCGTGATGAAAAAACTTTACTTATTTGCTGCGGCTTTATTTTCAACTGCCTCTTTTTCCCAAGTGGTAATCAGCCAGGCATATGGTGGTGGCGGTAATACCGGCGCTACTTACACTCATGACTTCGTGGAACTTTTCAACCGTGGCAATGCTGCCGTAAGCTTGAACGGATATTCACTACAATATGCTTCTGCAACCGGTGCTAACTGGAGCAAAACCGATCTTCCAAATGTGACGTTGCAGCCTGGCCAATACTTTTTGGTTCAGCAAGCTCAAGGTGCTGGAGGAACTACTCCGCTACCTTCTCCTGACTTCGTAACTGTTGCCGGAACAGGACCAGAGGATCCGGGAAATCAACTTGCCATGGCAGGCGCAAACTTTAAGCTTGTACTTGCAAACAGCACAACACTTGTAACCAGTGTAACTGACGCTCAGGTTATTGATTTGCTTGGCGTTGGTACGGCTAACGGGTTTGAAGGAACTGTCGCTCCTGCCCTTTCAAATACTACGGCAGCCATGCGTAATAATGCCGGTTGTACTGATACAAACAACAACGCTAGTGATTTTACTGTTGGAGCTCCGGCGCCACGCAATTCTACAACTGCCCTGAACTCATGTTCACTTACGGTAGGAAATAATTCGATCGCAGGTCTTAACGTTTATCCAAACCCTGTGGCTAACGGAAATCTTTTCGTAACAAGCGACAGCAACAGTGCTAAATCGGTAATGATTTACGATGTGCTTGGAAAACTTGTCGTAAAGACTACAGTAAGCGATCAGGCTATAAATGTTTCATCACTAAAAGGTGGCGTTTATATTGTTAAAGTTACTGAAGAAGGCAAAACTGCTACAAGAAAACTTGTGATCCGATAATTTAATCGAATACAATATCAAAAGCCCCGTTCACCGGGGCTTTTTTATTTTTCTATTTTTGCAAAAAATATTATAGTGTCGGATCAACCGGAAATATTCAGCATCAACGGACGAAAGCAGTTTGAAAAAAAGGCGCTGAAAACTTTCCGTTTCCAACATTCAAATAATCTTGTTTATCGGGATTTTTGTGATCTTCTGCATGTTGATCCACAAGAAGTTAAATCAATAAATGATATTCCGTTCCTTCCGATTCAGTTCTTCAAATCCCATCGGGTAATCAGCCGGAACCAACCGGTTCAAATCACCTTTACAAGCAGTGGAACTACCGGGGCAATCACCAGCAGTCATTATGTTACTGACAGCAAAATTTATGAAGACAGTTTTCGTAACGGTTTTGCCCGCTTTTATGGTGATATTGAAGATTATGTTGTCCTGGCGCTGCTTCCGTCCTATCTCGAACGGGAAGGCTCGTCGCTTGTTTACATGGCTGATGATTTTATCCGAAATTCGAAAAGGCGAGAAAGCGGTTTTTATCTACACAACACTGAAGAACTCGCCGATAAGCTTATTGCCTTGGATAATGCGGGTGAGAATATTTTGCTGGTCGGCGTTACCTATGCTTTGCTGGATCTGGTTGACAAACGGAAATTCAACCTGCGCAATACGATCATTATGGAAACCGGGGGAATGAAAGGCCGAAGAAAAGAAATGATTCGGGAAGAACTCCATCAACAACTCTGTATTGGTTTTGGGGTTTCATCCATCCATTCAGAATACGGAATGACAGAATTACTCTCACAGGCTTATTCACCGGGCAATGGCATTTTTGAATGTCCGCCATGGATGGATATCCTGATCCGCGATACTGAAGATGCTTTTTCTTATATCGGCAGCGGTAAAACCGGAGGCATCAATGTAATTGACCTGGCCAATATAAACTCATGCTCATTTATCGCTACACAGGATCTGGGAAAAAAATATCCCAACAACTCTTTCGAAGTGCTGGGACGTTTTGACCATTCAGACATCCGCGGATGCAACCTGATGGTGATGTAGCTAAACTACACGTATTACAAAATAATTTTTTTTCCCACGTTGTAACAGGACAAATCGGCCATTTATAAGGCTGTCATTCGTCAGCATAAAACCTTCGGTAACTTTATCCCGGTTGACGGAAATTGAATTTTCGGCCAGAGCGCGCCTCGCTTCACCATTTGACTTTAAAAAACCCGATTTTTCATTTAAAACGGAAACGATATCAATTCCTGCATCAAGTTCAGCTTTCGATAATTCAGCTTGTGGGACTCCATCAAAAACATCAAGAAAGGTAGCATCATCAAGTTGTTTCAGATCTTCAGAAGTTGAATTCCCGAAGAGAATTCCCGATGCCATCAAAGCATTTTCATATTCTTTTTGACCATGAACAAAAACTGTGATTTCTTCCGCCAGTCTCTTTTGCAATCCATATAAATGTGGCTCCGACTGATGTGATGCGATCAGTTCATCTATCGCTTCTTTATTTAGAAAAGTGAATATTTTAATATATTTTTCAGCATCGGCATCAGTTGCGTTGCGCCAGAATTGATAAAATTTATAAACCGAAGTCTTATCCGCGTCAAGCCAAATATTGCCGCCTTCAGATTTCCCAAATTTCGATCCGTCAGCTTTGGTAATCAATGGCGTGGTCAGCGCAAATGCTTTCGAAGTTTCCGATGCATCAACGTTCATTCTTCTGACCAGTTCTGTCCCGGTCGTGATATTTCCCCATTGGTCTGAGCCGCCCATCTGGAGTTTACAATTGTAATGTTTGTTCAAATGATAGAAATCGTAACCTTGAATCAACTGATAAGTGAATTCCGTAAATGACATTCCTTCACCTTCACCGCTCAGGCGTTTTTTCACAGAATCCTTTGCCATCATATAATTTACGGTAATCCTCTTTCCTACTTCACGGGCAAAATCAATGAATGAAAAACTCTTCATCCAGTCATAATTGTTCACCATCACGGGAGCATTGTTTGCAGAAGAATCAAAGTCGAGAAAGCGCGATAAAACCCTTTTAATGCCTGCAATATTCTTCGCCAGCGTTTCTTCGTTCAATAAATTGCGCTCATCAGATTTCCCCGAAGGATCGCCAATCATACCTGTTGCTCCGCCGACTAACGCGATTGGCCTGTGACCGAAATTCTTCAGGTGAGTGAGCAAAATAATCTGGACCATGCTACCGATGTGGAGCGAATCTGCCGTAGGGTCAAATCCGATATATGCGGTTGTCGATTCCTTCAGCAATTGTTCTTCAGTTCCGGGCATACTGTCGTGGTAGAGTCCGCGCCACTTTAATTCTTCAACTAGATTTTTCATCTCACAATAAAATTTGGGCAAAGATAAACCAATTAAACAATTTCGGGCGCTGTAGCTGCCAAAGCCGTGCATAAATGGTAACTTTGCCACATGATTTTAGTAACCGGCGGAACAGGATTAATAGGGTCGCACTTGCTGTTACACCTGACAGAAAGTGGAAAATCTGTCCGTGCGATTTACCGGAATGCTTCTTCAATAGGAAAAACAAAAGCCCTGTTCCACCTCTACAACAAGCCCGCTCTTTTTGAAAAAATTGAATGGATACAGGCCGATATCATTAATATCCCATCGCTTGAAAAAGCTTTTGTGGGAGTGACACATGTTTATCATGCGGCGGCCCTAATTTCTTTTGATCCGGAAGATGAAGAAAAATTAAGGAAAAACAACATCGAAGGCACAGCCAATATTATAAACTGCTGCCTCGATTTCAATGTTCAGAAAATTTGTCATATTAGTTCTACTTCGGCGTTGGGCGACCTCCGGCAGAATGAGATTATCCTGACGGAAGAATCTGAGTGGAATCCGGAAAAACCCCATAGCGACTATGGCATTTCGAAGCATGGTGCGGAGATGGAAGTATTCCGCGGACAGCAGGAAGGCCTTCAGGCAGTCATCGTTAACCCCGGAATTGTTATTGGCCCCGGATTTTGGAATTCCGGAAGCGGTACCCTGTTTTCCATGATTGCCAACGGAATGAAATTTTACACCAAAGGAAGCGCCGGCTTTGTTGATGTGCGTGATGTGGCAATCCTGATCCGGATGCTGACAGACAGTGAACTTTCGGGAAGATTTATAGCAATTTCGGAAAACCTCACCTACGAAACTGTTTTTAAGGCAACTGCTGCGGCATTGCATGTAAAGGCTCCGGGCATTTACGCACGGCCCTGGATGACATCGGTTGCCTGGCGTACAGATTGGTTTCTTGGATTGTTCGGAAAGAAACGGATAATTTCAAAAGAAGATTCATTTTCGCTACATCATAGTGAACTGATTTCTAATGAAAAGGTCAAAAAAACATTGGGATTTGAATTTCGGAATATTCACGATTCGATCATAGAAACTGCGCGATATTATCCTAAATAATTATTCTACCCGTGGCGCGTCAGCTTCATCTTTAGGCGTAACTTCGCCATTTTTCTTTGCAAGGGAATCACTGACTTTCCGACTTTCTTCAAGTCGTTTGTGGACTTTCTCGTACAGTTTTTGGTACTTTGCAAGATCGCTAGCGTAGTATTGATTGCTCTTGGCAAACTGCAGGCTGTCTATCTTATATTTCTTGTAAATATATTTATCAGGGTCTATATTATTTGTGATAAGATAAACCTGCTTCTGTGACTGTAGTGCTTCCAGGACTGCAAGATCATACATGATGTCTGCCATTTTATCCTCGTCAATGAGGTTGTCTGGCTTTTCAACAACCGATTTTCCGCAGGCTGCAGATATTAAAAAAAGAAATATTATTGCGATCTTCTTCATACTATTCACGATCAAATTTAAGTCTTTGACCACGCCTGATGTCTTTCACTTTGAAATTCTGGTACACCAGTTCACCGTTTACAAAAGTATGCGTTATCCTGGATTTGAAATTTGTATTCGCCAGCGGCGACCATGCGCATTTGTAAAGGATATTTTCCTTCTTCACGCTCCACGGAAGCCCCGTATTTATAATGACAAGATCGGCAAAATAGCCTTCCCTGATAAACCCGCGTTTGTGGATACTGAAAATCTTTGCAGGATTGTGCGCCATTTTTTCAACGATTTTTTCGATTGAAATCTGCTCCCTGTGAAAAGCTTCAAACATCGCTACAACTGCATGCTGCACCATGGGTCCGCCGGAAGGCGCCTCCAGATAAGGCTTTTCTTTTTCTTCTAGAGTATGCGGCGCATGATCTGTGGCAATAACATCAATGCGATCATCCAGCAACGCCTGCCAAAGCCCGGCGCGGTCATGTTCAGTTTTTACGGCCGGATTCCACTTGATCAGGTTTTTCTTTGTTTTATAGTCGGCATCGGAAAACCACAAATGGTGAATACAGACTTCCGCGGTAATTTTTTTCGCTTCGAGTGGCATTTTGTTCGAGAACAACTCGGTTTCCTTTGCAGTAGAAATATGAAATACGTGCAGCCTCGCGCCGGTCTTTTTAGCTAATGCCACGGCTTTGGAAGATGAAATATAACAGGCTTCGGCAGTTCTGATCAGCGGATGGCATTCTGGTGGGATATCCTCGCCATATTGCTCTTTATATTTTTCGAGATTTGTTTTAATCGTTGTTTCATCTTCGCAATGAACAGCGATCAATGTCGGGGCTTTTGTAAAAATCTCCTCAAGTACCTTTTCGTTGTCAACCAGCATATTTCCGGTCGATGAGCCCAGGAAGATCTTGATTCCCGCCACATTCTTCGGATCTGTTTTCAGTACTTCATCGAGATTGTCATTTGCGGCGCCCATCATAAATGAATAGTTGGCGTAGGAATTATTGGCGGCCATAGCGTACTTCTGTTCAAGAATTTGCTGAGTCAGTACGTTGGGAACCGTGTTCGGCTGATCGATAAATGTCGTGATTCCGCCAGCGACAGCAGCTTTCGATTCCGAAGCAATGTCACCTTTGTGAGTCAGCCCCGGTTCGCGGAAATGAACCTGGTCGTCAATCGCTCCCGGAATCAGATAATTTCCTTCGGCATCAATTATTTTATAGCCTGGTTTGGCGCTGATGCTTTCGGCAATTTCGGCAATAAATTCGTCACGAATCAGCACATCGCCTTCAGTAATCGTTCCTTCGTTGACGATTTTCGCATTCTTTATCAAAATTGCATTCATCCTGCCGCTCATAACCTGTTAAACATTTTTCTGATCCGTAGTTGTATTACCCCAAACACCGCTTCCCTGATAATGGCATTGCTCATTTTCGAATGTCCGTTAGCACGTTCCGTGAATATGATTGGAACTTCTTTGATCCTGAATTTCTTGAGGTAAGCACGGTATTTCATCTCAATCTGGAATGCGTAACCGATAAAACGGATTCTTTCGAGAGTGATGCCTTCAAGAACATTTCTTCTGTAGCAGATAAAACCGGCTGTTGCATCGTGGATCTTCATTCCGGTAATGAGCTGGACATAAACTGATGCGAAATACGACATCAGTACCCGGTTCAAAGGCCAGTTCACGACATTGACGCCGGTTATATATCTTGATCCGATAGCAACATCGGCACCATCAGCGTGGCAGGCTTCATAAAGTCTGACAAGATCTTCAGGATCATGCGAGAAATCGGCATCCATTTCAAAGATGTAATTGTACTTTCTAGCCAGCGACCACCGGAAACCGTGAACATAAGCAGTTCCCAGTCCCGATTTTTTATTTCTGCGTTCGATAAATAATTTTTCAGGAAATTCCTGCTGAAGCCGCAATACTATTTCAGCCGTTCCGTCGGGCGAATTGTCGTCGACCACCAATATATCGAACGGACTATTAAGCGAAAACACTTTGCGTATGATGCCTTCTATATTTTCAATTTCGTTATAAGTAGGGATTACAACAATGCAGTCGCTCATGCGGGTAACTTTCAGCAAAAATAAACTTTTTAACAGAGCAGATTCACAATAAATTTATAATAAAAATGCCGGCTAATTCATCTTCAAATGAATTAAAAATTTCACCGGCCTCACAGCCACAGCTATAAAAATCACTACTTTTGCAAGCATGAACGAGCATTTCCTGAACCCGCGTATCATGGAAAACAAGGACTGGGCAACCATCCTGTTTGTGCTTTCGTTCGCCCTTATTGCCGTGGCAAGGACTGTGTTTGAAAAGCGGTTTATCGATTTTACAAAACTGATTGTTTCTGACAAGTATGTGAAAGTATATCGTGATCCCAGCCATCTGATGAGCGGATTTACGATTATCCTGTTTTTTGTCCAGTTGATTTCGCTGGCCTTCTTCCTGCAATTGGTGCTTAGCCATTTCGGATATGCTTCAAAAACCGACTGGGTATTGTTTATCAGGATCTCAACTTTACTCGGGGTTTTTATCCTTGCCAAATTCCTGATTGAGAAAATTATTGCAGCCTCTTTCAATATTGAAGATATTATTGAGCAGTTCAACCTGCAGAAAGTCAGCTACCGGACCTATATAGGGCTATTGCTGTTACCCGTTAACATTGTATTGTTTTACAATGATTCACACTCGGAAATATTCCTTTTTGTATGTATAGCTGCAGTATTGATAATTAACCTGTTGACATACCTTCTCTCGTTGAAGAATTATCAAAATTTCGTAGTCGGTAAGTTGTTCTATTTTATTTTATATCTTTGCGCTCTTGAAATAGCTCCCTACTATTTTATGTATTATTGGTTCACAAGGAATTAGTACATTAGAACGTCATATATGAAAGTGAAAACCATTTTGGTGTCGCAGCCAGAGCCCAAAGTAGAAAATTCCCCGTACTTTGAGCTTCAGCAAAAGCATAAGGTTAAAATTGATTTCAGGCCATTTATTCATGTTGAAGGCGTTAGTGCAAAAGATATAAGGCAGCAAAAAATTGACATTAGCCAATTTACTGCCATCATCCTTACAAGTAAGAACGCAGTCGACCACTTCTTTCGCGTAGCCGAGGAAATGAGATATAAAGTACCTGAAGGGCTAAAATATTTTTGCCAGTCTGAAGCGATCGCGTTTTACCTGCAGAAATATGTCGTGTACCGCAAGCGCAAGATATATGTCGGACAAAAAGACTTTGCTGATCTTTCACCCCTGATCAAGAAATACAAAGACGAGAAATTCTTGCTTCCGGCATCAGACCAGCTTAATGTTGAAGCGCCGATTACATTAAATGGACTGAAAGTCGAATGGACTCAGGCAACATTCTATAAAACTGTGATGAGCGATCTTTCTGATCTTGCCGATGTATATTATGATGTTTTGGCTTTTTTCAGTCCGACCGGAATTAAATCACTATTCAAAAATTTCCCTGATTTCGAACAGAACAATACGCGGATTGCCGTATTTGGAAGCACAACCCAAAAGGAAGCGCTGGATCACGGATTGCGGGTTGATATCATGGCACCGTCGCCTGAAGCGCCTTCAATGACTATGGCGCTCGACAAGTATATTGCAAAAGCCAATAAGGAAGTTAAAGAAAAATAAGTATTATCTTATAAAAAAAGAAAAAGCGCTGTTCAATGAACAGCGCTTTTTTTTGAATTAATAACTGAACTTTTATAATAAAGGACCGCCCGCCATGATTTCCTCATTGGCAAACTCTTCAAATTTTGCGAAATTATCCCTGAACTTCTGCGCCAGCTCTTTGGCTTTTACATCGTAAAGGTCTTTGTCTTCCCATGTATTCCTTGGATTCAGGACTTCTGAAGGAACACCAGGACATGACTGTGGTTTTGCAATTCCGAATACTGCATGATCTTTATATTCAACATTGTCAAGTTCACCGTTCAAAGCAGCAGTAATCATTGCACGTGTATACTTTAATTTCATCCTGCTGCCTACTCCATAAGGTCCGCCGGTCCAGCCTGTATTAATCAGCCAGACAGTAACGCCGGCTTCCTGCATTTTATTGCTTAGCATCTCAGCATATTTAGTGGGGTGCAATGGCATAAACGGAGCGCCAAAACACGCTGAAAAGTTGGGCTGAGGCTCGGTTACGCCAGCTTCGGTCCCGGCAACTTTTGCAGTATAGCCTGAAATGAAATGGTAAGCTGCCTGACCGGGTGTCAGCTTCGCTATCGGAGGCAGGATTCCGAATGAATCGGCAGTAAGGAAAAATATATTCTTTGGATTCTTGCCGATAGATCCAGGCTGGATGTTATTGATATGGTAAATCGGATAACTTACCCTTGTATTTTGCGTAATTGAAATATCTTCAAAATCGACTTCATTCGTTCCTTTCTTGAAAACAACATTTTCGAGGATCGCACCGCGTTTGATGGCGTGGAAAATATCCGGTTCATTTTCTTCCGTAAGGTTTATGACTTTAGCATAGCAACCTCCTTCAAAATTGAAAACAGTATTTTCATTCGTCCATCCGTGCTCGTCATCACCGATAAGTTTCCTCTGCGGATCGGCAGACAAAGTCGTTTTTCCTGTTCCTGACAATCCGAAGAAAATTGCCGTATCGCCATCGTCTCCAACATTTGCGCTGCAATGCATCGGAAGCGCATCCTTGTCAACCGGAAGAATAAAATTCAAAGCAGAGAAAATCCCTTTCTTCATTTCGCCGGTATATCCGGTGCCGCCTATAAGGGCAATTTTCCTTGTAAAGTCGAGGATGGCAAAATTATGCTGACGTGTTCCGTCAACTGCAGGATCAGCTTTAAAACCAGGCGCACAGACCACATGCCAATCAGGCGTGAAACTGTCAAGCTCTGAAACTTCAGGGCGAAGGAACATATTGTAGCAGAAAAGGTTCGACCACGGAAACTCATTCACAGTACGAACATTCAGCCTGTATTGCGGATCAGCGCAAACATAGCTGTCACGCACGTACAATTCCTTATTGGATAAATACGCCATTACTTTATCGTAAAGTGCGTTGAATTTTTCCGGTTCAAAAGCGATATTCACTTTTCCCCACCAAACCTTATCGGCGGTAATATCATCTTTTACAATAAACCTGTCCTGTGGCGAACGTCCTGTGAATTCTCCGGTATTAATAGCAAGTGCTCCGGTCGAGGCTTCAACACCCATTCCGAGTTCTATTGTTATATCCTGTAATTCATCCGGAGTGAGTTGGTAATGTACCTGCGCATTCTCTATTCCCAGGCTTTCTAACGAAATCGATTTCGTAATCAAAGCGTTATTATCCATAAAAAGGTGCTTTTAGTTGTGTATAAAGAGAAGGCAAAAGTAAAAATTAAAATTAAGATAACTTTTCGTTGACCCTAATTTTATGACTTTTTACGCAAAAAATCGATAAAGAGTAAGAACCAGGCGACGATTAGTAGTGTCCCGCCGATTGGTGTTATAAATCCAAATTGCCTGAAATTAACATCATTCAGTGAATCGGTGGCGAGCAGGTAAATCGATCCGGAAAACATAATCGTTCCTAAAACCACCAGCCAAAAAACGACTTGGCGCTTCTTCTCTGAAATATACGCTCCCGATCCTATAAACAGCAATAGCAGCGCATGATAAAATTGATACTTAACACCGGTTTCAAATGTCACGATCTGCTGCGGCGAAAGCACTTCCTTTAAAGCATGCGCACCAAAAGCCCCGAGGATAACTGCTGTCATTCCGAAAAAAGCGCCGGCTGCGAGGATTTTCCTGTCCATATTATATGTGTTCAGACAAAAATACGGCAAACTTCAAAAACATTTTTCAAATACTTACTTTTGTAGCCTTATAATCCATCATGAGAAACATCCTTATCATCGGCGCAGGCCGCTCGGCATCTTCTTTAATCCGTTACCTGCTGGACAAGTCTGCCGCCCAAGACCTTCATCTTACAATAGCCGACCTTTCCCTCGAACTTGCACTGAGGAAAATCGGCGCACTTCCAAATGCAACCGCAATCGAATTCAACATTTTCAATGAAACCCAACGCAGGGCGGAAATTGAAAAAGCCGACATCGTCATCTCCATGCTTCCGGCGCACATGCATATTGAAGTCGCAAAAGACTGCATCACCTTCAAAAAACATATGGTAACGGCCTCATACATCAGCGATGCGATGCAAAGCCTGGATGCAGCGGCTAAGGAAAATGGCTTGATCTTCATGAATGAAATCGGGCTCGATCCCGGAATCGACCACATGAGCGCAATGAAAGTCATCAACGACATCCGCGAAAAAGGCGGGAAAATGATTTTATTTGAATCATTCTGCGGCGGACTCGTAGCTCCGGAATCCGACAACAACCTCTGGAATTATAAATTCACCTGGGCGCCGAGAAATGTAGTTTTGGCCGGACAAGGTGGCGCCGCCAAATTCCTCCATGAAGGCACTTATAAATACATCCCATACCACAGGCTTTTCCGCCGGACAGAATTCCTCGAAGTCGAAGGCTACGGAAGGTTCGAAGGCTACGCAAACCGGGATTCCCTGAAATATCAAACCGTCTACGGGCTCGATGACGTGCTTACGCTCTATCGCGGAACCATCCGGCGCGTAGGCTATTCCCGTGCCTGGAACATGTTTGTCCAGCTTGGCATGACCGATGACAGCTACGTGGTAGACAACTCTGAAACATTGAGTTACCGTGAATTTACCAATCTTTTCCTGCCGTATCATCCAACAGATTCCGTCGAAATCAAGCTGCGCCTGCAATTAGGGATCGAACAGGACGATATCATGTGGGACAAACTTCTTGAGCTTGATCTTTTCAACAAACACAAAATTATCGGACTCAAAAATGCGACGCCGGCGCAGATGCTTGAAAAAATCCTCAGCGAAAAATGGACGCTTCAACCCGAAGATAAAGACATGATCGTGATGTACCATAAATTCGGCTATGAGTTGAACGGGGTGGAGAAACAGATCGACTCCAAAATGGTATGCGTTGGCGATGACCAGACTTATACCGCGATGGCAAAAACTGTCGGGCTTCCGGTTGCAATGGCAGCGCTGCAAATCCTCAACGGAAACATAAAAACCCCGGGCGTTCAACTTCCGATCACCAAAGAAGTTTACGAACCGATCCTGGACGAACTCGAAGATTTTGGCGTCGTCTTCCGCGAAACCGAAATGCCTTACATCGGTTATAACCCCGACAAACTCACCTTGTAGTGTTTTTGAAGCTGTTCCCGCTTTACGTTGCAATCTTTTGCTGCTGAAAAAGCCGCAAAAGGATTTTCACTGCAATCGGGGCTAGGCAGTCAACTAAGCAGGAATAACATTCGCTGAAATAAAAATGCTCCATTCCGGAGCATTTTCTATGATTAATTTTCGCTGAAAAGAATGATTTTCTTCTCCGGGACAGCATTGCTCTCCTGATTCACACTATTTACATAATACGGACAAATGCCATGCTTGAACAAAGGCGATTTCACACCATATAAAGTATCAAGCGGACTAAAAGCACTTCCCCGACCGCATCTTGCCACATGAAGATATACCATAGTGGTTTCGATGCTGTTGTGTCCCAAAAGGTTCTTTATCGTGACAATATCCAAACCATCTTCCAACAGGTGCGTAGCAAAAGAATGCCTTAATGTATGCGCGGAAACCTCTTTTATAATTTGAGCTTTTTGTGCCACATGCCTCACTGCCCAATGAATGCCGCGTTTAGAATATCTGCTATCAAAGTCGCCTCCTGCACTTCCTGTCGGCTTGCCATTGAAAAGCCACGGGCCGGCCGGCTTTGTAGCGATGTATTCCTTAAATAATTCAATAGCAACCGTACTTATGGGAACATACCTGTCTTTGCGGCCTTTGCCCCGTCGCACATGCAGCATACGCCTGTCGAAATCAAGATCTGCAACACGCACATTCCGCGCCTCAAAGCATCTGAGCCCACATCCATAAAGCAGCGTAAGCAATACGCGATGCTTGAGCGAATCAGGTGTTTCGAGCAGCCGCTTTACTTCCTGCTTGCTGAGCACAACTGGCAATTTACGGCTCTCTTTAATTGATGGCAGAGAAATGTATTTGTCCTTAAGACCTGCCATCCTGTAGGCGAACCGCAGACTGTAGACCGTGAATTTGAAAAAATTCAGAGACGGTGTGTTGTGGCGTTGTTTTACCTGATAAAGGTAGTCGTCAATGCTGTCGATAGGGATATCGAGCGGCAACATGTTAAAGTGAAGTGCTAGCCTTGCGAGATGACGTGAATAATTGATAAGTGTGCTGTCGCTTTTGCCGGCAATAATCATCTTTTGCCTGAACCTTGACAAGAAGCTTTCGAATCCTGTTACATTTAAGCAGGCTTGTTCAATAATGGTAAGTTTTTTTGCATGATAAAAAGTTTAGGGAACAAAATTATGCTTTTTTCAATTCCCTCATCTCTTTCCTGAGTTCCCGCAATACGTCTTTTATATTTTCGCTGCCCAGATCATCTTTTTCAAATTCGGTGGTGGCGATACTGCATGCATACTCCCAAATTTCAAGCACTTCCGATGCCTTGACCTCATAAGGCTGATAAATATTATTATCCGAATGCAGCATCAATGCGTTCTTTCCGTTCTTATTTAATCGTTTGTACACAATTCCCTGGTTCCTGGTGAGCAGGATGTAGGTGCGCCCATCCCTGACATCGCCAAGATTCTCAATATATTTACCCACTATAAAGGATCCTTCCTTGTGCGGCGGCATCGAATCACCTGCTACAGGAAAGGCGCGGAATTTTCCATTGCGGAGGAACGGCAAGGAAATATGTTGAAGATTTTCAATAAATTCCGGATCGGCATATCCCGACAGATAACCTGCCTGCGCCTTATGCGGAATAATCTCTATATAATCATTTCCTTCTCTGTCTACGGCAATCGGCAGCAGGATGCGGTTGTCAGCCATATTCAGCAGCGACTCCATTGGGGTTTGCTGCAGGTTCACAGAAAGCAGGATATCAATACTAACATGAAAATAACGCGCCATTCGAAGCAGTAAATCCAGCGGAGGTTCGGAAGCGCCTTCTTCATATTTGGCAAATCTCTCACGTGTAATGACCAACGCATTGGCCATCTTCTGTTGGGAGAGCTTCCGCTCCTTGCGCAGGTACCGCAGGTTGTTGGATAAAAATGACATTGGTATTATTTATACCACAAATATATTTAAATATTGATACAAAATTTATCAATCTAAATATTAATATCCTACAGCCAAGCAGAAATCGATTCAGATATAATTTGTATCTTAAACACTTTTAAAGTCAATCATGAAAATTGCAACCTACAACGTAAATGGTGTAAACGGGCGGCTTCCGGTGCTGCTGCGATGGCTCGAAACTGCAAAGCCAGATGTGGTATGCCTTCAGGAACTGAAAGCACCACAGGAAAAATTTCCTGAGAAAGCAATTGCCGATGCCGGCTACAAAGCGATCTGGCATGGCCAAAAAAGCTGGAACGGAGTTGCGATATTGTCTCGGGAACACGATCTTAAAGAAGTAGGAAGAGCGCTTCCCGGTGATGCCGATGATGTCCAAAGCCGTTACATTGAAGCCATGGTCGACGGAATCCTGATTTGTTGCTTGTACCTTCCGAATGGAAATCCGGCACCGGGACCCAAATTCGATTATAAGATGAAGTGGTTTGAAAGGCTGACAGCACGTGCTGAAGCGCTTCTCAAATTTGATACGCCTGTTATCCTCACGGGAGATTTTAATGTGATGCCAACCGAGCGTGATGTGTATAAACCCGAACGTTGGGTTAACGACGCCCTGTTCCGTCCGGAAGTGCGCACGGCTTTCGAAAATCTTGTTGCACAGGGATGGACTGATGCGGTTCGGACATTATATCCCGAAGAAACAATTTACACTTTCTGGGATTATTTCCGGAATGCATACCAGCGCAATGCCGGCCTCCGCATCGATCATTTCCTGCTTAGTCCGCACCTGAAGAAACGGCTTGCCGCCGCAGGCGTTGATCGTGATGTTCGCGGATGGGAAAAAACCAGCGACCATGCTCCGGTTTGGATTGAAATCACCGACTAAAATCAGTGATTCCGCATTTTGTCGAGTGTGTGCTCCAGAACCCTTTTCATCTTATCGGTTGCACCGTGGATCGCCTTCTCGATTGTATCGGCATGATGTACGGCAGCAACAGGCTTGAGTCCTGCCAGCCTTGTCTCAATAGAGCATTTCTTGTCATCGCTGCCTGATTTGTCGCTGTTCTCATCGCCCAGGTGAACATAAATTCCGGTAATCTTATCGTCAAACCTTTTTAAAGATTCTTCAATGGTTCCGGAAAAATAATCTGCCATTCTTTGATAGCCTTCGATATTATTGTTTGTGCTGAATTGAATATGCATGGTGTGTTTTTATTTAAAATTAAGAAGAAAATGGCTCAAATGAAATTAGCATTTTGCCAATTAATAAAAGATTATGAATTGGCTGCGCGATCAGTAATGACTATTGGTTTTTTGTATCTTTATCGCACAAGAATATAAGATGCGGAAACTGTTTTACCTGTTGATGATTATTGTAGGAACGGATGTTTATTCGCAGGATACGGAGCTTCCCGATTTTACCGCGCTTGATTCACTCTATCGGGAAGATCAGTTCTATGTCGGATTTACCTACAACATCCTGCAAAAACGGCCGGAAGGCGTCAGGCAGAACAAATTCTCAATGGGTTTAAGCGCAGGTTTCCTCCGCGATATGCCGGTCAACAAAAAACGAACGTTTTCTATAGCTGCCGGACTTGGCTATTCGCTGAACAATTTCAACCACAACCTCCAGATCGCAAAAATCGGTGATGACGATGCAACCTACGGGATCATTGGGCAGAATGCCAGATATGACAAAAACAAGATGATCCTGCACTATATTGATTTGCCGATAGAAATCCGTTGGCGGACATCAACACCTGAAAGTCATCGATTCTGGCGTGTATATACCGGTTTTAAAGTCAGCTATCTCTTTTTCGACAATTACAAATTCAAAGGAAGCGGGGGCGATTATGCCATTGACGGCAATCCCGACCTGAATAAATTTCTGTATGGTGCATATCTGGCGACAGGTTATAATACCTGGAACTTCCACATCTATTACGGAATCAACCCGATCTTCAAATCAGCAAGGCTCAACAACCAGCCTATTGACATGCATACGCTGAATGTTGGCCTGATGTTTTACATCCTATAGCCAGAAAAACCACAGTAACATCTGCGGAAGCATGCCCGAAACAAACCCTATAACCAGCTCTTTATAATTGTGCGCCTTCATATAAAGCCGTGAAGATGCTACAAATCCTGTAACCAATACCAGGAAAGCTATAGTACTGAGTATATTGACATGACTGTGAAGGCTGAGGCCGATGACGAAAAAAAGCAGTCCGCCCATTCCCGAGAGATGAAGGCTCGACTTTGTTTTGGCCAGCAGGCAGACCAACGCCAGAACAGTGGTAATCAATGCGGAGAGGAAAAAGAAGTAAAGTTCCGGAATCCTTTCAAGAGTAATGCTTTGCTGCGACAGAAGATAAATCAGCACCGCCTGCATGATCAACGGCGCGCGTCGCTGCCCGAGATCGTGTACCATGACTGAGTCGATTTTTCCAAGGGAACGCAAAAGAAAGAAAAACGAAATCGGGATAAGGATAGTGATGATGATGACCTGGATAACGATAAGGTATTTTTCGGCCGGAACCATATAACTCTCGTCAAGCAGGAAATAATACAATACCGCATAAAGCGGAATGAAAAGCGGATGGAACAGGTAAGAAAAAAAAGGGAGTATCTTTTTCAAAAGGAGTAATTATATCTTTTTTCTCATCCGGGCCACGGGTATATCAAGCTGCTCGCGGTATTTTGCAATGGTGCGGCGCGCAATCGGGTAACCTTTTTCCTTTAGTATTTCCGCAAGCTGGTCATCGGGGTAAGGCTTCTTTTTGTCTTCTTCCTCAATGATGTTCTGCAATATTTTTTTGATTTCAAGCGTTGAAACATCTTCGCCCTGATCATTTTTCATCGCTTCCGAAAAGAATTCCTTGATAAGCTTTGTGCCGTAAGGGGTTTCTACATATTTGCTGTTGGCAACGCGTGAAATGGTAGAAATATCGAGTCCGACCATGTCTGCAATATCCTTCAGGATCATCGGACGAAGTTTTGTTTCTTCACCATCAAGAAAATATTCGCGTTGGTATTGCATGATGGCACTCATCGTCACGTATAACGTTTCCTGACGCTGGCGGATCGCATCGATAAACCATTTCGCTGAATCGAGTTTCTGCTTTATGAATTGTACCGCATCGCGCTGGGCAGAAGATTTTTCGCGTGAATCCTTATATGTCTGCATCATTTCCTGATATTCCCGGGAAACATGGAGTGTTGGCGCGTTGCGTCCGTTGAGGACGAGTTCAAGTTCCCCATCAACAATACGGATAGAAAAATCAGGGACAACATGCTCCACAAGCCTTGTATTGCCGGTAAAGGAATTGCCTGGCTTCGGGTTGAGCTTCTCAATCTCTTCGATGGCCTTCTTTAGTTTCTCGAGAGAAACCCCGTAGCGCTGTTGCAGCTTGTCATAATGTTTTTTTGTAAACGCATCAAACTGGTTCTCAATAATGTCGATGGCCAGCGAAACCGGTTCTGTCGGGGTTTTATGCTTCAGTTGAAGCAACAGGCATTCCTGCAGGTCACGCGCGCCGACACCGGAAGGCTCCAGTTCGTGAACAATATGGAGAATGCGCTCGACAGTCTTTTCATCGGTGTAAATTCCCTGTGTAAAAGCCATATCATCGACGATATCGGGAATGCTCCGTCGGATGTAACCCATATCATCAATGCTTCCTACAAGAAATTCGGCAATTTCACGCTCGTCATCGTTAAGGATAAAAGTATTCAGCTGGTTAAGCAGGTCCTGATGGAAAGTTACAGGCGCAGCAAGCGGGGTTTCGCGCACTTCGTCATCGTCACTGTAATTGTTGGCCGAAAGCTTGTAATCAGGAGTTTCATCGCTACTGAGGTACTCGTCTATGTTGATGTCTTCGGGTTCGGACTGGGTTTCATCATCATCATAATCATCATCGTAGTCGTCCTCATTGTTGTCAAACTCGTCTTTTTCATAATCTTCTTCTTCTTCCTTTCCGGCTTCCAGCGCAGGATTCTCATTCATTTCTTCCTTGAGCCGCTGCTCGAAAGCCTGCGTAGGCAACTGGATCAGCTTCATGAGCTGAATTTGTTGCGGTGACAGCTTTTGTGATAGCTTCAGGTTGAGGGACTGCTTCAACATAACAGTAAACGTTTTTGTGTTTATGATTATCGTCAAACGACAGCCTAAAGGTAATGAAATTTCATAAAATGCCGATGCAAATTAGCAAACCTGAAAGGCTTTTTTGCTGAACATAGAATGTCAAAATAATGTCAAATTCTGTCACTTTATACCGGTGTTGGCGCTTATTCATCTATTTTTGCTGCGCTATATAGTGATGAGAAACCTTAACAAAATTCTGGAAAAAGAAAACTACAAAAAGATCAGGTTCCGGATCACGAAAACCAATCACCTGCTTATAAAGGCATCTGTCAATGGCGTGAAAGGAAACTTTATCCTTGATACCGGCGCTTCAAACAGTTGCGTTGGGATCGAATGCATTGAACTGTTTAACCTTTCTGCAGCCCATTCCGACACGAAAGCTGCAGGCGCAGGCGCGATCGGAATGAAAACGCAGCTTTCCATCGGTAATAAGCTCAAGCTCAGCTCGTGGACAGACAAAAATTTTGACCTCGTTATTTTTGATCTTTCCCATGTAAATACCGCATTGGAGCAACACAAGGCAAAGCCTGTCCAGGGAATTATTGGTGCCGATGTACTGATGAAAGGCAAAGCCATTATCGACTACTTCAATCACTGTTTGTACTTAAGCAGATAACCCACAGGACATTAGTCTTGTTGGACTGCAAATAATTTATATCTTGCTGCAGTTTTAACGTAAAACGCTATTTATGAAGATTAAAATTACCTTTTGTGCTGCCTTTCTTTTTATTGTTAATCTTTGTGCTGCGCAGATGCAGCCATTCGGACACCTGACGATCTTTTCAGAAGACGGGGATAAATTCTACCTCATCCTGAATGGGGAAAAAATCAATGACATCGCCCAGGCAAATCTCCGTGTCGAAGAACTCACCCAGCCTTATTACAACGCCAAGATTATTTTTGAGGACAACACCAAACAGGAAATCTCTAAAAATTACCTTCAGATCTCAGATGCCGACGATGCCTTTATGGATGTGACTTACAAGATAAAGCGCGACAAGAACAATTCAAAGAAAATGAAACTCAATTTCTTTTCCATGACCCCGGTTGTTCAGGGCTATATTCCTCCGGCAAATGTACAGGTCATCCGTTTCGGCCATCCTGGTCCGATGATGGGCGGAAGCGTTACCCACAGTACGACCACGACCACGACATCCGGTGGAAACATGAGTGCAGCGGTGAATGTTGGCGGTGTTGGAGTGAATGTTTCCATCAATGACCCGATGATGTCGGGAACCGTTACGCAAACCTCAACCACGACAACCTCTTCCTCATCATCATCTTCCCATAATCCAGATTATTATGAAGACGCAGGCTGCAGGCACGGCCACGCCATGAGCCAGGGCAATTTCACCAGCGCATTGCAAACGGTGAAAGGGCAAAATTTCGATGATACCCGACTCAAAACTGCAAAGCAAATCGCGTCTTCAAACTGCTTGTCGGCGACACAGATTGCTGAAATATGCAAAGTTTTTGGCTTTGAGGAAACAAAGCTCGACTTCGCAAAGTTCGCCTACACTTCATGTACAGAGCAGAAAAACTACTTCAAGGTGAACAATGTATTTGCATTCAGTTCCAGTGTAGATGAATTGACCGATTATATTTCGGCGCGTTAATTATGAGGTTAAAAGTAACTGTTACCCAAAAAAAACATACAACACATGAAAAAAAACTACACCTTTTTAGCCATTATTTGTTGTGTGCTGTCCAGTTTCACAATCACGGCACAACTTGTTGCGAACGATGATAGTGCAACAATAAATGGCGCTTTGGGCGGATCAGCCAATACCATAGCAAACGATACTTTCAACGGAAGCAGCCTCTCATCGTGCTCAGCATACATCTTTACCCAGATCTCGTCTTCCTACAGCGGATTTAACCTGACCGGCGTTTGCGGATCTGCAACAATAAGTCCGGGCACACCGGTAGGCACATATACCCTGGTATACAAGATTTGCCAGGCTTCAAATCCGTCAAACTGCGATACTGCGACTGTAACGGTAAATGTTTGCGCTATTTCACCTCCGGGGGATTTTCATGATTCCGATCCAGCAGCCAAGGCCCGGACTGCCGATGCATCATCAGATTATCTATATTAACTATGGGAACACCGCCATTAACTCAGGTACTATTACCTATACCGCAGACAACAATGTTACCGTAACCGGAACCACACCCGGCACGACGATGAACCCTGGCGGATTTACCTATCAGTTTAATAATTTACTTCCGTCAGAGCTTCGCGAGATTGACGTGACTTTAACGGTCCCGCCTATTCCCGCCGTTGCCATTGGCGATATCCTGACCAGCACTGTCTCAGTTACTGTCCCGCCTGGCGACTTAACCATAGAAAATAATTCTGATGCCTTGTCGCAGACCGTAACCAATTCCTACGATCCCAATAACATTTCCGAGAATCATGGCCCGGAAATTCTATTCTCCGATTTCGAAGCCGATGAATACCTGAGATATACCATCAGGTTTGAAAATACCGGAAACGCTGATGCCATCAATATAGACATTAACGATTTGCTCGATACCCGTCTTAATCCTGATTCTGTTCGCATGATCAGCGCCAGTCATCCTTATACATTAGACAAAGTCGGCAGCAATTTAACCTGGACATTCGCCAACATTAACCTGCCGCCATCAGTTCCGAATTCTGATACAGGGAAAGGTTATGTTGCTTTCGAAGTTAAAGCCAATCCGGGCTTTGCCATCGGTGATATTATTCCCAATACGGCATTAATTTATTTTGATACCAATCCAGCCATTGTGACCAATACCTGGACCACAGAATTCGTTTCTTCCCTCGCGGTAAATCAACAGCAACTTTCCGGCTTCATCGCCTTTCCGAATCCGGCGCGAAACCTTTTGAACATTTCATCCGGATCTTCTGAAATCATCAAAAGCATTGTCCTTAAAGACATCACCGGAAAAATTATAGTACGCAAACAACCGCTTTCTGCCGACACGGCTATTGATATTTCAGGTGTATCCGAAGGATTGTATTTTGCTAAAATTACCGCAGGAAATAAAGCTCTCATCATTAAAATCCTCAAGGAGTAATTTATGGCGCGCCTTCGGCCGGGCTTTCCGCTGTAGTCCTCGCTACGCTGCGGGCTGCCGCTGCAATCCCTCGCGCAAACAGCAACTTCAATTAAAATCCCGCTTATCCAGAGGGATTTTTTTTATCCTATCGCGATTTAAAACATACATTTGTTATTCAGACATTTAATTATGAAAACAACATTGCTCTTCCTGCTTCTTCTGGTGTCGCTTTCCACTGCTGCACAGCCTCCGTCAATTGCCCTGTGCGATACTGGAAATGATGGAATCGAGCTTTTTAACCTTACGTCTCAGAACGGATATTTTCTTGATCTTGTACCCGAAGGCGATGGGGATTTTGTTGTAACTTATTACCAATCCCAGGCCGATGCCGATGCCAATATCAATCCTATTGCAAATGCATCTGCTTTTACCGGAACTTCCGGACAAAACATTTATGGCAAAATAGAAAACCTGAACAGTGAGTGGAATTTAGTCGCTCCTTTTGAGTTAATACTCCATCCGATGCCTGTAGTAATGGAGCTTAACGATGTAAATTATTGCATTTCTTATGAATTGCCTCAGCTTCCATCGGCGCAATATTATTATACTGCACCAAACGGCGCGGGAACCATGGTAGCTTCCGGCGATGTTATTACGCAATCGTGCACGCTTTATATATTTGCAGTCAACGGCATTTGCAGCGACGAATCAAGTTTTGATATCACGATTTCAGGAGTGCCCCAACCTGTTTTATATGACGGGACATTTTGCATTGATCCGGTTACGGAAGCAGTTGTCGCTCCCTATATTCTTGACAGCGGATATTCAGGATCTGAATATACATTTCAATGGACACTTGATGCATGCCAATTGCGGGAGCAACGGCTGCTACATATTCCGCAACATATCCGGGAACTTACAGCGTAACCGTAGAAAACTCAAATACCTGTATCGGAAGCAAGCGCAGTTGTCACGGCGTCTTCTCCTGCAGTAGCTGTCGGCGATGGGTATGAAGCAGATGCGCAGGCCGTAACGATCGACATCTTGGGAATTGGCATGTATGAATACGCACTTGATGGCGCAGCTCCACAGCAAAGTCCGGTTTTACCGATGTTCCTCTTGGAATACATTCCATAATTGTCATGGACACAAACGGTTGTGGTTCTTTGGTGATTGATAATATTGAGATTACAACACCGAACGCCCCGGTCGGCTCAACCGAACAGACTTTCTTTGAAGGACAAACACTGGCCGATCTTGTGGTTTCAGGGGAAAATATCCAATGGTATTCATCTTCGGGAACCGATGGGCGCGCTTTGGAAACAGCACTCCCTGCGACAACACTTCTTGTCAACGGAACAACCTATTATGCATCGCAAACGATCAATGGTGCGGAAAGCATTTACAGGCTGCCCGTTACAGTGATTTTTTCATTACAGGTTGCAGAAAGTGTATTCAGCAATGTACGCATTCATCCAAATCCTGTGAAAGATAACCTTCACATTTTAAACGCACAAAACATCGATGGATTAAAAATCTTTAACCTCTTTGGGCAGGTCGTTTATCAAACAGTTATCGGAAACCCTTCTCATCAGGTGGATTTATCGCGACTTCATACGGGGTTATATTTTATCACCCTGACGATTGGTAACAAGGAGAAAACACTTCGGATCATCAAGCAATAGCTATACAATAGGAACGCGATCAAAAAGTGGGCGTTTTTACGCCAATACTTAAATATTTACTACACCTGACACAACCTTTAAGGAAAATTACGTCTACTACAATAGTCATCAACCATTGAACCTATGAAATCAATCAATATTCTTTTAGCGACATTGTTTCTGCTTCTTATTAATTTTATTGGCCTGGCGCAGGTCAATGCTGTTGATGATTACATTTTTAATGCAAATGCGGCAATGGGTGGAATGATCCAGCAGTCGGGTAACTTCCCATATTTTTATCGTGTTCTGCTAAATGATTCTGTTGATGGTTCGGCACCTTATGACCAAGTAGATCTTATCCAGGTAAGTACAAGCAATCCCGGCCTGTCTATCGATAACAGCGGCTATCTTCATATTGATCCTGCCACACCGCCCGGGGATTATGTTGTTGTTTATCAGCTATGCCGCATTTCAAATGCAGCCGATTGTGATATGGCGACAGTAAATGTAGAGGTGTGTAACATTACTGAACCCACGATTAGCGTAAGCCAGCCAGATTGCACTAGCAGCAACGGAACTATAACTATTAACGGCTTACCTCTGGGGAACTGGACCATTAAATGCCGGACATACTTTACCAACCTTCCAAATATTACAGGTACCGGTACAACCTATAGCATGAGCCTTGCCCCAGATTATTACTATATTAAAGTTGTCAATGATGACGGTTGTACTTCCGAGGAGCTTCTTGTTGCAGTGGATACGCCGGATGGTTGGAATATAACACCTGTCGGAACCTACGTTGACTTCAACAATAATGGTGTTACCGATGTAGGCGATATCATCAACTGGCAATTGAATATTGAGAATTTGTTTACGTGCCCGTTAACGAACATCCAACTGGTCAATACCGATGTTTCATGGACAGGCGGACCTATCACGAGCATTCCCGGCAGCAGTACAAACTCACAATTAACGGCAACCTCCATACTTACTCAGGATCAGATTAACAGCGGGTCCGGATATTGCTTCGTTTGGCTATCGGCCGATTCCAATGCAGGAGATCAATATGATAAGGTCATAGGACAGATGCCGCTGAATATTGTTGATGGAATCCGGCTCAACGCTTTTATAGACACCGACAACAATGGAATACAGAACGGTGGGGAAGTAAATTTTCCAGACGGAACTTTTCATTTCGAAATGAACAACAATGGCTACGTTCACGATATTTACTCTTCTAACGGAACTTATATTATATATGAAACAAACCCTGCAAACACATTTGACATCAGTTTGGACATACCGACATATTGCGCCGCTCAATTCATCATTTCTCCTTCTTCATATTCGAACATCAATGTGGCTCCAGGCTCAGGAATCATAACTTATAACTTCCCCATTACTATTGTTCCTTGTAGTGACCTCAGCGTTTTTGTAAACCGCCGGGAAACACCGAGGCCCGGTTTTCCATATTCACACTGGATATCATACCATAATGCAGGAAATCAAACAATTCCCTCAGGAACCATAACTTTTACGAACGATGATGCGGTAAGCGTTAGTGCTGTTTCCCTGCCCGGTGCAGTAATCAATGCCTCGGGTTTTTCTTATAGCTTTACGAACTTACAGCCTTATGATTACATCTTTTTTTATGTAACCATGGATACGCCGGCAACAGTACCTCTCGGTACTTCATTAACCAGTAATATTGAAATTACGATTCCCGTATCTGACACCTATCCGATAAATAATTCCGATGCGATCACCGAAATTGTTTCAAGCTCTTATGATCCTAATGATATGAGCGAAACACATGGCAATCAAATTCCTTTTGCCGAGTTTACTTCAGATGAATTTCTGCGATATACCATCCGTTTTGAAAATACAGGCAACGCAAATGCAATCAATATTACCATTGTGGATATTCTTGACGAGAAGTTAGATCCCGCTTCTGTAAGAATGGTAATGTCAAGCCATCCATATGTATTGGATAAAATTGGAAATAATCTTACCTGGACATTCAGCGCAGTTAATTTGCCGCCTTCGGTTTCAGGAACTGATACGGGCAAAGGTTTTCTGACATTTGAGGTCAAGCCTTTGCCTGGATATGAAATCGGAGACGTTATTCCGAATTCTGCTGATATTTACTTCGACGCCAATCCTGCGATTGTGACCAATACATGGACAACAGAATTTGTGAATGAACTCGGTGTAAATGATTTCAATCAATCTGTAATCAAAATCTATCCGAATCCGACAAAAGATAATATCACTATTTCTTCAACAACAGATCTCAAAGAAGTAATTGTTCGTGATATTTCCGGAAAAAAGTTGCTGCAAAAACCGTGTGGAGTGACAGTAACGCAATTGGATCTGCAGTCATTTTCGGAAGGTATTTACTTCCTTGAAATAACCTCAGCCAGCCGACACGAAACGTTCAGAATAATCAAGGAATAAAAAAAGCCGCTCAATGAGCGGCTTTTTTTATAGTTCCAATGCCTTTTTAGGATTGTTGTCCATCAGGAATTCCGCCGGATTTTCCAAAGCTTCCTTCACCGCGACAAGGAAACCTACCGATTCGCGACCGTCAATGATCCTATGATCATAAGACAATGCCACATACATCATCGGGTGAATTTCCACTTGCCCATTTACTGCAATCGGACGCTCAATGATATTGTGCATTCCGAGAATTCCCGATTGCGGCGGGTTGATGATCGGTGTTGAAAGCATACTTCCGAAAACACCGCCGTTGGAAATGGTAAACGTTCCGCCTGTCATGTCGTCAACAGTAATTTGCCCTTCCCGGGCACGGATGGCAAGACGCTTGATCTCGGCCTCAATTCCACGGAATGTCAGGTTTTCAGCATTACGCACAACAGGAACCATCAATCCTTTCGGGCCTGAAACGGCTACTGAGATGTCGCAAAAGTTATAAGATATTTTTTGGTCGCCGTCAATCATTGAATTTACATCAGGATATAATTGAAGCGCACGTGTCACCGCTTTTGTAAAGAACGACATATATCCGAGTCCGAGTCCGCCATGCTTTGCCTTAAACGCATCTTTATATTCATTCCTGACGCGGTTGATCGGTGTCATGTTGACTTCATTGAAAGTCGTCAGCATTGCTGTTTCATTCTTCGCGGCAACAAGTCTTTCAGCCACTTTACGGCGAAGCATCGACAACTTCGTACGATCAGAGCTGCGGCTTCCTCCTGTTGGTGTTCCCATTGAAGGCTGTGCATTCACAGCATCGTCTTTGGTGATGCGGCCGCCTTTTCCGGTTCCGGCAATATCAGAAGGTTTAATGTTCTTTTCTTCAAGGATTTTTCTGGCTGCCGGGGAAGGCGCTCCTTCAGCATAGCCACCGGTTTGTGCAGTTTGTTGCGGCGCCGGTTTGGCTTCTGTTTTTTCGGGCTCCGCTTTTTCCGCTTCACCGCCTTTTGGAGATTCAACTGCTTCAGCTCCTTTCGGTGCGGCAGCGGCTCCTGAAGGTTTGGCAGCATCAGTATCGATCAGGCAAACAACAGCGCCTACGGCAACCGCATCGCCTTCTTCGGCTTTGAGTGTAATGATACCGCTGGCTTCGGCAGGAAGTTCCAGAGTCGCCTTGTCTGAATCGACTTCGGCAATGGCCTGGTCTTTTTCAACATAGTCGCCATCTTTTACCAGCCATGTTGCGATTTCTACTTCTTTTATACTTTCACCTGGTGAAGGCACTTTCATTTCTAAAATCATAATATATAACTTTACTTAGTCGTCCTGAAAACTTCAAATTCCGATAATGCCTAGCCCCGATCGAAACGGTATCCTTTTCCAGGTTGCCTGAGAAGGCAACCTGGAAAAGATATAGTGGAGAGCGGGAAAAGCTCCTAATTAAACAAATTTTTATCAAATACCATCGCAATGGCGGCGGCGTGACGCATTTTTGAGCGTGCGTAACTTCCGGCAGCCGGTGCGCTGTAGGCTTTGAGTGAGGCGAAACGGAACTTCACCAGGGTGAAATTCATCAGCATGAAACTGTATGCGCCCATATTTTTTGGCTCTTCCTGTGCCCAGACATAATCGTCGGCATTGGGGTATGAGGCGATAATTTCCTTTAATTGACTTACCGGCAGCGGGAACAACTGCTCGATGCGCACCAAGGCAACATCGTTCCTTCCGTTGTTTTCGCGTTCGGCCAGCAGGTCGTAATAGAATTTTCCGGTACAGAAAACGAGTGTTTTGATGGCGGCTTTATCGACCGTTGTATCGTCAATGGTTTCGCGGAAGCTTCCGTTTGCAAATTCGTCCACTGTTGAAACTACCAGCGGATGGCGTAATAAACTTTTCGGTGTGAATACGATCAGCGGCTTCCGGTATGTTGTTTTCATCTGCCTTCTCAACAGGTGATAGAAATTGGCTGGTGTCGTACAGTCGGCAACAAACATATTTTCATTCGCGCACATTTGTAAATATCTTTCCATTCTTCCCGATGAGTGTTCTGCGCCCTGGCCTTCATAGCCGTGCGGCAACAACATTACGAGCCCGTTCTGGTTGTTCCATTTGTCTTCAGCGGCCGAAATATACTGGTCGATCATGATTTGTGCGCCATTGGAGAAATCCCCAAACTGGGCTTCCCAGATGGTCAGTGTGTTCGGACTGGCCAATGCGTAACCGTAATCGAATCCGACAACGCCATATTCTGACAATAATGAATTGAATATATTGAATTTTCCTGTAGCGTTTTTAAGCTGCTGGAGCAGGATGACTTCTTCTTCTGAATCTTCGACTTTTACAACGGCATGACGATGCGAGAAAGTTCCGCGCTCCACGTCCTGTCCGGAAATGCGAACGCTGTAACCTTCGGTAAGAAGCGACCCGTAGGCCAGCAATTCTGCCATGGCCCAGTCAAGCTTGTCGGTTTCGAAGAACATGGTCTTCCTGTCGGCGATGAGCTTTGATATTTTGCTGATGAATTTTTTATCAGAGGGAAGTTCGGTAATGACCTTCGCAATTGCCGACAATTGATCTTTTGGAAAAGTCGTATCAACAGGCTTCAGCATATCGTCCTGATAGGCCGGATAAAATCCCTGCCATTCATTCTGCATGAAGGGCGTGATGATCGTAAGGTTCTTTTTGCGTGACGCCTCAAGATTTTCCTCGAGCATCGCTTTGTATTTTTCCTCAAGTCCTTTTACATAATTTTCGTCTATGATACCCTCAGCAATGAGTTTTTCAGCATAGATATCTCTTGGATTTTTATGTTTTGAGATGAGTTTATAAAGTTGTGGTTGTGTAAAACGCGGCTCATCGCCTTCGTTGTGTCCGTATTTTCTGTACCCGAGAAGGTCGATGAACACATCGCTTCCAAATGTCATCCTGTAATCGAGCGCAAAAAGCATCGCATGAACGACAGCTTCGGTATCGTCGGCATTTACGTGAAGCACAGGCGAGAGTGTAACTTTTGCGACATCGGTGGCATAGGTTGAGGAACGCGCGTCAAGATAATTTGTGGTAAAACCAACCTGGTTGTTGATGACCACGTGAATCGTTCCACCGGTTTTATAGCCGTCAAGCTGCGCCATCTGGACGATTTCATAAACAATTCCCTGTCCGGCAATCGCAGCATCGCCATGCAGTGCAATCGGCAACACTTTTGAGAAATCATCAGGGAAATAGTGGTCCTGTTTTGCGCGTGCAATTCCCTCTATAACGGCACCAACGGTTTCGAGGTGCGAAGGGTTCGGCGCGAGGTTTACATTGATGCTTTTTCCTGACTGTGTACGGCGGTCTGCTGTGAGTCCGAGGTGGTATTTTACGTCTCCGTCAAAAAGCGCGTCATCATCATAATCTTTTCCGTCAAATTCAGAGAAAATGTCCTGTGTCGGCTTTCCGAAGATATTCGCAAGAACGTTCAGCCTGCCGCGGTGTGCCATTCCCATAACAAATTGCTCCACGCCCTTTTCGGCGGCAGCTTCGATGAGCGCGTCAAGGCCGGGAATAATCGACTCGCCGCCTTCGAGCGAGAAACGCTTTTGGCCGACATATTTCGTGTGAAGGAAGTTTTCAAATGAAACCGCTTCGTTCAGTTTTGCAAGGATATTTTTTTTCTGTTCCGCAGAGAACTTCGGCATGTTGTCATTGTAGCCGATTTTGTCCTGAATCCATTGGATGACCTCAGGTTTGCGGATGTACATGTATTCCACGCCGATCGACTCACAATAGATCCTGTTGAGATGTTTCAGAATTTCCTGAAGCGTACAAGGCTCAAGCTTCATGGCTTTGGCAGCGTCGAAAACAGTATTTAAGTCGTTATTCGAAAGTCCGTAATTTTCAAGATCAAGCGTAGGTTTATAAGTTCTGCGCTCACGCACCGGGTTTGTTTTTGTAAAAAGATGCCCGCGGGTGCGGTAGGCATCGATGAGCTTAAGAACGTTGAATTCTTTCTGGAGCTTTTCGGAAATTGCCGTGTAGTCGCCATTGTTTGCGGCCTGGCTGATCGTGCTTACCTGCTCCTGATGGTTTCCATATTCAGAGCCAAAGTCAAATCCCTGAAAAAAACTCCTCCAGCTTGGCTCAACGCTGTCGGGATTTTCCAGATACTGGTCGTATAAATCTGCGAAAAATTCTGTGTGTGCCGCATTTAAGAAGGAAAACCTGTCCATGGTAATTAGAAATGTTCCGGGGTTGTTAAAATGTCAGGCAAAAGTACAATAAATGAAATACATTCCTGTTTTTTTTAGATACTTTTATCTTTTGAAAACCGAACGTGAAGCCCAATGAAAATGCACTTTGTAAAACGGATCGCCTTCTTGTTGCTATTGCTGTTCAGCATCGTTTTAACAGCACAGGAAACTGCCCAAAATGAGAACCCAAAAAGCGATTTCTGGCAAAAAGTCCAGATTGGCGGCGGTTTCGGACTCAGTATCGGAAATGGTTATACCGACGTCACGCTTGCACCCGGTGCGATCTACAATTTTAACCGATATTTTGCTGCAGGGATAGGACTTCAGGGAACTTATGTAAAGGTTCGCGATGAATGGAATTCGTGGATTTATGGCGGAAGCATTTTAGGTTTGGTCAACCCGATTCCGCAAATACAGCTTTCAGCAGAATTGGAACAGGTACGCGTAAATTCAGAATATGAACTTATAGATGTCGGGACGGTTGATGATGATTTCTGGAATACCGCATTGTTTGTTGGCGTCGGTTACCGTACAAATAACGTCACTATCGGCGTGAGGTACAATGTGCTGCACGACAGCGACAGGCGCGTTTACAACGAAGCCTTTATGCCTTTTGTAAGGATTTATTTCTAAGGGACGGAATGTGTAAATCGGCATTAAAATTTATTCCGAAACCATACCTTTTGCCATTCCCGCCTGAGTATTAAAAAAGAAACTTCCTCGGAAAGTGCGATCAGGTCTGAACCGTCAAGCTTCTTTACCTGGTCTTCGGCAACATCCACAATATAAAGCAGGTTCAGGTATTCGGCGAAACGGAACTGGATCAGGCGGTAAACCTTCTCGTGAAGCTGGACCTTCATCTCTTCGGGCTTTGTGCTTTTCGGAAAATCTACCGGTTCATTGGCCAGATTGAAATCTTTATTGATCTGTTCGAGCAGTTGCTGGTAAAGATTTTCGCTTTCGGCTTCAGAAAGCAGCAGGTCGGTATTCTTTGGGGCGATGTACATATTGGCGGTTATGTTTATTTGGGTTCGATCATACTTTCCTGTCCATGAGATTTTCGCCAAAAGTGCGTAAAATGTCTTTTTTTTCCTCGGAAATATCCATGGCATCCAACGTTTTGAATGCGGCAAAGGTATAATTTCTGATTTCCTGAGTTGCGGCATCTGCAGCACCTGTGGCCAGAAAAATTTCTTTGGCAGTTTCAATTTTTAATTCTTGATCCTGCGCATCGGAGGAGAATAGGCAGGTTAATTCCTGCGCTTTTTCTGCGGAAGCGAACTCCATAGCCTTCAGGTAGAGAAAAGTTTTTTTGTTTTCGATAATATCGCCTCCGGGTTGCTTCCCGAAAGTTTCCGGATCCCCGAAAGCATCCAGATAATCGTCCTGAATCTGGAAAGCCAGGCCAAGATTGAGTCCGAAATTATAAATATTCCGGCAATTTTCCGGCGAAGTCCCGGCCACGATTGCGCCCATTTCCATAGCAGCGGCAACAAGAACCGCGGTTTTATACTCAATCATCTTCAGGTATTCAGCAATGGTCACATTATCCCGTTTTTCAAAATCGACATCCCATTGCTGGCCTTCGCAGACTTCAAGTGCAGTTTTACTGAAAAGCTTTGCCAGTGCCCGGAAAGTTTCTGCTTCGTATTGTTCGAAAAGCTGGTAAGCCAGGATCAGCATGGCGTCGCCTGATAAGATCCCGGCATTGATATTCCACTTTTCATGAACGGTTTTCCGTCCTCTTCGCAACGGCGCGTCGTCCATAATGTCGTCATGTATCAACGAAAAATTGTGAAATACCTCAACAGCGACCGCAGCCGGAACCGCAGCCTGGCAATCTGCATCGAAAATTTCCGCAGAAAGCAATGTCAGGATAGGACGCATCCTTTTTCCGCCGAACGACAGGATATAAGTGATTGGCTCATAGAGGTTTCGCGGCTCTTTAAGGTAAATATGCTGCTCAAGTCCGCCTTTTATGCTATCCTGATATTCCCTGATAGAATGCATGAAAATAAATTTGGGCTAATTTACTGCATTCATACGGAATCCAAGACATCGATTAAATGAAGTGTTAAAAAAATGTAAATACTTAGGAAACTATTTTTGTGTTTAAAGTTTCCATGTACCTTTGCCGGAAATTTAACAATACATGAAAGAGGAAATTTTACGCAAGGCTACTGAAATGTTCCTGACCCTCGGTTTTAAGAGCGTTACCATGGATGACATTGCGGCCGAGATGGGAATTTCCAAAAAAACCATTTACCAGCATTTTGAGAATAAGCCCGAGCTGGTAGAAGCTTCGTCGCTGTTCCTGTTTGACAAGATTGCGGGCGGCATCGACAACATTTGCAGCCTGAACAAGAATGCGATCGAAGAGCTGTTTGAAATTAAAAACTTCATGATGAAACAGCTTAACAATGAAAGTGCTTCCCCTTTGTTTCAGCTTCAGAAATACTTCCCAAACGTATTTTCATGTCTTCGGAAAAAGCAGTTCGACAAGATGCAGGACTGTGTAAAGGAGAACATCGACAAAGGAATTTCCCTCGGTCTTTATCGTAAGGATCTTGACATCGCCTTTATCGGACGGATCTATTTTGTTGGCCTCACCGGAATAAAAGATACCGATATTTTCCCTGTGAGCCTGTACTCCAGCAAAGATGTCACTGAAAAATATCTTGAATACCACCTGCGGGCCATCGTAACCCCGCCGGGGCTTGAGCTTTTGGAAAAACTGATTATAAACAAACCAAACATAACTTCCATTCAATGAAAAAAACCATACTAATCATCCTCTTTCTTTGTTCGCTTGCGGTGAGGTCGCAGGAAGCAGCAAAAACTTATTCGTTTACCCTTGAGGAGGCCATTTCACATGCGCTCCAACACAATTATACCGTTATCAATGCAGGCAGGGATATCCAGATTGCAGAGCAGAAAAAACGCGAAACGACAGCCATGGGATTGCCGCAGATCAATGCGGGAGTTGACTATTTGTATAACATCCAAATCCCGAGATCTGTCATTTCAGCGAGCTCTTTTGCATTGCCCGGAATGCCGCCACCTGCCGATCCGGATGCTGTTATTATTACCGAATTCGGAGCCAAGCAATCAATGACGCCACGCGCAACACTGAGCCAGCTTCTTTTTGACGGCTCTTACATTGTCGCCCTGCGCGCCTCCAAAACATATCTTCAGTATTATAAAAATTTCAAGCAGAAGACCGATAATGAAGTACGCGAAATGATCGTCGCTTCCTACGGAGATGTTTTGGTTGCCGAAGAAAGCATTGCAATCCTGGAGCGCAATAAAACCACGCTGGACAAGACACTTTCCGACACGCGCAAAACATTCGAAAATGGTTTGATCGAAGAAGAAACCGTAGAGCAACTTCAGATCACGCAGTTTACCGTGAACAGCAGCCTGAACAATGCGCGCCGCTTGAGGGAAATTGCATACAATATGCTAAAGATCAACCTCGGACTCTCGATAGAAGATCAGGTAACGCTTACCGATCGGCTTGACAACGTCACCACAAACAATCTGGATCTGTCTATTACCGGAAGCGAGTTTGACATCAACAACAATATCGATTACAAGATCGCCCAGAATTTTGTTGATCAGCGAAGGTTGGAATTCCAACGTGAGAAAAGCCGTGCGCTTCCTACTTTATCGACGAGCCTGAACTACGGAATAAACTCTTACGCCGACAAACAATTTACATTCTTCGAGAAAGACCAACGATGGCTGTGGTATTCAAACGTAGGCGTAACGCTCAATGTTCCGATTTTCAGCAGTTTTGCCAGGAGTGCAAGAACCCAACAGGCGCGCATTGCATTTGATCAGGCGAAAACCCAGCTCACAGAATCAGAACAACGGCTGAAACTTCAGTATGCCAATGCCAGAAGCCAGTATGAATTCAGTGTGGAAGAATACAATAATTCAAAAAGCAACCTCAACCTTGCCGAACGGATCGAAAGGAAGCAGCAAACTAAATTTACTGAAGGGCTTTCTTCCAGCTTCGATTTTGCCGAAGCGCAACGCCAGCTTTACACAGCCCAACAAAATTACCTGCAGTCGATGATCAATGTGATCAACCGCCGGGCAGAACTTGAGAACATCACCAATGGAAAATAAACAACAAACCAATACAAGCATAATGAAAAAATTACTGATACTTACCATCTCTTCACTGTTGCTGCTTTCATGCGGGAACAAAGAGAACACTTCCGGCACCGATGCTGCCATCAGCGGCAACAACCTCGAACAAATGAAGAAGCGCCGTTCTGAGCTGCAGGCCGAACTCACAAAAATCGACCAGGCAATTGCCAGTCTTGACACCATTGAGCAGGAAGCGCTTGTCGCTGTCATTGCGGTCAAAGACACTACTTTTACACATTATGTTGAACTTCAGGGGAATGTCGATACGAAAGAAAACGTCCTGATTCAGCCTGAAATGTCAGGCGCTTTGATATCGCTGAATGTAAAAGCGGGACAACGTGTTAAAAAAGGACAGGTTCTTGGTCGTGTAGACGATGCCGGACTAAGCCAGCAGGTTGCCCAACTCGAAACACAACTTGCGCTTGCCAGAACAACATACGAAAGGCAGAAAAAACTATGGGACCAGAAAATCGGTTCCGAAATCCAGTTCCTTCAGGCACAGACTGCCATGAAATCGCAGGAACGCGCCGTTGCACAAATGCGCGCACAATTGTCTAAAACATTAATTAAAGCTCCGTTTTCGGGAACGATCGACGAGGTCTTTGTAGAACGCGGTGAAGTGGTTGCGCCGAGTCAGCAGGGATTGATGCGCATCGTGAATCTCGGCGATATGTATGTTTCGACTTCGGTTCCTGAAACCTACATCAATAAGGTAAAGCAAGGTTCGCCGGTAACGGTTTCATTGCCTTCATTAGGAAAAGACCTGACCGGGAAAATCAGGCAGGTAGGCAATTATATTGATCCCGCAAACCGTACATTCGGTATTGAAGTATCGGTCCCGAACCCCGGCAACATCCTTCGCCCGAACCAGGTTGCAAAACTTAAAATAGTTGATTATGTTAATAACAAGGCGGCTGTTGTTCCTTCAAATGTGATCCAGCAGGATGCGGCAGGAAAGTCGTATGTGTATGTGGTTAACAACATCAACGGAAAAACCGGCGTGGCTAAGAAAGTGACCATTGAAGCGGGACAATCGGGCGGGAATCTTACAGAGATCCGCAGTGGATTATCGGCGGGCGATGTTGTTGTAACCGAAGGCGTTTCAGCACTTTCAGAAGGAATGAAAATCAACTTTTAAGTATCCCATAAGCAAGCTCACAGCTAAACTAAAAACAAATGAGTCACCAAAATAAAGAATTCAGCATATCAAGCTGGGCAGTCGACAACCGCGTTACCGTGTATATCGTGACGCTGTTGATCGTGGTTACCGGCTTGATCGCTTACATCACGATGCCGCGGGAAGATTTTCCTGAAATCATCGAAAACAAAATTTACATTTCTACGGTTTTCCCCGGGAACTCTGCCGAGGATGTCGAGAAACTGATCATCAAGCCGCTTGAAAAAGAAATCAAAAACATCAGCGGCGTCGATAAGATCACTTCAAATTCATTTCAGGATTACGGAATGATCGTTACCGAATTTGCGGACGATATTACCATTGAAGTTGCCAAGCAAAGGATCAAAGACAAGGTCGATAATGTCAAGGCGGATACCGACTGGCCAAATCTTGATAATGGAAGCAAGGTCGAACCAAACGTCTTCGAGCTGAACATTTCCGAAGAAGTGCCGATCCTGAATATCAACCTTCAGGGCGATTACACCACCCAACAGCTTAAAAAATACGGAGAATTGCTCCAGGACGATCTTGAAGAAGTTCCGGAAGTCAAAAAAGTCGACATCCTTGGTGTTGATGAAAAAGAAGTGGAAATTGCCGTCGACATTTTCAAAATGAGCGCCGCCCAGGTTTCATTTGATGAGATCCAGAATGCGGTTCAATATGAAAACATGACGCTTTCGGGCGGTAACCTGATTTCTCACGGCTCACGCAATAACATCAGGATCGTCGGCGAGATCAAAGACCCGAAAGAGCTTGAAAATATTATTGTAAAATCGAATGGCGGTGCGGTTTATCTTAAGGATATCGCAACAATCAGTTTCAAGGAAAAAGAAAAAACAACTTATGCGCGGGAAAAAAGCGTCGAGGTTGTAATGCTCAGCGTAAAAAAACGCGCCAACCAGAACATGATTTCCGCCATCGAGCAGATTAAAGAGAAAATTGAGGCAGCAAAGCACAGTTATCTTCCTGAAAACCTGAAAATTGAACTCACAAATGACCAGTCGTCGCGCGTAGAGCATCAGGTTGATGAACTTTCAAACCACATTATCTTCGGTATCGTGCTGGTAATGATCGTCCTGATGTTTACCATGGGCTTGCGGAACTCACTTTTCGTAGGCGCTGCGATTCCGCTTTCGATGCTGATGGCATTCAGTATTTTATCTGCATTCGGGCTTACGCTCAATACAATGGTGCTTTTCGGACTGGTTATGGGATTGGGAATGCTCGTCGACGACGGAATTGTGGTTGTCGATAACGTATTTGCCAATATGAAAAAAGGAATGGACCGCTATACCGCTTCGAAAATTGGTATCGGCGAAATCGCATGGCCGGTAATTTCGTCTACCGCGACAACCCTGATGGCATTTCTTCCGTTCGCATTATGGCCGGGAACCATGGGTAAATTCATGAAATACTTCCCGATAACATTAACCGTTACTCTGACTGCTTCATTATTCGTGGCCATGGTGGTGAACGCCGCGATGACCGGAGGTTCAATGGATATTGAAGACAAGAATGTAACTAAGAAATCCGCAAAAAGATATACGGTGATATTCACCATCCTTGCTGTGATTTTCGTCATCATCGGAAATGTGTACGATTCAAAAATGGCGCGCGCCATCGGGCATCTCTCGATCATTTCGCTGGCTTTGATGTGGCTGTACAAAATAAAATTGTATCAGTGGACACAGGACTTCCAACATAGCTTTTTCCCACGGATGGAAGACAAATACAAGAACTTCCTCGCAAAAATACTCACCGGAAAAAGAGCATGGTTTGCCTTTGGCGGAATCATAGGCCTGCTGTTCCTGTCGGTTATGCTTTTGGGCGTGTTTCCACGAAAAGTATTGTTCTTTCCTGATAATATTCCCAATCAGGTTATTGCCTACATTGAATACCCTGAAGGAACCGATATCAATAAGACAAATCAGGCAACAAAATTTGTTGAAAAGCAGGTGATCAATATCCTGAGCAAGTATACCGACAAGAAAACCAACGATAATTTCCTTGCGGAATCGATTGTTTCACAAGTTGGCGTAGGCGCCGGAAACCCCAATGTTGACGCAGGATCTGCTTCGGAAACACCTTATAAAGGAAAAGTAACGGTCAATTTTTCGGAATTTAAATTCCGCCGCGGAATCAATACTGCCGACATCCTGGAAGAAATCCGTGCCAAAGTAAAAGGCATCGCGGGTGCGAAAGTCACTGTTGAAAAAGATGCCAATGGTCCGCCAGCCGGCTATCCGATCAGCGTTCAGCTTACAGGAACCGATTATGACCAGATGCTGAAAGAAGCTGACAGGATGATCTCTTACATCAATTCAAAGAATATTCCGGGGATCGAACGGCTCAGCGTTGATGTAAATAAAGACAGTCCCGAACTTGAGGTTAAAGTCGACAGGGTAAATGCCGGAAGTGTCGGCGTATCAACCGGACAATTGGGATTCAACCTTCGCCGCTCGGTTTATGGTCAGGAAATTTCCACTTATAAGGAAGACGACGACGATTATAATATCGTGATGCGAATGCAGGAAGACCAGCGGAAAAACGAAAGCGTGCTGTTCAACCAGTCGCTCACTTTCCGCAACCAGAGCAGTGGCCAGATTATGCAGGTTCCGGTTTCTGCGGTTTCCACAACCGAAAAAACCACTACCTATAACCAGATCAAAAGGAAAGATCACAAACGTATTATGACCATTTACTCGAATGTAATTACAGGTTATAATGCCGATGAGATCACAAAGCAGATACAGGCCGAACTCACAAATTACGATCTTCCGAAAGAAGTGAGCTATTCGTTTTCTGGCGTGCAGGAAGAACAGGGGAAAAACCAAAGCTTCCTGATGTATGCGTTATTCCTTGCACTTGCCGGCATCACGCTGATTATCGTACTGCAGTTTAATTCGGTATCGAAAACCATGGTAATTCTCTTTACGGTCTTGCTGAGTTTCAGCGGGGTATTCTATGGCTATGTTATTGCAAATATGGATTTCGTAATCCTGATGACGATGATGGGAATCATTTCACTTGCGGGAATCGTCGTGAAAAACGGAATCGTACTGATGGACTTCTTTGTGTTGCTCCTCGACAGAAAAGTTGAAGAAAAAGGTGTTGCAACACATGACGACCTTTCGCTGGAAGAAATAAAAGAAGTTATTATAGAATCTGGAAAATCAAGGCTCCGCCCGGTATTGCTTACGGCAACAACCGCGGTTTTGGGATTGATTCCACTGGCCATCGGACTCAACTTCGACTTTTTTGCGCTGATCACCGATCTGAACCCGCATGTGTTTATCGGAGGTGACAACGTGATATTCTGGGGACCATTGGCATGGACGATCATTTTCGGACTCACCTATGCAACGGTGCTCACACTGATCATGGTGCCTGTAATGTTTTATCTCGTCAAGCGGATCAAGTACAGGCTTCGCGACAGAAAGAAACGGAACGCACTCGAAACCACTACTGCATAAAATCAAAATCGGCTGTTATACAAAATATAACAGCCGATTTCTTTACAGGAGCTTTGGCCTGGCTTGCAAGCTACAGGAGAAAAATTAATTTCAGTTCCTGTTTACTAAAGCGTCCTCTTTCCAGCTTTTTATAGCTGCGATCTTATTTGAGGAATAATCGACTTCGCTCAGGATTGACTCATTCCAGAAAAACCATTTTCCGGTTTTCTCCCCGTTGCTATATTCCCCAATCGATTTTTTGTTTCCGTTTGTATCGTATGCGATCCATTTCCCATCGAGCTTTCCATCTTTGAAAAAGCCTTCCTGCCGTATCAGCCCATTCTCATAATAGTATGTAGCTTTTACCAAGTTCCCCTGAGCCTCGAGTTTCGGCGAAACATCCTGGGCTGAAATGATTGTCGAAGCAAGCATCATTGCGGATAAAATTACCATTTTCATATCGTGTAGGTTTACATTTGCATAACAAATATAAAAAATAATTTACGTTGTTGAAACTTTCGCTTAACAATTTGGTAACATTGACACAAAACTTAACATTGGAAATAAAAAAAACCGGCAGTAACGCCGGCTTCTTTGATAATGAAAACATTTCTTAATTCAGTAGTTTGTCCAGTTGTTGCTGTATTTCTGGTGATGACGGCCTTGGCGCATCTGCATTGACAACATTTCCCTGCGGATCAATAAGAATAAAACGTGGAATTGAGTTGATGCTGAAATCCCTGATAAATTGCGAATTCCAGTCGTTATCCGCAAACAATTGAATTCCGCCAAGCTGTTTTTCGTCTACAAATTTCTTCCATTTTTCATAATCCTTTTTTGTATCAATTGAGATACTTACAAATTCGATTTTTTTATCGTGATATTTTTCCTCAACCTTTTTCAGGTGCGGAATTTCGGCACGACACGGGCCGCACCAGGTTGCCCAAGTATCAATATAAACATATTTACCTTTAAGGTCGGCAAGTTTTGTCTTCCCGCCTTTATGATTTTCATAATCAAATGCCGGCGAAGCATTCCCTTGTAGCTTTTTCGCCGCCTGCGCCTGCATATACATCATTGTCAGCATCTGGCTTTGCTGCTTTGCTGCCGCCGACATCATTGCCCGGAAACTTTCGTCAAGCTCTTTGTCTCCCAGCTTTTCTTCATCCGACTTTGCCCTTGCAGTAACCGCATTTCCAAACGTGGTCGCATCAGCCGTCATCAACGCCTCCAGCTTTTCATCCGCGAGTGTCTGCTGCGCCAGGAAATTGTTCTCTTTTGCACCTTTTCCGGAAAATACTATAGATTCATCAAATTGCCTGGCATCCATCTTTAGCGTGAGGTCGTAGCCATCAGCGAGAAAAAGTCCCGCATATTCCACGCCGTCATACATCTGGTACATTCCTTTTGGTGCGCTAAAAGAGCTTTCAAACACACCTTGCTTATTAATCGGGATTACCTTCTTGAAATTCTTGCCGTTAATGTAAATCGTATCCGAATTGCGGTTGGCTATATTGGCCGTAAACTTCACTTGTGCAATCGTTCCGGTGGCGATAAGAAGTAAAAACAAACTCAGTTTTTTCATAATCATGATTTTAAGTTTGAGTAAATATAAAATTTTAAATCAATACTTCCCATCCGGTTTAAAAAAATGCCGCTACCTATAAATAATCCGTACAACTCAAGACAAAATAGTATTTTTGCAGACTAAAATTTTCGCAATGTACAGAAGCCATAACTGCGGCCAGCTTTCCATCAACGATATCAATTCTGAAGTGACACTTGCCGGCTGGGTCCAGAAAACAAGAGACAAAGGATTTATGATATGGGTTGACCTGCGGGACCGCTACGGGATAACACAATTGATTTTTGACGAAAGCCGGACCGATCAATCGATGTTCGCCCTCGCAAAAACCCTCGGCCGTGAATTCGTGATCCAGGTTAAAGGCACTGTCATCGAGCGTGAATCCAAAAACAAAAATATTGCTACCGGCGATATTGAAATCCTGGTTTCGGAACTCACGATCCTTAATCCAGCGCTAACGCCACCGTTTACCATCGAAGACGAAACCGACGGCGGCGAAGACATCCGGATGAAATACCGCTATCTCGACATCAGAAGAAACCCGGTAAAAAACAGCCTGCTTTTTCGTCACAAAGTCGCAATGGAAGTAAGGAAATATCTTTCTGAAAAAGATTTTTGCGAAATCGAGACGCCTTACCTTATTAAGTCGACCCCGGAAGGCGCCCGCGATTTTGTAGTTCCTTCCAGAATGAACCCCGGACAGTTTTATGCCTTGCCACAATCGCCGCAAACATTCAAGCAGCTTTTGATGGTTGGCGGAATGGATAAGTATTTCCAAATTGTGAAATGCTTCCGTGATGAAGACCTGCGTGCCGACCGGCAGCCTGAATTTACGCAAATCGATTGCGAAATGGCTTTCGTGGAACAGGAAGATATATTGGATATGTTTGAAGGGCTCACACGCCATCTGCTAAAAGAAATTAAAGGGATCGAGGTTGACAAGTTTCCCCGCATGACCTACGACCATGCCATGAAAACTTACGGAAATGACAAACCGGATATTCGTTTCGGGATGGAATTTGGCGAACTGAACGCCGTTGCGAAACATAAAGATTTCAGCGTTTTTAATTCAGCCGAACTTGTCGTCGGAATCGCTGCGCCAAAATGCGGTGAACACACCCGAAAGGAAATTGATGCGCTTATCGAATGGGTAAAACGCCCTCAGGTCGGTGCCAGCGGAATGGTCTATGTAAAATGCCACGAAGACGGAAGCTTTAAATCTTCCGTAGATAAATTTTATGACCAGGCTGACCTGAAAAACTGGGCAGAAGCGACCGGGGCCAAAGCCGGCGATATGATTTTTGTGCTTTCAGGCCCGGCAGATAAAACACGCACACAGCTAAGCGCGCTGAGAATGGAACTTGCAACGCGTCTCGGACTTCGCAAGCCGGAAGAATTCGCCCCGCTGTGGGTTGTTGATTTTCCACTGCTCGAGTTTGATGAGGAATCGGGAAGGTATCATGCGATGCACCATCCGTTTACCTCTCCAAAACCAGAAGACATTCAGCTTCTGGAAACCAATCCGGGTAAAGTACGCGCAAATGCTTACGATATGGTCCTGAACGGAAATGAAATCGGCGGAGGCTCGATCAGGATCCACGACAAAGCCACGCAACAACTGATGTTCCGGTATTTAGGGTTTTCCGAAGAAGAAGCGCGCGACCAGTTTGGCTTCCTGATGGATGCTTTTCAATATGGCGCGCCTCCGCATGGCGGACTGGCTTTCGGACTTGACAGGCTTGTCGCAATTTTGGGCGGCCAGGAAACAATTCGTGATTTTATTGCTTTTCCGAAAAACAATTCAGGCCGCGATGTGATGATCGATGCGCCTTCGGTAATTGACAAGGCCCAGCTCGAAGAGTTGAACATCAGCCTCAACGTAAAGTAAATTATCCTGAAAACAAATATCAACCCGCTGTAAATCAAATAAATTTATAAAATTTTTAACGAAAAGCCTTTGCCGTTTCATATTAAAGAGTACATTTGTCGCATTATCAATTTTTATTATTTTACAATGCGTACAGGTACAGTTAAATTTTTCAATGAATCCAAAGGTTACGGTTTCATAACAGATGAAGAGACAGGAAAAGACATTTTCGTTCATGCTACAGGAATCAGAGGCGAAGAGCTTCGTGAAGGCGACCGCGTTAGTTATGAAGAAGAAGAAGGCAGAAAAGGTAAAGTTGCTGCACAGGTAACAGCCTTGCAGGACTAAATAAATATATTTATTCCAAAAGTTAAGAAACGTTCCGTATTGCGGAGCGTTTTTTTATTTTATGCATGCCGGAAGACTTATAAATGTTGTATTTCCGCATCTGAGGATTTTAATTTTGCCTTTGCATTTTAAAGTTTTGGAACGTATCTTTGTCGCTAATTTTATAATCTGAAAACAGATGGAGACTAATCAGGCTGACTACTTTCCGATATTCATGCAGTTCATGCTGGCCGTTGGATTTGTAGTCACTACAATCATAGTTTCGTCATTTCTGGGGCCAAAACGTTCTTCGGCAAACAAAGACAAAACTTTTGAATGCGGAATCGAATCACTTGGGAATGCAAGGACACCTTTTTCCGTTAAATATTTTCTTGTAGCGATCCTTTTCGTGCTTTTTGATGTCGAAGTTATTTTTCTATATCCATGGGCAGTCAACTTCCGTGAAATGGGAATGGAAGGCCTATTGAAAATGATGGTGTTTATGCTGCTGCTTCTCGTGGGATTTTTCTACATTATCAAGAAAAAAGCACTGGAATGGGAATAATTGCTGACGGGTTAAAGTTTTTATAATCTACCCGAAACAGCTAATATCAAAAGCATTTTTACGTTATCATCCATTGCGTAATGCTTTAAAAGACTGACAAATGAGCGATATAAAATATAATACGGCCGAAGCGCCTGAAGGATATCAGGGAGAAGGCTTTTTTGCGACGAAGCTCAGTGATGTAGTTGGACTCGCACGTGCCAATTCACTCTGGCCGCTGCCATTTGCAACTTCATGCTGCGGAATCGAATTCATGGCAACGATGGCTTCACACTACGATGTGGCACGTTTCGGTTCTGAACGTATGAGCTTTTCGCCGCGGCAGGCCGATATGCTTCTCGTCATGGGAACAATCGCCAAGAAAATGGCACCGATTCTCCGTCAGGTATACGAACAAATGGCTGAACCAAGATGGGTTATCGCTGTTGGAGCCTGCGCATCTTCCGGAGGTATTTTCGACACTTATTCTGTTTTACAGGGAATCGACAAAGTAATACCGGTGGATGTTTACGTTCCAGGTTGCCCACCCAGGCCGGAACAGATACTTGATGGCATCATGCGCCTTCAGGATTTAGTAAAATCCGAATCCGTCAGGAGAAGAAGCTCACCTGAATACCAGGAATTGCTTGCTTCCTATAATATCAAATAACCAAATGGCATTAGAAACCTCAGTAATACAAAATACCCTTACCGATCATTTCGGGACTGCAGTTGACGATTTTACTAAGATTCACGATATTTTTACTTTTGAAGTCCGGCCTGAGTCAATTCTGGAGGTCATGAAATTCCTCAAGGAAGACGAAACCCTACGTTTTAATTTCCTCACGGATGTTTGTGGCATCCATTACCCTGAGGCTTTGGCTGACAGGCAGTTTGCAGTGGTTTATCATATGCACAACTGGTATGAAAACGTACGCATCAGGATCAAGTGTTTCCTGAATGGGGCCAGTCCCGAAATTGATTCCGTAACTTCCTTATTTTCAGGCGCAAACTGGCAGGAAAGGGAAACTTATGATTTTTACGGGATTATTTTCAAAGGCCACCCACAATTAAAACGCATCCTGAACATGGATGAAATGATTTCTTTCCCGATGCGGAAGGAATTCCCGCTTGAAGACGGCGGACGTACCGATAAAGACGACCGTTTCTTCGGCAGAACAACAGATAACAGTTAAAATGTCAGATTTACTTTTACCTCCTGAACAACGATACGCCGGAATCATAAAGCAAAGGCAAAATGAGGACGGCAGTGAGCTTTCCATCCTGAACCTTGGCCCAACGCACCCGGCAACACACGGTATTTTCCAGAATATCCTGCTGATGGATGGCGAAAGGATCATCGATGGCGAAGCAACTGTCGGGTACATTCACCGCGCTTTCGAAAAAATTGCCGAAAACAGGCCGTTTTACCAGATTACACCATTGACCGACCGAATGAACTACTGTTCATCCCCGATCAACAACATGGGCTGGTGGATGACACTTGAAAAAGCTTTGAACATCGAAGTGCCGAAACGTGTGCAATACCTTCGCGTGATCGTGATGGAACTTGCCCGTATCGCCGACCATATTATTTGCAATTCGGTACTTGGGGTTGATACCGGAGCTTTGACCGGCTTCCTTTACGTATTCCAGTACCGCGAAAAAATATACGAAATCTACGAAGAGATTTGCGGCGCACGCCTTACGACCAATATGGGACGTATCGGCGGTTTCGAAAGAGACTGGAGCCCGCTCGCCTTCAAAAAAATAAATGAATTCCTCGACGAATTCCCTAAAATCTGGACAGAATTTGAAAGCCTGCTAACACGCAACAGGATTTTCATGGACCGCACCATTGATGTCGGCCCAATCTCGGCCGAACGCGCCATGAACTACGGATTTACAGGCCCGAACCTTCGCGCAACCGGCGTCGATTATGACATCCGTGTGATGCAGCCGTACAGTTCTTATGAAGATTTTGAATTCAACATCCCTGTTGGAAAATCGGGTGATACTTATGATCGCTTTTGCGTTCGTAATGCCGAAGTCTGGGAAAGCCTAAGCATCATCAAACAGGCGCTGGCGAAACTGCCTGAAGGTCCGTATCATGCAAATGTTCCTGATTATTACCTTCCGCCGAAAGAAGATGTCTATCACAACATGGAAGCCCTGATTTATCACTTTAAGATCGTTATGGGAGAAGTTCCGGTTCCGGTCACCGAAGTTTATCATCCGGTGGAAGGCGGAAACGGCGAACTTGGCTTCTACCTGATTACCGATGGAAGCCGTACGCCTTACAGGCTGCATTTCCGTCGCCCGTGCTTCATTTACTATCAGGCATTCAACGAAATGGTACAAGGACAGATGCTTTCCGATGCGATCGCAACATTGTCAAGTCTTAACGTAATCGCCGGCGAATTAGACGCCTAGACTATGGAATATTCAAACATCACACAAAATATAAACATTGGCGAGGCGCTTTCTGCCCGGATCAATGAACTCATCAGCCATTATCCAGCCGATAAAAGGAAGTCAGCCCTGATTCCCGTGCTTCACGAAGTACAGGATGCGCACGACAACTGGCTCAGCATCGAACTGATGGACCGCGTGGCTGAAATCCTTGGGATCAAGCCTGTTGAAGTTTATGAAGTTGTGTCGTTTTACACGATGTTCAACCGTAAGCCGATCGGCAAATTTATGTTCGAGTTCTGCCGTACATCGCCTTGCTGTTTGAACGGTGCCGAGAACCTGATGGATTACACCTGCAGCAAACTCGGCATCAACATGGGTGAAACCACGCCCGACGGGATGTTTACCGTTGTTGGTGTCGAATGCCTTGGCGCCTGCGGATATGCTCCGATGATGCAAATCGGGGATTATTACCACGAAGACCTGAATGAAGCGAAAGTTGACCAGCTTATCGCCGACTGCAGGGAGAACAAAATCAACTTACATTAGTATGTCAAGGAAGATATTATTAGATAAAATAAACGTTCCGGGAATCAGGTCTTATGAAGTCTATCGCCGCGAAGGCGGATATGCTTCTGTTGAAAAAGCCCTGAGAACCTTAACGCCCGACGAGGTAGTCGAAGAAGTAAAGACTTCCGGACTGCGCGGCCGTGGCGGAGCTGGGTTTCCTGCCGGAATGAAATGGAGCTTCATCGACAAAAAGTCGGGGAAACCAAGGCATCTTGTGTGCAACGCCGATGAATCAGAACCGGGAACTTTTAAAGACCGCTATCTGATGGAGTTCATTCCGCATCTTCTGATCGAAGGAATGATCACCTCGAGTTATGCCCTTGGCGCGCACCTTTCCTACATTTATATCCGCGGGGAATACATGTGGGTTTACAAGATTCTTGAACGTGCCATTGCCGAGGCGAAAGCTGCCGGATGGCTCGGAGAAAACATATTGGGAACCGGCTATAACCTTGACCTTTACGTTCATTGCGGCGCCGGCGCTTACATCTGTGGCGAAGAAACCGCATTGATCGAATCGCTTGAAGGTAAACGCGGAAATCCGAGGATTAAGCCGCCATTTCCGGCAGTTTCCGGACTTTGGGCAAATCCGACCGTTGTAAATAATGTGGAAACCATTGCCGCCGTGCCGTGGATTGTCAACAATTCAGGGGCTGAATATGCAAAAATCGGAATCGGAAGATCTACGGGAACAAAATTGATTTCAGCTTCGGGACATATTAAAAATCCGGGGGTTTATGAAATCGAGCTTGGAATGACCGTCGATGAATTCATGAATTCCGACGAATATCTTGGCGGAATGAGTTCTGACCGTCCGCTGAAGGCCTTCGTTCCCGGAGGTTCATCTGTGCCGATCCTGCCTGCCAACCTGATCTTCAAAACTGCAAACGGCGAAGACAGGCTGATGAGCTACGAATCGTTATCCGACGGCGGTTTCGCAACCGGATCAATGCTCGGTTCAGGCGGATTCATTGTTTATAATGACACATCGTGCATCGTCCGCAACACCTGGAACTTTGCAAGATTTTACCATCACGAAAGCTGCGGGCAATGTTCGCCCTGCCGCGAAGGAACCGGATGGCTGGAAAAAGTCCTTCACCGGATCGAAAACGGGCACGGCCGCGAGGAAGACATCGACCTTTTGTGGGATATCCAGAGAAAAATTGAAGGAAATACGATTTGTCCGCTTGGTGACGCCGCCGCTTGGCCGGTAGCTTCAGCGATCAGGCATTTCAGGGACGAGTTTGAATACCATGTCCGTTTTCCTGAAAAAATAAAAAACAGAGACCATTATGTTGCTGAGCCTTTTGAAAGGGTGAAGCATTTGGTCGCAAGAGAAATAGTTTAATAGTGGTAAAGTTATAATGTTATAACGTTCAACTTTATAACGTTACAAACAAATAAGAATAATGAAAGTAACAATAGACGGCCAGAGTATAGACGTAGAACCGGGGACAACAATCCTACAGGCTGCGCGTATGATCGGGGGCGAATCGGTGCCGCCGGCCATGTGCTATTACTCGAAGCTGAAAGGAAGCGGCGGTAAATGCCGTTGCTGCCTGGTTGAAGTTTCCAAAGGAAGCGATGCCAACCCAACGCCGATGCCAAAGCTTGTTGCCTCATGCGTGACAGGTGTGATGGACGGAATGGAAGTCAACAGCATTTCATCTGAAAGAGTAACCGAAGCAAGGAAATCAGTAACCGAATTCCTTTTGATAAACCACCCGCTCGATTGTCCGGTTTGCGACCAGGCCGGAGAATGCGACCTGCAGAACCTAAGCTTTAAGCACGGAAAATCGCAAACCCGTTTTATTGAAGAGAAAAGGACATTCGAACCGGAAAATATCGGCCCGAATATCCAGCTTCACATGAACCGCTGCATTTTGTGCTACCGTTGTGTGATGGTGGCCGACCAGTTGACAGACAACCGCGTTCATGGTGTTATGGATCGTGGCGATCATTCGAACATTTCAACCTGTATTTCAAAGGCAATCGACAATGAATTTTCAGGAAACATGATCGATGTTTGTCCGGTTGGCGCACTTACCGATAAGACTTTCCGTTTCAAGCAACGGGTTTGGTTCAACAAGCCTTACAACGCACACCGCGACTGCAGCAAATGCTGTGGAAAAGTAACTTTGTGGATGTTTGGCGAGCAGATTCAGCGCGTTACGGGAAGAAAAGACGAATATCATGAGGTTGAAGAATTCATTTGCAACGACTGCCGTTTCGAGCATAAAGATCCGTCGCACTGGGTGATTGAAGGTCCGCGGAAATTTGAAAAAGACTCCGTTATCAACGCAAACAACTATACAAGGAAAATCGAGACCGTTCATATTGACACGGAAGAGAAAATCCTGTTGGGCCGCGACGAAGACCGCAAAAAGATCAGTATGCCAAACGTGCCGCTGAGGCCGCAGGAAGAGGAAATATTTAAAAAAGGCAACCTGTAATGGACAGCACGATATTAATAGAAAAAAGCGTTTTAATTGTAGTTGTTTTTGCAATTACGATGCTGATGGCAATGTACTCGACTTTGGCAGAACGCAAGGTCGCTGCATGGTTACAGGACCGGATCGGGCCGAATCGTGCCGGAAAAGGCGGGATTTTACAGCCGCTTGCCGACGGACTGAAATTATTCTCGAAAGAAGAATTTTTACCCGATACGCCCAATAAATTCCTGTTTGTCGTTGGACCCGCGATCTCAATGAGTGTGGCTTTGATGACTTCCGCGGTAATTCCGTGGGGCGACCGGCTCCATTTATTTGGCCGTGATATCATATTGCAGGCGACGGATATCGATGTTGCAATGCTGTACATCTTCGGCGTGTTGTCGGTTGGTGTTTACGGAATCATGATCGGCGGATGGGCTTCAAATAATAAATTTTCGCTGATGAGTGCCATGCGCGCTTCGTCACAGATGATTTCGTATGAAGTGGCGATGGGACTTGCCATCATCGCTTTATTGATGATGACCGGTACGATGAGCCTTCGTGAAATTTCTGCACAGCAAGGCGGAATGAACTGGAACGTTTTCTATCAACCCGTCGGTTTCCTGATATTCCTGATTTGCTCGTTTGCAGAAACAAACCGTACGCCTTTTGACCTTGCGGAATGTGAAGCGGAACTTATCGGCGGTTACCATACCGAATATTCATCGATGCGGATGGGTTTTTACCTGTTTGCGGAATATGCGAGCATGTTCATCTCGTCGACCATTTTGGCTGTTCTTTACTTTGGCGGATATAATTATCCGGGAATGTCGTGGGCGGTTGAAAACTGGGGCGTGAACATCGCAAACGTGATTGGAATTGCGGTGCTGTTTGCAAAAATCTGCTTCTTCATATTTTTCTATATGTGGGTGAGATGGACGATACCGAGGTTTCGTTATGACCAGTTGATGCGTTTGGGATGGAAGATGCTGATTCCACTTGCGATCGCTAACATATTTATTACAGGAATTGTGATTTTGCTGGCGGACGGATAGTGGTTGAAAGTTATAAAGTTGTAAAGTTATAAAGTTGAAGGTTAGCCGCAATCTCCGCTTTCAACATGGAACATGGAACATGAAAGGTAGCCCCGATTGAAGCGGCAGCCTTTTGCGGCGAAGCGCAGCGGAGCCGCCAAAAGCTACAGCGGAAAGCGGGACGAAACAAGATTAAAAGAAGGAAGCTCTGCTCCAAATAAAAAATAAAATGTCAATAGAACAAATATCATTATCGGGAAGGAAAAAGGAGGTTGCCGACAAAAAGATGACTTTTTGGGAGAGCCTTTACCTGGTTGCGATTTTTAAGGGGCTGTTTATTACGATCCGCCACCTTTTTACGCGCAAGGTTACCGTGAAATATCCTGAACAGGTTCGGGAGAGAAGCGCTGTTTACCGCGGCCAGCACATGCTCAAACGCGACAGCGAAGGCCGTGAGAACTGTACGGCGTGCGGATTATGCGCATTGTCCTGCCCGGCGGAAGCCATTACAATGACCGCTGCGGAGCGCCGTCCGGATGAAAAACATTTATACCGCGAGGAAAAATATGCTTCGGTATATGAAATCAACATGCTGCGCTGCATTTTCTGCGGATTGTGCGAGGAAGCGTGCCCGAAAGATGCCGTGTACCTGACGGAATCGAAAGTGCTTGTTCCTTCAAATTACGAGCGCGAAGAGTTCATTTTCGGAAAAGACAAACTGCTGATGCCGCTTGAAATGGCGCTGGCTCAGGGAAAGAAACAAAAAGCGGAATAACATGGATTTACTGATACTTTTCTACATTTTATCTGCCGTTACGCTGTCGACCGCTTTTATGACGATCATCAGCCGCAATACGATTCACAGCGCAATATATCTTGTGATGTGCTTTTTCTCTGTGGCCGGACATTACCTGATGTTCAATGCGCAATTTCTGGCGATCGTACACATCATCGTGTATTCGGGCGCTATCATGGTACTTTTCCTTTTTACCGTGATGCTCATGAACCTCAACAAGGACGACGAGCCGCATAAAAAGATCGCAACAAAACTCGCGGCAGTGGTTTCCTTCTGCCTCCTGGCGTTCGTTTTACTTGCGACATTCATCAAGGCGCAGCCTGAAATTGTTGAATATACCGTATTGGGCGAGGATTTTCAATCGATAAAAGTATTGGGAAAAGTATTGCTTAATGAATACATGGTGCCATTTGAATTCGCATCGGTATTATTGCTCGTGTCGATGATCGGCGCGGTGCTTTTGTCTAAAAAAGAAAAAACTGCGTAATGGATAATATATTACAGCAAATTGGGATTCAGAACTACATTTACCTATCGACTATTCTTTTTTGTGTAGGTGTTTTTGGGGTTCTTTTCAGAAGGAATGCCATCATCGTCTTCATGTCGATCGAAATCATGCTCAATGCAGTCAACCTGCTTTTCGTAGCTTTTTCTACTTATCATCAGGATGCGCAGGGACAGGTTTTTGTATTTTTTTCGATGGCCGTGGCCGCTGCGGAAGTTGCTGTCGGACTCGCGATATTGGTTTCAATTTACAGAAACCTGATGTCGATCGATATTGAAAATCTCAAAAACCTAAAAGGATAACCACGGATGGATACAAGCCTGATCTTAGTTTTAATTTTATCCCCGTTTATTGGGTTCCTGATTAACGTGTTCTTTGGGAAAAGCCTTGGGAAATCGCTGGCAGGAACCATTGGAACGCTTTCGGTCGTAGTTTCTTTTGCGGTAACATTATATTTTTTCCTGCAGATAAACCAGACCGGGCAGCCCATTTCAGTTTCATTATTTGACTGGATTCAGCTCTCCAACTTCCGCGTCGATGCGGGAATCCTGCTCGACCAGCTTTCCCTTTTGTGGCTGATGTTCGTTACCGGGATCGGATCGCTGATTCACCTGTATTCGATCAGTTACATGCATGACGATGAAAACATGCATAAATTCTTCGCTTACCTGAACCTGTTCGTTTTCTTCATGATCACGCTGGTGGCCGGAAGCAATTTATTGGTGATGTTCATCGGATGGGAAGGTGTCGGACTTTGCTCTTACCTGCTCATCGGATTCTGGCACAAAAACCAGGAATATAACGATGCGGCTAAAAAGGCTTTCATCATGAACCGGATCGGCGACCTTGGGTTCCTGATCGGGATGTTTATTCTTGCCGCGCTGTTCACGACACTTGATTATGCTGAAATGCAGCAAACAATCGAAGGCGGAACAAATGCAGCAAATACTTATTGGATTTCCGCTGCCGCTTTGGCTTTGTTTATTGGCGCCTGCGGAAAGTCGGCACAAATCCCGCTCTATACCTGGCTTCCTGATGCAATGGCCGGACCAACGCCTGTTTCGGCACTGATCCACGCTGCGACGATGGTAACCGCCGGGATTTTTATGGTGACACGGATGAATTTCCTGTTTGACATGGTTCCGCAAATCCAGAATATTATTGCCATTGGTGGCGCCGTGACAGCTTTGGTCGCCGCAACAATCGGACTTGTCCAAAACGATATTAAAAAAGTTCTCGCCTACTCGACCGTTTCCCAACTCGGCCTTATGTTCCTTGCTTTAGGATTAGGCGCTTATGAAATTGCGGTTTTCCATGTAATTACACATGCGTTCTTTAAGGCATGTTTGTTCCTGGGTTCTGGCTCGGTGATCCATGCGCTTCATGGCGAACAGGATATGCGGAAAATGGGCGGCCTGAAGTCGGTCATGAAAATAACATACATTACTTTCCTTGTTTCTTCGCTGGCTATTTCCGGAATCCCGCCATTCTCAGGATTTTTCTCTAAAGATGAGATTTTGATGACGGCATACCACGGAAACATCGCTTTATGGGTTATTGCTTCCCTGGCTTCGATAATGACGGCTTTTTATATGTTCCGATTATTGTTCCTGACATTCTTCAAGGATTTCCGCGGAACAGAAGAGCAGAAACATCATTTGCACGAAAGTCCGGCACTGATAACAATTCCTTTAATCATATTAGCGATCCTGGCGGCCGTTGGCGGTGTCATCAGCCTGCCGGGCAACAGTTGGCTGAGCCACTATCTTGCGCCCGTTTTTGGTGAAAAAGCCCATGTCGCGCATCATTTCGGCACCGTTGAATATACTTTGATGGGAATTGCTGTCGCGGGCGGACTTGTAGGAATCATAATCGCTTATATGAAATATATTAAGCAGTCCCAGGTTCCGCAACGCGATGAAAAAATTACCGGCGTATCAAAACTGCTTTACAACAAGTATTACGTGGACGAAATATATGAGGCGCTTTTTGTAAAACCGCTACACGCAATGTCACGCTTCTTCAGGGATTTTGTCGAAACTGCGCTTTCTGGTTTTGTTTACGGATTTGGAAAATTTGCAAATGCTTTGGGCACACAGGGCAAAACATTACAAAACGGAAGTATCGGCACGTACCTGTTTGCCTTTGTCCTTGGTGTTGGTGCCATTTTGATATACTTATTCTTAGCTAGATAACTTACAGATAATGGATGTTTCTCACATACTGATCATACTCTTACTCGGAACGTTTGCGACTTATTTCAGTGGCGATAAAATGGCTGCACGTGTGGCGCTTCTATTCAGCCTCGCCGCATTTGCCGGGACATTATACCTTCTCAACGGACATGTACATGGTATAAATGCAGGGTTTCTTAAACTTTGGGTCAGCCGCCCTAAAATTTATATCGCACTCACCGCAGACGGACTTTCATTATCGATGTTGCTGCTCACCACCTCGCTGATTCCGATAATCATTTATTCGTCATTCAAAACTGCTTTTGCAAACGCAAAAACGTTATATGCGCTGATCCTGTTTATGGCATTCGCAATGTGTGGGACTTTCCTCGCCGGAGATGGTTTCCTTTACTACATTTTCTGGGAAATTGCCCTGGTTCCGATTTACTTTATCGCACTCATATGGGGCGATGGTGATCCGGAAGCCAGAAAAAAAGCGGTCCTTAAATTTTTCATCTACACTTTCGCAGGTTCTTTATTCATGCTTGTGGCTTTTGCTTATTTATACAATAAGGCCGACAGCAGTTTCCTTATCGGCGACTTAAGTCGGGTAAAGCTCACACAACGGGAACAATTCTGGATATTCTGGGCGTTTTTCCTCGCTTATGCGATTAAGATTCCGCTGATTCCTTTCCACACCTGGCAGGCTGCAGTTTATCAGAAAGCCCCAACTGTAGGAACGATGCTGCTCTCGGGAATTATGCTGAAGATGGGCTTGTACAGTGTGATCCGCTGGCAACTGCCGATTGCGCCGATTGCTGCAAAAGCTTACCTCCCGATATTGCTCGGACTCGGAATTGCAGGTGTAATTTATGGTTCAATTGTAGCGCTACGCCAAAAAGACCTTAAAAGGCTGCTCGCCTATTCATCGCTAGCGCACGTAGGATTGATCGCTGCGGGATGTTATACCTTAACCCTAGATGGATTGCGCGGTGCCGTTTTACAGATGATTGCACATGGATTTGTTGTGGTTGGATTATTCTTAATCGCCGAAATCATCTTCAGAAGATACGGAACACATGAAATATCTCAAATGGGCGGTATCAGGACGCAATCCCCACGATTTACTTCAATGTTCCTGATTCTTGTTCTGGCATCGGTAGCGCTTCCGACAACATTTAACTTTGTGGGTGAATTTATGGTTTTGTACAGCCTCGCCCAAATCCATGTGGTGTATGCGACGCTGGGTGGAATGACGATCATCCTTGGTGCTTTTTACATGCTGAGAATGTTCCAGAATGTAATGCTCGGCCCAACCAACATGAAGCCTTTTGCTGATGTTACTTTTAATGAAGGCATGTCGCTCGTTGTTATTTTAGGCGTGTTGTTGTTCTTCGGATTGTATCCGAAACCGCTCAGTGATCTTGTGACACCGGCGCTAACTGAAATTTTAAACAATATAAACAGGTATAACTAAGAATGAATACACTAATTGCGATAACGGGATTGGGCATTATTGTCCTCATACTTGAAATCCTGAACATGAGGAAAGGCATTGTTCCCTTTGCCGTCGCAGGACTTGTAGGCGTTCTGGCGCTTATTATTGCCGAGCTCGACCTGTTTAAAAGCTATTATGGAAATATGGTTGTCATCAGCCGCTATGCCACGACATTTTCGGCGCTGTTTACCATCCTGACCATATTCCTTGTAGCGTTGAGTGCCGATTTTTATCGCAACCAACAATCAAAAATATCCGATTTTGTATCAATTAAAATCTTCCTGCTGGCAGGCGCCGTAGCGATGGTATCGTTCGGTAACCTCGCCATGTTCTTCCTCGGGATAGAAATTTTGTCGATTGCATTATACATTCTTGCCGCCAGCGACAGACTGAGCTTAAAAAGCAACGAAGCGGGAATGAAATACTTTCTGATGGGTTCATTTGCATCGGGAATTATTTTGTTCGGAATTTGTTTGATATATGGCGCTACCGGTTACTTTGATGTGGCTGAAATCCATGAACTTTCGAAAACTGAAGCAATTCCTGCCTGGTATTTTATTGGAATAACAATGATGATCATTGGCATGCTGTTCAAAATTGCAGCCGTACCGTTTCATTTTTGGGCGCCCGATGTCTATGAAGGATCGCCGGCACTGACCACTGCAACAATGAGTACGTTGGCCAAAGTTGTCGCCATCGCCGCATTATACAAATTGCTGACATCAATGAATGCATCCATCTCCAATTCATTGGAGGTTATTATTGCAGCGGTGTCGATCCTGTCGATGCTGCTCGGAAACCTGATGGCGCTGCGCCAGCAAAATGTTAAAAGAATGCTTGCTTTTTCAGGTATAGCGCATGCTGGATATATGCTGATGTCGATCCTGGCGCTGATTTACGTTCCCGGGATCCTGCTTTATTACGCGGCGGCTTATGCCCTTGCGGGAATTGCGGCATTTGCCGTCGTTCTCTACGTTGGCAGGGAAAAAGGCAATGAGGATATTTCAAGCTTTAACGGACTCGGAAAATCAAATCCTTTCCTTGCCGCGGTACTTACCGGCGCCTTGCTATCTATGGGCGGAATACCGATTTTCTCAGGGTTTTTCGGAAAGTTCATGTTGTTCAATCAAGCCATTGACGGAGGATATCTTGCCGTTGTGATTGTGGCTGTCGTAAGTTCTATCATTAGTATCGGGTACTATTTCAAACTTATCCTTGCGATGTATACCAAAGAAGCTGCTGAAGATCCGAAACCGACGCCTTTTTCATACTATGCTGTTGGCGGACTGGCCATTTTGCTGAATATTATCATTGGGCTCTTCCCGTCATTGGTGATGGATCTTTTGGGATAAGACAACCTCCTAATTAACATTTTACAAATAAGCATTCTTCACCCTTTGCTGTAAATTTGTAAAATGTATGCTTTAGTTGACTGCAATAATTTTTATGCTTCCTGTGAGCGGCTTTTCAGGCCGGAACTTACCGGTAAACCCATTGCGGTATTATCGAACAACGACGGCTGCATTATCTCAAGAAGCGACGAAGCCAAAGCACTCGGCATTCCAATGGGCGCGCCGGAGTTTAAAGTACGCGACCAACTTAAGCAAAATAACGTCTACGTTTTCTCTTCCAATTATGCACTCTATGGTGATCTAAGCGATCGGGTGATGGACATCCTGCGCCAGTTTACTCCTTCTGTGGAAACTTACAGCATTGATGAAGCTTTCCTTGATCTTCAGGGTATATCGGCTGATTTTCATGAATACGGACTTGCCATACGCAGCCGGATATTCAAATGGCTCAGCATACCTGTTTGTGTGGGTATAGCGCCTACAAAGGCACTTTCGAAAATCGCCAATAAGATTGCACGGAAATTCCCGGAGCAGACACAAGGGGTTCATGTCATCGATACTGACAAAAAGCGGATCAAAGCTTTAAAATGGACACAAATCGAAGATGTTTGGGGAATAGGTCACCGGCTGAAGAAAAAGATGAAAGACCGCGGCATCAGCACTGCCTTTGAATTTCTCGATCCGAAGCATGAAATGTGGATCAAGAATATTATGGGTGTCACAGGGCTACGGTTGAAAAGTGAACTCGAGGGAAATCCCGTGTTGGGACTCGAATTCAACGAAACCAAAAAGAGCATTGCAACCACCCGAAGCTTTCCAAAAAAATTATCCGACTATGATTCATTGCGGGAACGCGTGACAACATTTGCTTCGGTATGTGCAGAAAAGCTTCGGAAACAACACTCTTGTTGCCATACCGTTTCCGTGATGCTGGGAACACTGGAACATAAAACAGCCCATTCAAAAATGTATTACCAGAAGTCGGTGACGTTACCATTTGCGACCCATTCGACACTTACAATCAGTAACGCAGCAATGAAACTCCTGGAGCGGCTTTATGAAGAAAATAAAGGGCTTCCTTTTCATAAAGCAGGCGTTATTGTATCGCAGCTTCTCCCAGAAAACGAAAAGCAGTTTGATTTTTTTGAGGAGGAAAATCCAAAACATCTTCCTTTAATGAAGGCGATGGACAAAATCAATAAAAAACTTGGAAGCCATGTAGTAAAACTTGGGGCGCAAGGCGATAAAACCTGGAACATGAAACAAGAAATGCTTTCTCCGCGTTACACCACACGTTTTGACGAAATCCTTATGATAAAATGTCAATAAAACTTACTATTCTCAAACCTGATTTTGAAAGTACGCTGAAAATTCCGTTTTCGGAAAAAGGCGTTCCGGCGGGATTTCCTTCACCCGCACTGGATTTTATGGAAGGCGGGATTGACCTGAATAAGGCTTTATCTGAAAATCCGCTGGCTACATTTTATATTCGTGTTGACGGAAATTCGATGGTCAATGCAGGAATAGACGACAAAGACGTCCTTGTTGTAGACCGCAGCCTGAATCCAAAAGACGGCAGCATCGCCATTTGTGTCATTGATGGCGGATTTACGGTCAAGCGGCTTCGCCCAAAAAAAGATGGCATGTGGCTGATACCCGAAAACCCTGATTTTAAACAGGTAAAAATCACCGCTGAAAATGATTTCCAGGTTTGGGGAATTGTGACTTATGTGATTAAGAAAATAAAATAACACTTATTTCCTGTCGTTGAGAATAAAAAATGCTCCCGAAAAGGAGCATTTGATTTGCAGAGAGGAAGGGATTCGAACCCTCGATACCCTTTTGGAGTATACACACTTTCCAGGCGTGCGCCTTCGACCACTCGGCCACCTCTCTTTATGCGGGTGCAAAGAACACGAAAAAAAATGATTCCTGAAAGTAAAAAATACGATTTAAGACAATTCACCGCGCAACGGTTCTTCAAAAATCATTGCAAAAGATTCCCCTTTGATATCTTGACCCAAAAGGTACATCAGCTTGGTAATGGCAGCTTCGGTTGTGATGTCTTTTCCCGAAATTACCCCAATTTCTTTTAGTTTCGTACTCGTCTCATACTGGCCCATATTCACACTGCCTCCAAAGCATTGCGTCACGTTCACAACAATGAGTCCGTTGCGAATGGCAGCCTGCAGTGCCGATACAAACCATTCATCGGTAGGAGCGTTGCCCGATCCATAGGTTTCAAGGATGATTCCTTTAAGTCCGCGAATATTTAAAATCGCTGAAAGCACGGCATCGCTGATTCCCGGAAATAATTTCACGATGGCAACATTATCATCAAAAACCGTCCGCACCACAAGTTCGCTTTGTTTCGGCGGCATCAACAGCTCTGGATTGACTTTCAGATGTACGCCCGATTCAGCCAAAGGAGGATAATTCGGCGAATTAAAAGCATTGAAATGCTCGGCATTAATTTTAGTCGTGCGGTTTCCGCGATAGAGTTTATATTCGAAGTAAAGGCAAACTTCACTCACTATCGGAAGACCGCCTTTCTGCAAGGAAGCAATCTGGATCGCTGTGATCAGGTTTTCCTTGGCATCTGTTCGTAAATCCCCAATGGGCAATTGCGACCCGGTAAATATTACCGGCTTGGATAAGTTTTCGAGCATAAAACTTAATGCGGAAGCGGAATACGACATTGTATCAGAACCATGAAGCACAACAAAACCATCAAATGCAGTGTAATTTTCACGGATGATTTCAGCGATTTGTGTCCATCCCGCGGGATTCATGTTAGACGAATCAATCGGTTGGTCAAACGAAATGGTCTCGATGTTACAGTCGAGCTGCCTGAGTTCCGGAATCTTCTGTAAAAGCTTGCTGAAGTTAAAGGCTTTCAATGCGCCCGTATCAAAATCCTTCATCATCCCGATGGTGCCGCCGGTATAAATCAGGAGAATGTCGGGTTTAGATTGCATCGGCATACTTCATTTTATTTACCACAGGATTGGCATACATCGCTAAAAAGCCCTGAAGCGCGACGGGATCATCCTCATCGATCCTGATTTCAAGCCTTCGTTCAAAAAGCGATTTCTCGTTTTCGGTATAGTAAGCCGAATAACGGTCGGTTTTATATAAAAGATCGTAAGCGATATAATTTGTCGGCCACAACTTGTAACTGTTCAGGATGGAGTCATCGATAACCTGCGCGAGCGCCTGAATCTGTTTATTGGTATTGTCCTGCTCTGCAGAAATCGCATCGAGTTCTTCATCAAGCACTTTCCCGACATGGATGTGGATGTGTTTCTTCTGGCCCATGAGTCCGCTCATCAGCGTCACGAAGTCTTCATTTTTTTCCTTCTTATAAATTTCCTGCTTGGCTTCGGCGATAAGCTGTGGCATTTTCAGCGCATCCGTCGGATCATATTCATACGAGATCGAAACGGGAACAATCCGAATTTTCTTGAAGTAATCCATCAGATTATCCTCATCGTTCGCCATCGCAAGCATTTTCAGGAGGCCTTGGTGTGTGGCATCATTCCCATCTTTTGTACGGCCTTCGCGCTGAGCAATCCAAACAGAGCGGTTTTCGCGGCAGAGCAATTGGCAGATGTATTCAGATAACAATTTCGAACTCTGCAACAGTTCCCTTGGCGAAAGTCCGCGTTGTACCACAAAGTTCCTGTTCAGCTTTGACAACGTCAGCAGGAAAGATTTCTTTACCAGATTGTCCCCTATTGCCGACGCGGTCATCACCAACCCATGGTCGAAAAGGCTGGCGTTTAACAACGATGTATCCAGGATAATATCGCGGTGATTTGAAATAAAAAGATAAGAAGTGTTTTTTTCGAGATTCTCAAAACCCGAAGTTGAAAGTCCCTCAGAAGTGCGCTCAAGTACTTTTTGTACCGACTGATAAATGAAATTGCACTGAAAATCGCGAATGGAATGTGTCTTTTTCAACTGCTCCTTCCAAATTTCATCATCCAGGCCGGGAAAAGCGAAGTCCATCAGCGCTTTCATCATCGGATGGTTTACCGAAGCCCGGATGGCTTCATTTACTTCGGCGTCATAAAAAGGGCGTATGGCATCAAATTTCGACATTTGGCAGGTTTGATTGGAACGACAAATGAACAAAAATTTTATGAAATTCCATGCAACAACCTGTTAAATGCCGTAAATATCACCGGCGTTCAGCGTGGTGATCCGGGCGATTTCCGCTTCCGGCAGCGCATAGATTTCGGCTAGTTTTTTTACAACATTCACAAGATATCCGCTTTCGTTGCGCTTCCCGCGAAAAGGAACCGGGGCAAGATATGGCGCGTCGGTTTCGAGTACAATATTAGTCAGGTCAATTTTGTCAAGAAACTGGTCGATCTTGCCGTTTTTAAAAGTCACAACCCCGCCGATGCCGAGCTTCATGTTCAGGGAAATAGCCTGTAGCGCCTGGCCATAACTTCCGGTAAAACAATGGAAAATACCGAAAAGATCAGCACTGCGTTCCGATTCAAGCACCTCAAAAACCTCATCAAAAGCCTCACGACAATGAATATTTATCGGAAGTTTATATTGTTTGGCGAGTTGAATCTGGCGTTTGAAGGCGATTTTCTGGATTTCAAGCGTCGACTTGTCCCAGTAAAGATCGATCCCGATTTCACCCACCGCATAAAACTTCCGCTTGCCGAGTTCGGCTTCGACATGCGCGAGTTCGGCTTCGTAATTTTCCTTTACATAAACCGGATGAAGTCCCATCATCAAAAAGATATTTTCGGGATACTCGCGCTGCAATGCGTACATGCTTTCTGTTACCGACGAATCTATGGCAGGCACAAAAAAACGTGTTACGCCATTGTCCATCGCGCGGCGGATCATGTCATTCCTGTCACCGTCAAATTCATCGCTGTAAAGATGCGTATGTGTGTCGGTGATGATCATAAAATCCGATTAAAATTCAGCGTTCATAGGCGTACGCGGGAACGGAATCACATCACGGATATTGCCCATTCCGGTCACGAAAAGTACAAGTCTTTCGAAGCCCAGCCCGAATCCTGAATGTACGGCACTTCCGAAACGGCGTGTATCAAGATACCACCATAATTCTTCTTCGTCGATGCCGAGGACACGCATTTTTTCAACCAGAACATCGTAACGCTCTTCCCTTTGTGAGCCACCAACAATTTCACCGATTCCAGGAAAAAGTATATCCATCGCACGAACCGTTTTTCCGTCTTCGTTAAGCCGCATATAAAAAGCCTTGATGTTTGCGGGATAATCGAACAGGATCACAGGCGATTTAAAGTGTTTCTCCACAAGGTAACGCTCGTGCTCGCTTTGCAGGTCGGCACCCCATTCCTCAATGGTGAACTGGAACTTTTTGTTCTTGTTCGGTTTTGAGTTTTTCAGGATATCGATCGCTTCAGTATAGGAAACACGTTTAAAATTATTCTCCAGCACGAAGCTCAGTTTCTCACGAAGCGTCATTTCGCTGCGTTCTGCCTGCGGTTTAGATTTCTCTTCGTCAATGAGCCTTGTTTCGAGGAATTTCAAGTCATCTGCACAATTGTCCATTGCATATTTTATCACGAATTGGATAAAATCTTCCGCAAGATCCATGTTGTCGTCAAGGTCGTTGAAAGCCACTTCAGGCTCAATCATCCAGAATTCTGCAAGGTGGCGCGAAGTGTTTGAGTTTTCAGCGCGGAATGTGGGTCCGAAAGTATAAATCTGCCCCAAAGCCATCGCAAAAGTCTCGCCTTCAAGCTGGCCTGAAACGGTGAGGTTTGTATGTTTTCCAAAGAAATCTTCACGATAATTAATCTTTCCATCTTCATTTTTCGGCAAATTGTCCAACGGAAGCGACGTCACCTGGAACATTTCACCCGCGCCTTCAGCATCGGCACCGGTAATGATCGGCGTGTTCACATACACAAAGCCTTTTTCCTGAAAATATTTATGAACGGCGAAAGACAAAACCGACCGTACGCGCATTATCGCCCCGAAAGCATTCGTCCGCACGCGCAGATGCGCATTTTCACGAAGGAATTCCAAAGAGTGCTTTTTCGGCTGCATCGGAAACTTTTCGGCATCTGAATCACCGAGAATTTCAAGCTTCTTCACCTGGATTTCGTATTTCTGCCCCGCGCCCTGACTCTCAACCAAATCGCCTGAAACTGCAATGGCCGCCCCGGTTGTAATACGCTTTAGCGTTTCCTCCGGCGTATTCTCGAAATCAACGACACACTGGATATTATTGATCGTCGAGCCGTCATTCAGGGCTATAAACTGGTTGTTCCTGAACGTGCGCACCCAGCCTTTCGCGGTTACATCTGTCAGCGTTCTCGTACAGCAAAGCAGGTCTTTAACCTTCGTATGTTTCATTTTTTTCGAAAATTTATAGTTGAGTAAGCGAAACGCTTGCAAATATAGTCGATTTTAATTTTTTTGAAGCTTGTTCCGGCTGTACGCTTTTATCTTTTTGCCTTCGCAGGCTGCGGCAAAAAGGATAACCGCTTCCATCCGGGCTAGGCATTTTCAAAAGCTACGTCATCTTTCCAACATCGGCATTAGCTTCACTCCATTCGCGTTTCCGGCCCGGGTCGGCATCCAACTTTCGACTTTCGACATTTGACTTTCGACATTTGACTTTCGACTTTCGACTTTCGACATTCACCTTTAACCTCTAATCAAAATCAAGCTTCTCATGCCTTTTTTCGATATTGTCGATTTCTTCATCGGTATGTTCCGTGATATCGATTTTCGGCTCGATAAATTCCTGTTTGTTCGCCAGGCTTTTATTGAGTGTGAGCACCAATGACGGCAACAGCATCAGGTTTGACAGCATTCCGAAGAACAGCGTGATGGAAACGAGTCCGCCCAAAGCGATCGTTCCGCCAAAACTGCTCAGCATAAATACCGAAAATCCAAAAAACAAAACAATCGAGGTATAAAACATGCTCAATCCCGACTCACTGAAAGTTGCATAAACCGAAGGCCTGATGCGCCAGTTGTGTTTCTTCAGCTCAAGGCGGTACTGCGCCAGGAACCTTATCGTATCGTCGACTGATAGTCCGAAAGCAATCCCAAAAACCAAAATTGTTGAAGGCTTTAGCGGAATCCCCAAAAATCCCATGATTCCCGCAGTCAGCATCAGCGGAAGCAAATTCGGGATCAGCGATACCAAAACCATTTTAACCGACCTAAACATGAACGCCACCAGCAACGACGTCAGGAAAAAGGCAAAAACCAGCGACGACAGAAGGTTATCCAGCAAATAGCCGGTCCCTTTTTGAAACACCAGCGCTTTCCCCGTGATGGTAACTTTATACCGATCAGGCGGAAAAAGCCTGTCGGCCTTGTCACGGATGCGCTTTTCGATATGCGCCATTTGTTCGCCGTTTTCGTCCTTCATGAAAGTCGTGATCCTTGCAAATTGTCCGGTCGAATCAACATAACTCTTCATCAGGTTGTCTTTCGTGCCTTTCGTGGCATTCTTTGCATACGACAGGATGAAACCTTGTTCCTGCGCGGTCGGAAGTTCGAAATATTGCGGGTTTCCATTATAATAAGCCTGTTTCGAATACTTCACCAGGTTTACGATTGAAATTGGTTTTGAAAGCTCCGGCATTTCAGCCATAGATTGCTCGAGTTCTTCCATTTTTCGAAGCGTCGAGAGCTTCATTACGCCTTTTTTCCGCTTTGTATCGATCATGATCTCAAGCGGCATTACGCCATTGAATTCCTTTTCAAAGAAAGTAATATCCTGAAAAAATGGCGCTTTTTTAGGCATGTCTTCGATGATGCTACCTGAAATTTTTATCTCGTAAATGCCGATGATGCTGATGACAAGCAGTGACACAGCGACAACATAAACAGAAAAACGGTTGAATTTTACCGTCCGCAGGATCCAATCCATGAAATTCTTTACCGACCCACGATCTAGATGCTTGATGTGTCGGTCTTTCGGTGGCGGAATGTAACTGTGGAAAATCGGGATGACGATCAGGCACAGGAAAAACAGCCCGATGATTGTGATCGATGTCACGACGCCAAACTCGAGCAGCAGGTCGTTGTTTGATGCAACAAATGTCGCAAACCCGATGGCTGTTGTGACGTTTGTCATTAGCGTTGCCATGCCGACTTTCGTCACGACACGCTGCAGCGCCTTTACTTTATTGCGGTGGACTTTATATTCCTGATGGTATTTGTTTGTAAGGAAAATGCAATTCGGGATCCCGATAACAATCATGAGCGATGGTACAAGCGCGGTCAAAACTGTAATTTCGTAATTCAGCAAGCCCAAAACCCCAAACGACCACATGACACCGATGATGACGATAATGATCGAGATCAGCGTGGCACGGAAGCTCCGGAAGAAGAAAAAGAACAGAAGTGAAGTCACCAAAAGCGCTGCCACAATAAAAATCCCGATTTCATCAAGGATGGTTTCCGCATTCAGCGTCCGGATGTAAGGCATCCCCGAAACATGAAGGTCGGCGCCGGTGGCATTTTCAAATCTTTCAATTGCCGGAATCAGTTTTTCAATAACAAAATCCTTCCGGACAGGCGTGTTGACAATTTTTTTATCAAGATAAATTGCAGAACGGATCGTGCCACCCTTTTTATTAAAAAGCAATCCTTCATAAAACGGAAGATTATTGAAAAGCTCGTGCTTTATTTTCTGCAGGTAGGCCGCATCCGCAGATTTTGCAGGATCTATCAGCGGTACAAGCTCAAACTTCTCAAGCGAATCGTTCTTCCGGAGCTTCTTGAGATCGTTTACAGAAATGATGATATCCACTTCCTTATTGCCCTTGAGGCTGTTCATCATCGTATTCCAGGCGGCGTAGGTTTTCGGGGTAAAAAAAGAAGGATCTTTTGTCCCGATCACGATAAGATTGCCTTCTTCGCCAAATCTGTTGAAGAATTCTTTATATTCGATGTTGACGATATTGTCGTCGGGCAGCAGGTTGGCTTCGGTGTACGTAAACCTGATGTTCTTCCACTGCAGTGCAAGCAGTATCGTGATCATTCCGATAACCGACAACATCAAAACCCGGTTGCGGAGGATAACCCTCGCAATCAGTTCCCAAAACCCTAAGCTGAACCACTTCACCATCGTGAAAAATTAACGGCTGCAAAAGTACAATAAAACCTAAGTTTTATTAATATCCCAACGATGATTTGCAGCGGATTTTTATACCATTTTTAAATCTGGTAATCCTTCACGCTTCTGTAAGAATTTATATATTTGGTTCAGCCAAATCGAAAGGCGGGAACAACCAGTATTTATGAGGAATTTTAAGAACGCGCTCTTCTATATTTTAGTAACAGGTGGCTTTACCGCGCTGATGTACTGGATCGTCGATATGGGGCAGGATCTTGAAACGGGCAGGAACATTGTTATGCCTGCTGCCGATGGAAACCTCTGGCACCAGTTCCTGTCTTCAATGGAACACAACCTTCAGCATCCCCTGGCGATCCTGCTGGCGCAAATTATTACCATTATCCTTGTCGCGCGCTTCTTTGGATGGGCTTTCAGGAAAATCGGGCAACCTTCGGTAATCGGGGAAATTATTGCCGGAATAGTGCTTGGCCCTTCGGTTGTTGGGATGTATTTCCCCGAATTCTCGCAATTGCTTTTTCCCGCAGCATCATTGGGAAACCTTCAGTTCCTGAGCCAGATCGGGCTCATCCTGTTCATGTTTGTCATCGGGATGGAACTCGACCTGAAAGTCCTGAAAAATAAGGCCAACGAGGCTATCGTGATCAGTCATGCAAGTATTGTGATCCCGTTTGCTTTGGGAATCACACTGGCTTATTTTGTATACCATCGTTTCGCCCCCGAAGGGATCGAATTCCTGTCATTCAGCCTTTTCCTTGGAATTGCAATGAGCATTACCGCTTTTCCTGTCCTGGCACGGATTGTCCAGGAACGGGGAATACATAAAACCCGACTGGGAACCATTGTCATCACCTGCGCTGCTGCCGATGATATTACGGCATGGTGTCTTCTTGCGGCGGTAATCGCAATCGTGAAGGCCGGAACTTTTGTAAGCTCTATTTACGTCATGCTGCTGGCGCTGGGTTATGTGCTGGCAATGCTTTATATCGTGAAGCCGTTTCTCAAAAGGGTTGGCGACCTCTATCCTTCGGGAACCGGGATGAGCAAGCCTGTCGTGGCTATTTTCTTCATGACACTGATCCTTTCATCTTACGCTACTGAAGTTATCGGAATCCATGCACTTTTCGGCGCTTTTATGGCGGGTTCGATCATGCCTGATAATACAAGGTTCAGGAACATTTTTATTGAAAAAGTCGAAGATGTGTCGGTCATTCTTTTGCTGCCTTTGTTTTTTGTATTTACGGGCTTGCGAACACAGGTCGGCCTGATCAACGATGCTTATCTCTGGCAAGTTACAGGTTTCATCATCCTGGTTGCCGTGACGGGGAAATTTTTAGGAAGCGCGATCGCGGCAAAGTTTGTAGGGCAGTCGTGGCGCGACAGCCTGACTATCGGTGCCTTGATGAACACCCGCGGCCTCATGGAGCTCGTAGTGCTTAACATTGGTTATGATCTTGGGGTGCTTACTTCAGAAATATTCACCATGATGGTAATTATGGCACTTGTAACCACATTTATGACTGGTCCGGCTCTTGATCTCATCAATATGATATGGAAAACAAAAGATGTACTGATTCCAGAGGAAATCAAAGACAGCAAATTCAAGATTCTTATTTCGTTCGGAAATAATGAAAAAGGGCGTTCGCTCCTGCGCCTTGCCAACAGCCTGATCAGGAACAGGCACGAATCGGCAGCGGTCACGGCTTTGCATCTTTCGCGGAGCGATGAAATGCATTCTTTTAGTATGGAAGATTACGAGCGGGAGGCATTTCGCCCCATCATTGAGGAATCACGGATGCTTGACCAGAAGATCAACAGGATTTTCAAAGCAACCTCTGATATTGAAACGGAAATTGCCGACATCGCCAACCAAGGCGAATATGACCTGCTGCTGGTCGGTCTCGGAAAGTCAATTTTTGAAGGGACGCTGTTGGGAAAAGTACTCGGCTTCACGACCAGGATCATCAATCCCGACCGTTTGATCGACAAATTTATCGGGAAAGAAGGGCTGTTTGAAAATTCCCCATTCGACGAACGCACACGACAGATTATTTCGAAGACCAAAATGCCGCTTGGGATTCTGGTAGATAAAGACCTTCAGCAGGTTAACAGAATAATGCTTCCGCTTTTCAGGATTGAAGATACTTTCCTGATCGACTATGCCCACAAACTGATTTCAAATAATGATTCGCATGTGACCATTGTTGATATCACTGGACAGATCGCGGAAAATTTCATCATCCGCAATGCGGTCCAGGCGCTTCATACTGAATATCCGGATAATATTTCCCTGATGGCCGAACGCGTCATAAAAGAAGAGTTCCTTAATGTCCAGGACCTGATGGTGATCAGCCTCGAAAGCTGGAAAAGCCTTGTTGATTCCCAAAGCATCTGGCTTAGCAGTGTACCGTCGGTATTAATAATCAAACCGTAATGAACTGGCTCATCCTGATCATCGCCGGCTGTTTTGAGGCTGCATTTGCCTTCTGTCTCGGAAAAGCAAAAGAAACTTCCGGAACTGAAAGTTTCTACTGGTTATGCGGGTTTTTTCTGTGCCTCACGATCAGCATGCTGCTGCTTTACAAGGCTGTGCAGACTTTACCCATTGGAACTGCGTATGCAGTTTGGACCGGAATCGGGGCGGCAGGAACCGTAATTGCAGGAATTTACTTTTTTAAGGAACCTGCAACTTTCTGGCGGATATTCTTCCTTACAACATTGATTGTGTCTATTATCGGATTGAAGTTCGTATCAGGAGATTAAAGTCCGATATTAATAATAAAACTGATCTTCACCGATAAATTATCCTCCAGGCGCGGCAGTTGGTTTGGCCCATAGCGATAAAACCCTGAAAGTCCCAAGCCCTGATAAATCTGGTTGAGTTCGATCCCCGATTCATAAAATCCTCTTTCGAGTGTTTTGTATTCAATTCCAAGATGCTGTTCGGGCTTCTTCATGTCGCCCCAAACCATCCGTGTGACAAATACCGGGGCCGGACGCACTTTTCGGAAAAGGGTAACGCGTTTGAATGCATGCTTGAATTGCATTTTTAAGTACTGACTTGAGAAAAATTCATTGAAATACATCGTTTCAAAACTGTTTTTACCTGCGAAAGTGATCCGTTGCAGCAAACGGTCTTTTGTGAGGTTATTTGGCGAAGTTGAGTAAAGATGCGTCAGCGGAACATCGCCGTTGGCATATCCGGCCTCGAGGATTACAGACGATTTTTGGCCGTTAAGGAATTGCTGTTCATATTCCGCCCTGGCGTCAATTTTTGCAAAATCAAAATCATTATCAAGTATTTTCGGGAGCGACTTCGTGAACTGAAAAGTAAATTTCGGAAACCGTTTTTCAATTTCCACGCGTCCAATGGGAGTTTGCATGTACTGGCTGAAAGGATTCCACTGAATCGACACCATCGCGGCGGTTATCGTAAAATGATTGTAACGCCTGTCATTTGGGTTAAAAGCATAGTTGAACCTAGGCTCGATCAGGCTCTGCGAAAGCTGCCAGATGCTTTCGGTATTCGGGATAAACTTTGTTTCCAGGAAAACGCGCCGCATGAGGTAATGATAGAAAGTACTCACGTTGAACGGACGCGGATCATACAGCCTGAAAACACGTTTATCGGTCGCAAATGATGTGCTGGCGATCTCCCGGACATCATCCGTATACGAGCCGCCAACCCAAGTGCCGGAAAATTTGCCGATACGTGCCGCGCCGCCAAGGTGGTATTTAAAATTTCCGTCTTTGGTTCCGTATGCAGTGTAACCCTCAAGCCGGTATTTCACAGAAAACTTTTCGTTGGTAACGCCGCCGAGACCAAGGCGGAAACCTTCATAATTGTTATAACTCGCAAGATAGCGAAGGTCGAGATCGATGGGTCCGAAAGGAATATAGCCATTAATGATTTTCCTGCCCAGGCGCAGCTTTTTGTCAAGCTTGTCGTGTGTTACGATGCTATCCAGTGTTTTATAAGTGTTTTGTGAGCGCAGATCGAGGCTATCCTTGCGGTACCGGCCCCAGAAAGCTTCATCGGTGGTCACAGCTTCATCACGTACTTCAATTGCGACAGACGGCCGGTGGATTTTCACCTGCTGGTTGTAAGTCAGCTCGCGGTAATCGCTTTCGGAAATAATATAACTGAAATCAGATGCCTCACGCTTCCGGTCTGAGACACCTTCATCGGCAACAGCGTCAAAACGGATGGTCTCACCCAAAATCCTGACATCGGCATCACTGTTCCCTTTTGTGATGCGGAATTTGCGGCTTACCGGAAACCACAGATCTTCCTCAGGGATATACCTGAAATCGGTCGTCCCGAACATCTTCAATACACCGCGTATCCCCATAACTGCACGCGCAATCCCAAAATTTTCCCTGTCAATATAAAGTACGCCTTCGAGCCCGGATTTTTTCCTTCGCTTTTTGTTCTTGAAATATATCATGTATGTACTTCGTCCTTCGACAATCGCATTGCTGTCAAGCAGCCTGTAGTTGTAATCGCGCATGGCATCGTCGGCAAGCGGACTGTTGTACCGGGTTTCGAAAAGCTCATATTTTTCATCATAAAGCGAAAACGACATCAGGTTAAAGGCCAAAATCTCATAGACGGGCTGACTGAATCCTGACATTCTCGTTCCTGTAACGGTCTCTTTTAAAACTTTGCCGTCATACTGGAACCTGGATACTTTCTCTGTCTGAAAAAGGTGCTGTTTTGCGATAAATTTTTTAAACTTATAATCCGATGAATCGATTTTGAGTACTTTCTTCCCGACATTGATCGTATCGATCCGGCCTTCAATTGAGTCGGGATTAGCCGTAAGCAGCAACCGGTTGTATGCCAGGAATTCAAAACTTTGGAGTTTTTTCTGTGGATTGTTTACGTTTTTCCGTCGGATGGCATTGCTGATGATCTCAACAGCGGGGTTTTCATTCAAAACTACAGCAGCACTGGGTTCATCGGCTATGGGATCGAGCAGTACGGTATAGAATTTCGATGGTTCCACGGCCTCAAATTTTACAGGGCTGTAGCCGATATAAGAAACATCCAGTGTTGCCAGCGCCTTGACTTCAAGGAAAAATTTTCCTTCCGCATCGGCGACAGTAGAATTACCCTTTGTGGAAATCGTCGCAAACGGAAGTGGCTTCTTCGTATTGCTGTCCTTCACAATGCCGTCCACGTAAAGCTGCGCGTGCAACGAGGCAGACAGGATCAGGAACAGCAGCGTAAATTGCTTCATGGCGTTGTTGACTTAAAATAAAAAATCCGCCCGGTGAGGACGGATTTGTTTTTGGCAAACAAAATTATACTTTCATGATTTCGGCTTCCTTTACCGCCAGGAGTTCGTCAATCTTTCTAATATAGCTATTGGTGAGATTTTGTACTTCGTCCTCGGCACTTTTACAAATATCTTCGGATGTGCCTTCTTTTTCAAGTTTCTTGATTTCGGTATTGGCTTCCTTACGTGAATTCCTGACCCCGATTTTAGCGTCTTCGGCCTCGGCTTTTGCCTGCTTCACCAGGTCACGGCGGCGCTCTTCAGTTAATGGCGGAACGCTGATAATGATGGTATCGCCGTTGTTCATCGGGTTAAAGCCGAGGTTCGCAATCTGGATAGCCTTCTCGATCACATGCAGCATATTTTTTTCCCATGGCTGGATCGTGATGGTACGCGCATCGGGCGTGTTTACATTGGCAACCTGGGAAATGGGCGTTGCCGATCCGTAGTAATCCACAAATACGCCGCCTATCATGGCAGGCGATGCTTTTCCTGCGCGAATATTAACAAATTCCTTCTCAAGATGCGCAATGGAACCGTCCATGGCTTCCTTTGTACTGTCTAAAATAAAATCAATTTCTTCGGTCATCTTTCGATTATTTCGATTTGTCTTTAAATTTCAAACGCTAAACGCTGACTACAGTCCCAATATTTTCGCCTTCGCAGATCTTTAACAGGTTACCCGATTTGTTCATATCGAAAACCACGATTGGCAGTTTGTTCTCCAGGCTCAGCGTGAAAGCTGTCGTATCCATGACGTTCAGGCCTTTGCTGAGAACATCCTCAAACGTGATCGAATCAAATTTGACCGCATCTGAATTTTTCTCAGGATCGGTATCGTAAATCCCATCCACGCGGGTTCCTTTTAAAATCACATCGGCATCAACCTCAACGCCACGCAAAACCGCAGCGGTATCGGTTGTAAAATAGGGGTTTCCTGTTCCGGCACCGAAAATTACAATACGCCCTTTTTCCAGATGGCGGACAGCGCGGCGTTTGATGTATGGTTCCGCTATGGCCTCGATTTTTAAGGCAGTCTGCAGCCGTGTGAGCATACCGTGATCTTCCAAAGCACCCTGCAAAGCCATTCCATTGATTACAGTGGCGAGCATTCCCATATAATCGCCCTGAACACGGTCCATCCCGTTACTGGCTCCCGAGACCCCGCGAAAGATGTTTCCTCCGCCAATGACAACCGCGATCTGGATGCCTTTTTCATGGATTTTCTTGATTTCGGAAGCATATTGCGCAAGCCTTGCAGGATCAATACCGTATTGACGGTCGCCCATTAGGGCCTCGCCGCTCAGCTTCAGGAGAATTCTTTTGTACTTCATGGTGTTTTAAAGGAACTTGTTTACCGCTTTTAGGCGGGTTGTGCAAATATAGCTATATTCTGTTTTCTTGAAACAGGCAACGAATTTTTTCGGCGGATTTGGATTAATTTTGCAATATGAAAGAGATCATCAAAGAAAGCCTCGGCCGCAGCCACAGTTATAAGAAATACCGCAACATCGTGACATCGCTTTTGGCAGAAGGGAAAGCCAGCGGCAGCTTACAGTCTGACGACATGACGCATTATACATTATTGAACGAAACGCGCATGAACAGGCTGGAAAAGACCATTGAAATTGCGAAGGAAACTGCCGATGCATTGCAAAATTTAAAGCAGGATTACATTTGGCTTGTTATTTCCGAAGGATGGTGTGGCGATGCGGCGCAGATTGTCCCGGTATTGTCGATGATGGCAGAAACTTCGTCAAAAATCGATATGAAGGTTGCTTTCCGGGACGAAAATGACGAGTTGATGAACCTGTTCCTGACCAACGGAAGCCGGTCGATCCCGAAGCTCATCATCATAAAAAAAGAAAACAATAAAGTTGTCGCAGATTGGGGGCCGAGGCCAAAAGGCGCATCCGACCTGATCAAGAATTACAAGCTACAGCACGGTACCATCGACGATCAGGCAAAAACTGATTTACAGCTTTGGTACCTTCATGACAAAGGGTTTTCGACGCAGGATGAAATTGTGAAGATTATGAATGATCTTGAGCAAGAGCCGACTCAAAGCCTGTAACATCAATGGCGTTCTCAACGCAATAGTCACCAATTTTTGTCCGCCGCAGCGCAATCAAATGCGAACCTGATCCCATTGCTTTTCCAAAGTCATAAGCGATTGAGCGGATGTAAGTTCCTTTGCTGCATACAATCCTGAATTCCACTTCGGGCAATGCAATCCGGGTGATTTCAAACTCGTATACAGTTGTTTTTCGTGATGCAATTTCCACTTCCTCACCAGCGCGGGCGTGTTCGTAAAGCCGTTTTCCATCTTTTTTAATGGCGGAAAAAACCGGCGGCTTCTGATCGATCTCCCCAAGAAATCTGGATGTTGTTTCCTGGATCAGTTCATCAGTAATATGATTTGTAGGATATGTTGCATCAATCTCAGTTTCAAGATCGTATGAAGGCGTTGTTGCCCCGATGAAGAATGTCCCGGTATATTCTTTTTCCTGACCCTGGAGTTCGGAAATTTTTTTCGTAAACCTTCCGGTGCAAACGATCAGCAAACCTGTCGCAAGCGGATCAAGCGTACCGGCATGGCCAATCTTTATTTTCTTCAGCCCGAGCCTGCTCTTCAAAACCCACTTCATTTTGTTCACCGCCTGGAACGAACTCCAGTGCAGCGGCTTGTCGATGAGGAGAATTTGTCCGTCCTGAAAATCCTGCGCCGTCAAATTATTGGTTGTAAGTGAAGTAAACCAGCAGCATTATTCCTGCAATGATCCGGTACCAGCCCCAAGGTTTGAACCCATATTGCTTTATCAGTCCGATGAAAAGTTTAATGGCAAGGATTGCAATAATGAAGGCAACGACGTTTCCGATCATGAACAGTTTCAGGTTGTCGGGCGACTGAAAAAGCAGCTCGTATCCTTTGAGGTGCGAAGTATGGTATGTCTTTAAAAACATCGAATAAACCGTCACCGCGAGCATTGTCGGCACAGCGAGAAAAAATGAAAATTCCGCAGCAGTTTCACGGTTCAGCCCTTGTTGCATCCCGCCAATGATGGACGCAGCCGAACGGCTTGTTCCCGGCATCATCGCCAGGCATTGCCAAAACCCGATCGTTACGGCTTTCTTAATCGTAATATCCTCTTCGCGCTTGATCTTCGGATTTTTGAAATATTCATCAAGGAACAAAAGGGCAATTCCGCCGACAATCAAAACCAAGGCAATTGGAATCGGTTTTCCAAGTACGGCATCAATCATATCGTCGAAAATCTTTCCGAGAACAAGCGCCGGAACAACCGCAGCGGCAAGTTTAATGTAAAAATTCAACCGTGTAAAATCGAAGAATTTCTTCCAGTATAAAACCACGACCGCCAGGATTGCCCCGAACTGGATCGATACCTGGAACAGCTTTACGAAATCATGATCCTGGATTCCGAAATAAGAGCTTGCGAATATCATGTGCCCGGTCGAAGAAACCGGCAGGTATTCCGTTAAGCCTTCAATAAATGCGAGGATAATTGCCTGTAAGTAATCCATCAGGCTTTTTTGTTGGGATTTTTAAGGATAGACCAGATCGTGATCCCGAAACCGATCAGTACGACCGTCGGCGCCAGTCTGATCCGCCTGAAGTTGAAAATCTCTTCGTTGAAAACTTTGGGATCGTCACTTCCGCCGCCTGACATCAGGATGAAACCAAGCGCTATCACTGCAATTCCAATCAACAGGATGTTATAATTGACCTTTTCAAAAAGGAATTCCTGTTTTTGCTCGTTGTCTGTTTCTTTTCTTGCCATAGCTTAGAAGGTTGGAAAGTTGTAATGTTAAAAGTTCAAAAGCCCAGCGTGACTTTATACTTTAAAACTAATAAAGGTCGTCTGTTCTCAGATTCAGGAATCGCTGCGTTGCAATGAATGTGCTGATCCACGTGATCAGGATCCCAACCACCACGACACCCAAAAGCACTGCGCCAACCATCAATTCATCTTCAATGATCCCGAGGTTCGGAAAATTCGTATCTACATAATAAAGCAGCGCCATCAAAGCGATAACTGCCAGGACCGCCCCGATAATCCCAAGCTTAATGCTCCGCCAGATAAACGGTTTTCGGATAAACGATTTCGTCGCGCCAACCATCTGCATGGTCTTTATGATAAACCTGTTCGAGTGTATCGACAAACGCATCGAGCTGTTGATCAGCAAAACCGCCACAAGGGCCAAAAATCCGCTGGCGATCAAAATGTACATCGAAATTCTTTGTATGTTGTCGTTCACGAGTGTTACCAACTGTTTGTCGTAAACAATATCGGCAATCATTTCATTAGTCCGCAATCTTCTTTCGATTTTCGCAATGCTGTCATTCACCACATAATCCGCACGCAGATAAACGTCATACGAGTTCTGAAGCGGGTTCATCCCCAAAAACTCCATAAAATCCTCGCCAATCACTTCCTTATGCGCCGCCGCAGCCGCTTCTTTCGAAACATATTTGTAGCTTTTTGCAAAACGGGCCGTCTTCAGCTCGTTACCGAAGGCCGTCAACGTTGAGTCGGCCGCCTCGTTCCTGAAAAAAACTGTCATCGCGATCTCTTCCTTAAAATCATCCGAAAGCTTCTTTGAATTGATCACGAAAAGCCCCAAAATCCCCAGCAGGAAAAGCACCAGGAAGATACTCAGCACAACCGAAAAATAAGAGGAAATTAACCTGCGTTTCTGAAACCGGTCGAATTTAGATAACATACGGGTGGGAAATTTGGCGTAAAAATAATAAAGAAAATCGGTTATCGCAGTTTATAACGTCAAAGTTTTGTCTTTCCTGCGAGTAACCGTAAATTTGCGCCGATACCGGTTTTCAGGAGCACAAACACGCTCTTTTCAGGCGATTTCCGTCCCGCTGTTCGCTGTATCTTTTTCGCTTCTGCCAAGGCTGCGGCCACACTGAAAGCAAAAAAGGATGCCGCTTCCATCGGGGCTAAACCTGGACTTCCGGATTTTTAGCAGCTAACAGAATCCCATCAATGAAATACCACCCGACCGAGATCGAATCCCGCTGGCAGAAATACTGGGCCGAAAACCAGACTTTTGCAGCCGACAATCATTCCGACAAACCCAAATATTACGTGCTTGACATGTTTCCGTATCCATCAGGCGCCGGTTTGCACGTTGGCCATCCGCTGGGTTATATCGCTTCAGATATTGTCGCGCGCTTCAAGCGGCATCAGGGTTTTAATGTCCTTCATCCGCAGGGTTACGACAGTTTCGGATTGCCTGCCGAACAATACGCAATCCAAACCGGCCAGCATCCGGACAAAACAACCCGCGAGAATATTGCGCGTTACCGCGAGCAATTGGATAAAATCGGTTTTTCGTTCGATTGGAGCCGGGAAGTCCGCACTTCCGATCCGAATTACTATAAATGGACACAGTGGATTTTCATCCAGCTTTTCAATTCCTGGTACAACAAAACCACCGATAGTGCCGAAAGCATCTGTACGCTGATCATGAAATTCGAAGAACATGGCAATGCTGATGTTCACGCTGTTTCAGATGATAATATTGGCGCATTCTCATCCGAAGATTGGAAAAATTATTCTAAAGAAGAACAGGAGAAAATCCTTTTAAGATACAGGCTGACATACCTTGCCGAGACAGAAGTCAACTGGTGTCCCGCTTTGGGAACCGTTCTGGCAAACGACGAAATTGTCAACGGCGTTTCTGAGCGCGGCGGCTATCCTGTCATCCGCAAAAAAATGACGCAATGGAGTATGCGGATTTCTGCTTACGCGGAACGTTTGCTTCAGGGTCTGGAAACCATCGACTGGACCGAATCGTTAAAGGAAAGCCAGCGCAACTGGATCGGGAAATCGGTCGGCGCTTCAGTAAGATTTCAGGTTATCGGGTACGAACAGGAAACCGTTGCCGATCCCGATGATCCGCAGATCGAGGTTTTCACAACCCGCCCCGATACGATTTTTGGCGTGACATTTTTAACCCTTGCGCCCGAACATCCGCTTGTTGCAAAAATCACAAAAGACGAACAGCGCGAGGAAGTTGAACGTTATGTTGAAGCGACTGCAAAACGCTCGGAACGCGAAAGAATGGCCGACGTAAAAACAATTTCCGGCGCGTTCACCGGAACTTATGCCTTGCATCCGTTTACGCAATTGCCCGTCCCGATCTGGATTGGCGATTACGTTTTAGCGGGTTACGGAACCGGCGCCGTCATGGCCGTTCCTGCAGGCGATCAGCGGGATCACGATTTTGCAAGGCATTTCAACATCCACATCGAGAATATATTTGAAGGAGTTGATATTTCGGAAGAAGCGTATACTTCGAAAGAAAACTTCGTCCTGAAGAATTCCGACTTCCTGAACGGGATGGACTATATGTCGGCCACCGAAAAAGCCATTTCCGAACTTGAAGATATCAACATGGGCAAAGGCAAAACCAACTACCGCCTTCGCGACGCCGTGTTTTCACGCCAAAGATATTGGGGCGAGCCGTTCCCGGTTTATTACGTAAACGGGCTTCCGCAGATGATCGACGCGCAGCATCTTCCGGTGCGTTTGCCGGATGTGGAGAAATATCTGCCTACGGAAGATGGGCAGCCGCCACTTGGAAATTCAAAGGAATGGGCTTGGTCGATAACGGAAAATAAAGTCGTCGGCAATGACAAAATCGATCATCAAACCGTATTTCCGCTTGAGTTGAATACCATGCCAGGCTGGGCAGGAAGCTCATGGTACTGGCTTCGGTACATGGATGCGCACAATGAAAACGAATTTGTTTCGAAAGATGCAGAGGCTTATTGGCAGAATGTTGATTTGTATATCGGCGGAAGCGAGCATGCGACGGGACATTTGCTGTATTCGCGTTTTTGGAATAAGTTTTTAAAGGATCGCGGACTCGTAAATGCTGAAGAGCCGTTCAAGAAACTGATCAATCAGGGGATGATTTTGGGGATGAGTGCGTTTGTTTACAGGCTCGAAGGAACGAATGTATTTATCACCAAATCAAAAGCGAAGGCACAGAAAATTCAGCCGATTCACGCAGATGTTTACCTTGTGAATACCTCTGACGAACTGGATATAGAAGCCTTTAAGAAGTGGCGTCCGGATTTTGCCGAAGCCGAATTCATCACCGAAGATAATGGCAAATTCATCGTCTCCCGCGAAGTGGAGAAAATGTCGAAGTCCAAATACAATGTCGTCAATCCGGATGACATCTGTAATGAATATGGCGCCGATACTTTGCGTCTTTACGAAATGTTCCTTGGGCCGCTTGAACAGGCAAAACCATGGAATACTGCCGGAATAACAGGTGTTTTCGGCTTCCTGAAAAAATTGTGGCGTTTGTATTTTGATGATCATGGTTTGGTGGTGACAGCAAATCCGGCAAGTAAGGAAGCGCTCAAAACACTTCATAAAACAATTAAAAAAGTCCAGGACGACATTGAGGCGTTTTCGTTCAATACTTCGGTAAGCCAGTTTATGATCTGTGTAAACGAACTTACGGCAATGAACTGCCATGAGCGCAGCATCCTTGAGCCACTGGCAATATTGATTTCGCCTTATGCGCCGCATATCGCTGAGGAATTATGGCACAGGCTTGGGCATGAAGGCAGTATTTCCACTGTTCCGTTCCCGAAATTTATTGCGGAACATCTGGTGGAAAGCAGCAAGGAATATCCGGTTTCCTTCAACGGAAAAACAAAGTTTACGATTGAGCTTCCGCTGGATCTTTCCAAGGAACAAATCGAAGAAATTGCTTTGAAGGACGAACGGACGATCAAGCAACTTGAAGGCCGGACACCGAATAAAGTCATTGTAGTACCGGGAAAAATCATAAACATCGTAGGATAATGAACTTTAAAGCGTCGCTTGATAATACTGCCAGAGCAGTTACCGGCGCAATAACTGTTCTGTTCCTTAGCATTATTTTTGTCCCGTTGCTGAACCATGACGATGGAGGATTTCACATTGTCATATCGCTTTTCCTATTTATTGTTTATGGTATTTCGTATGGATTGCATCCGGCTGGTTACATCATTGAAAACGAGAAACTCATTGTAAAACGTCCTGCTCTGAATGTTGTTATTTTGCGGGATATGATTGTTTCAGCACAACTTCCCGAGCCGAAAACCGTCACCCGCGCGCTGCGTACTTTTGGCGTTGGCGGATTGTTTGGATACTACGGGCAATTTTACAATTCGATGTTCAATACCATGACGTGGTACCTTACTCGCACTGACCGCGTTGTGCTGCTGACTTTGTCAGACGGGAAAAAAATCGTAATTTCACCTGACGAGCCTGAAGCCTTCATAGAAGCGCTGCTGGTTTAGAAACTGCCATTTTTTCTTTAATCCTGACAATTTGCTTTTCGGTTTGAATTTTGCTGAAAAGCCGCAAAAAAATAAAACAAAATGTTTATAATCATCATTGCCATCATGCTGTTGAGCTGGGCTGTTAGCGCCAGGCTTCAAAGCAAATTCGACAAGTATTCGAAACTGCACCTGCAGAATAATATGAGCGGTGCCGAGATTGCCGAGAAAATGCTTGCCGATCACGGAATCCGCAATGTACGCGTGATTTCAACACCCGGAAGATTAACCGATCATTACAATCCGGCCGATCGTACCGTTAACCTCAGTGAAGCGGTTTACAACCAACGAAACGCTGCCGCGGCTGCTGTTGCGGCGCACGAATGTGGCCACGCGGTACAGCATGCGACCGCTTATAGCTGGCTGCAGATGCGGTCAACGCTGGTTCCGGTTGTTTCGGTTGCGTCAAATTTTGTTCAATGGATTTTGCTTGCGGGAATCCTGCTTGTGAATACTTTTCCTCATCTTTTGTTGATCGGGATTGTTATTTTCGGACTCACTACTTTGTTTTCATTTATCACTTTGCCGGTCGAGTACAACGCGAGCAATCGTGCATTGGCCTGGCTTGATAATAAAAGGATGCTGACACGCGAAGAGCATGCCGGCGCGACCGATGCCCTGAAATGGGCTGCCCGTACCTATGTGGTTGCAGCCATCGGTTCATTGGGAACCTTATTGTACTACGTTATGATTTACATGGGCCGAAGAAATTAAAAACCGGAACCTTAAAATACGATCCGTGGCGAGAGCTGCGGATTTTTTTTTGGGTGAATTCCAAAGTAAGAATAAAGCTGCTGTTTTTGGCATCGGCCCTAGCCCCGATGGCAGCGGTATCCTTTTGCGGAGTGCAACGCAGCAAAAGATATAGCGTACAGCGGGAAACAGCTCCCAAAAGCCGAACTGACGGAGCAAAAAAAAGCACCCCGAAGGATGCTTTTCAATATCAAAAAAGTGATTACTTTTTCTTTCCGCCTTTTGCAGGTGTTTTGGCAGCTTTTGCAGCTTCCTGGGCAGCTTTCATCGCAGCACGTGAGATTCTCACCTGGGCAACAACAGTGTTTTCTGCGTGAAGCAGCTTGTAGTTTGGCTCACCCAGCTTGGTTACATAAAGCTTGTTGCCCATTTCAAGTTCTGAAATGTTAGCTTCCACATAATCCGGAAGGTTTTTCGGAAGCGCTTTCACTTTAAGTTTGCGCGTGTTAAGTACGAGGTTACCACCACCAAGTACGCCCGGAGATGTTCCTGTTACTTTTACCGGAACCTCGATAGTAATTTCCTTGTCTTCGAACAACTGATAGAAGTCGATGTGGAGAATTTTGTCGGATACCGGGTCGAACTGGATGTCCTGAAGTACCGCTTCGTGGGTTGCAGTTCCTAAATCGATCACAACAGTGTGCGCGTTTGGAGTGTAAACCAAGTTTTTAAATGCCATTTCTTCTGCTGAGAAATGAACTGGTTGCTTTCCTCCGTATAACACGCAAGGAACCAATCCAGCATTACGCAAGGCTTTAGTCGCAACTTTGCCCACGCTTTCTCTTTCTGATCCTTTAATCGTAATCGATTTCATTGTAAAAAAAATATAGTTAATAAAAAATTCTTCTTTTGGTTTGGGTGCAAATACCTGACCCACTGGCTGTCCTCCTTTTAATTTCAAATCCAACGCCGACCCATTGTTGATCCTAACGATGAAGCTGACTTTACAACTTTAGACTTTTAAATTCGTCTACATAAGGAATTTCCCGCTGATCGACTTGTTATGCTGAACCATGTGCATGACTTCTGCGAACAACGGCGCGCAGCTTACTACGCGTATTTTATTTGATTCCTTCTTCAGCGGAATCGAATCTGTAACAATCAGTTCGCTTAACTGCGAATTCTCGATTTTCTCGTAAGCCTCGCCCGAAAGGATCGCATGCGTACAAATCGCACGGACGCTCAATGCGCCTTTTTCGATCATCAGGTCGGCTGCCTTTGCGAGTGTTCCTCCGGTGTCGATCATGTCGTCTACGAGAATTACATTCCGTCCTTTGACTTCTCCGATGAGTTCCATCGTTCCTACGACATTCGCCGCTTTTCTCTGTTTGTAGCAGATCACCACATCGGATTCAAGGAATTTGGAATAGGCATAAGCCCTTTTCGATCCGCCCATATCCGGAGATGCGATTGTCAGGTTCTCAAGGTTCAGGCTTCGCACATAAGGCAAAAAGATAGTCGATGCGAACAAATGGTCAACCGGCTTTTCGAAAAACCCCTGGATTTGATCGGCATGAAGATCCATTGTCATGATCCTTGTCGCCCCGGCCGCATCGAGAAGGTTTGCTACAAGCTTGGCTCCAATCGGAACACGAGGCTTATCTTTCCTGTCCTGGCGCGCCCATCCGAAATAAGGGATGACTGCGGTGATATGCCTTGCCGACGCGCGTTTTGCTGCATCGATCATCAGCAGCAGTTCCATCAGGTTATCGGCGCTCGGAAATGTCGAACAAACGATAAAAACCCTTAATCCGCGGATTGATTCCTCGTATGATGGCTGAAATTCCCCATCACTATATTTTGAGAACGTAACTTTACCAAGCTGAGTTCCATAGATTTGCGCTATTTTTTCAGCAAGATATACACTTTGAGAACAAGCAAATATCTTTGCTTCCGGTTCCACGTGTGGCATTTTGTTTTGTTTTTATTCCGCTGCGTATACAATTCGCTTTGTCATGTGCTCAAAACTTTATTTTAAACGCCTCGGATGTAGTTAGTTAGTTGTGTGCCGCGTTAGCGAGGTGCAAATTTAGGAATTTAATCCAATGGGTAAAGTATATTTTTAAGTAAATTTCTATCTGATGGAAATAATATTTTTTACATTTGCACTGCTAGCCCGGATGGCGGAATTGGTAGACGCGCTGGTCTCAAACACCTGTGGGAAACCGTGCCGGTTCGAGCCCGGCTCCGGGTACAAGAAGGAACGGGCGCAAACTTTTAGTTTAGCCCGGCTCCGGGTACTTTAACGAAAGGCTGTCAGAAATGACAGCTTTTCTTTTTTCATATTCGCAATGGTACATCCAGCCGACCCGGCACAAAAAGGAACGGCGCAATTATTATTTGACGCTCCGGGCACAAAGCTCCTCACTGCAAAGGCCCAAACATTTACTTGCTATTCAAGAGCAGCAAAATTGCAAAAGCAAAAAAAAGCCCGGACAATATCCGGGCGTTTTTTTCTTACTAAGATTATTACTTCTTAATGATCTTGTCAGATTTAAGGAAGTTTCCTTCGCTGTAAATCCTCAGGTAGTAAACACCCGATTCAAATTCATCAACCGAAATCCTGTTGTTTACATCTTCAAGCTTTTGTGTTTTTACAAGCTGTCCATTGGTATTAAAAATTTCAACCTTGTCAACATTAACATGTGGCGAAGTGATCATGAAATATTGTGATACCGGATTTGGATAAACTGCTATTGCACTGATTGCCTCATTTTCATTCAATCCTAAAGCAGCACATCCGCTTGATGTCAACAAACTTGCGCGCGGGCCTGCAAGAGTAGCCTGCGTGATGGCTTTTTGTCCATTCGTAAAGAAAGCCATACAAGCATCATCAACATAATCCATATAGTTCATGAACATCGATCCATTTGTAGATGTTGTACATGCGTTGGCATTATTTGGGAAAGACGGGCATCCGAAATACGGGCCATTTGTTGCTGGAGTATCAGCCACACCATCGTTATTTGCACAATTGCTTCCCCAAGGATGATCAAGTCCAAAATAGTGTCCGATTTCATGAGTAGCGGTTCTTCCTTTATTGAACGGATAGGTTGCAGTTCCGGTATTTCCGAAATATTGGTCACCTATGCAAAGTCCGTCAAACGGAGCGCCTGCAGATGAAGGCAGGTAGGCAAAACCAAGCAACGACGAATCTGAGAACCTTCCAATCCATACGTTCAAATATTTGGTAGGATTCCAGGCAGGCTCACCGGCAGTCTGGTAATAATTATCTTCAAAAATAAAAGACAGCGGCACTTGTTTTCTGGTAATTCCGGTAGTAGCAGCTCCAGAAGGTGTTTGTGTAGCCATACAGAATGTAATTTCAAGGTCAGCTCCGAAGCTTTGGAAAGCTGCAGGCACAACCGTACTGAAATCAGTATTCAGTTTTCTGAAATCGTTGTTGAGGATGGCAAGCTGTGAATTGATTTGCGCATCACTGATGTTCTGACCTGCATTTTTGTAAAGCACGTGGAAAACAACAGGGATGGTCACCACCACTGAAGGTGAATTTGAATCACCCGAACGGTTTACGTGATTGTGCGGGTTGCGGATATACTCCATAATTTCCTCATGGTGTATTGCAAACGCCGGATCATTGGCTTTCAGTTCAGCCATTTTCTGATCGGTAAGACATCCTCTTTGAGCGAAAGCGCTAACGCCACAGAGGAATAAAATTGAAAGTAAAGTCTTTTTCATATAAATTTAAGTTAGAAAAATAGGAGCCAAATCTACAAAAAATTATTTCAATTGGAAAGTTAATTTTTTGAAGCTTTGGAACTTATGGGCTTCTTTAATTGTTTTTTATATAATATAAGAGGAAAACTGTAGTTTTGCAGATGAAAATTGACTCCATATTTTATCAAAAAAAGAGGATGTCCTTAGCTATGAAAAAATTTTTAATTGCCGGACTTGGAAATATCGGGGTTGAATACGAAAACACCCGACACAACATAGGATTTAAAATATTGGATCGTTTTGCCGCCAAAGAAGGACTCACTTTTAATAGTGGAAAATTTGGGAACCTGACAGAATATAAGTTTAAAGGCAGATTATTTTTTCTTCTTAAGCCAAATACATACATGAACCTCAGCGGGAAAGCTTTAAAATATTGGATAGAAAAAGAAAACATTCCTCTTGAGAATATTCTGGTCATCACTGACGATCTTAATTTGGCATTTGGCACGATAAGGATTAAGCCTAAAGGATCAGATGGCGGCCACAATGGGCTTAAAAGTATTCAGGAAACATTAAATACTCCAGTATATCCTCGTTTCAGATTTGGTATCAGCGATGAATTCAAAAAGGGTCATCAGGTAAATTATGTGCTTGGCGAATGGACTGATGCGGAAAAGACGGTTTTGCCGGAGCGGTTGGATGTGGCTTGTGAAGTCATTCGTTCTTTCGGAACCGCGGGTCTTGACCTTACGATGAGTACCTTCAACGGGAAATAAAAAAAGCGGCCTTAGCCGCTTTTCTCATATTAATCAATTGTTATTGAATAACAATTTTCTTGACTTCTTTCCTTTCTCCATCAGTTACAGTAAGCAGGTAAATGCCTGACTGTGCATTGTGAAGCTGGATATTTTCATTAAAGGCAGCGGCAGCAGCATAACTGTTTTCAAAAATTGCGCGACCTCTCATATCGTGGACAAAAACCTTTACCCCAGTTGTTGAAGTACTGTTGAACTGGATATTGAAGTTACCACTGTTCGGGTTCGGATATACGGCAAACTCGGCAAGACCTACTTCATGATTGGCAAGAGTCGCAGTTTGTGAACAGATTACCATCGACCATGAATTGATTGTTCCTGTATCTCCGTTATAGTTGTCATTAGCAGTCAATGTCCAGTTACCATTAGACGGTTTGTTGTTGAATGCAGAAAGCGGCTGGTTAGGAGCAAATGTTCCGTTAAGTGCCGCTGCACAGGCAAGTGCCGGCGAGCCATCATTGAAAGTAACATTAAAGCCGGTTGATACCTGGTTGCAGTTTCTGTTTAGAAGTCGCGCAGGAGTACCATCAGGATGGTTAAGCGTTACGATCATGTCCCAGAAATATGTATGTACTCCGTTAACGGTTACATTTACATCAGTGATGTTATTATTTTCAGGAACATTGATTGTTGAAGCAACGGTAGCTCCTGGCAGGTTTGCACCTACTCCATCAGGAACAGGCATCGCCGTTGTATTGGTGTAAGTATTACATGTATTTGTAATAATATACCCAATTGCAAAAGATTGTGAATTCACAGCATAAAAGATATTGCCAGTAGGCTCAATCATAATCCTGCAATTTACTGCTGCAACGTTAGGAACAGTAATGGTCTCATTTCCATCATTAGGAGTGTTAGCGGCTAATGTAATTGGCCATGTAACACCACCGTCTGTAGAAAGTTTGATATTTACATTGGCAGATCCTGTAAGTACACTGGTATTGTTAACGCTCCATGTAATTGCTTGTGACGCTCCCTGCGTCCAACTGATACCGCTGGTATTTTGTGATGTCAATGCAAAAGGCCCGGCTAGCGGACTAACAGTTACTACCATTGCATCAGTATTTGTCTGACCTGCACCTGGTACGTTATCTCTCCCTGTAAGAGTAAAATTCAATGTCCTTCCTACAGTAGAAACAGATTCCCATGTACTGCTTAACACCCCGTTAAGCACTAAATTACTTGTAGGCATATATCGGTCTGGAGAAGTACCCGGCATAACCGACCTGAAGTTAGGGCCAACAGTTTTAGTAGGTGATGCAACGCTGTTTGCTCCCGTAACAGCATTTGTAGCATTGTCGTTTTGTTCCCAGTTATATGTAATGGCATCACCGTTTGGATCTGTACCGCTACCTCTAAGTACGAAAGCCGTACCTTTAGGAATAGTATAATCCGCACCAGCGTTTATCGTTGGCGGGTTGTTCGACAGAGGCACATTTACTGAACATGAATGCGCAGGCAATGCCAAATTTGTCTGAACCTGAAGAATACTCCTGTATGCAAAATAGGCATCAGAGTGACTTTGTACGTCATAAGATGTAATACCGGCATACCCCATTATGGTAGAACCGCTACCTGGCTCAATGTTTACGCCTGAGCCTTCCACTGCGTGAGAGAAAGTGTGGTTTGCCCCGAGTTGGTGTCCCATCTCATGCACAACGTAATCAATATCGAAATTGTCTCCCATCGGGATTCCATCCGCAGGGGAAGTATATCCGCTTCCTTTTCCGGCAGCACAAACACATCCGATGCATCCTGCATTACCTCCGCCTCCGGAAGCTCCGAATAGGTGACCGATATCATAGTTTGCACTTCCGATTACTGTGTTAAGGTTACTCTGCAATTCGGTATTCCATGCACCACTGGTTCCTGCAGGAGCCGCAGAGTATGGATCTGTGGCGGCATTGGTATATACAACCATATTATTGTTTTCAATCATTTCAAGCTTCAAGGCCATGTCTTTGTCAAACACTCCATTAACCCTTGTCATTGTTGCATTCATTGCAGCAAGTGCACCTGTGACAGTTCCGCCGAAATACGCACCATATTCACCTGTACATGACAGTGCCAACCTAAAAGTTTTAAACACTTGGTTATTGGCTTTTGCGGAAACACTGGTAAGAAGTTCCTGGTTCAGCGCCACGTCATCGGTATGGCATGTAAAAGGAAGGCTTCCTTTAGTACGTGTTCTTGAATCAAAAAGCACGTAAACTGAATTGTCTGTCGTGTATGGTTCGATAAATTCGGAACCTTTATCTCCTCTCAAAATCATTGTCTGTACTCCTGATGGAGAAAGGCTGAATGCAAGATAAGCAGTGCGGTCAGTCACACCTTTACCTACATATGATTTAATTTCAGGAAATTGTGCGCGAAGACCCGGAGCAAAGTTCGAGGTCTCCCAAACTGTAAATTTCTCGAATCCTCCCGCAGCTACCGGCAGCATAATTTCAATTCCATTTTGTCCCGAAGAACGCTCGGCAACATTTAAGAGCGACTGCCTGAAAGCGGTTTCGTCGAACTGAAAAAGCTGTTGGTTTTCAGAATAAGGACCTTGCTTGACAGTCTCGCGTCCTGCTACCTTCTCCTGTCCTGTCTTTGACCAAGCCGACCCTTTCTGAGCTGTCGCTACACCGAAGGTGAGCGCCAGCGTTAATAATAGTACTACTTTTTTCATTTTAAATAAATATTAAGAATAACAAAAATAGCCTATTTTTTTAATTATCGATTATGACACCCAATTTTTATGGCGCGTTACTTTGTTAAAGTTACTTTCTGTAAAAGATTATTCCTTGTACCTTTGCTAAAAAAGTCTTGAAAACTTTCAATTCCATATCTGAATATCACTCAGAGCGACCATCAGTGGTTACAATCGGTACTTTTGACGGCGTACATATTGGCCACAGAAAAATTATCCGTCGTGTTACAGACAATGCGGCATCTGAAGACTGCGAAAGCCTGATTCTTACATTTTTCCCGCATCCGCGAATGGTACTTCAGCCAGGTGATTCTATAAAACTCCTCAATACACCTGACGAAAAGAATTTTCTCCTAGATCAAACCGGGCTTGATTCTCTTATCATCCATCCTTTCGATCAGAATTTTTCAAAGTTGGAAGCTGAAGATTTTGTTCGGGAAGTTCTTGTCGAAAAATTTAAAATACATAAAATCATCATCGGCCATGATCACCGTTTTGGGCGAAACCGGGCGGCCGACATAAATGACCTGGTCGCTTTCGGACAGAAGTATGGCTTTCATGTTGAACAGATCCCTGTTGAGGAAATCAATGACATTTCCGTGAGTTCGACAAAAATCCGCAATGCCATCGCGGAAGGCAATCTCGCAATCGCAAACCGTTTTCTTGATTATAATTATATTTTGACCGGTACCGTCGTTGCCGGAAAGCAACTGGGAAGAAGTATCGGCTTCCCAACTGCTAACATCCAGATTAATGAAGCATATAAACTCCTTCCGAAAAATGGCGTATATGTAGTAGATGCCGAAATTGAAGGTGACGCGATTTCAGGAATGATGAATATCGGCACCCGGCCAACTGTTGGGGGAAATGAACAATCTGTAGAAGTCCATTTCTTTGATTTTGACAGTGACTTGTATGATAAGGCTATCAGGATTTCGGTTTTACACCGTCTTCGTGATGAGCAACATTTCCCTTCCGTTGCGCATCTCAAAGAGCAGTTAATAAAGGATAAAGACGCTTCATTGGCTTACATCACCGCCTCCTGATCGGTATTAAATTTTTATTAAAAGCCGTTTTACTCCTCATTTATTTGTAAATTTATGATGTACCTGTTTCAGTTACCTGCAATAGCTATAACCAAAACCCAACATCATGAAATTTAAACGCGAATTGATTAATGGCTTCTTCATCTTCATCGGCATCGGAATCTACTTCCTGCTGTTGGAAATAACCGGGCTGTCGGACGAATTTTATCTGAGGATTCTTAATGCCTTCATTGTGATATACGGTGTGAACCGCACTATTAAGCAAAATCAAGCCGACGGTATCAGGGGATATTTTACAAATTTAATATCTGCGATCATCACTTCGATGTTTGGCGCTATTCTAAGCATCGCCTGTTTGCTTACTTACATCCAGTTGAACGGAGGGGAATCTTACCTGAAGAACCTTGCTGACAGCTTTATTTTTGGAGGCGGAGACATGACCATCGAACAATATTGTATTGGTTTGCTCTTTGAATCCACTGCTGCATCCCTTGCGGTTTCTTTCTGTCTGATGCAATACTGGAAAGACAAGGTTGAAGTAATCAACGAAGTCGACTAAATTAATTCATCTTACTTCGAAAAAGCCTGAACTCCTGTTCGGGCTTTTTTATGCCTCTTATACTACGGAACTTTAGGCTAAGAAACTTTCAACTTCTTATGGAATTACATACTTTTGAACCAAACTAATCCCAATATGAATACCATCAAACACAACTGGACAAAGGATGAAATCATCGCGCTGTACAACAAACCTATGATGGACCTGATTTTTGAGGCGGCGACAGTTCACCGAATAAATCATGATCCTAATGTAGTACAGGTTTCTACGCTTCTTTCCATAAAAACAGGAGGCTGTCCTGAAGATTGTGGTTATTGTCCGCAAGCCGCACGTTATCATACAAATCTTGAAGGCAACGACCTGATGTCGGTGCAGCAGGTGAAAGCGCAGGCTCTTCGTGCTAAAGCCGGCGGATCATCACGCGTATGCATGGGCGCGGCGTGGCGGAATGTAAAAGACGGCCCTGAATTCGATCAGGTACTGGAAATGGTCAGGACGATCAATAAACTCGACATGGAAGTTTGCTGTACACTGGGAATGCTTACTGAGAACCAAGCGCATCGTCTTGCGGAAGCCGGCCTCTATGCTTACAACCACAATCTTGATACTTCTGAAGAATATTATAAAGAAATCATATCGACCCGGGGATTTGAAGACCGGCTTCAGACCATCAACAATGTTAGAAAGACAAATGTTACCGTTTGTAGCGGAGGAATAATCGGCATGGGCGAAACAATTGCAGACCGCGCAGGCATGCTTGTAGCACTGGCAACTTTAAACCCTCAGCCCGAATCAGTACCTATCAACGCTTTAGTTGCCGTGGAAGGTACGCCGCTGGAGGAAGAAAAACCCGTAGAAATCTGGGAGATGATCCGTATGGTTGCGACTACCCGGATCGTAATGCCTGAAACGCAGGTACGGCTTTCGGCAGGACGGATGAATATGAGCCGCGAAGGCCAGGCATTGTGTTTTCTCGCAGGGGCAAACTCTATTTTTGCAGGCGACAAGCTTCTCACGACTCCGAACCCGGATGTAAACGAAGACATGAAAATGTTTGAAATGTTGGGATTAAAACCCCAAAAACCTTTTATAAAAGTATCACAGCCTGCGACTGTAGAAGCGGAAGATTCGCAATTTGTTGCTTTTGGGGAAAAACCAAAATGGAGCAGACCGGACCATACAATTGAGCGCAACCTTGAAGCATCTGGAAAAGGTAAATAAAAAATCCCGCTATAGCAGCGGGATTTTTTTCTATATACATTTTAATTAATAGACAATTTTTCGGTTAACGGCTGTTCCGTCTGCCAAACGCACCTTCACAATTAGCGCCTGGTGATTTGCAACGACATCACTAATGGTTACCGTATTGTCATTGATGGAATATTTCTTATAAATTATCCTGCCAAGCAAGTCATATATAATGACATCATCGATCATTTCTGATTCTGAAAGAATGTTGATTCTTTGGTCCTTAACAGCAACAAGAAGATGACCTGCGCCTGAAAGATCATTTACTGCAAGCGCTTCAGTGGTGTAACGCAGTTCAAAACGATCATCGAAAACACCTGACAGAGTTGAGAAAGAATAGGGAGCCGTTTTAAGGTTATGAATTAAATTCAATAATTTATCTTCCAGATATATATCCTGGGTTTCCATGAGGCCATCCACTTTTTCAATCGAAATATCAAATGTTCCGTCGAAACTACTGCTGTATCCGATTTTTACTTTGTCATTAATATCGAAAGGCAACGCCCTTCCCTGAATGGCAAGTGGCTCATTATCCAGAATCGAATACAAGGATATTGTGTTTCCGCCGTTCAGTGTGCTGCCATCAAAGCTGCGGTCACGATTATTGGTTGCACCTTCAATATATCCGATCAGCGTTTGCTTATATGCACCTTGACTGTTTGTCAGATCCAGCCAAATTCTATGCTTTTCTAAATGTGATACTGTTGAGGCCGGACTTGTATTATCAGCAATCCGAAAAAATTCGCTGTTGTTCCCTGTAATACGCATACTGTTATTAAAAGTAGCCTGTCCATTTGAAATCCCTCCTACAAAAAACCCTTGGCCTGAAGCAATATGTCCCGTAGGGATCGTTGTGTTTATGCCTGATGACACTGCCGCCGTACCAACACCGCCTGAAAGGTTGTACACAGCATAATCATCGGTGGTATACGAGTTATTGGCAATAGGCGTATTATGAGTCCACAAATAAATCGTTCCCTGCACAACTCCGACATTATCGGCAAATCCAAGAAAAAGATCCGCATCGATCGCAGACGGGTAAGGATTGCCAATTAAATTCCAGGCACTTGACCCTGCAATTGGTGTTTGGATAAAACCATTGTTCGGAACCCCAGAAAAGATTGCTATAAAAGGGTTTGCCGAAGATGTACTGAATGAATCGGGGGACCTTACAATATATCCCTTCCCGGCCGGCATAATAGTCGCCGGAGGAACTGACTGCCAGTTGCTCATTGCCGGATTGAACTGGAAATATTTATCTACAGGAGTTAATGGAGACAGGTTAAAAAGACTTTGCCCGATAATAGGTGATGACCAATAAGTATAATCGTATTTAGTCACCGGAGTCGTATGCCGCTTGACGTTGATGATTCCGCCATTAATTGCAAAGTCATTCTTTTGAACCAGGCTTCCGCTATTCTCAATAGTAATCGTGCCGAGGTTGTCTAAATCACTTTCAATCCTGAAATAGTTATTTGGTTGAATAACCACATTTCGTCCGGCTTTAATTTCACATTTGCATGCCTGGACACTTCCGTGGGTATTGGTATCGTAATTTCCATCTATGACAGCCTTCACTGTAGATGTCGGCGGACCATTAGTCCATCCAGACCCATTCCATGTTGTAAAAATTTCTTTTCTTCCAAATAATGCGATATTATCTATCGTCCAGATTTCATTCGCATTATTGTTATTTATAGTCAGTCGAATGGCCAAATTAGCGGCCTTCGGCAAATTCATCAGTGAAACGGTACTGTAGCCGTCTAAAGTAACGTATCCGCCTGCAGCGGGATTAAATACTGCCGGAGCATTATTCCCATCGTATGTAGTAGCGGCAATTCCCGACCCGGATATAAATGTCCATTTGGCATCAGTATTTCCTTTAATTTCCATTTCGTTGGACCATGTTGTTCCGCCGTTGGTGCTGACAGAAATGACAACCTTATCTGTGAGGTCATTCCCTTCGGTACCATTTACAGACATAGAACCCAATCGCAGATTCAGCTCAATGTCATTATACTGAAGTGTATTTACATTGGCCATTGTCACCGTTGCAGTACTGTTGGAAACCCTAAGGTTTTTGGCACCCAGATAACCCTGTGAAAGACCGCCATCACCTGTAAGTCCATAGCCGAGCGTATTGGTTACGGAAACCGTGCCGCTGGTTGTATTGCTCCACACTGGTGCGGCAGGTGCAGCTTCGAAATCCTGAATGCCGATAGTTTCTACTGCTCCAAAGGAACAAGGTGTATAATCCAGGCCATAACCGGCAACGACAAATGTATATGGATTTTCGTTGCTGTCATTATTGACAATGCTTACTGTGGCCGACTTACTGCCTGGGGAAGAAGGGTTAAACCGAATTACGAACGTTGTGGAACCGCTTGCCGCAACCGAAGCAGCCGGTGGTGTTAAAAGCGTAAAATCAGAAGAACCTGTAATATTGAGCGCACCTACGGTAAGCGACATAGAACCTGTATTTTGAATAGTGTAGGTTCTGTCTAAAGTTCCGGAAGCAATATCAAGATTATCAAAATAAGTATGGTTGGCATATGTAGCAGTCGTGCTTCCGCTGACGATGGGTTGCGAATTACCGGTAATGTCCATTTCCGGGGCAACACCAGTTCCCTGTACCAAGAAAGTAAAGTTTCCTTCCGGATTACCGAACACATCGGCAATAACATCATTATTCGGGATAGTTATCAGTGCCGATCTGATTCCGGCAGCAGTAGGGTTGAATTTAATTGAAAACGTTTTGAAGAACCCAGGATTTATAGAGTTCGTTGTCGGCACCGTTACAACGGTAAAGTCGGTTGGATTGACACCGCTTATAATAATATACGGACTCGGTGCAGTGAGAAGAAGATTGGCGGCTGTTCCTGTGTTCCTGATCTTGTAATCTTTTACTTGGCCTGCACCACCAATGATTTGAGGATCGAACAATGTACAGTTGAATGTACTTGGAATCATTGCAGTCGAAGTGAGTATCGGACTAAGATTGGGTGATGTATTCCCCAAAACTTCTATATCCGGCTGTGGAACTACTCCCAGACCCTGTACTTTGAATGAGTAGGTACCTTCGTTTGAGTCATTATTGGAAATATTAATAATTGCAGAGCGTATACCCGGCGCGGAAGGCGAGAATTTAATTGTTAGCAGGCCGGCACTGATTACAGAGGTAACCCCTGGAATCACTCCCGTGGGAGCCGTTCCCTGAATTGTAAAATCTGATGGGTTAGCACCTGTAATCGTGATACTGCTGACAGTAAGGGAGGCACTGCCGATATTCTGGATATTATAAGTGGTTAGGGAGGCACTGCCACCGGTAAATGTATTTGCGAAAATAGTTCCATCCGAAACGGTTGGCGACATGTCGTTGTTAAGAATGGTAACACTATTTCCTGTGACATTTATTTCAGGCGCGGGCGGACCATAAGTACCCGTCAGTACAATATCATCCAGTCCGAATTCATCACGGTTTCCCGTGCCGCTGACATCTTCACAGCTCCAACGCACATAATAAAACCCGCCGGGAGGAACATTAATTCCTGTTACAATGAAATGACGCGATGGCGCAATATCTACCAACGTCCACTGAAAAGCATCCTGAACCTCCGGAGAATTATAATCCATTGTTGGCTCAGACTCATAAACAACATTATCGGGAGAATGTGAAAAATTAAAGCTACTCGACATGTCCTCATCATTCCTGACATAGATGTTGTATGAAACCTCCAGTTGTGTCATGTTGGCGGTTCCGTTATTTTTAATTTTTAAAGCAATTGTTCCAGGTGCAAAATCACCGGGACCAGGCTGAAACATCAAAGCAGGATTGGCTACAGAAGCAGGCGCATCAGTATAAGCGTAAATTCCTTCAGTAATTGCAGCACCGGCAACAGCGCCACGTGCATGCGCCGGATTCACCATCGATGCCCCAAAAAGGAGGTCTCCATTTTGCCAGCCTTTTGTTTCCCAGGCAGCAGAATTGAGTCGACCTGTAACAGCAGTAGGGGAAAAACCCGTGCCAACAAAAGCACCGTATCCCACTGTGGATTGCATTGAGGCAGAAAAATTTATTGTAGCAGTTGGGGCTGCATTTGTTAATGAAACCTGTGCGAATAAGTTACTGTAACTGGCTACAAAGATCACTATGGCAAGTAGTATTCTTTTCATAAATAGACTTGGTTTACGCACTGTTTAACTGGATTAAACCAGTGCAAAAATTGAACTGGTAAACATACAAATTTAAGATTTACAGACAGTTACCTTATCGATGAAAAGCCTAAATCGTCGACAAACAGCAGGATTGGAAAAAGCTTAAATAGCTGTTTGCTAGTTAATTATCTTTTTACTTACAATAATGCCTGTCTCTGTTAATATCCTGATAATCAACCCCTGATTATAAGGTACGGCATCTTGGAAAACAGCCTCGCGTGAGTCTAGTCCTGATTTGCTGAAAACCAAGCGACCAGATAGGTCATATACCTTTACTTCCCGAATATTCAGTGTAGCTGATTTAACTACAATGTTTCCATTGTTTCCATACGCTACGATACTATTATCAGGCAATACACTGTCAGGATTGGCCAGTGATTCATTGGTGTATCTTAATGTAAAACGATCATTAAAGACTCCGGCTGTTGTTGTAAATACATAAGGGCCCTGCTTTAGATCGTGAATAATATTCAAGACTTTATCCTGAAGGAAAACATCAGTCGCATCATCGTCAAACTGCCCTTCAGCCGTATCAATCCGAACAGTAAATGACCCTGCAATTGCAGAAGAATATCCTAACGGAACCAAATCATCGGTACTGAAAGGCTGGCGGCCCTGAATGCGATAATGGTCTTCTCCTATCAGCGAATAAAAACTGACAGTATTTGATGTCGGATTCACAATCCCGTCATAACCCCGATCAAATCCTGAAGTTGCGTTTTCAAAATAACCCACCAACTGCTGACTGAAAAGACCTGCTTCATTTTCGATATTAAGCCATAGCCTGTCCTGAGGTGTGGTTTTGGATTCCGCATTCACCCGATAGAAATTATTGTTGATGTAACCTTTGTTCCGCATGGAATTGTTGAAAACCACACTTGTGGCGTTCTGCGCTTCTATAAAAAATGCTTGCCCAGATGCTACAAATCCGGTAGGAACAGGGCTTCCGGTCCCGCTTGAAGTACCTCCACTAAGGTTGTACATGGCGTAATCGGCAGTAATAAAGTTGCTCACATCAGGCCCTGGATTACTTCCTGAAACTTGCGTACGGTGTGTCCATAAATATAGGGTTCCGGCAAAATTCGTATTGGCATTGATAAAATCATTTGCAAATATTGAAGAAGGGTAAGGATTACCGATCAGGTTGAAATCATCGGTATTGCTCGCGCCATTTCCACTCATTGATAAAGGAATGCTTATGATGCCATTATTGAGGGTTCCTGAAAAATTTACGGTAGTGGTAGCCGGAAAAGTTCCCGTTGAAGGCGCCATAATAGCATATCCTTTCGCGGGAACCATGACGGTCGCTGTCGTTACGTTTTGCCACGCATTGCTATTGTCGTCAAATCCATCAAAAGGAGCAACTACATCAGCATAATTAGCTGTGTTAAAATGAAAAGCATAATCAGTCCGCCATGTGGAAAACGGCGCTCCTATCGTTGTACTTGTTACCGGGGATGACCAATAAGTGTAATCATATCGGTTGTATGGCGATGTAGTTTTATAAACCTGTGTGGTACCATTATTTGTAACTGTTCCCGCATTGTCGATCATTACCACAGAAGCATCATCAAGCACCTGAAGGCTTCCGGAAGTATTTACCGTAAGGTCATTCTGGATTGAAACATAATTCGATGCGCTAACCGTCAAAGTTGAGCCGCCATTCACTACAACGCTGCAAGCTTCAAAACTGCCGTGGGTTGCCGTATTATAATTTCCATTGATTACAGCTATATTATTGATTGTCGGGGCAGAAGGTGTCCATGCCGAGCCAGTCCATGTTACTGTCAACCCTTCTGAAACCATGACAGCGTGCGAAGCGGAATAGCACGTTGCGCCATTTTCCCTTACCTGAACGTAGTATTGATAACCTTGAAGGCCCGACACATTTGAAATATTTAATGTCGCCGTGTTCACACCTGAGTAAATTCCCACATTTGTCAACTGTGTCCAGGACGTTGCACCCGGAGCAACAGCAAACCACTGATAAGCCAGGGCATTTCCTCCGGCAAATCCTTCACTTGCTGTAACTGTAAACGAGGTCGCCTTGCAGCTTGGGGTAAACGAAGGTTGTTGTGTAATAACAGGAGGATTTCCCGCAATAAAATTAAAAGTGCCTATATCACTGTAGTCATTTGTTGCGCATGAAGTCGCGCCTGTTCCTGCCCAATCTGTAATATCCCAATTGGCATTGTTATATACTGCATTTGGAACTGTAACATTATTTTTTCTTCGGAAAGTTGCGCCCCGGTCACCAAGTCCCAATCCGTCCGCCCATGTATCGCTTCCAAATACGCCAAAGGAATCAATAAGCGATGCTCCTTGAAAGAGCCCAATATGATCATTATCTGAAACATCGTAATTAATCCCTTGGGCGGCACTCACCTGATCTGCGTAAGAGCCGTTGCCTCCGGGAACACTACACAAACCATCGCTGCTTACAGCTAAAATGTATGTGTCGTTGTTCACAAGCGTAACCGAGCTAAGCGGAACAGTAGACGAATATCCGAGTCCGTTAAAAGCAAACCGCACCGAATATGTCCCAAGGTTAACTGATGCGCCTGTACCATTATATATTTCCACATAAGTGAGACCTCCCGAAGTAGCGTCAGTGACTTCCGTAATAAATAGATTCCCAACAGTATTACCACCTTGGCAACCTGCTGCAACATTATCAATTATAGTAAACGTATTGGTGGCGGAACAGCCCTGCGAATTAGTTGTTGTCAATGCTCCTGAAGTCGCTCCCGCAGGAACAATGACTTTAATTTGCGTTGCCGAGACCGGCGTTACTACTGCTGCTACTCCGTTAAACGTCACTGTTGCGCCATTCAGATTGTTTGCAGAAGCCGTGATCGTGACCTCGGTTCCTTCAGGTCCTGAAGTAGGCGTAACCACGTTTGTTGCGGTCGCACAAGTCCCATTCCCTTCGATGACGAATGTGTACGGGCTCTCAGCGCCGGTCGCGTCATTGTGCGCGATTGAAACTGTTGTAGTTCTTAAACCGACAGCAGTTGGAGAAAATGTAATTGAGAAATCCACATAATTGGTTCCGGCGAAAGGAACCGAATAAGGAGCAGAAGCAGTCAGGTTAAAATCCCCAGGGTTTCCTCCGGTAAAGGTTATCGAAGAAACGTTGAGTGCAAGGGTTCCGGTATTTTCAATCCTGTATGTTTTTACAATAGAGGTTGCGCCGATCGCAGTAGCCGCGAATTGTGTTCCGTCCAGGCCTGTAGGAGTAACGTCACCAGACAAGATGTTTTGAGTGAACGTAGTTCCGCCTTTAATATTGATTTCAGGCGCGGGAACAACGCCAATCCCAGTAAAGTTTATTATATAGGGGGTTTCATCAGGATCGTTGCTCGGTATGCTGATACTTCCCGTTAAGGTTCCGCCAACGGTTGGTGAAAATGTAACTGTGAAAGTTCGTGTCCCAGAGGGGCCGTTCAAACCTCCATTGGCATAAGCTGTTGTATAAGTATAATTAGGATTTCCAGTAAAGGTCGCAAAAGCAAGATTCAGCGGTTGTTGTCCTATATTTTCAATTGTAAAAGTTACCGCATTTGTATTTCCTGTCAGCACCGACCCAAAATCATAAGTTGATGCGTTCAGGTAAGTTGTTGTAGCTTGCTTTACGTTGATATCGGGATCCCGACGGCCTGCTGTTATCTGGTTTATTGCTCCGGCAGTCAGCGGAATTGCATTTGTACTATTGCTGGCTGCGTTAACGATAGCACCGCCATTTGACCATGCAATGCCACTCCATTTGTTTCCCTGATAATTTGCTTCGAGGGCCGGAGTATTAATATCAGCATCAACATAAGTAGCATCGGCTGTAAAAGTTGTAGGGACATTAATTCCTGAAGAGGCGACTTCCCAATAACGCGTGATATATTCGGTCGAAGCATCAAAACTCGGATGCTTAATATCGTTTACGGCAACACTTACATAAGCATTCGCTGCATAAGAACCTCCCGCAACCGTAGCCTGAACCGGACTATAATCGCCGGAGATATCGCCTATTGGAAAAAGGACATTACTCGCCGCAGCAGGAACAAGCCGGCGTAATGCAGCAGAAGTCCCATTTGCGACATCAGCAATAATGTAATTTGAGGCGGTTCCTGTATAGGCAATAGCCGACGCAAGGGTAAGCGGATTATTGCCAACATTCAACCTTCCGTTGGTAAGTGTTAATACTGAGGAAACTGCGAGCGGCGTTCCAAGCACTGCGGCAACAGTGGCTGCAGATCTGTCGATAACAAGGCTTCCAAGGGTTTGTGAGCCAGTCGTAAAATTTAATGTTCCGACACTTCCTGTTCCCAATAGCGTCAGGCTGGATGCCGCACTTCCTTTAAAAGTTCCGGAACCAGTCACGGTGTTTGCCACTCCCGGTGTTCCGATGGTGAGCGTCCGGCCATTAATATCAAAAATATCTGAAGCTCCGGAGAAACTCACGGCATTACCGGTTACAGGAGCACTGATCGCAAGATCACTCAGTAGCTGAACGGTAGTGCTTCCTGACGAAGGCTGAAATACAATATACGGTATAGTCAATGCTGCCGCTGATGTTATAGTTTGAGTACCATTTTTAGTAAAGAAGATTGCCCTGTTATTTCCAATGAGGCTTCCGGTACCGGTAAAACCGAGGTTGCCGCCGAGTTTCAGGTCATCACCATTGGCAAATCCCAGGCTCATTGTTCCCGCTACGGCTACATTGCCGCCAACGGTGAGCGCGCCTCCTGCTGTCAACCCGCCATAATCCATGTAAAAGGCCGTGCCGGCATCAACAGTAAGGTTGCCTGCCATGGCTTTAGCTCCCGGAGTTCCTCCGTTTATATAATCCAATGTCGTTCCTACTGTACTGATGCGCACATGATTCGGATAACCCGGAGTCACACCTGATGTTCCGGTTGCAGCCGTCCATTCGAAGCCTCTTCCGTAGGTACTGCCGCTGCTATAGATCAACGTCGATAACGAGCCATAAATGGGTGCATTCAAAAAGAAACCTCCTGAGTTGATCCTGCAAATGCCACTTACCAAAAAGCTTCCGCTTCCGCCAATAGAAACGCCGCCGGTTGTGGCGGTGACAAAAGTTCCGTTTACGATGGTAGCGCCATTGCTGACATAGGAATTATTGGCCGTAAGTGTCCCGGAATTATTTATAGTCGTAGTCGTTCCGGCATCTCGCGTGATGGCTGCCCCTGAAGTCACGCTGTGGTTGATGATGGCATTCTGTGCATTTGTAGGCACGATGCCTCCGATCCACGTTGAACCTGTATACCAGTTTCCGTTTTGCGCGGTTGTTATTGCTGAAGTGGCAAGCGTGGCAGTCACGCTTACATTATCAAGACCAAGTCCTTGTGAATTCGAACCTACAGTAACAAAATTCCATCGTAGATAAATATTTCCGCCATTTGCAATATTAACGCCTGTAAGGGTAACCATTTTGCTGACAGTCGTTCCTCCTGTAAATGTGTAAGAACTGGCACCTGTTGTGAAAGTGCTACTGTCTCCGGAAGTCTGGGCTGTCCATGTGGATCCGTCAGTAGAGGTAAAGAAAGTTATCGATGCAGCTGCAGTATTTATTCTGTACCGTTCGTAATCAAATGAAATGGTCAAGTCATTAATTTGGCTTCCTGAAGTATTTTGATAAAAGGCCATTGCCGAATTCGGACTTGCGTAGCCGCCCGAAGTCATAAACCCTATTGCACGATCAGTCGTAGTTGTTCCGTTTCCCCAATTGTATCTGGCCCCGGCTGTCGGAAGTCCTGTATCAGCTGCAGCATTCACAGCAGTAAAATTTCCGGCTGCAGCCCATGTAGGCGCAGTAGCTCCGGCAACCGACATTTTCCAGTTAGCAGGCAATGAAGCCGTTGCAGATGTTCCTAAAGCGTCGAAATTCTGTGTAACAGGATTCGCGTCGGCAATAGCTATCTGAGCCTGCAGGCCGCAAGGAAAGAACAGTGCAATGACTGCAAAAAGTAAAAACCTCAATTTCATGAGCAAAATTTTTATCAGATGTAACGTTCACGCATGCAAAATGAGATTAAGATTAATAAGTAGATTTGGTTTAACAAAATTACTTCTAATTTCCTTAATTTCAATACATTTGGATTACTAAATTATTAAGAACGTAATGCTTCGTCCCTTATTATAAATGACTAATAATCTTTCCGTTACGGAAGCTCTCCGCAAATTGGAACACTACTGCGCCTATCAGGAACGGTGTCATGAAGAAGTTATTGTAAAACTGCGCTCATTATCGGTTCCGCAGGATGTAATTGATGAGATTCTTGTTCATCTCATCCAACATAATTTTCTCAATGAAGAACGATTTGCCAGAACTTTCGCACGGGGAAAACATACCATTAAAAAGTGGGGAAAATCCCGGATCGTAAATGAGCTGAAGGCGCGCGGAATATCACAGTTCAATATTAACGCCGCCCTGAAAGAATTGCCGCAAGAGGATTATGACATTACATTCCACTCGCTTGCTGAACGCCATTGGGAAACAATCACCGAAAAGAATGTCATGAAAAAAAGAAAGAAATTCTGCGACTTCCTGTTGCGCAAAGGCTACGAAAGCGACCTGATTTATAATAAGATGAAACAATTGGAAACAATTGATTAATCTTCGGGCTTTTCCAGGACAATACTCACTGCATTTCCCCCAAAACCTACTGAATTAACAAGGATTTTCCTGAGTGATTTCCGCGGCTCATAATATTCCTGGGCAAACGGAACCCGTACAAATTGCTGGTGCTTCATCATCATTACAGCCATTTCAACACTAAGCATTCCCGATGCCCCGAAAGTATGGCCGATTTTCCATTTGTTGGTCGTAAGCATCGGCAGTTTCTTTCCAAAAACCTTTATAATTGCGTTGTATTCGGCGTTGTCGCCTGCAATCGTTCCCGGCGCATGCATCACTATCGCATCAATATCTTGTACAGAAGTTTTACCCAATGCCATTGCCATCGATTTTTGGAAACATTCTGCATTGGTCGAGATCGATGTCGGATGATCGAGCAGTTCCGTCGCATAACCAATACCGGTAATATATGCCAATGCATTCTTGGTCTTTTCCGGCTCAAGGCAGCATACCGAAGCGCCTTCGCCCAAAATCATAGAATTACCCGTTTTTCCGAAATCCATTGCACGGCAGGGAAAATGGCCGCCGCCTTTGCCATATATCTTCATCGCCTTCATTTGCGCGATGGTAAAAGGTGTAAGCGGTGCCTCGCTTCCGCCAACAAGAAACTTATCTGCCATTCCCGATCGTATCCAGGCAATTCCATTTAACAATGCATGCAGCGAAGTCGAGCACGTAATTGAATGTGAAATTTCCGGTCCGGCCGACTGAAGGTCGTGTGCCACCCATGAGGAAATATTTCCCAGTGTGGTCACCGGCGAAGCCAATGTTCCTGTCTTTCCTGAACTTATAAACTCGGAATGATATTTTTCAAACAATTCGGTCGCGCCGCGTGACGATCCGATGTTGATGCCGAAGTTGTCACCTGCTTTCCATCCTGCTGTCGCTACGGCAAGCCTTGAAGCTGCAATCGCGTATAAAACAGACTTGTCCAGCGACTTATATCGGGTATTGGAATTTTGGATTTCACCAACTAACATTTTTGTGGGCGCATCGAGAAAAGCTGCGGGAGTCAGTTCTCCTGAAAAATGAGCTTCTATAAACTTATGGCCTTCATAAAGATAGTTTTGCCAGACTTTATCGGGATCATGCCCAAGTGTGGAAACTGATGAAATTGCGGTTATCGAGATTGTTTTCTGCAAGACTGGACTTTGCTGCAAAAATACGTCATCCGCTGCGGAAACGAAATTTTTAAACTGATAATTTCGCTGGATCGAAATAACACGTGAGCAGAGACTTCAGTTTGGAATCGCCGGCATTTATCCTGCGGAATTCTTCCCAGACATTCAGCGGGAGGAACTTTTTCATCGGCTGATGAACTTCCATCATTGCCGGGATATTCTGCCTGATCGAATCGTCCCATTCCTTATAATGACGCAGCAGGTCATCGGGATAAACAACTTTTCGTTCAGTGCCTTCGTCAACAACTTCGAAAGGCTCGGCAACATTCAGATAACCATAATCATCTGTCAATTGTTCACCTGGATGGATGTCGCGGATGGCGATTTCAAAATCATATGCGGTCGACATGCATGTTGGCTTAAAGCTGTGGTTTACGAATTTGGCATTGTCCCAGCAAAGCACATGGTTGCCTGCGCCGTTGGTAAATGAATAGAAGTCGAGATATTCCTGCATAAGCGGGGAAAGTTCCCGGATTTTTTCCGGAGTATAAACCTGATCTAATTCATCCTGTACCCAGGTTATGGTTCCTTTCGGAATAAACTTTTTAGCAACAACCCCATAACCAATGATATCGTTAATAAACTGGAGTTCCGTGTCAGGATGAATCATAAAGCCCGTGTTAATGTTATCAGACTAAAGTTATGCTATTTTTTCTAATGCGGCCTCAATGGTGGTGTAAATTTTTTGAAGTTGGACATCATCAATTATGTATGGCGGAAGCACGTAAACCGTATTTCCCACGGGCCTGAGGATGATTCCGCTTTCGATAAAGAAATCGTACAGGCGGTTGCGCAGGCTTCCGTAATAGCTTTCTGTGTCGTCGGTTTTGATTTCAATGGCGGCAATAGTCCCGAGTACGCGCGCAGCTTTTACTTTCGGATGCCGATTCATCTTTTCCACAAAACTCATGTGGCTGTTATTCACGCGGATGATGTTGGCCTGCATTTGCTCTGTTTGAAGTATTTCAAGGCTTGCAAGCGCTGCGGCACAACCTGTCGGGTTTGCAGTAAATGTATGTCCGTGGAAAAGCGCCTTATTGATATCGTCGCTGTAAAATTCCTGAAATATTTGTTGGGTAAATGTAGTGATCGCCATAGGGATCGTACCGCCGGTAAGGGCTTTCGACAGGCACATCATGTCGGGCTGTTCAGAGAGATAATCGCAGGCGAATATTCTTCCCGTTTTTCCAAATCCGGTCATGACTTCATCGGCAATCGTAAGCACTTTGCCCGTCCTGCATATCCGGATCATTTCATTGAGTGTCTCCGGAGCGTACATCACCATTCCGGCTGCTCCCAATACCAGGGGCTCGAAAATAAAGGCTGCAGCAGCATTGTTTGCAATGGCATCCTGTAACGCCGAAATACTTTCCTTTTCATGGCCTTCCACCGGAACCGGAATCCGCACCACGTCTATGAACATCCCGTTAAAAGCCTGCGTATACAATGAGATTCCGCTGGCAGCCATCGCCGCAAACGTATCACCGTGGAATGCATTTTCGAAAGCGATAATCGTCTTCCTGCTTTCACCTTTATTGTAGAAAAACTGCAACGACGCTTTTATCGCCACTTCCACCGCCGTCGAACCATTGTCGGAAAAGAAAATCTTCTTTTGGTTTGACGGCAGGATTTTCATCAAGTTTTCTGCAAGCTTGACTGCCGGCTCATGAGTAAATCCGCCAAAAAGCACATGCTCAAGTGTTGTGAGTTGTTTGTAGATCGCATCAGCTATCACTTTGTTTGAATGCCCGAATGGGTTCACCCACCAGGAAGCAATGGCGTCGATGTATTCTTTTCCGTCCTCATCCCACAGCAGCGCTCCTTCGCCTTTCACAATCGGAACCGGAGGCGATGCCGTTTTGTGTTGCGTATACGGATGCCAGATATATTGTTGGTCTTTTTCTGAAAGTGTCATGTGATGTTATTCAATTCTGGGCGAAACATATCTGCGTATTCGCTAATTACATTCTGGTCAAAATACGGTTCCTGTTCAATGCGGCCAATTATGGGAACGCCGGTCTTTTTTATAATTATTTCTTCTGAAGATGGATTTGCTTCTCCGTTGAATATAATCCCGCCAATAATGAAGTTGCGGTTCTTCAACGCCTCGACCGTCAGAAGTGTATGGTTTATACTGCCAAGGTAGTGACGCGAAACGACGATGACCTTATAATACTGCGCAATCAGGTCAATCACATCCTGGGATTCATTCAAGGGAACAAAAACACCTCCGGCGCCTTCAATAACAAGATGATTTTCGGTCTCCGGAACTATGAAACTGTTTAATTGGATACTAACGCCGTCAATTTTTGCAGAAAGATGCGGGCTTGCAGGCGTATTCAGTCGGTAGGCTTCAGGATGGATTTTTGATCTCGTATTTGATATCAGCCTGCGAACCTTCATGCTGTCGGAATTATCCAGATCGCCCGCCTGGACCGGCTTCCAGTAATCCGCTTCAAGCGCTTCGGTAATGATGGCCGACGCAATGGTTTTTCCCACATCGGTAGAAATTCCTGTGATAAATAATTTCATAAAATTGGCGCTTTTTAGCCAAGTACAAAAGTAGCCAACAAAGCAAGAACTTCCCTGATTTCGGCTTCCGAATTGTAACTGTGGAGGCAAAACCGAAGACGTTCCTGCCCTTCGGGAACCGTAGGCGAAAGTATGGCGCGAACATCAAAGCTTTTTCCCTGTAGCTTTTCGGCAATCGCCCTTACCTTTTTATTTCCGGGAATGATTGCAGACTGGATTGTGGATTTTCCGCCGACAAACAATGGCCGAATCCCCAGAAAGTTAATTTCTTGACTGAATAAAATAATATTGTCGCGCAGCTTTTCAATTGCAAGCTGATTCTCGTCAAGGCTTTTGTATGCTTCAATAATTGTTGCTAGAGAATGTGGCGGAAGCCCGGTTGTATAGATAAAACTCCGTGCGAAATTTATAAGGTAATCGTGAAGTTCCACAGATCCGAGAACCGCGGCGCCATGACATCCAAGTCCTTTTCCGAAGGTGACGATCCGGGCAAAAACATGATCCTCAAAACCCTGATCCTGTATAAAACCTTCGCCATTTCTTCCGAATACCCCAAGAGCATGGGCTTCGTCAATCACGAGTCGGCATCCATATTGCCGGGCAAGATCTACAAGAATGGCGATTTGAGGTGAATCGCCATCCATGGAGAAAACAGATTCTGTTGCAATGTAGGTTTCACCAGAAGCAGTTTTAAATTTTTCAATCTTGCTCGCCAGGTCGTCCAAATCATTGTGATCAAATTTATAGGCCGTTGCGTTTGAGAGCCTGATGCCGTCGCGGATGGAAGCATGGCACAACTCGTCATACAGGACTATATCACCGCGTTGTGGAACACTGCTGAAAAATCCCACGTTTGCGTCATAGCCTGAGTTGAATATGAGTGCAGCTTCAGTTTTATGAAAATCAGCGATAAGATTTTCCGCATCGGTGTAAATTTCGTGGTTTCCCGAAATCAATCTCGATCCTGTGGCGCCGTTTCGCCTGATTTTCTTCGCGTCGAGGTAAGCATTTGCCCGGCTGTATATCTGTTCTGATCTGGCAAATCCGAGATAGTCATTTGATGAAAAATCTACCAGACTGGCAGGTACGCGTAATGTACGGAGCGAATCGGTTTGAACCCTAGCATCCAATTTTGTTTTTAATGCGCTCGGAAAATTTTTCATTTACCAAAAATAATGAATTCAAGTTGGTTGTGAAAAAAATGCATTTTTGCCGAAATTTAATATTTAATTATTGTTTTTCAATAAATATTTTATATGTTTGGCAGGTTAACCTTTTAAAACACCTCTTAATGAAAAAGATTTACCAACTCCAATCCCTGCTGAACATTATTTTATGGTTCTCGATGCTTATCATTTCTCTTGCGGTACTTTCTGCAATCGTGGCAGTGATGATGCAGGATTCGACAAGCTTGAACTTGTCGCTACGCGGACATAATCTGGAAAAAGTTGATGCGGCGCTCGGGATCCTTTTGGCGCTGATGCTATTTGGTTATGTTCTTTTCATTTGGGCACTGTATCAGCTTAAACAACTTTTGGGGCTTTTTGTGGAACGAAAATTTTTCACGCCGGAAGTCGTTGCAACATTAAAGAAAACCGGATGGCTTTTATTATACGCTGCAGCGCTTTTATACATTCCTCCTTACATTTACGATACCGTTGTCGAAGCGAACCTAAATATATCACTGAGCAGCGTAAATCCTGAATCGTTTTTCTTTTTGATCATTATCTCCCTTTTTTTTGTGACCCTCAGCTATATCTTTGAGGAAGCCATTAAATTGAAAGAAGAGAACGAACTTACTGTATAATGCCAATCATTATCAATGTTGATGTCATGCTTGCAAAACGGAAAATGCGATCAAACGAACTTGCTGATCGCATCGGAATCACGACTGCGAATCTTTCAATATTAAAAACCGGAAAAGCGAAAGCAATCCGGTTTTCGACATTGGAGGCCATTTGCCGTGTTCTGGAATGCCAGCCCGGCGATATTATTGAATACATTCCGGAAAAGCAGGATTAAGCGGAATTTGTATATTGCAAACAAAAAAATGGAACACACATGTAAGAATTGTGAAATCCCTTTGACAGCGGGATATAAGTTCTGCCCGAACTGCAGCCAGAATGCGCATCTTCACCGGCTGAGCCTGCACGAGGTTTTTCATGAGGCGATTCATTATTTTACGCATGCCGACAAAGGAATCTTTCAGCTTCTGCGTGATCTGACGATTAAAACCGGGGGTGTGGCCCGCGAATATGTTGACGGTAAAAGGAAAAAATACTACCCGCCGCTGAGTTTCTTTTTGCTGGTGGTGACGGTTTATGTTCTTGCCATCAACCTTGATGGGAGCCCGCAAACGGAAACTATCAAAGAGCAGCCTGAACTAAGTCATATTAAAGATCCCGTCAAAAAGCAAAAAATGGTCGAAATGTTCCGCCGCCGCGATGAAGCTGTAATATTTATACAGAAACATTCAAATATTGTATCGATGCTGATCCTGCCGTTATCTACATTTTTTTTCTGGCTGTTTTACCGAAAGGGAAGATACAATTATACGGAACACATGATCGCCGGAATGTATATGTCAGGTTTTACAACGCTGCTCTTTGTTTTAGCGATCGTACTCAATTTAATTTTTAAACTGCCGGTCAATTACGTTTACACGCTGTACTTCGTGATGCAGATCATGTATTTCGCCAATTTCTATTATCGGTTCATGGATCACAGGACTACGGGCAAGGCGGTAAAAGCTTTTTTTGCAAGTTTTATATCGGTCTTGTGCCTGTTTATGGCCTCGGGAATAATCGTGTTCCTTTATATGATGAAGATCTTTTAGCGGGCTGCGTTAGGGATTGAAGCGGCAGCCTTTTTGCGGCGGAGCGCAGCGGAGCCGCTAAAAGCTAGAGCGGACAGCCCGGCTGAAAGCAACGCCCAAAACTATGATATTACGCAAATAAAAAGCCTGACATAAAATGCCAGGCTTTTTCTCAGTTAGTTTTTATTAATCGACCAACACGATGACTTTGTTGTCTTTCATTTCGATGGTTCCCGAATTGATCGCCAGCGTGTAGGTTTGCTCGTTCACTTTGGTGAATTTGCCTGCTGTTTCCTTATTAAAAGTAAATGCATTTGCAGCAATTTTAATCTCACCTTCTTTCAGGATCGAAACGATCGGCGCGTGGTGGTTCAGGAGCTGGAAGCTGCCATCAACACCCGGAAGCGTGACAGAAGTGACTTCTCCTCTATATAAAGCCGATTCCGGCGATACGATTTCTAATATCATAATAAATTAAGATGGTTACGCTTCGGCCAACATTTTTTGTCCCGCTTCGATAGCGTCTTCGATGGTACCTTTCAGGTTGAAAGCCGCTTCGGGAAGGTGGTCAAGTTCTCCATCGATAATCATGTTGAATCCTTTGATGGTCTCTTTAATATCTACAAGAACGCCCGGAATCCCTGTAAACTGCTCCGCAACGTGGAATGGTTGGGAAAGGAAACGCTGAACACGACGCGCACGTGATACAGAAAGTTTGTCTTCTTCCGAAAGCTCTTCCATACCAAGGATCGCGATAATATCCTGTAGCTGCTTGTATTTCTGAAGTATCTCTTTTACCCTTTGTGCACAGTTGTAATGTTCGTCTCCAAGAATTTGCGGCGTAAGAATCCTTGAAGTTGAATCCAGTGGATCCACCGCAGGATAAATACCAAGCTCGGCAATTTTACGTGAAAGTACTGTTGTTGCGTCAAGGTGGGCAAACGTTGTTGCCGGCGCCGGGTCGGTCAAGTCATCCGCAGGTACGTAAACGGCCTGTACAGATGTGATCGATCCTTTATTTGTTGATGTGATACGTTCCTGCATCGCACCCATTTCGGTTGCAAGTGTCGGCTGGTAACCTACTGCAGAAGGCATACGTCCAAGAAGTGCTGACACCTCAGAACCTGCCTGTGTAAAACGGAAGATGTTGTCTACGAAGAAAAGTACGTCTTTCCCTTGGTCTGAACCTGCTCCGTCACGGAAATACTCAGCAATAGAAAGACCTGAAAGCGCAACACGTGCACGTGCTCCAGGCGGCTCATTCATCTGCCCGAATACGAATGTCGCTTTTGATTCGCGCATTCCCGGTTTATCCACTTTGGAAAGATCCCATCCTCCGGCTTCCATGGAATGCATGAATTCTTCACCATATTTTATAATTCCTGATTCAAGCATCTCACGAAGAAGGTCATTCCCTTCACGGGTTCTTTCACCTACTCCTGCGAATACTGAAAGTCCGCCGTGGCCTTTAGCGATGTTGTTGATCAGCTCCTGGATAAGAACTGTTTTCCCAACTCCCGCACCACCAAAGAGACCGATCTTTCCTCCTTTTGCGTAAGGCTCGATAAGGTCGATAACTTTAATTCCTGTAAAAAGCACTTCTGATGATGTTGATAAATCTTCGAACCTTGGCGCTGAACGGTGAATCGACATTCCGTTTTCACCTGTTTTAGGAAGTTCCCCAAGTCCATCAATCGCATCACCGATAACATTGAAAAGGCGACCGTAAACATCCGGGCCGATTGGCATCTTGATAGGATTCCCTGTCGCAACAACCTCGTATCCGCGGCTGAGTCCATCGGTTGAGTCCATGGAAATAGTACGTACCGTATCTTCACCGATATGTGACTGAACCTCAAGAACCAAGATGGTGCCGTCCCTTCTGGTAATCTCCAATGAATCATAGATTCTTGGGAGCGAAGCATCTTTTGTATTAAAAACAACGTCCACTACCGGACCGATGATCTGTGCAACTTTGCCTGTTACTTTTGACATTGCTTATATGTATTAAATGGCTGTTTTATTTATGAAATGCCTCATTCCCAGCAGAAAATATAGCCTTCATTTTTCGAGTGCAAAGGTAATTTTTTATAAATGAAAATCAATAAATTTTTTATAAAAAAACTGCAACCCGGTTGTTTTTAAAATTTAATGAAGATCGCGAAAACGAAAAAAGCCATTCTGTTGGGAATGGCTTTAAAAAATAATTTTTAATTTTAATTCATATTGATCGAATACTGGATGGGGAAGTCTTCAGCTTTTACGCCTTTGAAATTTGACCCGTATCTCGCATTGATTGATTCGAGGAATTTATTTGCGAGGTAAGCATATCCCCTCGCCGCCGGATGAACGCCGTCAAGTGAAAATGCACCACCTGTAACATACGAAGCGCTCATGTGATAGTTTCCGAAACGGATTCCGCCGTTGGCAAGCTGATTAAGGATTGCATTGGCATCAACAAATGCAAGATTTTTGGTATCTGCGAGGTTCTTGATCGTTACGTTGTACGCGTCTGTGGCAGTTTTGACTTCGGCAGCTTCTTCTCTTGAAAGTACCCAACTGTCAGCCAATGGAACTGAAACACCATTTACAGCAGCAGGATTTCCGCCCACTGTAGTCCCGATAAAAGTTCGGGCCGGAAGCACAATATAATCTTCCGCAGTCGCCTGCCTGTAAGATGGCAAGCCCAGTCCGGCCAGATTTGTAAGATAGCTGTCAACCATTACCACGGCATTTCCGGCACCAGCGTGGAAAGAAATGGTACGACGGGTCGCTTCAGCCTGAGAAATTAGTCCGCCTGCGAGCGCCTGCTGCAGCCCTGCATTGTACGCACCGTAACCCGACATGCCGCTCAGCGCTGCCACGGTAGCCGCGTCAAGTGGAACCGGATTGAAAGGAACCGTCCTGAAATAAGGAATTGAAGTTACATATGGAATATTAGCAATAACCCCTTTTGCGCCGTTCGCCGTTAGTCCATTCACCAATGTTGTATAAACGGTTGTAAACAATCCGGGATCAGTGATGTCGTTACCTCCGTAACTGGCCGCATCCGGATTGCCTGTCTGATTTGTTCCTGCACCGCCTGAAGTTGCATAGCTCAACACATCATTATTTCCTATCCATAATGAAAAGAATGTCGGATTTTGCAGCATCGCGTCTTCCAGAACCGTTGCGGTCGAAGTAGTAGCAAATCTTGCAAAATAAGGATTTGCAGTACCGGTTGGCACACCTGCTAGATCACCATATCCGGCTTTTAACAAGTGGAAGCTTTTTGCTCCTGGGACGCCCATATTATTAATCGGCCCGGTAAGATGGTTCATGATATCGGTAGTCGGCGCGCCCGGAAAAGGCTGGATCACAGGCGTGTTGGTAGGGTTTGGATTGGTTGATGTTGGTGGTGATACCGAAATTCCGTTAATTACCAGCCTCGGCCCCTGAATCATGGTTCCGCCCATGAGCAGCCCGCCGGTATTGTCGGCCATGTAAGGCAATGTAAATGTTCCGCCGTTAGCAAGTGCAAACTGCTGTGCGAGAAGATTTGGGTACGAGTTTTCCTGACCAGTGCGGAAAAGCGCATTATCGCTGAATCCTGAAGTCAGGGAGTTTCCGAGGGCTACATATCGTGAAAAATCAGCCTCGCCGGCAGTAATCGGCTCATTGGCGACAGACTCTTCATCATCATCATTATTGCATGCCACGATGCTTAAGGAAAGCAACAGCAGCCATTTGAAATTTTTTATCATGACTCTCATATTTTTTTATTACTAATTTACGGATTTATTGTCCATGAGATGAAATACTGCTGGCCAATCTCACCGGCGCCGATTACCTGAATGTAATCATCGCCAAACAGGTTGGCAGCACCAACTTTGATCAACGATTTCCATGACGGGATGCTGTAATTAACCTGAGCATCAACCACCGTGTTTTCCGGAACAGTTCCGTCTGCAAAAGAAGACTGCCACAGATACTCATCGCTCCATCTTACATTAACATTGAATCCAAAGTTCTTGAATACATTCTGGTTGCCCAACATCGCTTTCACACGGTGCTTCGGAGTGTTGAAACCCGGTATAAAACTTGGATCCTCATCCTGATCGAACTCAAATTCGGCGAAGTTATAATTGACTGACAATTCGAAATCCTTATAGACTTTTTTCGAAACGCCAACTCCGAATCCACGGGAAGTCACTTCCGTTTGCGAATTTGTATAAACCTGATAAACCCTTCTGTCACCGTTGGCAATGGCAGCATAAGTGGCCTGAACGGAAGGATCGGTTATGTCGGTTCCGACAGTTCCGTAATAAGGTGTAATAACGCGGGACTGGTTCAGGAAATCGTTGTAAATGTTGTAGTAGCCATTAATGTCTACGGAAAGATCATTATTGACAACGGTACGATATCCTACCTCAAAAGCCTGTACCTTTTCCGGTTTCACCAATCCGATATTGGCCACTTCAAGATCGGCCGGGTTCTGAGATGCGCCAAAAGCGGTTACCGAAGCCAGCGTATAAGCATTATTATAGGCACTAACACCTGAAAGCGTTACAGTTTCGCCTTGGCCTAAAGCCTGACCTGCAGCACTTACCGGCAAAGTTTCAACATACCTTGTGAGGTTGTCCGGTGCCGAGCCGATTAAAGCGACGGGACCTAAATCAAGACCGATATACTGGTCCTGGGTCGTCGGGTTCCTGAAACCTGTCTGGTATGAAACCCTGAAATTGTGTTTTTTTGTTGCGCCGGCAGAGTATACAAAGGCAAGACGCGGCGATACAAAGCCGTCAAAATTCTGGCTTTTGTCGTAACGAAGTGAACCTGTAATTTTTAATCTTTCCTCAGGCAACAAACGCTTGGTTACTTGTGTGTAAACACCATATTCATCATAACGGATAGGGCCATTGTAGTCTGTAAAAATCGTTCCTTCCGAATTCATTACATATTGCCTGAATGAACCTCCAAGCTGTATCTCCATAAAATCGACAAGTTCCTTGAAGTTATAGTTTGCATCTGCATGATATAATTTAGACTGGTCGATAAACTTTGCGCCCTGGGTAAAATCCGGGTTTTGTATTACAGTGGCCAGTGCATTGTTAAACTCGGCTGATCCCGGCTCAAAACGAGGAAGCCTCGGCGCGTCGGGATTTGCCGGATCTATATAAGGCGACAGCGCAAGTCCGGGCGATACATTATAATTTGCAAAGTTACGTGCGTAAGCGGCAGCGGCATTTGCGTCAAGCCCTAACGCGGCGCCCGACAATTGGTAGGCAGTCGCGTAATCGGTGAACCAGTTTTTGTCGGGCTTTGCCATTCTGTTCACGTTCCATGCCGCAAAACGCATATCATATGAATCTCCGGCATCCTCATCGGTAACATAAGCCCTTACAAAAAAGTTTCTGTTCCTCACCTCGATCTTCGCCTGGTTCAGGAAGAAGTTCTTAAGGGCATATCTGTTTGCTCCCTGATAAATTGTATTTCCGAAACCGAGTTTATACTGCCCGATGATTTCAAAATCATCTGCCCACGGCTTATAATGAAGGGAGAAATCGGCCTTGACGCTCTCGATTTTGTTGTCGGTAAGATCCTGTTCGCGATACCCTGTCCTGCTAACCTGTCCTACATTGGGAATAAATGTGGTCACCTCATCACCATAAGTGTTGAGTCCGTCATAATTTTGATTGTTGTCATGTCCGATTGGCCCTCCGGTGACACTTGTAAAGTCGGCCGCAATCCATTCGGTAGCCCTTAAAAGGTTGAAGTTGGCTTTTGCGGCAAATTTGGGCGTGAAGGCGTGTGCAGCCCGTAATCCAAAGTCGTAAAAAGCATTTTCACCTGCAGTTTCCTGTGCTGTCCAGCCCGTCTTGAAATAAACGCTGATTCCCTGATGGGTGAAAGGGCTTTTGCTGTTCATGAACAAAATTCCGTTAAACGCGTTTGCCCCATAAAGCGCCGATGACGCCCCTGGAAGAAGTTCTACGCTCGCAACATCAAGTTCAGAAAGACCGATAAGATTGCCCAGTACAAAATTCAGCGCTGGTGAAGAATTGTCCATTCCGTCAACAAGCTGCATGAAACGTGTGTTCGCAACGGTGGCGAAACCCCTTGTGTTGATTGATTTAAAAGAGAAACTGCTGGTATTAAAGTGTACTTCTTTGAGGTTCTCGAGTCCGTCGTAGAAAGTGGCTGAGGAAGTATTGCGGATTTCCTGCGGACCCATTCGTTCGATTGTGACTGGAGATTCAATGATCCTTTCAGGTGTCCTTGATGCTGAAACGACGATTTCATCAAGTCTTGTACCTTCTTCAAGCAGCGTCACTGATACTGGCTGGCTTCCTGCTACCGCTACCTGCTGTGTTGCAAAGCCCATCATCGAAACTTCAACTGTGAATGGCGGGGTTTTCGCCGTATTCAGGATGAAATTTCCTTCTGCATCGGTAACCGTGGCTGCGTCCTCGCCAACCACTGTTACATTGGCTCCCGGAACAGGCTGGCCCTGCGCGTCGGTAATCTTTCCTGAGATTGAATTTTGGGCATTTATGATGCTGCAAAAGATCAATGACAAGAGAAGTAAATACACTTTCATGTGTTAGAATTTTGTTGGTTAATTGTGGGAAAAGTACAAATATTTATTACATAAAATAAAAAAGCGGGAAAATTTCCCGCTTGCTTAATTTGTATGAAAAATACGTTATTCTACTGTAACTGATTTCGCGAGATTCCTCGGCTGGTCTACGTTGCAGCCTCTCATCACCGCAATATGGTAAGACAGAAGCTGTAACGGGATGGTAGTGAGGAGCGGAGATAGCGCATCAATGGTATCGGGGACTTCAATTACGTAATCTGCAAGATCACGAACCTGGATATCACCTTGTGTTACGATGGCAATAATTCTTCCGCTCCGCGACTTGATTTCCTGAATATTGCTGACTACTTTATCATAATGACCCTGTTTTGGGGCGATTACGATAACGGGCATATATTCATCGATCAGGGCAATCGGCCCGTGCTTCATTTCTGCAGCCGGATAACCCTCGGCGTGAATATAGGATATCTCTTTTAATTTAAGCGCACCTTCGAGTGCAACCGGGAAGTTATAGCCACGGCCAAGGTACAGACAGTTTGTGGCATCTTTAAATTCGGTCGCTATTTCCTTAGCGACATCATTTGTCGAAAGGGCTTCAGCAACTTTTTCGGGCATAACTTCCAGCTCCTGCAGATATCGGTGAAAATCTGAAGTTGAAAGCGTTCCTTTCGCCTTGGCAAGACGAAGCGCAATCATGGTAAGCACTGTAATTTGCGTTGTAAAAGCCTTTGTTGATGCAACCCCGATTTCAGGGCCTGCATGCGTATAAGCGCCTGCATGTGTCTCGCGTGAGATTGAAGATCCGACTACATTACAAACACCAAAAACAAAAGCACCTCTTTCTTTAGCAAGCTTTATCGCGGCCAGTGTATCGGCGGTTTCGCCTGATTGTGAGATGGCGATTAATATATCGCCTTTATTTATAACCGGGTTCCTGTAACGGAATTCGGAAGCATATTCCACTTCCACCGGAATTCTGGTAAATTCTTCAAAAATATATTCAGCTACGAGTCCGGCGTGCCATGATGTACCACAGGCCACGATCAATATCCTGTCGGCATTGAGGAATTTCTCCAGGTTGTCTTCAACGCCTGCCATTTGTATGATGCCTTCGTTGGCAAGAAGCCTTCCCCTGTAGGTGTCTTTGATCACGCTGGGCTGTTCGTAGATTTCCTTCAGCATAAAATGGTCGTAGCCGCCTTTTTCGATTTGCTCAAGGTTCATCTGCAGTTCCTGAATATAAGGATCGACGAGCGCATCGTCTTTAATCTTACGCACTTTGAGCGGCTTGTGCATCCTCACGACTGCCATTTCCTCATCTTCAAGATAGATGGCATTTGGAGTATATTCGATGAATGGCGAAGCATCGGAAGCGATAAAAAATTCATCTTTCCCTACGCCTATGGCAAGTGGGCTTCCCAATCTGGCGACAACAATTTCATCCGGCTTTTGCTTGTCGAAAACAGCAATGGCATAAGCGCCGATTACCTGATTCAGGGCTACCTGTACAGCTTTGCCTAATTTAAGTCCTTCCTGGATCTGAATATCTTCTATAAGGTTCACAAGGACTTCCGTATCGGTATCAGAATGGAAAACATAGCCTCTTTTCTGAAGCTCCTTTTTCAAGGGCGCATAGTTTTCAATAATACCATTGTGGATAATGGCAAGGTTCCCTGAATTTGAAAGGTGCGGATGTGAGTTTATATCATTCGGTACGCCATGTGTTGCCCAACGGGTATGACCCATTCCGATTGTCCCTGAAGGATTGATCGCTGATGCTTTGGCTTCAAGGTCTGAAACCTTTCCTTTGGTTTTTGACAGTTTGATCTCGCCTTCATCACACAGCATCACGCCCGCACTGTCATAACCGCGGTACTCCAGCCTTTTCAAGCCTTTAATAATAATTGGGTAAGCCTCCCGGTAACCGATATAACCAACAATTCCACACATAATATTGCTTTATTAATTAGATTCGTTATCCAATTCTGTATAGTAAATTTCGAGTTTAAGCCTTTTGTCGGGATTGGCCGTGTAGGTATTTCCGTAGAGTACAATTCCCAAAGGATTCATTACAGAAGCTGTCGGAATAAAGTTATTCAGTATTGAATTTTCATTTCTTAGCTTCATCATTGAAGACACGCCGATCGATTCGGTAAGTGAAAGTCCCAACACCACATTGGTAGAATCGGCATTGATCAGGTCGCTGATATAGTTGGTGATCCGTATCCTGTACTTGATTCCTTTCCCGTTTTCACCAGGTTGCTTTTGAAGCATTCCGTCATGGATACCTTTGTTCTTCTTGGAATTTCCTCCGGCTGTAGAATTATCAAAGATGTAGTCTACAAGCGGCATTTTATTTTTTACGTCATATAAATATATGCGCTGCGGCTCACTGACGGCATTCGCTTCCACGGTTGACTGATCAATATAGAAGGTCAGGTTTGCTTCATTAAGCAGCCACTTTTTCGCTCTCAGCTCTTCGAGCTTTTCAGGTACGCCGTCTCCATCGGTATCTTCGCCGAAAAGGTTGATCGTTGCGACTGAACCCTGCCCTCCGTGCAAATAAATCCTTTCCACCCCGTTTGGATTCAATGGTTGGTTGATAGCCGTAAGATAATTCGCCGACTCATTCTGATTTTGAAGAAGGCTAACGGTATTTCCCGACATGTTAAGCACCAGTTTCTTTGGAACACGGCTCACCGTAGTCACGCCTTCAACAGTTGTCTCAAGATCCTGCTTATAATATATTGTGACTTTTCCAGCCTTAAAGTTCAACATGGCGAGTTCGCCGGCATGGCCGCTAACGTTCTCCATTTTAAAATATAGTCCCCGAAAATAATTTTTAAAGGCGCTGTTGCTTGTAAGCGCACCGGCAGGCGCATTGATGATATTCGTCCGGAAATATTCCCGGTTCAGGTGCAGGCGCATTGAAGGAACTGTCCTGGTCTTTACTTCATTGCCGTTGCTGGCCGTAGTAACCTCGACTGTTTCCTTGTTATTGAAAAAAAACATATTATTCTCAGTGATATCTGTAGTATCGTTCAGCACCGGCGAAACAGGAACATCAAAACTTGCATTTTGGTCTGAATAATATCGCTGCGGCTCAAAAGCGCCGGTTTCAGGATTGTGGTCGAGATCGCGGAGAAAATATCCTGAACGTGAAATACTAAGCTTCATCCTGCTGTTGGAAACGCCAAAAACAGAGTCGAGTTCATAGGTTCTTCCACCATTATCATTGGTCCCGGTCGAATGGCTGAAGTATGGAACGTGCAGAATCACACTATCAACAGACGGTGGATTATTTACGTTGGTAAAAGTCGGATTGTCATCTGCAAGCTCAAGCTGGGTCACAAAATTGGCAGTAGTTTTTCCAAAAAGGGGATTATCGAGTATTCCAAGCGGATTTACATCAAGATTATTCGATTGGACAGCACCGGTCGCATGATTATTTGCAACTACGGGATAGGTATCATCCACAAGCAGCGGGAAGTTGTCGTCTCCAATAACATCGGAGCCTATTTCATTAAAATCCTTATCACAGGAAATTAGTGTTAACACAACTAAACCGATAAGGATGAATCTAAATTTGAATGGGTATTTTATCATTTATATTTTAAATTATTAAGCGAGCATCGACCTGTAAAAGTCGGTATATGCCTGGGCAAATTGCTCTTTGGGGGCGAAAGGTAAAAAAGGTTTTCCCATCGATTCTATAAAATTTGTTAAACTTGGAGATACGTTTTCCGAAGCAATAATGACTGCATCAGAGTGTTCAACAGTCACTTTAATGAGGTTTTCATAATCCGGAATGGCCAGGCCGGCTACTGCTTCTTCGGGAATCCCGTCAAATTTGACTTTGTTGATCATACCAATATCCAGCGGTCCGTCAAAAGATTGGGAATATACTGAAGTGACGATCTTCGTGTTGGCAAACAAAGCCTCATCTTTATAGTAATGTTTCATATAAACGGGAAGAAGCCCTGCCATCCAGCCATGTACGTGGATAATATCAGGAACCCAGTTCAGCTTCTTAACGGTTTCAACAACTCCCTTGGCAAAGAAAATCGCGCGCTCGTCATTGTCATTGTAGAGAACGCCTTCTTCATCGGTAAAAGTGGCTTTCCTTTTAAAGTACTCGTCGTTATCAATAAAATAAACCTGTATGCGTTCTTTTGGTATTGAAGCCACTTTGATGATCAGCGGCATATCAAGGTCATTCACCACGAGGTTCATCCCTGATAGTCTTATAACCTCATGCAACTGGTGCCTCCGTTCATTAATATTACCGTATCTCGGCATAAAAATCCTGATTTGGCAGCCCTGGTCATTGATCATCTTGGGAACATCGTATGACATTAAGGAAACTTCATTCTCTGCCAGATAGGGTACTACTTCAGATGATACGTACAATATCCTCTTATCCTCCATTTGCATGTATTTAATTATTGGCTTTTAAAAGCATGCAAAACTACAAAAATTTGTACAGTTAGTATGTAATATCTTAAGTTTGCACCTTATTTAAGGAAATTTACATGCTCATTTTCAACAAACAGGCAGATATCTCCGCTCACCTGCAGAAAGCTTCAGCAGGAAAATCAGTCGGTTTTGTACCGACAATGGGCGCACTTCATGAAGGCCACCTGTCACTGCTGCGGAAGTCGATGGAAGAAAACGGGCTCACGGTGATCAGTATATTTGTCAACCCGACACAGTTCAACAATGCCGAAGATCTTGAAAAATATCCGCGGACACTTGAAGCAGATGTTGAAAAGATCAAAGCGCTTTCTCAGGAAATAATCGTTTTCGCACCCAATGTGGAAAATATTTATGCAGGAAAGACAGAATCGCAGCATTTCGATTTCGACGGACTCGAAGACCAGATGGAAGGCCGGTTTCGTGAAGGCCATTTTAACGGGGTTGCGACAATCGTAAAACGGTTTTTTGAAATTATAAAACCCGACAATGCCTATTTTGGGGAAAAAGATTTCCAACAGCTTCAGATTGTCAGGAAGATGGTAAAAAAACACGGCCTTGCAGTGAATGTCATCGGATGCCCTGTTTTCAGGGAGCCTAACGGACTCGCGATGAGTTCCCGAAATGAAAGACTATCACGAAATCAGCGCCAGCTTGCTGCCATTATCTATAAGACACTTGAAACCGCAAGGATTAAATTCCGCACGGAAAGTGCCAAACAGGTTGCCGATCTGGTAGAAAAAGTGTTTCAGGAAAACTCCGGCTTCAGGCTTGAATATTTCCAGATTGCTGATGAAGATACCCTGAAACCTGTAACACGAAAACTGAAAAATAAAAAATATCGCGCTTTTATAGCGGTATTTGCCGACAAAGTCCGCCTCATAGATACAATTGCACTAAATTGATTACCTTTGCCCCATGCAAATCCATGTTGTAAAATCGAAGATACACAGAGTCACCGTAACCGGAGCCGACCTTAATTATATCGGCAGCATCACCATTGATGAAGCGCTGATGGAAGCCGCCAACATTGTTGAAGGTGAAAAAGTTTCCATCGTAAACATCAACAACGGTGAGCGCCTTGAAACTTATGTCATTAAAGGAAACAAGAACAGCGGCGAGATTACACTAAATGGCCCGGCGGCGCGCAAAGTGCACAAAGGCGACATCATCATCATCATCGCATACGGGATAGTCGACATTGAAGAAGCAAAATCCTTCAAGCCGAGCCTTGTTTTCCCTAATGAGAAAGATAACACACTGACATAGTCTTTGAAAAGGAACATCAGCAAATGGTTATCGATCCTGCTTCCTGTGCTCCTGGGAGTTTTTCTCATCGTTTATAAATACAACCAGTTCACTCCGGCACAGATCTCGGAAATGAAGTCGTATTTCAATACGGCTGATTACTTCTATATAAACCTTTCCCTTTTTATTGCATTGTTCGGCTTCCTTTCACGCGCCTACAGGTGGAAGTTCTCGTTGGCGCACATGGGCTACCAAACCAGCTTTAAGAACAACCTGATGGCGGTATGCATCGCTTATTTTGTAAACCTGACGATTCCGAGATCGGGCGAATTGTCGCGCGCGGTCATTGTTAAAAAATACGAAGGAATTCCATTTGATAAGGCTTTCGGAACTATCGTTGCCGAACGGATCGTCGACTTCCTGATTTTCCTGCTCTTCGTTTTCATATCGCTGATCTTCCAATTTAAAGTACTTAAGAAGTTCCTGCTTGAGACCATTCCGCTTCAGCAGCTTGCGATCATGGGATTGATTGGGATTGTTTTTGCCGCCCTTTTCCTGATTGCATGGTTTTATTCGGGATGGAAAATCGTTGAAAAAATCAAATTCCGTATCAGCGGCCTGCTTGAAGGGTTTATGAGCGTTTTTACAATGCCTGACAAATGGGCATTCCTGTTCCACTCTTTCTTCATCTGGTTTACCTATATCCTGATGTTTTACGTGACGATTTATGCACTTCCGCAAACCAGCAACATTGGATTTGGCGCAGTAATTACCGCTTTCGTCTTCGGCAGCCTTGCCATCGGATTTACAAACAGCGGATTTGGCGCTTACCCTTTGCTGATTGCCCAGATATTTTTTCTCTATGGCGTTCCCGACACTGTAGGAACGGCTTTCGGATGGCTTGTATGGATATCACAAACATTATTGATTGTTTTACTCGGACTGATTTCTTTCGTCATGCTTCCTCTCTTAAATCGTAACAAATAATTTTATATATTGGCAATCCCGAATTGAAATTTAACCTGCACGGTTTTAATTAAACTCAATTCCACAATTATGAAAAATTGCATTGCCCTGATTGCCTTATTGTTTTCGGTTTCGCTGTTTTCTCAAAAAATTACTGATACCATCCATTCTGCCAAACTTGGCGAAGACAGGGAGATCACTATTGGACTTCCCGCATCCTATAAAAAAATCACGACAAAGAAATACCCGTTACTCGTACTTCTGGACGGAGACTATTTGTTTGACCCGTTTCAGGGTGCGCTCAATTATGGAACCTATTGGGATGACCTGCCGGAAATGATCATCGTCGGGATCAGCCAGAACAAAAATGGCGAGCGTGACAGCGATTCCAGCTATGATTCCCAAACCGGGCTGCCTCAGGAAAAAGGGGAAAAATTCTTCGAATTCATCGGGGAAGTCGTAGCCGCAATGGAAAAGAATTATCGCATTGCGCCTTTTAAAATAATCGCCGGACATGACGTCACCGCAGGGTTTCTCAATTTTTATCTTTACAAAGATGCCCCGCTGTTTAATGCTTTCATTTCGATGAGCCCCGAACTTCCCACCGGAATGGAGGAACAATTGCCCGAGCGTTTTAACCTGATACAGCAGCCTGTATTTTATTATCATTCCACAGCCGATGGCGATGTAAAGAAAATGCAGAAGAGGATAAAGGCACTGGACGAATCGGTAAAAACAATCAAAAAGCCCGGCTTCAATTATAAATTTGACGAATTCAAAGGCGCTTCACATTATTCCCTGGTCCTGCACTCGATCCCGAATGCGCTTTACCATTTCTTTTCGGTTTACCAGCCTATTTCCTCGGCCGAATTCAATGAAAAAATCGCGCCGTTGCCATCAGGATATGTTGAATACCTGGTTGCAAAATACGACGCTGTGGAAAAAGCGCTTGGAATGAAAATGCCCATCCGTCTCAGTGATTTTAAGGCAATTGAAGCTGCCATCCTGAAAAATAAGGCGTACAACGAATTTGATATGCTTTCCGACCTTGCAAAGAAAAGTTATCCTAAAAGCATGCTTTCCGACTACCATCTGGCCATGATGTATGAAAAGACCGGGGATATCAAACGGGCAGCAAAAACTTATCAGAGCGCCTTTCAGAAAGAAGAAATCGGCGACCTGACAAAAGACATGATGCTCAACAAGGCCGATGAACTAAAAAAGATGTAACCTACTGAATGTCCAAAGTAAAAACTGCCTTCTTCTGCCAGAACTGCGGCACACAATACGCACGCTGGCAAGGCCAATGCAACTCCTGCCGGGAGTGGAATACCATTGTTGAGGAAATCATTCAAAAACCTGAAAAGGCCGACTGGAAAGCGCCCGAAAACAAGACAAAAAGAACCGCACAACCTTTAAAAATCCGTGACATTGATTCTGTTGAGGAAATCCGCATGGACACCCGCGACGGTGAACTCAACCGCGTGCTTGGTGGTGGAATTGTACCGGGATCGCTGATTCTTCTCGGTGGTGAGCCAGGAATCGGAAAAAGTACGCTGCTGTTGCAGATATCGCTGAGCCTGCCTTACAGAACGCTCTATGTTTCAGGGGAAGAAAGTCAGAAACAGATTAAAATGCGCGCCGAAAGGATAAATCCCGACAGCGAAAACTGCTACATCCTGACCGAAACCAAGACCCAGAACATTTTCCGCCACATTCAGGATACAGAGCCTGATGTTGTGATCATCGACTCGATCCAGACGCTTCACACCGATTATATTGAAGCTTCTCCCGGAAGCATTTCACAAATTCGCGAATGCACCGCCGAACTGATAAAATTCGCCAAAGAAAGCAATGTTCCTGTAATCCTCATCGGGCACATCACGAAAGACGGAACCATTGCAGGGCCAAAAATCCTGGAGCACATGGTGGACACGGTTTTGCAGTTTGAAGGTGACCGCAACCATATTTACCGCATCCTCCGGGCGCTCAAGAATCGTTTCGGATCGACTGCAGAACTGGGCATTTATGAAATGCAGGGAAGCGGGCTGAGGGAAGTTTCCAATCCTTCAGAAATACTCATTTCACACAAAGAAGAAGAACTTTCAGGAACCGCCATCGCGACAACCCTGGAAGGAATGCGCCCGCTGATGATAGAAATCCAGGCATTGGTAAGCACCGCTGTTTACGGTACGCCGCAACGCAGTACTACAGGCTACAACGCCAAAAGGCTGAACATGATCCTGGCCGTATTAGAAAAACGCGCCGGTTTCCGCCTTGGCACCAAAGACGTTTTCCTGAATGTCACCGGCGGAATATCGGTTGACGATCCGGCGATAGATCTTGCAGTTGTAGCGGCAATCCTGTCATCAAATGAAGATATTCCGGTGGGGAAGGATTTCTGTTTTGCCGGTGAAGTCGGGCTTTCGGGAGAAATACGGCCGGTGAACCGCATCGATCAGCGGATACTTGAAGCGGAAAAGCTCGGGTTTGCTACGATCTTCGTTTCGAAATACAGCAAGATTACCGTAAAAAATACGTTAATCAAGATACGACTCGTTTCAAAGATCGAAGATGTTGCCGGAGAGTTGTTCGGTTAGCATCAATTAGCTATATTTATAAGAACCAAATCTGCTAAAAATCCATCGATGAAAAGATATAAGCGAACAGCAATACTGGCGGCTAAAATTGCCCTAGCCCTGATTGCCGTTCTGATCATCGTTTATTTCGGCTTCAGGAATACCATTCTGCAGAAAATAATCGCAAAGGCTTCAGAGAAGGCCGATTCAGAATACAACAGTACTTTTTCAGTAAAAAAGGCATCATTTCGCGGACTTTGCGGAATCGACCTTGAAGGCGTGCTGCTGGATCCTAAAGATGCCGATACACTTTTTAGCATCCGGAGCATCAGGGCTGATATGGACCTGCTTCAGCTTCTGGTCGGAAAAGTACAAATCGAAAAGCTTGAACTAAAGGATGGATTTATCCAGTTGGTAAAAACAGGAAGCAAGAAGAATTTCGATGCCTTCCTGAAAAAAGACACCTTGAAAACTGACCTTCCGCAAGATAAAAAAGATTACGCAAGGTCGACCTACAGGCTATTGTCTCGCGCGCTGAACCTGGTCCCGACCGACATGAGCCTTCAAAACCTTGCGCTTCGTGTGAACGACAATGGAAAAAAAGCGTCTGTAAACCTGGCAAAACTCCGCCTGGTCAATAAACAAATGGATACTTCGATTGAAGTCACCACGGATACCTTCAATCAAAGATGGCGCATTAAAGGGCTGGCAGATCCACGGGACAAAAAAGCCGATATCGCTTTTTTTAATATTGATACCGGCGCGATACGTGTTCCTTATGTTGACGAACGCTACAACCTCAGGTCAAGTTTTGATTCGATCAGGATCAACCTTTCCAATATGGACATGGACGGCGATGAACTCCATGTTGATGGTTATGCCTCAATCACCGGATTAAGGATCAACCACAGAAGAATTGCAGAAAAAGATGTTTTTATCCACAAAGCGAGGTTTGACTACAATCTGCTGTTCGGCCCTGATTTCATTCGGGTTGACAGCACTTCGACAGGAACGCTGAACAAGTTGCGGTTTCATCCTGCTGCAGAATACAACATTGAAAAAGATACTATTTACAAGCTTCGTATCGACATCCCGGAAATGAAAGCCCAGGATTTTATTGCGTCGCTTCCCAAAGGGTTATTTACCCATTTTGAAGGTATGGAAGCCAAGGGAAGTTTTGATTACCGATTGGATTTCATCTACAATAAGAACAAGCCCAACGCGCTGGTGTTCAACAGTTCACTCAACCGGCACAACCTCAAAATCACAAAATATGGTGAAGCCGACCTGGCCAAGCTCAATGCGCCTTTTGTTTATCGTGCCATGGAAAACGGCAGGCCGCAACGCGCCATAGTTGTCGGTTCTTCAAATCCTGATTATACACCGATGAACCAGATTTCGCCTTACCTGCAACATGCAGTGCTCACTTCTGAAGATCCGTCGTTTTTCAGGCACAAAGGGTTTATAAGTGCTGCTTTCAAACAGTCGATCATCCAGAACATCAAGACCAAAAAATTTACACGCGGGGCCAGTACGATAAGCATGCAGCTCGTTAAAAATGTATTTCTGACACGGGAAAAAACGCTTTCCCGGAAACTGGAGGAAATCCTGCTTGTCTATGTGCTCGAAAACAATAATATTACCAGCAAGCACAGGATGTTGGAAGTTTATTTCAATATTATAGAATGGGGTCCGAATGTATACGGAATCGGAGAAGCAGCGCATTTCTATTTTCAGAAGCATCCATCGGAGCTCACACTGAATGAGTGTATATTTTTGGCCTCTATTATTCCGAGTCCGAAGAAATTCATGTGGCAGTTCAATGATGAAGGCGAATTGCGGACACCATTGTACAGGCAACAGGAGCGATATACCAGGCTGATGTTCCAGAGAGGCATCCTTAAACCGGAAGATACAATGTACCAGTTGAAGAAAATCCTGATTTCGGGACCTGCACGCAAACACATGAGGATTAAAGCAGATGATGTCCTTGTGCCCGATCCGGAAATGGATGAATTCGACTTCTGACGAATGTTTTTGGTGAAATGGTAATTATATAAGCCTTTAATAATCAATTTGTAAGGTTTTTATATTTTTCTAATTGTAATTTTAGTTGCGTAACCAAAAATATGAACTATGAAATACTTTACCCTTTTTGCATGCCTCATTTGTGCTTCAGGTTTTTCCCAAACCATAGGCATCACTTCCTTTGCAACGGGATTTGACGATCCGGTGGAAATTACCCACGCGGGGGATTCACGCCTTTTTGTAGTCGAACAGACCGGAGCGATCAAAATATTGAACAGCAACGGAACGGTGAATCCCACGAATTTCCTCACCCTTACAACATCATTGATAAGCATCGGGAGCGAACGCGGACTTTTAGGCCTGGCCTTTCATCCTGATTATTCTTCAAACGGTTATTTCTATGTAAATTATACAAGATCTGGCGATGGCACGACAGTTATTTCCAGGTATTCCGTAAATGCATCAAATCCGAATATTGCCGATCCGGACAGCGGCACGCCAATCCTTACGGTCGCACAACCGTTTTCAAACCATAATGGCGGCACGATCAAGTTCGGTCCCGATGGCTTTCTTTATATAGGAATGGGCGATGGCGGAAGCGCCGGCGATCCCGGTAATCGCGCCCAGAATAAAAATGAAAATCTCGGTAAAATGCTAAGAATCGATGTTAATGCAGATAGTCCATACGGAATTCCTCCGGGCAATCCATTTGTCGGAACTGACGGCAATGATGAAATCTGGGCATTGGGATTGCGAAATCCATGGAAATTCTCTTTTGACAGCAGCAATGGCAATCTCTGGATCGCTGATGTCGGACAGGGGCAGGTCGAGGAAATAAATAAAAATGCTTACACCGACGCCGGAATCAACTACGGCTGGAAATGCTTTGAAGGAAATAACAATTATTCAACATGCACAAATCCTGATACTTATACTTTCCCTTTTGCCCAATATACCCATTCCGGAACCGGAGGCTGTTCTATTACCGGAGGCTATGTCTATAACGGGTCGATGTACCCGAATTTCCTGGGCAAATACTTTTTTGCCGACTACTGCCTCAACAGAATAGGCACAGTGGATCCCGAAGCGAATATCGCCTATTCAGCCACATTCAGCGGAAATAACAATTTTACGACTTTCGGCGAGGATATGAACGGGGAACTTTACGTTGCGGCAGTAAACAATGGTACGGTGTTCAAGGTAGTCGACACTTCACTTTCAAATCATGACCTTTCTGCGAATGGCTATTCCCTTTATCCAAATCCAGCTGCCGCGGAAGTTTTCATTAAAAACTCATCCCAGAATCCATTGCGTAGCTTTAAACTTTACGACCTGGCGGGAAAACTGCTGCTTAATGAACAGTTGGATAATGTTGAAACAAACAGCATCAGTACTGCATCGCTCCAAAGCGGACTTTATCTGGTTACCGTCGAAGATGCCGGAGGCACATCTTACAGCACCCGGCTGGCAATTAAGTAATATAAATCTCCTTATATTTAAATCCCGGAATTCCGGGATTTTTTTATATGCTGCTTTTCACATTATCTACAGAAAATCTGTATACTGCAAAAACCACAGCTTTTAATTTTGAAGTATAACTTTAAATTTATAAGCCATGAAAAACATTTTTCGGAAATTACCGCCAACCACACAGAAATTTTATTGTTTAATGTTATTTCTATTATCGAATTTATTATTTTCCAATAATATAAATTACTCGAAACAAATTGGTAATTATAAATATACATTTATTGTCTCACTGCAAGTGAATAAACAGTATACATCAGAGTTCGCAGTGTTGAGTTCAGATCAGACCAGATATTATCATAGTGTTTTTTTGAATGATGAAAACCTGAAGAATTATAGGGTTATTAATGGAGATAAAGTTGTTGAGTTGTCAAAAACTTCCAAGTTGTCGGAAAACCAGATATCCTTGTTGCTGACTGATTTGGATCTTTTTATAGAAAGTATGATCTCAGACCTGAAATTACGCAGTAGTGATACTCTTTTGTCCCAGCTTTGGTTTCATTATTCAATATTGAAAACGCAAAAAAGAAAAATCGTGTCCGGAGTCTGCGAATGCACCCCCGATCCTATGCATCTGACTGGCAGAACAAACTTTTTATGCATTGAGGATCATTATATAAATAGACTGACTTCAATAAAAGTAATCAAGGAAAATTCTTTAGAAATTAAAGATGAAAAATGGAAAAAAGCACTTGAATTCTTACAAAGTAGTAATGAAGATAATGTTTCATTCAAAGAAGCTTATAATTTCCACTTCCCCATTAAAGAATATAACGAAGAAATTCGCAAGAATGGCACTCACTGTATTCTAGGTTCTGGGTCATCCTGGGGATGTTGCGGAAATTATAGCGGATGCTGTTACTTAAATAGCGGATGGTGCTTAGTTCACGACGCAATGTGCACGAGTTGCAGGCCTCGATGGTTTTGCTTATCTGGCTGTATCCCTGATTAAAAATTAAAATATATGGGAAATCTGAAATTTAAACGACTGATTCTGGTGTTGGGTATTTTTTCTCCTATATACTTCTTTTGCCTGGCATATTATAATCTTAACAAGCTGCATTATGCAGCGATTAATGTTTTGGGAGAGCTGTTAACGATTCCAATGATATTATTGACGCTGATAATTCTAATCATCTCATTAATAAATTGGATAAAAGTTGATACGCTCAAATTGGGTTCAAGCTATCTTTTATCATTGGTACTATCAACAACAACTCTGTTAGTATTGTTCTTTTTAAAATAGCTGCAGGCTGTTCATCACAAATTACACGTGAAGGATCAGAAATTTGATACTTGGGACGGCAGGTAAGTAAATTATAAACAAACAAATATGAAAAATTTCACGCTGACAGTTCTGTTAATCATTTCATTTAGTGCAAAGGCCCAGGAGAATTCTGAGGGAAATGAAAAAGGGTTGTGGAGTGCCAATACATTTTTTGGAATCTGTAATGTCGAAGCCAAAGACACTTATAAGATCAATGCAAATGTATATGGCGCCAATCTTGGCCGTGAATTTTACATCAGCAGGAATATGTCGGTTCTGACCCTGTTGGAACACCAAACTGTGACAGGAGATTATACATTAGGTGATGCACGGGCTTTCCAGACAAACAAATTGATTAAAGTGCCTGTTTCCACCAGATTCTATACCGATCGAAAAGCAGTGACATCACTTTATATTGAAATCGGATTATATGGAAGTTATCTCTATCATGGAGAATCTGAAATTGTAAGCGAAGATATCAGCACTTCCGATTCGAACCTTGGAACTGAGTTGGGTGTGTTGCTCAATGCAGGAGTGAGTCATCAGGTTTCCGATTGGCTAGCTGTCAGGCTTTCACTTGCTGGTCAAAATGCTGTAATGGCAAATGGTTCCGATAACACACCTGACACCAAAATAAGTAATCTTTATGCGTTCAATCTGGGTGCAGCGATCCGTTTTTAAACTGATTGCGTTTTCAGCCTGTCTTGCAGCTTGTGTACTGATTTCATGCAGCGAAAGTTTAGAGGATGCCACTGTTTCGAAACTGGATGCTTCAGGCGTATATCTGCTTTATCGAGGCACATATACAAAGGAAGGCTTGGCAGTAAGGGATTTTAATATTTGCGATCCTGATGCAACACATGTAGGATTACTATTTTTTGATAAATATTGGACTGTTGCCCATGTAATGAGTTCAAAGACAGAAAATGATTTTCTATTACAGGACATATCTGAATTTCTTTCAGATGAAAATCATATTAAGTATGTCAGCTTATGGGAAGTCCCGTCTTTTACCACAACGGAAAGGCATCAGTTATTTAAAGTACTTGATTCATTAAAAAAAGAAAAGGTCAAATTTGATTTGACCTTTTCTAATTTACCTGATGACAAATTATACTGTTCCGAATTCGTTTACTTCGCCTTATCCAAAGCTAAAAAAGGTTGCTTTAGCTTTCAACAATCCCGGAAAAAGCTGACCCAGGTTCAAAGTCTGTTTTTAAAACGTGACAGCCTTGATTACTTTCCCGTTGACATGTTTCAGAAGGACCAGCGGTTTAAAAAAATTTATGCCAAACATCTTAATTCGCAATAATTTTTTACAATTCATTCAGCATTCTTGAAATTTCATCAAGTTTCGGTGTCAGGATGATTTCTATTCTGCGGTTTTTAGCCTTTCCGTCAGCCGAAGTATTTGCAGCCAGCGGAGCGTATTCGCTTCGTCCTGCAGCCGTAAGGTTCTGCTTGTTGATCTTATTGTTCTCACTAAGGATGTGTACAATCGCAGTGGCGCGTTTTGTCGAAAGATCCCAATTGTCTGTGATCGCTCCTGAACCTGCATAAGCGTCGTCGTCAGTGTGGCCTTCGATAAGTACGGCAATATCAGGATTGTTGGCCAAGACTTTCCCTACTTCAACAACCGCTCTTTTTCCTTCGACGCCAACAGCCCAGCTTCCTGAACTGAAAAGCAGCTTGTTTTCCATGGAAACATAAACTTTTCCATTTTTTTGTTCAACGGTCAGTCCTTTTCCTTCAAAGCTGTTCAATGCCTTTGAAAGTGTTTCCTTTAATTTCTTCATGCTGGCGTCTTTGGATGCCATCATAGATTCGAGTTCGTTAAGCCTTTGCGAACTTGCCTGAAGATCAGATTTTAGTTTGTCAAGGCGTTCCTGCTCGGCGGCAAGCGCTCTTTCCTTTGCTTCAAGTTGCGTGAGAAGCTCACGGTTTTTACGCATGTTTGATTCCAAAGCCTCGTCGCTGTTAACCTCGAGTGCTTTGTAGGAAGCCTGAAGTGTTTTCAGGTTCTTTTCGGAAGCCGCGTAGTCAGATTGGAGTTTTGCGCGTTCGGCTTTAATTTTGTCCAGTTCCGACTGTAGTGAAGCCTTGTCCAGTTCGAGCTGGTTTTTTGCCGTTTCGACCTCATCATTCTGGTCGGAAAGCTTACGGTTTTCCTTTTTCAGTGCGGCATATTTGTTTTCAAGATCGGTATAAACTTTTTTGGATACGCACGAACCGAGTAAGGCTATTGCGAGTACTGCGGCAGATAATTTTCTGATCATTATTATGGATTTAGATTAAGGTTTGTTATTTGGCCTAGCCCCGATGGCAGCGGTATCCTTTTGTGCAGTGCAACGCAGCAAAAGATTTAGCGTACAGCGGGAATCAGCTCCTGATTATTCGACTTCCACCAATATCGGGCAATGGTCGGAATGTTTTGCTTCCGGCAATATGACCGAACGCTTAAGCCTGTTTTCAAGCGGTCTTGACACGAGCGCGTAATCCAGCCGCCAGCCTTTGTTGTTGCCGCGCGAATTTGCAAAATTGCTCCACCAAGTATAGTGATGCGGCTCTTTGTTGAAATGCCTGAAACTGTCGATGAACCCATCTTCAAGAAAACAGCCGAGCCACGCGCGCTCTTCAGGAAGAAAACCTGAAACACGCACATTTCGAACCGGGTCGTGAATATCGATCGCCTCGTGGCAAATGTTGTAATCGCCACAGATAATCAGGTTGGGACGCTGCTTTTTCAGATCATGAATGTATTTGTGAAAATCTTCCATATACATGAACTTGTGTGGTATGCGGAGCGCGTTGGTTCCAGATGGCAGGTAAAGGCTCATCACGGAAATATCGCCGAAATCTGCCCGAATGTTCCGGCCTTCCATATCCATGTGCGGTATTCCGATTCCGAACTCAACATGGTCAGGACGTATTTTTGACAGGATGGCAACGCCACTATAGCCTTTCTTTTCAGCCGGAAACCAATAGTGATAGGAATAGCCTGCGAGTTCAAAATCGAGTAGCGGAACCTGTTCGGCCGTCGCCTTGATTTCCTGCAGGCAAATAACATCCGGATCGGCTTGCTGAAGCCATTGAATAAAGCCTTTATTGATTGCGGCACGGATGCCGTTCACGTTATAGGAAATGATTTTCATAGACAATTTGCTCGGGTCAAAAGTAATGAAAAAAGCATCTCCGCAAGAGGCAACAAAAAATTCAAAATAGATTTTGCCGCCGTTGGCTGATAAGGTTTTTTTCTATCTTTGTTTCCTTCCTAAGAACAATCAGCAAACATGGGTTTAGTAACCGCGAAAGAAGTTGCAAAAGCAATTAAAACCGACAAATACGGTTTCTTGGGAACTTTTTCGGGCTGGTTGCTGATGAAGATCCTGAAGATTTCGAACCTCAACGCGATGTACGACAAGAACAAGCATCTGACCGGCATCGACTTCCTGAACACGATCCTTGATGAATTCCAGATTAAATTTGAAGTTCCCGAAGAAGACCTGAAGCGATTGCCCAAAGACGGCGCTTACATTACCATTTCAAACCATCCGCTTGGCGGCATCGACGGCCTGCTGCTGCTGAAGCTGATGCTTGAGCGCGAACCCAATTTCAAGATCATTGCCAACTTCCTGCTGCACCGGATCGACCCGATGAAGCCGTATATCATGCCGGTTAACCCGTTTGAAAACCATAAGGATGCAAAATCGAGCGTGATCGGTATAAAAGAAACGCTGCGCCACCTCAGCGACGGCAAACCACTCGGAATGTTCCCTGCGGGTGAAGTTTCCACTTATATTGACGGCAAACTTATCGTAGACCGCGATTGGGAAGAAGGCGCGCTTAAAGTTATCCGGAAAGCGCAGGTTCCGGTAGTGCCGATTTATTTCCACGCGAAGAACAGCAGGCTTTTTTATTTTCTTTCGAAAATCAATGATACGCTGCGAACGGCGAAACTTCCTTCAGAATTATTTTCCCAGAAAGACCGTGTGATTAAAGTCAGGATCGGAAAACCGATTTCAGTTTCTGAACAGAACGAACATGCGACGCTTGAGGAATATTCAAATTTCCTGAGGAAGAAGACTTACATGCTGGCGAATCCGTTCCAAAAAGAATCTTCTTTCCTGAATACGCCCAACCTCAAGTTGCCGCGCAGTCCGAAAAAGATTGCCACGCCGGCAAACCAGGAGAAGATGCTGAAAGAGATCGAATCGCTCCGTAAAACCGACTGCCGACTCCTGCAAAGCAAGAATTACGAAGTTTTCTTTGCCGAAGCCAGTAAGATTCCGAACGTGCTCCACGAAATCGGAAGGTTGCGGGAAGTGACTTTCCGAGAAGTTGGTGAAGGCACGAATGAATCCATCGATATTGATAAATACGACAAATATTACCATCATATGTTCCTTTGGGATGGTTATACGCAGCAAATTGCCGGCGCTTACCGCATGGGAATCGGTTCCGAAATTTTTGCCAAGTACGGCATTGGCGGATTCTACCTTCAGGAATTGTTTCGGTTTGAACCGGAATTGTTCGATATGATGTCAAAATCCATTGAAATGGGCCGCGCCTTCATCACTAAGGATTATCAGCAGAAACCGATGCCTTTGTTCCTGCTCTGGAAAGGGATCGTACATACGACATTGCGTTATCCGGAACACATTTACCTGATCGGAGGCGTCAGCATCAGCAACCAGTTTTCGGGCTTTTCAAAATCGCTGATGATTGAATTTATGATGTCGCATTACTATGATCCGTATGTTGCGCAATATGTTCATCCGAAGAAAGAGTACAAGGTAAAGCTTAAAGATGCCGACAAGGATTTTGTTTTTAACGAAGCCGAATCCGACCTGAATAAATTCGACAAGATCATTGACGAGCTTGAGCCGGGATCGTTAAGGCTTCCGGTGCTGATCAAGAAATACATCAAGCAGAATGCAAAAGTGGTCGCTTTTAATGTTGATCCGCTCTTTAATAATGCCGTTGATGGCCTGATGTACATCCGCATTGCCGACATTCCTGAAAGTACGATGAAACCTGTAATAGAGGAATTCCAGGCGGAACTTGAGCGCAAACTTGCCGAGCGTGGCGAAATGCTGTAGTTATTCTGCCGAGGCTTTTTTAAGGGAAGCCCATTCTGCAGATGTCAGTATCCTTTTAGATGTTCCCTTTCTTCCTTTAGCATATTTCAGGATTTCTTTGGCCCGTTCTTCCGATTCCGGATGGGAACTGATCCAATAAAACCCCGCAGGCACAGCATCACTTGTTGACATCCTGAACAACAAATCGGCAAAAGGCGCCGGATTTATACCTGCTTTGACAAGATAATCCACCGAGGCCAGATCGGCTTCAGTTTCCAACGTACGGTCATAAGCCGAAGCTGAGAGATGGCGCGCTGCTTCTTTTACCGCCTGGCTTCCGCCGCCGCCGGTTGTCATGGAAAGCAACACTGAAAGTCCGACTTCACGAATCAGTTTCTTCATGACATGCTTCTTCTGCATGTGCGCAATTTCGTGTCCGAGGACACCTGCAAGTTCCGATTCATTTTCACAATCGGCGATCAGGCCGCTGAATACGATCAGGTGGTTATCGGGCATTGCAAAGGCATTAATATCGCTATCGCGGACAATGTGGAGCTTGATCTTTTTCCCATCGATGGAGTTCTTTTGCGAAATACGGTCGATGATCTTCCGCACATTTTTATTGACTGAATCATGTGTGATGATCGTCTCGCTGTCCTGAATGGTTTCCCAAAACAATTTGCCGAGTTTTTCCTCAGTCGTTTCCGAAGTTTTTTCTACTTGAAAAATTCGCATAAAATCGATCTGGGAAAGGGAAAGCCACAGCGCGATAAAAAAACAACCCAGAGCGGCACCCTGAAATAATGCTTTGTTCATCATCTTATCGTTTACATATTAAATTGGCGAGGCTTCCGAAAAACCACAACTCTACATGTTTTCCTTTGCGTGTTTGTACGGCAGAATATATCGTAGAAATAAATTCAAGAAGGTTCAGTACAAGTATTGAGAACAAGTATGCGAAGTATTCATTTGAAAGTGTTTCGTCGGCAAACGCAATTGAAATCGTCCACCAGAAGGCGACACTGTTAAAAGCCAGGAGGCAAAGCTGTGAAAACAAAGCCTGGGTACAATGCCATCTTACGAAATAAGTGCCTTTTCTATTGGCAAGAAAGAAGAAGAAGGTCGCGAGCAGGTTGATGATGGGCAGCGGCAATCCGGCGACCAATGCGACGAGCGACATCAGGTAGCTATTGGAAGCTTTTTCTGCTTCGTGTTCGCTGGGTTTGTATTCAAATTCCTTTTGTGCAATCATAACTCTTTATAAATATTCCATATCCAATTCACGAGGACAAGCGCGATCAAAACTCCTGCAATCCATCGGGTTTGTAGTTTTCTTTCCATTGAAAGATAAAAATTGAGAAGTGTTTGTTTTCGCTGTACAATATCGGCAAAAATCCAGAGTGGAAGAGCAATCATCATAACAACCAGTATTAACCCTAAGGGATTCACCATCAGCGACTGGAGAATCTTTCCGTGGAAAAGCCATACTGCCGCACGGGTCGATCCGCATGACGGACAGGCATATCCGGTAACTGTTTTAAAAATACAAGGTGTAAAATTGCCGGCTGTGCCGAAGCCCGATATTGAAAAAAGGAGCCAGCCGTATCCCATTGCACAGGCAATGCCTATGATTGTATACAACCGGTTCCTTTTCATAAGGTTTAGTACAATACCTGCTGAAGCATTTCCATGTTCTTCTCCCGGGTCGCGCCCATGATGAGGAACCAGTCAATGATTGTCCATATCCCGAGCCCGCCGCAGGTAAGCAGCTTTCCTATTCCGAGGCCGGTATCGCCGATATAGAACCTGTCGATTCCCAGTCCGCCAATCAGGATCGAGATGATCAGGCTTGTTGTAGGATCTTTAAGCTGCAGCATTTGTATCGATGCCCAACGGTTTTCGTCCAGTTGCAGTAAACGCTCCCTGACACCGGCCAGATGATGTGCTTCGAAAAATTTGGAGTTCATCATCATGAACATGTCTACTTTTTGTGCTTCCATTATTGTTTGTTGGTTAGGGTGAATGTGGTTTAAAACCACGCTTTTTTGTTAAGTTGGTATGTATTGTAAAATTCTTCGTCGGTTTTGGTAAGGTAAATGATGCCTTCAATAAGTCCGATGAGGCTTGTAATAGCGACTATTCCGACGCCAACCATGATACACATTGTTGCATATCCGACAATTGTGGCGACTAAAAGGATTATCCCTTCCTGCTGATATCCAAGCACGAATTTATGAACTCCGAGGCCGCCGAGCAAAATCGAGAGCACACCTGCCAGGATTCTTTTGCTCTCACGACGAACAGGCTGTGGCGTGTTCCATGGCTCGGATTTGATGTTTTCTTCCATAATTGGTTTTGTTTAGCGGTTAAAAATATAAAAATTAGATAAATACACGATCAATCAGTTGCTAAAGTTCATTTTTTTCATTCGTAGCTATTACTGGCAGGATCACCATCGCGTGCGCTTCACTTACTTAAGGCTTTTGCCGAAAAAGATTTTGATTTTGTCTACGATGACCTGCGCAAGTTTCTCATGACTTTCAAATGTCCACCCGGCAATGTGTGGTGAAAGGACAACGTTATCAGATTTTACCAGGTATTGAAAAGCCTCCGGGACGTCATTACCTGTAAAAAGACGTTCAAAGGAAGACTTCTCATATTCAAGCACGTCGAGTCCGGCGCCGGATATTTTTCCTGATTTCAATGCTGATACAAGATCGGCTGTCACAACATTTTTACCGCGCGAAGTGTTAATGAGCCAGAAAGGTTTGGCGAAAGAATCTATGAATGAATTATCGATTATTTTATCTGTCAGCGGTGTCCACGGGATATGCAGGCTCAAAACATCGGCTTTTTCCTGAAGCTCTTCGAGTGAAACCTGTTTTGCGTTTTGATCACCAACATCTGAAAGGATGTCATAACACAACACTTCTGTCTCAAATCCGCGGAGCTTTTTAGCAAATGCTTTTCCCATGTTTCCGTAGCCGATGATGCCGACAGTCTTTCCGTCGAGCTCATGTCCGCGGTTCTTTTCGCGGTTCCAGTGGCCGGATTTAATTTCTTGGTCGGCTACATTAATCTTATTGAAAAGCGCCAGCAGCATCGCGAGCGCATGTTCCCCAACAGCACTCCGGTTTCCTTCGGGCGCGGCAATGAGATGGATATTTTTTCTGGCTGCATAGTCGGTATCGATGCTCTCCAAGCCGGCGCCAACCCGTGCGATGAACTTGAGATTTACAGCTTTGTCGATGAACCTCGCGTCGATTTTAAAGCGGCTGCGGATGATGATCCCGTGATAATCTTCGATAACTTCTTCAACCTGTTCTTTTGTAGAAGAAAAATCTTCGTGGTTGATGAAGCCTGACTGCCGGAGCTGATCCATCAGCAGCGGATGGTTGCTGTCGAGATGAAGTATTTTGATTTGTGGTGTCACAGAAAGATGATTTTGAACAAAAGTATCATTTTTCCTGTTGCTGCATTAGCGGTTGCAGCGGTATCCTTTTAAATCCCGCCGGGTTTAAAAGATATAGCGGAAGACGCGGCCCGAAGGGACATGAGGCTGCAAGCCGACTTGCCCGAAGGGAATGCTCAAATTTAAAACCCAAGAATGGCTTTGGCTATCGAAAAGTAGATAAGGATTCCACAGATGTCATTGCTCGTAGTGATAAACGGCCCGGTTGCCAGCGCGGGATCGATCCCGAATTTGTCCAGGAGCAAAGGGATGAAAGTTCCGATAAGCGACGCGATCACGATAACCGAAATCAAGGCGATGCTTACGATTACGCCAATAATCATTTGGACATCGAGCAGGATATGGCTGCCGGCAAATAATATTATCGCCAGGATGAGCCCGTTTAATAAAGTGAGTGAAACTTCTTTGATGAGCCTGTTGAAAAGCGAACCGCTGAGTGTGTTGTTTGCCAACCCCTGAACGATAATTGCCGACGATTGTACGCCAACATTTCCCGCCATTGCAGCGATCAGCGGTGTAAAGAAAAATAAATTTCCGTGTTTGGCCATAGCGCCTTCAAAAAGTTCCAGCACATTTACGGTTATAAAACCGCCAAGCAAAGCAAGTACAAGCCAGGGCAGCCGCGCTTTGGTGAGCTGAAGTATACTGTCATCGGCTTCAACGTCCTGTGAGATACCGGCCGCGAGCTGGTAATCTTTGTCGGCTTCATCCTTAATCACGTCTACAATGTCGTCAATGGTGATTCTTCCTACGAGCCGACCCATTTCGTCTACCACAGGAATGGCCTCTAAATCGTATTTTTGCATGATACGCGCAACTTCAACGTCTTCGGTATCGACTTTTACAGAATTCAGCTTGCGGATATAAACATCTTTGATTGGCTTCTTTGTTGAACTCGTCAACAGGTCTTTGAGTGAAAGTCGGCCAATAAGGCGGTCTTCGTCATCGACAACATAAATTGAATGAACGCGGGAAATATTTTCGGCCTGAATGCGCATTTCTTTGACGCACGTAAGCACCGTCCAGTTCTCGTTGACTTTTACAAGTTCTTTGTGCATGAGTCCGCCTGCGGTGTGTTCGTCATAACGGAGAAGTTCAACAATATCCTTTGCATGCTCCATGTCCTGGAGTTCGAGGATAACTTCTTCTTTTTTCTCAGGGGAAAGCTCGGCAATAATGTCGGCGGCATCATTGGTCTCAAGTTCGTCAAGCTCTTCGGCAATTTCCTTTGGCGAAAGGCGCTTAAGGATATTTTCACGAAGATCATCTTCAAGTTCGAGAAGGATTTCGGCGGTTTTTTCGCTGTCGAGGACTTTAAAAATGTAGGTAGCCTCTTCGAAGTCGAGTTCGTCAAGAATCTCGGCAATGTCGGCATGGTGCATGTCGTTCAGTAAGGATTCGAGCTCCTTGTCGCGCTTCTCGTCGATCAGATGCTCAAGCTGCGTAATAAGCTCCTTACTGATTTTAAACTCCATCGGCTTCTATCTTTTGTGTGAGTTCTGTAAACTGGACGAAATCCAGTTGTTCCGGACGAAGCGCAAAGATATTATCTTCCCGCAAACTTTCCGACAAATTTAGGCTTTTTAAGCTGTTCCTAAGTGTTTTCCTACGTTGCTGAAAGGCAGTCTTAACGACTGTAAAAAAGAGCTTTTCGCTGCACGGAAGTGTATAATTTTCTTTCCTTCGCAGACGCAATACGCCCGATTTCACTTTTGGCGGAGGCGTAAATACATTTTCATTTACGGTAAAAAGATATTCCGCTTCATAGAATGCCTGCACAAGGACCGACAATATTCCGTAAGCTTTGCTGCCCTTGGTTTCGCAGATGCGTTCGGCAACTTCCTTTTGGAACATTCCTGAAAATTCGGGAATCCGGTGGCGGAATTCCAACGCTCGAAATACGATCTGGCTGGAGATGTTGTACGGGAAATTCCCGATGATCCCGAACTGCCTGCCGTCAAAAAAAGTGTTGATGTTGTACTTTAGGAAATCGCCAGAAATGATATTTCCCTGAAGTTTTGGATAATTTCTTTCGAGATAATCGACCGACTCAGTATCGATTTCGATAACACTCAAATGCACCGGCTTTTCAAGAAGGTATTTCGTAAGGACACCCATTCCGGGGCCAATTTCAAGAAGATCCGCATATCCGTCAAATTTAAGCGTATCGGCGATGTCGCGTGCCGTATTTTCATCGTTGAGGAAATGCTGCCCGAGGTGTTTCTTTGCTTTTACTTTATCCATTAATAGGGATTGTGTTCAGGATAAAGCCTGAATTGAATTTATATTGCTTTGTGGTCGCTGATGACCTGAAGTTCGGTACGGAATGACACGACCTTGTCGCCAAAGAGTTTCCTGGTTTCTTCACGGAGCCTTGGCGCGTCTTCGTCATAATATTTTTCCAGTGTCGACTTGCTGTCGGTATGGAATTGTACCGAGTAGGTTGTGCCGCCCATTTCCTCTTCAACAAGTACTCTGACAAGCCTTGCTTTACGGAATTTTCCCGTCGCGATCATCGCCGGGATATGGGTATGCTGCATCCAGTCGAGCCACTGCTCATGAATGCTTCCGTCTATATTTGTAGTTACGTTGTAGATTATCATGGTCTGTGTGATTATAGGGTTGTATCGCCGCGAAGCTGCCTGAATTTCTTTCGTGCATCAACAAAATGAATGCTGTCCTGATGGCTGAATATGATCTTCTCATACAACGGCTTTGCCTTCTCGGGCTCGTTCAGGTTGCGGTTATAGATTTCGGCAGAATAAAATAAAGCCTCATCGATGTAAACACTTTCCGGATGCTCACGGATGATGGCTTCATAGCTGGTAAGTGCAAGGTTAAACTGACCGGTTTTTTCGTAAATCCTGCCTACGCGCAGTAAAGCGGCCGGCTCAATCGCATCACCCTTGTTTTCTTTTAGGATTGACTGAAATTGTGAAAGCGCATCACTGCTCTTGTTCTGGTACAGCATGTAATCGGCGCGGGAAAATTTCTTGAGCGCCGTACGCGTCGAATCGGCAACCGTATTATCACTGATCAGCAGGAAATACTCCAGCGCGTCATTGGCAATAAGTTGTGTGGAAGCAGATTTAAGTGCCTTGAACTGGCTTTGCGCCCAATCGAAATCGGATTTGAAATAACTGGTGCGTGCTGCTTTCAGACTGGCTTCATGCCCGACAACATCATTTTTCAGGTCTTCCTCGATCTGGGAATAAAACAACAGTGCCTGGTTGAATTTCTCTTCAAAAAGAAAGACATCGGCGAGTTTCATTTTTACTTCGGCGGCCTGATATTTAGTGAGTTCCATTTCAAGAGCAGACTTCAGGGCGGTTTTTGCAGATTCGGGATTTTTCAGGTGAAAAGCCAGCAGATCGGCCTGCAATATCTGGAGCGGCAGCGTGTATGGGCTGATACCATATTCTTTTAAAAGCGCGTCTAGGTCGGTTTCAATTGTTTTCAGGTCTTTCTCCTGCGGATTCTTCATCCTCATGCTGATCAGGAATGAGTTTGCCTGTATCAGCAGCTCAAGATCGTTGGTGTTTTCAAGGACGAAACCCAGGATTTCCTTTGCGGTTTCCTCTTCGCCTTCCTCCACGGCAAGCTGCGCGAGGTTGACGATGTTTGAGAAAGTTTCAGGATTTCTTTTATAAATTGCTTTTTCCTGGATGAATGCTTTTCCGTATTCCTTCTGCTGAACAAAAAACCAGCTCAGGAATTGGTTCCAGAAAACATCCTGCCCTTTCTGCGCCCGGACAAGCAATGCTTTCCGAAGGGATTCGTTGAATGTTGCCTCGCCGTCTTCGTTCATAAAACGGGAAAGCTGATTTTGCGTCATGATAAGGCTTTGTGGGTTTGCGTATGATTCATCGAGGAACATTGATATCATCATATCGGTATTCCCTGATTGCCCGTAAAGCAGTGCCATCTGGTAATTAAAATTGAATTTGGGCTCGAGCGACACAGCCAGCTTGTAAGCCTGGAGCGCGTAATCGATAAGCACACGCCGTTCAAACACTGCAGCAACATTATAGACTTCATTTGGATTCTTCCGGATCTTTTCAATGGCCTGATCATAATAAGTTTTGGCCTTGGCTTCGTTTTTCTGAAGCTGGTAGTTGTAACCGAGCTCAACAAGAATATTTGATTGTTTGTAAGTGTTCAATCGTTCCACGAGGGCTTTCTCGGCATCTCCGTAACGCTGCAGCTGCTGATAGCTTTCAACAAACCGCTGAAAGTAGAAGCCGTTGCCAGGCTGCGTCCGGAGCAGTTCCTGATATGAAATAAGCGCTTTTTCGAAATCACCTTTGTCAAAATAATTCTGCGCCAACTGTTCATTCTGAGATGACACAGCAAGCGAAATTAATAAAGCGATATAAACGAAAATTTTTCTCATAGCCCAACAATAAATATAGCGAAAATATCCTCGCAGGATAGCGAAAATGCTAATTTATGATATCGAATCCGGTGTAAGGCCTCAACACCTCGGGGATGATGATTCCTTCGGGAGTCTGGAAATTTTCAAGCAAACCAGCAAGAACCCGAGGCAGCGCCAGTGAACTTCCGTTCAGCGTATGCGCGAGTTGGTTTTTACCATCTTTATCACGAAAACGCAACTTCAGCCTGTTGGCCTGAAAGGTCTCAAAATTTGATACGGAACTGATTTCCAGCCAACGATCCTGTGCCGGTGAAAACACTTCGAAGTCATAGGTAAGCGCGGACGTGAATCCCATATCGCCACCACATAAACGCAGAATCCTGTAAGGTAATTGCAGTTCGTTGAGAATATTTTTAACGTGCTCGACCATTCCGTCAAGTGCTTCATACGATCGTTCCGGATGCTCTATGCGTACGATCTCTACTTTATCGAACTGGTGCAGGCGGTTTAGTCCGCGAACATGCGCTCCGTAAGAACCGGCTTCTCTTCTGAAACACGGGGTATAACCGGTGCACATTACGGGAAGATCGCTTTCATTCAGGATTACGTCGCGAAATAAGTTGGTCACCGGAACTTCAGCGGTGGGAATCAAATACAGGTCATCGATCCCGACGTGGTACATTTGTCCTTCCTTATCCGGAAGCTGTCCCGTTCCATAACCCGAAGCCTCGTTTACAAGATGCGGCACCTGGTATTCCGTGTAACCTGCAGCGGTGTTCTTATCAAGGAAATAAGAAATCAAGGCTCGTTGCAGCCTCGCGCCTTTTCCTTTATAAACAGGGAATCCTGCGCCGGTGATTTTTGTACCGAGTTCGAAGTCTATGATATCGTACTTTTTAACAAGTTCCCAATGCGGCATTGCGCTGTCATGCAATTTCGGGATCTGGCCGTGTTCGAATACGTTTATATTGTCTTCGGGGGATTTGCCTTGCGGAACAATGTCTGCCGGGAGATTTGGCAGTGTGTATAATTTTTGCGTAAGCTCGCCGGAAAGTGCTTCTTCTTTTTCAGCAAGTTCTTTGCTTTTTTCTTTGAGGCTAACGGTTTTTTCTTTCAGGATTCCGGCTTTGGCTTTTTCGCCTGCTTTCATCAATTCACCGATATCTTTGGACAGCCTGTTTGATTCTGCCAGGACATTTTCGAGGTCGGCCTGCGCTGCACGCCTTCTTTCGTCAAGATCAACAACTTCCTTTACGGCCGAGACCGCATCGATATTTCTTTTCGCAAGCGCCGCGATGACTTTTTCCTGATTTTCCCTGATGTAAGCTGTCTGTAACATATCATATTTTTAAGCATGCAAATTTAATTAAATGTTCCTTACATCGGTGCAAAACCTGAACTGCTGAATGTCACGGTGTTGCTGCCTTGTTTTATTACTGCGTTAACAACGGCTTCTGACATAAATATCTATATTTGCGTGAAATTGCTAAATCTCATGAAAAAGTTTTACCTATTATATTTTCTGGCAGCTACAGGACTGTGCTTCGGACAAAATTATTTATCTGAAACAGAGGCTATTGCAGAATCAGAAATGAAATCGGCTTCTGCGTTGATGGAAGTCGAAATCAACCCCAATACCCAGAATTACGATGTGACTTATCACAAACTGGAATGGACCGTTAATCCGGCCGTATATTTTATTTCAGGGAAAGTGACCACTACTTATAAGGCGCTGTCAAGCATGTCGACAATTACTTTCGACCTCACAAGTCAGCTTAATGTTACTTCCGTTAAGAAGAATAATGTTTCCCTCGCGTTTTTCCAGAATGAAAATAACGAACTTGTAATCACGCTTCCGTCGGTGCAGGCTTCCGGAACTTCCGCCACGCTCGAAATCATATATTCGGGCGAACCGGCTTTCGACGAACAGGCGTTTACAACCGATACTCACAACGGCGTTCCTGTAATTTACACTTTGTCCGAACCTTTCGGCGCACGCGACTGGTGGCCTTGCAAGCAGGACCTGAACGACAAGATCAATAGTATAGATGTCTTTATTACTGCGCCTTCACAATATGTCAGTGTATCGAACGGACTTGAACAGTCGCAGGTAATAAACGGTGGAAACAAGACGACTCATTTCCATCACGGATATCCCATTCCTGCTTATCTGATCGCCCTTGCAGTGACCAATTACAGTGTATTTACACAATCGGCGGGAACGGCTCCGGATGAATTTCCTATTGTGAATTATATTTATCCTGAAAATCTTGCCTCCGTACAGTCGCAACTCGCACAGACGCTGCCAATTATGGATATTTATGAATCCACGATAGAAACCTATCCGTTTTCTGATGAAAAATATGGCCATGCACAATTTGGCTGGGGCGGCGGTATGGAACATACAACGGTCTCTTTTATGGGCAGCTTTGGCCGAAGCCTGATCGCCCACGAATTGGGACACCAGTGGTTTGGCGATAAAGTGACCTGCGGAAGCTGGCGCGACATATGGCTGAATGAAGGTTTTGCCGAATACATGTCGGGAATTGTGGTTGAAAATCTGGATGGGGAAGCCGCTTTTATTGATTGGCGTGACGGAAAAATTGAAAACATCACATCACAGCCAGGCGGTGCGGTTTACCTTAATGAATCGGAAGCTACCAATGTAAACCGGATTTTCAGCAACAGGCTTACGTACAATAAAGGCTCTATGGTTGCTCACATGCTGCGTTTCAAGCTGGGTGATGAAGATTTTTTCCAGGGCTTGCGGAATTATCTCGATGATCCAGACCATGCTTACGGATATGCCCTTACACCTGATCTTGAAGCACATCTTGAAGCTGCTTCGGGAATGGATCTTACAGAATTCTTTAATGACTGGGTTTACAGGCAGGGTTTCCCAACTTATAACATTACCGCACATAATGTTTCCGCAGGCCAGGTACAGTTTACTGTAAACCAGGAACAATCGCATTTTTCAGTTAGTTTCTTTGAAATGCCGGTTCCTGTAAGGGTTTTCGGCGCCAGCGGCCAACAAATGGACCTTGTGCTGAACAACACTTCAAACAACCAGACGATTATGATGAGTGTTCCTTTTGCAGTGACAAGCGTGCAGTTTGATCCGGAAAGGCATATTATTTCTTCTGGAAGCACAGCATTATTGTCGGCTGACCAGTTTAATTTGATCGAAAGCATGGCATTGTTTCCGAATCCGGCATCGGCAACTTTGTCGGTTTCGCTTCCGACAGGGCTGAATTTAAAATCATCTGTGGTAAGGAATGTACTCGGGCAGACCGAACTTCGGTCAGGAAATGAAACCACATGGAATGTTTCCTCACTCCCATCAGGCATACACTTTATTTCCCTGGAAACAGATCACGGCACGAAAACGCTTCGTTTTATTAAAGAATAACTATTGTTTCAGGAATTTCAGGAGCGGCCCGATGAATCTCGGGTAGGCTTCGATATGCGGCAGGTGACCAACATTGTCGAGTTCGGCCAGTTGTGAGTTCTTGATTCTTTTTGATGCGGCTTTGCCAAGTGCCGGATAATTTCCTAATGTTTCCTGAACTTCTTTCGGTGCTTTGGCTTTTCCAAGTGCAGTGCGGTCACGTTGCCCGATAATAAGCAATGTCGGCATCTTGATGTTTTCAAATTCGTAAACTACAGGCTGGGTGAATATCATATCGTATGTAAGTGCGGAGCTTTTTGCGATAACAGGATAATCTTTATTTAATGTCCAGCCCGCCGGAACATTGAGCCATTGATCGTATTCTGGTTTCCATTGGTTCCCATAATAGAACTCCATCTGGTAAGCTTTCATTTTGATATAATCCTGTTTTAATTCTGATGCATACCAGTCATCAACCGACTGGTAGGGCACGACGGTTTTCCAATCTTCGAGTCCGATTGGATTCTCCAGAATAAGTTTCTCCGTCATCTCCGGATACATCAATGCAAAGCGTACTGCAAGCATTCCGCCCATTGAGTGTCCTAGTACGGCAGTCTTTTTGATTTGCAACGCATCGAGTATCTTCTTTGTGTTCTGCGCCAGGAGTTGAAATGAGTATTGGATATTCCCGGGTTTTGAAGATTTTCCGAACCCAATCTGGTCAGGCATAACCACGCGGAAACCTTCACGGGCAAGATCACGCGCCGTTTGTTCCCAATAAATAGCTGAAAAGTTCTTCCCGTGGAGCAACACGATATTTTTACCATTTGGCTTATCCGGTTGCAATTCCATGTATGCCATTTCCATTTCCAGGCCCTGAATGATGAGCGGCATTGTCTTCACGGGAAAGGGATATCTCACATTTTCGAGCATCAGCCCTGAAACTTCTGGTTTTTGTGCTGAGACAGAAAATCCGGCCATCAACATCATTATTAAGATCTTTTTCATTTTCTTCCAAGTTTTAATCAGGCCTTCTTTCGCGTAAATGGGATTAGTCTCAAGAAAAGTGACTTTGGCTTTATCGCTAGTATGTGCTTGAGGCATTTAAAAAACGTATCGCATCGGCATTGAGATCAAGTTTCGGCGCCATAATAATACTGTCAACCTGTTCTATTTTTGTTGCACTCACGATCGGCGCGGTAACCGACGGACGGTTGATAAGCCAGGCTAAGGCAACAGCAGCCGGCGTGGTATTGTATTCCGCTGCAGTTTTGTCTAAAGCTTCCAATATCTTCATGCCACGGTCGTTGAAGTATTTTGACATGCCGCCGCCGCGCGGACTCTTATCGAGGTCATTCCCTGAGCGATATTTTCCGGTAAGGAAGCCGCTTTCGAGTGAATAATATGTTATAACGCCGAGTCCGTGACCGAGACAGATCGGTTCAAGTCCTTCCTCGAACGTACCCCGCGAATACAAATTGTAGTGCGGCTGCAGGGTCTCGTATGCCGGAAGCCCTTTTTCGGCTGAAACATGAAGCGACTCCTTCAGTCTTTCAGGAGACATATTCGAAGCGCCGATAAAGCGTATTTTTCCGGCGCGGATAATTTCGTCATAAGCAGAAAGCGTTTCTTCAACCGGTGTCGACTCGTCGTCAAAATGGGTTTGGTACAGATCGATGTAATCCGTCTGTAGTCTTTTCAGCGAATCATCAACAGCATTCAGGATGTATTTTTTTGAAAGGCCTTTTTTGCCGTTCCCCATATCGGAACCGACTTTTGTGGCGATGATCATTTCACTTCGGTTTTTCTTCTGCTTCATCCAATTTCCGATAATGGTTTCGGATTCGCCGCCTGAATTCCCACTTGCCCAACGTGAATATACATCTGCTGTATCGATGCAATTGAAGCCGGCGCCGTGAAAAGCATCCAGAAGCTTGAAAGATTGTTTTTCATCAATAGTCCATCCGAAGACGTTTCCGCCGAACACGACAGGGTAAATTTCGAGGTTGGTAGTTCCCAATTGTCTTTTTTCCATAAAGCAGTAACAGTTTTTTTGTGATGCCGACAAATTGCCTGAGTATAAATTTACCTGTCATTTTGCAATTCAGGAAGCTGTAAAACGGCATTAACATAGTTTTAATTCCCGAGCCGTTGCCGCGGCTGCATAACCAAGTATAAAAATGTTACTTTTGTGCGTAAAATAGAAATTAGAAAATGGAAATTGTTGTTAAGCTTTCCCAGTTTTTACTGAGCCTTTCATTGCTGATCGTGCTTCATGAGCTGGGGCATTTTATACCTGCTAAAATTTTTAAAACCCGGGTTGAGAAATTCTACCTCTTCTTCGATGTGAAATTTTCCCTGTTGAAGAAAAAAATAGGTGAAACCGAATATGGTATCGGATGGCTGCCGCTTGGCGGATATGTCAAGATCGCCGGTATGATCGATGAAAGCATGGACAAAGAGCAGATGGCACTTCCGCCGCAGCCGTGGGAATTTCGTTCCAAGCCGGCATGGCAAAGACTGATCATCATGCTTGGCGGCGTTACCGTGAATTTTATACTGGCTTTCATCATCTACATTGGGATGGCATTTGCCTACGGAGACCTTTTTATTGCTAACGACAATGTGAAAGACGGCATTTGGGTTCCGAATCCTGTTGTGGAAAAAATCGGACTCCAAACCGGTGATAAAATCGTATCGGTTGACGGTGCAAAAGTCGAGAAATTTCATGAATTGAATGAGAAGATACTTCTGGGTAGAGAACTTGTTGTTGAGCGCAACGGCCAGCAAAAAAACTTATCAATTCCAGTAAATTTCATTGACCAATTGATGCAGGGAGAAAAAATATCTGTTGTTGAAATGCGTATTCCTTTTGTTGTTTCAGGCATCCCTGAAGACTCGCCGAACAGAGGGAAAGTTGAACCAAAAGACATCATTACCAGCTTCAACGGAAAGCCGGTTAAATATGCTGATGAAGTTATCGCTTCTGTTGAAAATCTAAAAGGGCAAACTGTTCCGGTAACCGTAAAACGAGGAGATGAAGAGGTGGCGCTTTCGTTGAAAGTCAGCGACAGTGCAAAAATGGGCATTGCCTATGCGGTTCGTTTGCCGTATGACAATATGGAAAAGCTGGGTTTATATGCTGTCAACAAGCAGCAATATGGTTTTTTCGAGTCGTTTCCCGTTGGAATAGAAAAAGGGAAGAACCAGCTTTCGGGGTACGGAAAACAGCTAAAGGCAATTTTCAACCCTTCGACAGGTGCTTATAAAGGTGTGGGCGGATTCAAAGCGATTTACGACATCTTCCCGCAGAGCTGGAGCTGGGAAGCTTTCTGGAGTATTACCGCGCTGCTTTCGATCATGCTGGGTGTGATGAACCTGCTGCCGATCCCGGCGTTAGACGGCGGTCACGTAATGTTCCTGCTTTATGAGATGATCACACGAAGAAAACCAAGTGATAAATTTATGGAATATGCACAAATGACTGGTTTTGTATTGCTTATCGGACTGGTTTTATTTGCCAACGGAAATGATATTTACAAGGCAATTGCAGGCAAATAATTTTTTAAAATTTTCTGCAAATTATTTGGGAAAAAAGAATTTCGCCTTATATTTGCAACCGCTTTCAAAGGCATACGCCTTCCTCCTTAGCTCAGCTGGTTAGAGCATCTGACTGTTAATCAGAGGGTCCTTGGTTCGAGCCCAAGAGGGGGAGCAAAAAGAGGCTGTCAGAGATGATGGCCTTTTTTATTATCGGCCTCGTAGTTCAACGGATAGAATAGAAGTTTCCTAAACTTTAGATCCAAGTTCGATTCTTGGCGAGGCTACAAAAAAAGGTGCTCTTCGCACCTTTTTTATTTCTATTCGTACTGATTAGCCCGCTTCAATTTCTATTGTAGATGAATTAGAATTGCCTTTACTTAAAGCTCTTGTCTCAAAGTTTCTATCGCATTGCAAACACCAATAAAAATACAAAGCCCGCAACTGCCAATGTTCCATGCACAACTGCCAACCATTTTGGAATTTTTCGGCCTGTAAGATCGCGGAATACCATCACAAATCCACCAGTTGCTGCCATCGTGAACAATACAATGCTCTCAATGGGACGAGGTTCTTCACGGAAAGCGTAAATAATCAGTAATATAAGTCCGGCAGCAGCCAAAGGACCATGTGTAAAAACAACGGCTTTTGGGGTTTCCCTGCCTTTCAATACAAAAGTTAGCAGGAACATACCTAGGAGTGCCGCGAGAGAGAATAATGCAATAGCTGTAGTTATCATAATTGTTGTTTATTGGTTTCTGACATTTTAGGTAAATCGGCAATGGCCGGGCCTTCTATAACTTCGCCACAATAAGAGAAGCGGCTACCATGGCATGGGCAATCCCAGCTTTTTTCGGCACGGTTCCACGCAACGATGCATTTCATGTGTGTACAAACAGCCGATACAACGTGGAGGCTTCCATTTTCATGACGGTACGCGCCGTATTTCTCTCCGTCGACTTCAATGATTTTTCCTTCTCCTGACGTAACATCCGATGCTTTGTCAACTTCAGAAGAGTACGGTATATCTTTTATGTATTGCGCCGCTACATTCAAATTTTCTTTGATCGCCTCTCCGGCAGAAGCCAATGGTGTATGCCTTTTAGGGTCGAATATCTTAGCAAAGTCATTGTTGCGACCCGCAATCAGGTCTGAAATTATCATTGCGGCCATGGTTCCATATGTAAGTCCGTCTGCGGAAAAACCTGTTGCAATGTGGATGTTCGAATCGTCAGATACGGTACCGATGTATGGCAACGTATCGGCCGGTTTATACTGCTGCGCAGCCCATCGGTATTCAATCGTCGCCACATCGAAATTCTCGCGCAAATAGTGTTCAAGCCGTTTGAAACACTCATCATTATCTTGCTTCTGCCCAACCTTGTGGATCTCACCTAATACCATCAGGACTTTTCCTTTCGGACTATCGTATGTTCGCATCGAATAATGTTCATTGTCTGTTGCTTTCCAAAAAGTACCGTCAGGCGGATATTCTCCATTTAACGTTGCCGCGACAGCGTATTCACGATATGGACCGAGTAGGCTGTGTACAAGATAAATGCCTTTTGGAGTATGTGTAGCCATGATGGCTTTATGCGTGATGACCTTTCCATGTTCAGTAGTAATGACCACGATTCCGTCAGCTTCTTCGACACTTGTAACTTTTGTATGTTCATAAATAGCGCAATCACCGGTAATGCTGGCAGCTAATGCAACGATATATTTATACGGATTAAATTGCGCCTGTCCCGGTATACTGAACCCGTGTACAACCGGAAGTGGAAAAGCAATTTCAACTTCTGTTGGCAGGCCGGCAGCAGCGGCAGCTTCTTTTTCATCACCGATGTAACTTTTCTTTTTCTCCTCATCAGAAAACAGCGACCACGAGATACGTTTAAAGTCACAGTCGATGGAATGTTCCTGGACGCAGTTAGCAATAAAATCTACCGCCATTCGCCTTGCACGCACAACGTCGGTCATGGTTTCAGTACCAAATTTTGATTTAATTGCCTGCAAGCCTTTATTTCCTACAGTCGCATAAAGGTTTCCGGTTGAATTGCCTGTTGCCCCTTTTCCCAATTGATGCGCTTCCAGGACAACTACTTTTTTCCCTTGTTTGGCCAACAGGTAAGCAGCGGTGATTCCGGTTATTCCGCCACCAATAATTGCAACATCTGCAGAAATTTTACCCTTAAGCCGCGGGTATTGCTTCACCGCTGAAGCATCTTCAAATACAGAACGAATTTCAGACATAACATTATATTTAGGTTACTAAAAAGTCAGCAGGACATTATCCTATCTTTTGATGCAGTTACTTTTATCAGGTTACATTTTATTTTTAAAATTGTAACTTTAAAAAAATTGCAAAATATGGAAGCAGCCAGACTCACTACAGAAAACCTAAACTCCATAACTGACGATGCCGTTGTAAAACGCGTGCTTTCAGGTGAGACTTCCCTATTTGAAATATTGCTGAGAAGGCATAACCAAAAATTATATCGGGTGATCAGGAGTTATATTCCGAAAGATGAAGACATTGACGATGTGATGCAGGAAACCTACCTGAAGGCTTACCTAAAGCTTTATCAGTTCGGAAACAAGGCGATGTTTTCAACGTGGCTCATCAGGATAGGCATCAACGAAGCGCTGCAGAAGATGAGAAAGTCGACAAAGATTAAGTTCGTTGATGTTTTTGATGAAAAAAATGTACTTCAGATTGCTGATGCTGCCATTCCAACTGATCTCATTCCGGCGCAGCCTGACGCATCAGAACTGATACAAAAGGCTTTTGAATCGTTACCAAAAAAGTATAAGGTTGTTTTTATGCTGAAGGAATATGAAGGAATGGAGATTGCAGAAATCGCGCGCTGTCTTGATCTCAGTGTATCAAATGTAAAAATCCGCCTTTTCCGTGCACGGGCAATTATGAAGGAGACTGTAATGGCTGATGTGAAAGATGCCAGTGCGTTCAGCTTTGGCAACATGCGGTGTGACCGAATTGTACATTCGGTGATGGCTCGGCTTGAGTCGGCTTCAGTTGCACGTCAGGCTTCATTGAATTAAAGAAACTATATCTTCATTTCCGGAATTTCACCCTCCATGATCAGCGTGGCCTCGGTGGATGCAATAATATGTTCAACAGTAACGCCGGGAGCGCGTTCAAGAAGCTTAAAGCCCATTGGAGTCACTTCCATCACGGCAAGTTCGGTAACCACTTTCTTCACGCAGCCGACTCCGGTAAGTGGAAGCGTACACTTCTTTAAAATTTTAGATTCACCAGCCTTATTGACATGCATCATGGCAACGATGATGTTTTCCGCAGAAGCTACAAGATCCATTGCGCCGCCCATGCCTTTGACCATTTTACCCGGAATTTTCCAGTTGGCTATATCACCGTTTTCGGCGACTTCCATAGCGCCAAGAATCGTAAGGTCGACATGCTGGCCGCGAATCATTCCGAAGCTGGTGGCCGAATCAAAAAATGATGCACCGGGCATTGTCGTTATGGTTTGCTTTCCTGCATTGATGACATCGGGGTCTTCATCGCCTTCAAAAGGGAACGGGCCCATTCCAAGGACCCCGTTCTCACTTTGAAACTCAACACTAATGCCTTCAGGAATATAATTGGCAACCAATGTCGGGATGCCGATTCCGAGGTTAACAAAATATCCGTCTTTCAGCTCCTGTGCAATTCTTTTTGCAATATCTTCTTTTCCTAATGCCATGTAATATCGTTATTCATCCACCTCAATTGTTGCCCATGCAGTCCGATTGCCGTTTTCACAAACACCACGGATATAAAAAGTATAAGAACCAAAAACCGACAATCCAACGTAACCAGGCCAAGAGCCAGTTCCTATTGTGTCGATATCACCGGGGCCAGGCATTTGGTTTCCTGTCATTAAAGCATATTCAAATAGTGACTCGCCGTTTCCGTTATAATGCACTGTGATTCCGTAGAGAGAGCCGTTATTATACGAAATGGTGTAAGTTAAATTAGTAGGTGCCATGCACAAATTCTGATTCCCTTCCGAATGGTAGCTATACGGTCCAGACCATGAACTCCATCCGAGCCCACCGCTACAGTTTGAGCGTACATAGAAATCATAAGTAGTTCCAGCCGACATCGGGATTCCATATAAGTTAGTATCGCTGGTAGTCTCGGTTGTGCCTGACCCTAGCGTAAAACCTTCAACCCCATATTGTACCTGCCAGTATGTTGCATCTGAACTTGCCTGCCAGCTGAGGCTATCAAACCCATATTGTATATTTGTCGGGCCTTCACAGAAATCATGAACCGTAAAAGCTCGCGGCCCAATCCACTCGCTTTCGCTTCCATCTGCACATATTGCACGTGCATAAAATACAAATGCCATATCGCCATTGCCGCTTGACAAAATGCTGCCGGTTTCCACTGTACCGGTTAGATTCTCAAGGACAATTTGCTGCCCGTTCCCCGGACCACTGTCATTACCTGCCTGCTGATAGCTGATCTCATAATACATGGCCGATGTACCGCTAAGTGAAATATTGATCTGCCCGCTGTTTTGATTCAGGTTAATTGCTGTCAGTTCTGCACAAGAGTTGCCGCCGCCACCATTATCATCGCCGCCGCTGCAGCCATTTATAAGATATGAGGTCAATAATAAAGAAAGAATAATTTTTTTCATGTGTATCTATGTGTTTTGAGCGCCAAATATACTTATTTACGAATGCGAACCGTTCGCTGCTCAATTCTTTTTTCATATTTCTCGCCCTGAAAAATTCGGCTGACAAGGATTCCGGCGATATGTACCTGATTGGGGTCCAGTGTTCCCGCGGGAACGAGTTCTTCAACTTCGGCAATGGTTATTTTTGCTGCGCCGGCCATACAGGGATTGAAATTTCTCGCAGTTCCTTTAAAAATAAGATTACCTGCTTCATCGCCTTTCCATGCTTTTACAATAGCAAAATCGGCTTTGAAAGCATGTTCCATAATGTGCATCTTACCATTGAATTCGCGCACTTCCTTTCCTTCTGCCACTTCGGTTCCGTAACCGGCCGGGGTGAAAAAAGCCGGGATCCCAGCCTGTGCGGCGCGGCATCTTTCGGCGAGTGTTCCCTGCGGAATCAGTTCGACTTCAAGTTCCCCTGAAAGCATCTGCCGTTCGAATTCGGCATTTTCGCCTACGTATGAAGAAATCATCTTACGGATCTGCCGCTTGTGAAGCAAAAGCCCGAGTCCGAAATCGTCGACGCCTGCATTATTTGAAATACAGGTCAGGTCTTTTGTGCCTTTTTCTACGAGTCCGCCGATGCAGTTTTCAGGAATTCCGCAAAGGCCAAAACCACCGAGCATGATGGTCATGCCGTCCTGGATTCCTTCGAGTGCCTCTTTAATGCCGGCTACTTTTTTGTTGATCATATTGTTGTGTGTTTAGCCCGGATGGAAGCGGCATCCTTTTTACCGGTTGAAAAACGGTAAAAAGATACAGCGGACAGCCGGAAAAAGCTCCTTATAATTCAAATTCGTCTGTGCTTTGCTGGATTTCGGTGGAATCAACAACGACTTTTGGCGGCGCCCAGCAATCGACTTTTATTGATAGGTTTGCCGGTCTTTCGAACTTGTCCTGGGATACATCGAGATCGTTATCGGCATAACACTTCTTCATCAGAAGTCCCCAGATTGGTAATGCTGCGGTTGCCCCCTGTCCGTAAGTAATGGTTTTAAAACGCGCTGATCGGTCTTCATTTCCGACCCAAATACCGGTACAAAGGTTTGGCACCATGCCGACAAACCAGCCATCGGATTGGTTTTGGGATGTTCCGGTTTTTCCTGCTATCGGGTTTTTAAAGACATACGGATAGCCTGTTACGCGTTGGTAGCCGTGGCCTCCGCCCTGTGTGCGCAGCCTCGCTCCCGAACCGCTTTCGGTAACGCCTTCGAGGAGTTTGATGACGGCAAAAGCGATGTCCTTATTGAGTACGTCATGCGATTCCGGAACCGGTTCATAGATCACTACGCCGTTTTTATCTTCGATTCGGGTGATGAACTGCGGCTTGATATAAATTCCCTGATTGGCAAAAGTACTGTAGGCTGCAACCATATCGTGAACGGTGACTTCGACTGCCCCGAGGGCGATGGAAGGCTGAACGGGAATTTCTGATTTTACGCCGAGCTTGTGTGTAAGTTCCACCACCGCTTCAGGTCCAACCTTGTCAATGAGTTTTGCAGACACTGTGTTGATTGACAACGCAAGTGCTTTTTTGAGCGTAACCATGCCACGGTATTCATGGTCGGAGTTGTTTGGCGTCCAGGTTTCGGTTACATGATGGCGGCCTTTCGGGATCGTATAAGGTGAGTCGATAATAGAATCGCATGGCGACATATTAAGCTGTTCGATAGCAGCCGCATACAGGAAAGGCTTAAATGTAGAGCCTACCTGGCGTGCGCCCTGACCTACGTGATCGTATTGGAAATATTTATAATTGATTCCGCCGACCCAGGCTTTTACATGTCCGGTTTTCGGTTCCATCGACATCACGCCTGCCTGAAGGAAAGATTTATAATATCTGATAGAATCGCGCGGCGTCATTACAGTGTCTTTTTCACCTTTCCAGGTAAAGACCGTCATTTTGGTCTTGATGTCGAAAGATTTTATAATGTCGTCCTCAGATTTATCCTGCGCTTCCATGACACGCCATCTCTCCGATGACTTCATGGCCTGCATCATGATCTTTTTGGTTTCGGCTTCAGATATCCTTACAAAAGGCCAGTTTTTATTGCCTTTTTGCTGGGAATTGAATTCCTGCTGCAGGTTCGGAAGGTGTTGTGCCACGGCTTCTTCGGCGTATTGCTGGATACGGGAGTCGATCGTGGTGTAGATCTTCAGGCCGTCTTTGTAGATGTCATATTCTGAACCATCAGGTTTTTTATTTTCTTCGGCCCATTTGCGCATGTAATCGCGAAGATACTCACGGAAATAAGTGGCCATTCCTTCTTTGTGGCTTTCAGGCTGGAACTTCAGTGCGAGCGGTTTCTTCTGATACATTTCCTTTTGGTCGGAAGAGAGGAAACCGTTGCGTTCCATCTGCTTCAGCACGATATTGCGTCGCATGAGCGCTTTTTCAGGACGGCGCACCGGGTTGAATAACGACGGGTTGTTGAGCATTCCCACGAGCAGTGCACTTTCGTCGATGGTGAGCTGTTTGGGTTCTTTTCCGAAATAGACTTTTGCGGCAGAGCGGATGCCGACAGCGGTATTTACGAAATCGGCCTTATTCAGGTACATCGCAATGATCTCGTTCTTGGTATATTGCCGTTCGAGCCTTGTGGCAATGATCCATTCTTTTGCCTTTTGCGCGATACGGAAGAGTATGAAACGTGAGCCTTCACCGTGGAAGAGCAATTTTGCAAGCTGCTGCGTGATGGTACTTGCGCCACCGCGCGTTCCGAGGCTTACCGCTGCGGTCGTTGTACGACGGAAATCAATTCCGGAATGATCGTAAAAACGTTCGTCTTCAGTAGAAACCAGAGCGTTTACAAGATGTTTCGGAAGATCGGCATACTTGATTGGTGTTCGGTTCTCGTTGTAGAATTTCCCGATAGTGACGCCATCTGAAGAAATGACCTCTGTGGCGAGGTTGGAATCCGGGTTTTCAAGGTCTTCAAACGAAGGCATCGAACCCAGTAGCCCGAAGGAGGCAAAAAGGAAGAAGACCATAACACCGCCCAATGTGTAGGCGAAGATCTTCCAGAACTTCTTTTTATAATATTTTATATCTCTGTTTTGGGTTTTCTTTTTCTGCGCCATTGTTATTCTAATGATTCAATCCTGAAGCCTACATCTGTAATTCCCGGCAGTGTTTCCACGCCCGGTACTTTTCCGGTTTCGCGAAGTGCCTGCCTTATATGGACCGAGTACTTCCCTTTTTTAAATTTTATTTTTTCTTTGAAAAACAGCTTGCTTTCCTTGATATCGGTAAAACCGTCCCCGAGAAGGTTTCCTTCTTCATCTGCCATCTGATATTCGAGCGTATCGACTTTTGTCAGGCCGTCAGGATGGTCCATAGCCACGAGAAGGAAGATGTTGTTGTAGGGATACTTATCGTTTCCGCGGAGGTTCACAAACAAATTATACATCCTTGTGGTATCGATTTCAGGAATGTCGAAGCTAATAACCGAGTCTTTATGCCAGGCACTTCCAACCGACTTATACTCGTCAAAAACCCGCTTCTTGTCACACGAAAATAATACAAGCGCCAACGATATTAAGAGGATGCTATTTTTTAGGCTCATTTCTGTTGGGAGCTGAGTTTCTGTTGTTGTTATTGTTGTTGCTCTTCGGTCCGCGCGCCTCTGCAGGCTGCCTGTTATCATTTCCGGGCTTCTTTTTCTTGTTTGGCCTCTTTTTCTTTGGCTGGTCGAATCTGGTAAGGCTTTCCTGGCCCATCGCATTATTGAAATCTTTTTCAGGCGCTTCAACAGGCATTTCAAAAGCATATTCCTCAAGACCTGAAACCCTGCGCTTTTCTTTGTTTTCAGCAATGATCTCTTTTACCTGCTCGATCTTCAGCACATGCCAGTTTGCAAAATTTTCTTTATAGGCAAACCACATCAGCCCTTTAAATATATCCTGTTTCTGGCAAACTGCTTCGCCTTTTTCGGTAAACAGCCGGGTTTCAAAATCAGGAAAACCCTGAAGCGCATCCATATAAGTATCAAGTTCGTAATTGAGGCAGCATTTTAGCTTTCCGCATTGGCCGGCAAGCTTTTGCGGGTTCAGCGACAGTTGCTGGTAGCGCGCCGCCGAAGTGTTAACGCTGCGGAAATCGGTAAGCCATGTAGAACAGCACAATTCCCTTCCGCATGATCCGATGCCGCCCAAACGCGATGCTTCCTGACGGAAACCAACCTGCTTCATTTCGATACGGGTGCTGAATTCGCGGGCATATTCTTTAATGAGCTGACGGAAATCGATGCGATCGTTTGCAGTGTAATAAAATGTCGCTTTTGATCCGTCACCCTGAAATTCCACATCTGAAATTTTCATTTCAAGCTTCAGTGCAATGGCAAATTCCCGCGCCTTGACTTTCATAACCTCTTCACGGCTTCTGGCATTTGACCAGATATCGATATCTTTCTGCGAGGCTTTCCGGTACATTTTCGGAATATCGGGCGCTTTATGATTGACCCCTTTTTTCTTCATCTGGATTTTAACCAGTTCGCCTGTAAGCGATACGATCCCGATGTCATGCCCTGGAGAAGCCTCGGTGGCAACAATATCGCCGATGCTGAGTGTAAGATTTTCAGTATTTCTGTAAAATTCTTTTCTTCCATTCTTGAAACGGACCTCAACACAATCGAACGGAGCTTCACCGTTTGGAAGGCTCATGTTTGAAAGCCAGTCAAAGACGGTGAGCTTGTTGCAACTGTCGGTGCCGCAGGTCCCGTTATTTTTGCATCCTTTTGGCGCTCCGCCGGTGGATGTTGAACAACTTGTACAAGCCATAATATATGTAGTTGCCGCGTCGGGCGCAGCTTAAGTTCTTAAAACGTTTTGCGCGTAAAGATAGTATTTTTTAGTTCAGACGCGAAAGTATTAGCAGCCGCCCCAACGTTAAAAAAAGCAAGTCGAAAAGGTCGTGAAGGTCATCGAAACGGCCGTTACTCCGTCAGGTAAAGCTTGTCGGAAAGCCGGATCCTGAACGGAAGCCTGAAGGAACAAATATCTCCTGCTTCCGCTTTTGAAGCTGGGATATCATTGACAAACATTCCTTCTGCGGTTAGCTCCTGCTTTCCTGTAGTCGGCCCTTCAATAATGATTTTATCTCCGGATTTTACTTCTCCGTTTTCGATTTCAAATTGCCCGATACCGGCTTTGGGAAAATAATGGATTCCTTTTCCGATGTAAATTCTTTTGACCTTTGGTTTAACCGCCTTTTTAGTAGAAGCCGCCGCAACGGCAACAGCAGGTTTTTCAGGGGCATTCTTATAGGTCAGTACATCCGATTTCCCTTTTTTGAAAATCTTATTGCCGTTCATGATGCCTTTCCTGACGGTTTTCTGCTCTTCTTCGGGCATGTGAATAATCTCAACGCATTGGGTCGAACAACAGCCTTCCATGGTTGCTGCGCATTCTTCGCATTGAATAAAAAGCAGGTGGCAGCCTTCATTGGCGCAGTTCGTATGCTCGTCACAAGGCTTTCCGCACTGGTGGCATTGCGAGACAACATCATCTGTAATGCGTTCGCCAAGACGATGGTCAAACACAAAATTTTTCCCGATGAACTTGCTTTCGAGCCCTTCTTCTTTTACCTGGCGCGCGTATTCGATGATCCCGCCTTCAAGCTGATATACATTCCGGAAGCCTTTGTGCTTGAAGTAGGCGCTTGCTTTTTCGCAGCGAATCCCGCCGGTGCAGTACATCAGCAGCTTTTTATCTTCTTTATGTTCTGAAAGCTGGTCTTCAATAATCGGGAGCGATTCCCGGAAAGTGTCGACATCAGGCCTGATTGCTTTTTTAAAATGCCCGATTTCACTTTCGTAGTGGTTCCGCATATCGACAACAATCGTATCGGGATCTTCAAGAAGCTGATTGAATTCACTGGCTTTAAGATGGATTCCTTTGTTGGTGACATCGAAGGTTTCATCGTTGAGTCCGTCGGCGACGATTTTATCGCGGACTTTAACCGTGAGCTTCAAAAACGAATGGTCATCGTGCTCCACGGCGATGTTCAGGCGAAGGCCTCTCATGAAATCGTATTGCTCAATGGAGTCTTTAAACTCATAGAAATGATCGGCAGGAACCGAAAGCTGGGCGTTGATTCCTTCATGGGCAACATAAATCCGTCCGAGAACATCAAGCGGGTTCCACGCTAAAAACAGTTCGTTTCGAAATTGTGTCGGATTTTCAATGTGCGCATAGGCGTAAAAAGACAAGGTAAGTCTTTGCTTTCCGGCATCGTCAATCATGACGGCCCTTTCCTCTGCGCTTAAAGTGTTGTACAGTTGCATGCTATAAACAAATTTAAGTCGGTATTCGGGCGCAAAAATACGACTTAACATGTTAAATGCAAAAGTCAAAAAACCATAAAGTTTAACTAAAGATTAGAAAAAGCCACAGTTCCGGATGCTTAACTTTAATACTCTTTAAAATAAATTATTATGAACAGAAGAAGTTTTTTAACGAATTCAGGTAAAATCCTGCTGGTAACGTCAAGCCTGTTTGTCGCCGGTAATATCGTTTCGTCCTGTTCCGATGACGATGACAATTTCAATGACGGCTATTACGATGACGGCTATTACGGCGATGGCTATTACGGCGATGGCTATTATGACGATGGCTATTACGATGACGGTTACTATGATGACGGATACTACGATGATGGCTATTATGATGATGGCTATTATGACGAGGATGAAGATTAAACTAAACGGGACAACAAGTGAAAAATATTTTATTTCTTCATGACACAAACCTTTCTTTATTGCGGGGCGCAGAGCTGACAATAACACAGCTTATCGGCCTCGGAAAAAAGAAAGGTTTTGTTGTTTCTGCTGACCTGCTTCGGGATTTTGAAATTGTAAAACCAAAAATACTTGCTGCCGATCTCGTCATCCTGAACAGCACGTCACGCTGCCGGTTTGAGCTTGATTTACTGCAATTCCTTCTTGATGAAAATATCCGGTTTGTCAAGGCCGAATACGATTATAACTTTTGCATGAGGCGCAATATCCTGTGTACTGTTGACCGCAACGTGCGACTTTGCTGTCATACCGATAAATTCCATCTCTACAGGAAGATTTTCGCCGCATCGGTTTTAAACATCTTTCAATCACCCAAACATTACCAGAATCATGAGGCGTTTTACGGTGAAGCAGTGAAAAATCACATGCTGATGCCGCCAACTGTCGAAGTCGACGCCATAAAAGTCTCCAAAGAAAAAGATGATGCCATAATTCCGTTTTTCGGCGAACTCAACTATCTCAAAGGCGGCGATGCTTATATTGAATTTGCAGAAAAAAATCCCGACAAATTGTTCGTTGTGTATGGGTTGAACAAACTCCGCCGCCCAATTCCCGAAAATGTCGTTTTTAAAGAACCTGTCAGCAATCATGAAGTCCTTGAAATCCTAGGTAAAACAAAATATTTCTTTTGTAAACCCGTATGGCCAGAACCTTCGGGAAGACTGGCCGCCGAAGCTTTCCTCTCCGGTTGCGAAATCATTGCAAATGACCGTGTTGGTACTTTTTCCTATGATTTCTATCCCGATGATATAGAAAAAGCAAAAAAGGAAATGCGTGAAACCCCGGAGAATTTCTGGACTGTCGTAAATGGAATTTTGTATGGGTTTGATAAACCAAAAGAAGAATCCCTCGGAAAAGTCCTTGTTTATAAAAGCTATGGCGGGCTCGGGGATATTTTCTTCTGCATTCCGTCGCTGCACGTTTTAAAATCGGTTGCCGATGAAGTTTCTTTTGCCGTGCAACCGCGACTGGTCGCCTTTTTCCGGAAACACCTGCAGGGAATCACTGTTGTTGATGAAACACTTTGCAAAGACCATGAAGCGAAGTACGATAAAGTGATCGAGTTGGGGAATTATCCTGCCTTCCGCGGTTACGATCTTCCGCATGCGCTTCGATACCCGACGCATAAACGTGTAAAGCAGCATGCCATTGGGCATTACATCGATGCGGTGGCCAAATTTCATATTAATTCCGATATTGCGAAAAAGAAGTTTCCTTATTTCGAACGAAGGCCAAATTTTGAAAAACCCTATTATACGATGCATCCGGGCGCCGGTTTTCTGCTGAAGATATGGCCGACGGAGAATTATGCTAAAGTTATAAAGTCCATTCACGAAGCCTATCCTGAACTCACCTGCAAAATCATCAAAGGTCCCGAAGATCCCGATCCCGTAACTTTTTTTGAAGAAGTTCCGGAGTATGTTGAATATGTCACAGGCGGGATGGAAGACGTTGGCGATGCTATGTCGGGTGCATTGTTCCACATCGGGAATGATGCCGGAATTACGCATGTCGCCGGCGCTTTCAATGTTCCGACCGTTGGCATTTATGGCCCGACCGGACCAGGTTCATGGGGATGTTTTTCCGAAAACAGCGAAATCATCTGGGGCAAGAGCGGCAATTGCGGCCTTCGGTGTAATTACGATGTGATTTTGAATTGTGCCGACCGTGTTTGCCTGTCATCAACAACCAGCGAAAAAGTCATGGGCGCTTTGTACCGTTTGCTGCAGAAATCTTATCCGGAAATAGCTTCCCGACTGATTATTAATCCAAATCTAAAGGCCGACATTACTGAATTTGATTGCCTGCTGATGATCGAGAAGAACGAATTTGTCGTAAACTTCATCAATGATGAGGCGCGGAAGAACGTGAGCAACATCATTTCGGGAAATTTCGATGGCATTGAAGACACTGAGATGCAGCAGTTTGCGGATTTCCTAAAACAGCAGGACATCTTGTTTAAGGTTCCCAAATTTGATTCCCCGGGAATGGTAATAGAATAAAAAAGCCGCTTAGCAGCGGCTTTAATTTAGCAGTATTCGTTGTACGCGTCTTTCAGGTTTTCAGCGATAAGCTCAGCAGGCCGGCCTTCTATATGGTGGCGTTCCAGCATGTGAACAAGTTCGCCGTCTTTAAAAAGCGCCATACTCGGCGATGATGGCGGAAACGGGAACATGTGTTCTCTTGCGGCATCAACCGCATCTTTATCGACACCGGCAAAAACCGTTACAAGGCTGTCAGGTTTTTTACCATTGTCAAGGCTCATTTTTACACCCGGGCGCGCATTTCTCGCCGCACATCCGCAAACAGAATTCACTACAACCAGTGTTGTTCCGGCTTGGGAAATAGCATTTTCGACAGCTCCGGCGGTATATAATTCCTCAAAGCCCGCACTTGCAAGTTCTGCACGCATTGGCTGGATCATTTCTTCAGGATACATAATTCTAAGTTTTGAAAATTACAATGCAAAGTTACAAAGAAAAGTGCAATCAATAGTGTTGTATGGCAGGACAATCGCCTATCCATAAACTGGCTTTTTCGCTGTTAAAACTAGTTGGCTTTTTAATAAATTGTATAACGTAAACCGGCAAAAGTGCGAATGCCCTGATTGGGTCCATAGACATATCCGGGATCAAATGTCAGCGCATACGGATTATCAGGAGTTGATATGACATTACCCGCGCTATGATATTGTACATTTTCGTCAAAAGGATCATCAGCCCTTGCTATAATAAAAGGATTTTTCCTGTTTGGAGTCCAGTCGAGCAGGTTCTTTACGCCAAAGTAAACATCCAGGTTTTTGATTTTTTTTATTGTAAACTGGATATTCTGAATGCTCCACATAGGGGAATATTCCTGACGCGGATCAAGTTCGCCCAATAACGGCAGGCGCATCGGCCCATAAATATTCCCTGTATAATCTATTTCCGTCGAAAGTGCCTTCCAATGATAGGAAACTGCCCATGTTCCGGTATATTTTTCAGTAAGGATCTGGCGTGTGGTAATGTTATTTTCGGTTTTTGTTACATCCATAAAAGTTGCTCCTAAAATTACCTTCAGCCCGTTATTGAAAATCATATCCACATTCAGGCTCGCTCCTTTGGTTACGGCATAACCATCAAGATTCTTGTATATAATCTGGTTGGGATTTGTATCATAATCCGGTACAATGGAATTTGAAAAATGTGTATACCAGCCCGTAGCTTCGAAGATAAAGTTCCCGCTGCCGGTATAAAGCTTTTTGAGGTAATTTAAATTGACATTAATCGATTTTTCTGGCCGTAAATCTTCAACAACAATTACATCGCGCGAACCTGTCAGCGCAGCATGCTCTTCAGTAAAAAGATTAACAACCCTGAATCCGGTGCCTGCATTCAGCCTGAGGATATCATTGTTGGTCGCTTTCCATTTATACGCCAAGCGCGGGGTGAAAATTGAGCCGTGATTTTTGTTGTAATCATACCTGGCGCCTAAAAGTACCTGGTGCGCATCCGACAAACGGACTTCATTTTGGGCAAAAACACTCGGAATCCATTGAGCATCTGCAACCGGGGTAGCCGGCGTATTGTCATTATAAAAATTATATCTGATGGCAGTTCCGAAAAGAACATCGTGCTTTTTAAATTTTTTATCGAATGTGAGTTGGGCAAATCCGATCTTCTGCTGTGCAAGATATCTTGTGGTGCCATAAACCGAATTCTGATCATGATCCGTATAAGAAAAGGAAAGTACAAGCTTTTCATTCACCGGAAGCTGATACGCTCCCAATATCTCGTATCTTTCGGTATAAATGCTCTCGCCGTAAACTTCCCCGCCGCCGCGATATTTTTTGTCCCACTGCATTTCGCCGCCCCAACGGTCTTCATAAAAATAGCGGCCTGCCAAAGAAAAGAGCCGGTCGTTTTGCCTGTTAAAACCCCACTTTTGGAAGACTGAAATCCGGTGTTGGAGCGTCACATCAGTAAAATTATCGTTGTTATTATCGATTGGATTACTGTAATTAAAATAATTGGTGCCAAGCAAGAAAGAAGCGTTTTCACTTACCCGGGCTTTAAACCCCAAATCAAGATTGGCTTCACCCCAGCTTGTCGTGAAACCATCGGCAGAAAAAGCAGGTGCCGTTTTAGGGTTTTTGGTGATGATATTTATCAATCCGCCCACGGCTTCACTGCCATACAAGGAAGATGCCGGGCCTTTGACTATTTCAATCCTTTCCAGGAGCGAATTCGGGATTCCTGATAATCCATAGACCGTTGATAATCCACTTACTATCGGCATTCCATCGATCAACACCAGTGTGTACGGACCTTCAAGGCCATTTATATGGATGTCGCCGGTATTACATACATTGCAATTAAGCTGCGGCCTGACACCATTTACGTTTTGTAAAGCTTCAAAAATATTGGCCGTTGGATTTTTCTTAAAATATGCCGGCTTATAGACTTCAACCGGCACCGGACTTTCCCGCCTGCTGACCGCTTTTAAAGTACCAGAGATTACAACTTCATCCAACGTATTTTCATCGTCCTGAAGGTAAATGTCATGGATCGCCTCTTCATTTTCTCCCAATAAAATAAGTTTCTTCACAGTTTTTTTGCCGGTATGCGAAACCTGGAGTTCATAATTTCCGGCACGAAGATTTTGGATTTTATAATTTCCCAAGCTGTCGGACGTGGTGATTTCTGTAAGCCCTTTAATTTTAACAATTGCCAACATTACAGCCTCCTGCTTGCCATATATTTTTCCTGTAATGCTGGAATTGCCTTGTGAAGCAACTTCAATCGACAGGAGAAAAACGATAATGGGGAAATATAGTTTCAAAAGAATATAGATTTAGACAAATCTAAAAATATTTTTTGAAGTATAAAAATATTGTTTATTTTTGAATTTTAAATTTAAATAATGGCAAAGTCACTTGAAGAAGTAAACGAATCTGTCTCGACAGAGAATAAAACTTCTGTCTTCAGAAAAATACTCGCATTCTTCGGTCCGGCATACCTGATCAGCGTAGGCTATATGGATCCGGGAAACTGGGCTACCGATATTGCCGGCGGAAGCCAGTTCGGATATGCGCTCATCTGGGTTCTGCTCATGAGCAACATCATGGCATTGCTGCTTCAAAGCTTAAGCGCACGTCTGGGGATCGTAACGCAGCGCGACCTTGCGCAGGCTTCGCGTGAAACATACTCACCATTTATAAATTACATTTTATATTTTCTTGCAGAAATTGCGATTGCCGCCTGTGATCTTGCAGAAGTTCTCGGTATGGCGATCGGACTCAACCTGCTGTTCGATATTTCGCTGATCCAGGGTGTAATGATTACTGTATTAGATACTTTCCTGCTGCTTTTCCTGATCAATAAAGGCATTCGGAAAATGGAAGCTTTTATTATCGCATTGGTTGGTATTATCGGTTTCTCGTTCGTTTGTGAAATGATTTTTGCACAACCCGACATGGGCAGCGTAGTCACCGGGCTCATACCTTCTCTTCCAGGAGAAGCTGCGCTTTACATTGCCATCGGTATCATCGGCGCAACCGTAATGCCGCACAACCTTTACCTGCATTCTTCGTTGGTTCAGACAAGAAAATTCGACCGTTCGGAAGCTGGCGTAAAACAAGCCCTGAAATACAATTTTATCGATTCTGCCATCGCGCTTAACCTTGCATTTTTTGTTAATGCAGCCATATTGATCCTTGCGGCGGCTGCATTCTACAGAAACGGGATGTTCGATGTGGCTGAAATTCAAGACGCACACAAATTCCTGGAACCGCTGCTGGGTACGCAATGGGCTCCAATTCTTTTTGCCGTTGCGCTGATTGCCGCCGGACAAAGCTCCACCATTACCGGAACGCTCGCCGGACAAATTATCATGGAAGGTTATCTCAACCTTCGCATCCAGCCTTGGGTCCGCCGTATTATTACGCGGTTAATTGCCATTGTGCCGGCCGTCATTGTCATATCCATTTTCGGTGAAAGCGTTACAGGAAAAATGCTGATCCTGAGCCAGGTGATTTTGAGCCTGCAACTTGGTTTTGCGATCATTCCGCTGATCCACTTCGTAAGCGACAAAAGCAAAATGAAAGGCTTTCACATCGGAAGGCCAACACAAATCGCAGCCTGGATCATTGCTTTAGTGATTGTTTCCCTCAACGCGCGCCTTGTGTATTCAGAAATTACCGGATGGCTCGAGTCGTCAGAAAACCCTGTAATCCTGTGGCTGACGGTCGTTCCGCTGTCCATCGGGTTTCTTATATTGCTTATTTATATCATTCTGAAACCATTCTTCGTGAAGAGCAAGACACAAAGAAACCATTCGCCGCACAAACTGTTGCGGAGCATCGAAAGTACGCCGACTTACAAGAAAAAGAATATTGCCATATCGGTCGACTTCACGAAATCTGACCGCAGCGCCATCAACAACGCCTTTGAACTCGGCGGAACCGAAGCGAATTATACGCTGATCCATGTTGTCGAAACCGTGACCGCCATGATGTATGGCAGCAGCACCGAAGACCATGAAACTACCGAAGACGAGAAAATACTGACCGACTATAAAGATGAACTCTCGGCAAAAGGTTATAAAGTCGGCGTACTGCTTGGCTTCGGAAAACCCAATAAATCGATTCCGGAAATTGTCAATAAAGGGAATTATGACATCCTGGTCATGGCAACGCATGGACATGCCGGATTTAAAGACCTCCTGCTTGGGACAACCATTGATAAAGTCCGCCACCGGATAAAAATCCCGATGTTCATCGTAAAAAATTAATTTTTCAGGAGCTGTTTCCTGCTCTCGCCTTTATCTTTGCGCGTACCTTGCAAAGGATACCGGCTCCATCAGGGCTATGGCCTGCAAGTAACATCAGCATGACACTTTCAGAAGAAAATTACCTCAAAGCGATTTACCACCTTTCGATCCTGTCAGATTCGGGTGTCACCACCAATGCCATTGCCGAAAAAATTGAAACCAAGGCTTCGTCGGTAACCGACATGCTTAAAAAACTCGCCGAAAAGGATTTCATCTGGTACCGGAAATATCAAGGCGTGCTGCTGACAGAAAAAGGGCTTCATTTTGCCAAAATGATCGTGCGTAAACACCGGTTATGGGAAGTTTTCTTAGTAGACAAGCTTCATTTTCCCTGGGATGAAGTACACGATATCGCCGAGCAGCTTGAACACATCAAGTCGGAAAAACTGATCAACAAGCTCGATGAATTTTTAAGCTTTCCGACTGAAGATCCGCATGGCGATCCCATTCCGGATGCTAATGGCCGCATCAAGAAAGTCGACAAAAAATTATTATCGGAACTTCAAACAGACCAGCCTGCCATCTGCGTAGGCGTAAAAGACACCTCATCAGAATTTCTTCAGTACCTGGATAAAAACGGAATTTCACTGGGCGCAGCAATTGAAATCATCGAAAAAGAAAACTTTGATTTGTCGCTCCGGATAAAAGTCAACGGCAAAGAGCTTCCGGTTTCAAACAAAATTGCCGGAAATATTTTTGTAAAGGTTCTTTAGGAACATCCGCAGCCGCTGTTCCCGCAGTCTTTCCCGCCTTTCTTCTTAAAGAAAAATTTCTTCGTGAGAAAAAACACGGCAGCCGCCAAAACTATAAAAGCTATAATTTCCTGTATCATTTTATTTTAATAACTGGTAGGAAAAGAGCGCTACCAAATAAGCAAATCCACTCATGAAGACCAACTGCGCCAAAGGCCATTTCCAACTGTTGGTTTCCTTTCGCGTGATGGCAAGCGTACTGATACACTGCATCGCGAAGGCATAAAATAACAAGAGTGAAACACCGCTGGCAAAATTGAAAATCTTTTTTCCGGTTTCCGGATCAGTTTCCTCGGCCATTTTTTGTTTGATGGTTTCGTCGTTGTCGCTGTTGCCCACACTGTAAATTGTAGCCAAAGTCCCTACAAACACTTCACGGGCGGCAAACGAACTGATGACGGCGATGCCAATTTTCCAGTCGTAACCCAGCGGCGCAATGGCAGGTTCGATGGATTTCCCCATTAGTCCGATGTATGAATTCTCGAGCTTGTAGGATGCGATCTTGTTTTCTACCTCTTCGGGATTCGCATTTTCAGGGGTTTCCGATTTTATGATGGCTTCGGCATTTTTAAAATTCTGCCCCGGCCCATACGATGCCAAAAACCAAAGGACAATCGAAATGGCAAGGATGATTTTTCCGGCACCGAAAACAAAAGCCTTAGTCTTTTCCAAAACATTCAGCCCTACATTTTTTAGCAGTGGCATCTTGTAATTAGGCATTTCGATCAGGAAGAACGATTTTCCTTTTACTTTCAGAATTTTATTCAGCAGGAACGAGGAAAAAATGGCCATGGCAAAACCCAGCAGGTAAAGCAGCATCAGCGTTAATCCCTGAAGATTGAGAAATCCCCAGATCCGCCTGTCGGGAATGATCAGTGCAATAATAATCGCATACACCGGAAGCCGTGCCGAACAGGTTGTAAATGGCGTCACGAGAATTGCAATCAGCCGCTCCTTCCAGTTTTCAATATTCCTGGTGGCCATAATCGCCGGGATCGCGCACGCCGTTCCTGAAATCAATGGCACAACGCTTTTCCCGCTCAGCCCGAACCGCCGCATGATCTTATCCATCAAAAAGACGACGCGGCTCATATAACCACTTTCCTCCAAAACCGAAATAAACAGGAAAAGAAACGCGATTTGTGGGATAAAAATCAGGATTCCCCCAATGCCCGGAATAATTCCCTGCGCGACGAGATTTGTGAGCACGCCTTTCGGCAGATTCGTGTCGGCATAACCGCTCATTGCCGCAAAAAGACTGTCGATGTAATCCATAGGAACCGCCGACCATTCGAAGATCGACTGGAAAATCACAAACAAAATGACAAAGAAAATCAGGTAACCCCAAACGCGGTGCATCAGGATGCGGTCGAGTTTGCTCCGGAAATCGGTAGCTTGTGAAACATCGATCTGCTGCCCTTCTTTCAAAGCATCATTGATGAATTGGTAACGCTTGATGGTTTCCTTCTGCTGAAGCCGCTTCAGATCGGAATGGGATTTTGTAAACGAGCCGCGGATCTCATTTCTTTCCAGGTTCAGGAAGTTCACATCCTGCGTGATTACGAGCCATAGTTTGTAGAGCAACTGGTTCGGAAATGCGCGGCGCAATCCATTGAAATAGTCTGCATCGATCGATGACGCGTTTAAGCAAGGCTCGGTTGAAATGGTTTTATAAGTAACGATCAGGCTTTTCAACTCTTCGATCCCGGTTCCTTTCCGCGAACTGATGAGCGCAATTTTGGTTTTGAGTTTTTCCTCCAGATAAGGAATGTCAAGTGAAATACCTTTCGGCTTCATCCTGTCGGCCATGTTGATGACAAGGATCGTTGGGATTTCAAGGTCTTTGATCTGGGTGAAAAGCAGCAGGTTACGCTTCAGGTTTTCGACATCGGAAACAACAAGCGCAACATCAGGATAAAGTTTGTCATTCCGGTTCAGCAGCAGCTCGATAACCACATTTTCATCGATTGAGCTTGCGTTCAGGCTGTAAGTTCCGGGAAGGTCGAGGATATTTGCTTTGATGTTGTGAGGCAAACGGCAAAAGCCGATCTTTTTCTCAACGGTAATTCCGGGATAATTCCCTACCTGTTGGTTTAAACCGGTAAGTTGGTTAAAAACCGAAGTTTTTCCTGTATTGGGATTGCCGATTAAGGCGACGTTAATATTTTCGTTGCTCATTACTGTTCCACTTCCACCATAATCCTCCGCGCCGTTTCAATCCGTATAGCGAGATGCGAACCGTTCACATTCAGATAAAGCGGGTCGCCAAAAGGTGCAACCTGCAATAGTTCCACGATGTTTCCCGGAAGACAGCCCATTTCAAGGAGTTTTAGCGGCACCGTATCAATATCGAAGTCAAGTACTGTGGCCTTATCACCGATTTTCAGAAGATCTATTGTGGTTTGCAATGCTTATTTAGATTGAATAAACGCAAAAGTAGGCATTTATTTTGTTTTGGCGCAATTTTCCTGTTTCAGAACAGCCTATTCGTGTTCGCTGAGCCAAGTGATATCGGCAATAAGCCTGTCAATATCTTTTGAATTCGTACCATCGTAAAAACCGCGGACACGCTTGTGTGAATCGACAAGCACAAAATTCTCAGTATGGACCATGTCATAAAGTTCTTCCGGTTTTCCAAGCTTAACCGCGAGGTACGACTTCCGGGCCATTTCGTAAATTTTCTTCCTGTCGCCGGTTACGAGGTTCCATTTCCGGTCATCAACACCTTTTTCAAGGGCGTATTTTTTCAGGACGGGAACGCTGTCAATTTCAGGCATTACGGTATGCGAAAGCAGCATTACCTTCGGGTTGTTCAGTATTGCCTTTTGTACTAGTGTCATATTCGATGTCATCTTCGGGCAAATTGACTGGCATGTCGTAAAAAAGAAATCCGCTACATAAATTTTTCCTTCGTAATCTTTCTGTGTAATGATCTTTCCGTTTTGGTTGACGAACGAAAAATCAGCTACTATGTGATTTCGGCCAATGTGCTGTACGGTCGTATCAACCAACTCCGGGTTTACCATTGACGGAGTATACACGCGCAATGTTTTTCTGCTAAGAACGTTATAGAACAAAAAAATAGTGATTGCTGAAAAAACCAGCATCGCCATAATGAAAATCCTGTACTTCCTGATAAAACGCATTGGTTAATTTTGTGGCAAAATTAAGGGAAAACCACAAGAACTTAGTGCAACTGTAACAAACACTGCCCTATTTAACACTAATCAATACTATGTTTGCAAACACCAAAATCTATAAGATGCTTTTCAATAAAAAATTATGCTTTGCAATTCCTGTCCTGGCCATATCTGCAGCGGCATTTGCACAACCTGAAGCCAAAAAGAAAGAACCCGGGATCAATATTTCCTACATGGATAAAAAAGTGGGTGCGAACCACGATTTCTTCCGGTTTGTGAACGGCGCGTGGTATGATAAGACTGAAATTCCGGCCGATCGTACCCGTTGGGGAAGTTTCGATGAACTCCGACAAAATACCGACCGCGATGCGCTTGCCATCCTGAAAGAAGCCGTTTCAAATCCAAAATATACTTCCTCGACCGATCAGGGAAAAGCCGTCAACCTGTACAAATCCATTATGGATACGGTGACGCGGAATAAACAGGGAATCCGGCCGATCAAGCCTTTGCTGACGAAGATCGAATCTGTAAAAAACCTCCGGGAACTGCAATCGCTGATGATCGAAACCGAACCTTATGGCGGCGTTGGCTTTCTTAGCGTAGGCGTTAGCCCTGATTCCAAAAACAGTAATAAGAACGTTATCAATGTCGGTTTGGGAAGCCTCGGACTCCCCGATCGCGACTATTATATTTCGGAAGATGCCGACTCAAAGGAGAAGCGTGAAAAATATCTTTCGCATGTCACCCGGATGATGCAATATCTTGGCGACAGCCCTGCAACGGCAAAAGCCAATGCACAAAAAATACTTGCCCTTGAAACCGCGATGTCAAAAGCAAGGCTTGACCGGGTGGAAAGACGCGACAGGCGTAAAACCTACAACCCGATGACAGTTGCCGACCTGCAAAAGCTGATGCCGGCCATCAATTGGGACACTTACCTCAAAGGCGTGGGATTGCCGAAACCTGATACGCTTATTGTTTCCCAACCGAAATATATGGCGGCGCTGCAAACGATTTTTGCTGAAAATAAAATTGACGACTGGAAAGCATACATGCGCTGGACGCTGCTCAACCGCGCTTCATCGCAACTATCAACTGAAATCGAAGATGCAAATTGGGAATTTTATGGCAAAACCCTTACCGGCGCTGTAAAGCAAAGGCCAATCGAGGAAAGGGCGCTTCAGGTTATCAACGGAAGTGTCGGCGAAGCGCTCGGAAAATTATACGTGGAGAAAAAATTCCCGCCTGAGGCAAAAGCCAAAGCTGAGAAAATGATTAAAAATGTTTTTCAGGCATTTGAAAACCGCATCAACAAACTACCGTGGATGACCAAAGAAACCCGCGCCAGTGCGATTGCAAAACTTCACAAATCGAGGATCAAGATCGGTTATCCAGACAAATGGAAAGATTATTCACTTCTGGTCCAGATGAGTCCGGCCGAAGGCGGAAATTTCTTCGACAATATGCAACAAGCTTCAAAATGGCGCTTCAATAAAGGCATCGCCGACCTTCAGAAGCCGGTTGACAAGGAAGAATGGGGAATGTCTCCACAAACCGTAAATGCCTATTACAATGCATCGTTCAACGAAATTGTCTTCCCTGCTGCAATCCTACAGCCTCCGTTTTACAATTATCAGGCGGATGAAGCAGTAAATTATGGCGGAATCGGCGCGGTGATCGGGCACGAGATTTCGCACGGTTTCGATGATTCGGGTTCACGTTATAATGCCGACGGGAATTTGGTTAACTGGTGGTCAGAAGAAGACCTTAAGCTTTTTACCGAATTGGGAACTTCACTGGCCGATCAATACAGCGCGCTTCAACCGCTACCCGGAACTTTTGTTGATGGTAAATTCACACTTGGGGAAAACATCGGCGATCTTGGCGGAGTCAATGCAGCCTTTGACGGACTGCAAATCCACCTGAAGGAAAGCGGAAACCCCGGCCTGATCGACGGCTACACACCGGAACAGCGTTTCTTCATTTCATGGGCAACGATCTGGCGTACGAAAATGCGCGATGAAGCCATCAAGAATCAGGTAAAAACCGACCCACATACGCCGGGAATGTACCGGGCTTATGTTCCGCTGCAAAATGTGGATGCGTTCTATAAGGCATTCAACATCAAACCAGGCGACGGAATGTATATTCCTGATGAAAAGCGAGTAAGAATCTGGTAGCAGAAGTCCCGGCATGTCCGGGATTTTTTATGCGCTTACGGTAAAGTTATAGCCAAGCATCCGCGTGATCTTTTCACTGTCGATCGTTTTCCCCGCGGAAATATTTTCGTTACTGAATTCAGGTATCGGCAGATTCAGCTCTAACGCTTTCCGGCTATAATATTCTTTCCGTGACGGATGGAAAGGCGCTGCTGCATTAAAAGTTTCACCCCAAATGTCTTTTTCAAGGATTTTTTCAATAATTCCGATGCAATCGTTCAGGTGAATCAGGTTGACGGGATTGTCCGGATTTATTAGATTTATTTTTCCGGAAAGATGATAAACCGGATGCCTGTCGTTCCCAATGAGCCCGCCAAACCGGATGATTGTCGTGGAAAACAGATTATTCTTCTGCAGCAGCGCTTCCGCCTGAAGCAATGCAGTTCCCGATGGCGAATCAGGTTCCGGAACGGTTTCTTCCATAACAACAAGGCCTTTTTCTGCATAAATCGAAATCGAGCTGACGAACAATACCATTTTAATTCCGGCTTCTTCAATAAACGGAATCAAAGCTTTTATTTTCGGGGGAAAACTGGCCGGATCTTCTTTCGCCCGTGGCGGAATATCAATGATCAAAGTATCTGAACCATGAAGAAACTCCCGGATATTTCCTGCTATTCCATGAATGGAAAGTGAAATCAGAAAAGGGTTGATCCCGGCTTTTTCCAGTACCGGAAGTTTATTTTGTGAAGTCGTCGAACCGCTGATTCCGAAACCTTTTCCCAAAAGTGATTTTGCCAGTGGAAGCCCGAGCCATCCGCAGCCAAGAATGCTACATTTCCTCATCCAGATCAGGAATAGTATCGTTTGTGGCACTTGGCAGTACAAAATTCTTCTGCACAGGAACAGGAATGGAAACTTTTGGTGCGGGCCGGATCTTTTTTATCAGCACAATGGCGTCGTTCAGGACGAAAGGCATCGGCATCATCCAGTCGGCCCGCTTCGACATCCTGAAAAGCGGGTTTGTCATCAGATCAAATGACGATTCCAGCAAAGCAAGTTCCGGATCATCATCTTTCGAAATTGAAAACTGAAGCTCGAGCGGCTCATTATCCACAACATAATAGCTGATGATTTTTTTGCCGTTCCGCGGATAGAGCGAACCTTTCTGGCCTAAAGCCTGTGCGCCATTGCCCTTGAGGTTGTGCAGCCTTGCTTTTTCATTTGCAAAAATGTCATAGCGGTTGACTTTCCTGTTCGGGGTAATTTTTATCCTTAAATGGCGATAAGTACCCACAATGGTATCCATCAAATATTCAACCGACGGTTCGGGAATATCCCTGACGAGCGCCTCCGATGTATGCCTGAAGGTCGTGTTGTATTTGCTGAAAAGCGGGTATGGCAATAATTCCCTGCCGTCGCTGAGTTTTTCGGTCATATAGGTTTTTGTCCATTCGTCAAGCTCCTTGTCGTAGGTTGCCCAAAACGCTTTATCGGTATCGGTATTATAGACATAAAGAAGGCTGTTCGGCCTGGCTTTTCCTGACGCATAACCCGAGTTGATGTGGGCATGAATGAAGCATCCGACCGCCGCAAGAAAAAACAAAAGCGACCACAGCCATTTGCGTCGGTATGATGCAAAAACAGGGAGCAGCAGCCCAAAAACCAACAGTGTCAGTACCGCACTTCCGGCTAGAATCTTCAGGCCGAGCCCGATGGGAAACATGACAATGAATGGTGCAAGAATAAAAATTGCTGGTACGGCCAAAATCGTATTTGCGATGTTGCTCGATCCTTGAGAAAATACAAACCAGCCGAACATCAGCAGTGCGAAAAAAACCGGAATAATGAAAAATCCCGCTCCCGGAAGGAAAATCGCGATAAGCAGGTTAATCACCAACCAGATGAGCAGCGGGGCAACCGTATAATTTGCAACGGCTGCCTCTGTCTTCGCAGAAAAATAAAAAATGAAACCTACAGACATGCTGAGCAAAACAAATCCCGCGATATAGGAATGGCCGTTATAGGTAAATCCTTGCAGAATGTCGGCATACTCCGGATAAATTGCGAGAAGTATCTTCCATCCGAAAAACGTCAGCAGGCCCGCAACAGCGATAGAAAGCAGGAACAGGATGAATCCTTTTCCAATGTCGCGAAAATTAAGCAGGCGTTTGCCGATACCAATAAAAATCAGGAAGATAAAAAACAAAAAAGCCACCGCGAGCAGCGGGAAAGTCCATGAAAACGGATAGTGGAAAAAGCCCACAGGCGTATTAAAATAAACCTGGTCTCCCGGTGCATCAACATGCGATAAATCTGAGTTTGAAAAATGTTGAAGCAGCGGCATCAGGTAGGTTCCCTGGTGGGCAAGTGTTTCGTGGCTCAGGTGGGCGACATCGTCCTGCGCCGTGTGATAATTGAAGTGGTTGTCTATAAATGCGAAATTAAAACCGGGGATTTTGCCTTGCTCGCGAAACACGGTAAGATCGGTATCATTGGGAAGCATTTTGTAGATGCTGTACATCAGGGAATTCGAAACAGGAAAATCCGGTGATGCGTTGGCAAATCCATCAACCATTTTCGCGTTTCCCTGACCGACTTCCATCAGCATATATGACGGACCTGATGTTCCGCGCGCTTCAAAATTCAGCGCCAGGCCTGTTTCTTTTGCCCACGGATGCTGTGTCACGAAAAGTGCGGCGCCGTTAAGTCCAAGCTCTTCCGCATCAGTAAACAATATGATGATATCGTTGCTGTGCGCTTTTTTCGAGTGCTGGAAAGCCCTAATCCCTTCCAGGATTGTCGCTATGCCTGCGGCGTCATCGCTTGCGCCATGCGAATCCGAATGCGGCGCGCTGTCGTAGTGTGAAAGCAGCAGCAATGCCTTCCCGTTGGAGGTTCCTTTTATTCTTGCCAGGATGTTCTTCGATTTTACGAGATTCCCCCAGTCGGATAAAGTTGTTCCTTGCTGAACCTGCGTTTCGAGGCCCAGAGCGTGGAGTTCCTTTTGAATATAGGTGGCGACTTCCACATGATTTTCCGAACCTGTAAAATGTGGATTTTGAGAAATCTGCCGCACGTGTTCCAAGGCGCGTTTGGTAGAAAATCCTGAAAGCGGCACCTCATCATCAGCTCCCCAGCGCGGCATTATCGAGAAATAAATCCAGAACAGGATTCCGGTTAGAAAAACGGCGGAGAGAACAGAGGTGTCATTTTTTCTCATAAACTTTCGGTAGGGCTAAAAGTCTTTTTTTACGAGTGTGCAAAGATCATTTTCAAGGATTACATATCCTTGGTTGTAAAGATAAAAACAGGTGTTTCCGGTCCTGGTTCTACGGATACTGGTGAAGAACTCGAAATCGAAACCTTTTCCGGCGAGGTTACTTCTTGTGGTTTTTGATTTTCCGCAGGGATTCAGTTCCGATAATATCCGGTAATTCCGTCGCAGCTTGTTGTTGATGTTGCGCATGTAATTGTTGGAATCCCTGTTAATTTTGTTATTGTATGCGTTTCGGCATCCGTCGCTGCAGAACTTTTTGTCCTCGCGGCCAACGATTTTCTCGTTGCATTCAAGGCAGGCTTTGATCATCTCTGTATGGCTTATAAATGTACTGTCAGCCAAATATATAAAAAACATTTCCATGTGCAAACGCGCACAAGCATTTACAATCGGATGTAAATGGTTAACAGCCGTTTCGGGCAATATCTGTATCCGACATTTGACAATACTAAACACATTATAAACCATTTAAACAATTACACGCCATGAATGCACTAAGAAACAGGGTTCAGCTAATAGGAAACACTGGAAATGATCCCGAAATCATCAACCTCGAATCGGGACGGAAACTTGCCAAACTTACAATCGCCACGAACGAAAGCTACAAGAATGACAAGGGTGAGAAAATTACCGACACCCAATGGCATAACATCGTTGCATGGGGAAAAACCGCTGAAATCATAGAAAAATATGTCACCAAGGGAAAAGAAATTGCTGTCGAAGGAAAACTCACACACCGAAGCTACGAAGACAAAACCGGAGAGAAACGTTATTTTACGGAGGTTGTCGCCAATGAACTGATGTTGCTCGGGAAATAAACCACAGGCATTGACTACTCAAACAGTCGGGAATTACAAGGTAAGTCTCCGATAGCCGAATGCTTCAATCACACGAAAAGGCAAGAAAATATCATGAAAAAAGTGACACCGAAAGTGGCAAAACTATCTGCTTGCACATAATTGCCACAGAAAGTGTTGCGGAATTTACAGGTTGAAATTGAAACAAATTGATTTCAGGATTACGCATGAAAGTTTGCAACAAAGACTCCGCAAATTAGGAGAAGCTTTAATAACCTGTTGGTTAAGTCGATTTTAAGCATAAGGATCAACCGTGTAGCTGGATTTCCTACGACTGGAATTTTAGTTCTGGATTCCTGCTGGTACACGCTATTTTTGAAGCACTGTCAGTACTTCTTCAATTTTGCTGAAGTTCCTGAAATTCTGGTGTTCAACTTTATGATCGATCCGTTCGTGTTCCCACGTTGTGTGGAAAGGAATATGAACCGCATGTCCGCCAATGCCCAATACGGGAAGAATATCTGATTTCAACGAGTTGCCTATCATCATAAATTCCTGAGGCTTAATATCAAGGCGCGCAACAAGATCGGTATAATCCTTTTCCTGTTTATCCGACATCACCTCAATGTGATGAAAGTAATGTCCGAGTCCGGAATTGTGAAGTTTTCTACGCTGGTCAAGCAGATCGCCTTTGGTGGCAACCACAAGCTTGTATTTATCTTTTAAAGATTCCAGGGTTTGTTCGACACCTTCTATCAGTTCGATAGGTTTTTCGAGAAGTTCCTTGCCGTAGGTAATAATCTTGGCAACGATCTCATTGCTGATGGTGTTGTTTGAAATTTTCAATGCCGCTTCGATCATTGACAAAATGTATCCTTTTATCCCATAACCGTACCGCCGGAGATTGTCAATTTCGGTTTTAAACAATTCCTGTGATAATGTGTGCCTGGAAAGGTATGGTGAAAGCAACTCACAGAACTTCTCTTCGGTTTCCTGAAAATAAGGTTCGTTGACCCACAAAGTGTCATCGGCATCAAAAGCAATTACTTTAAGTTCCATATCAACTGATTATTTCCCCGTTGCCAGCTTCAGCATCCGGATTTATGAAAACTAATTTTCCTTCTGCATTGTTGGTCATCAGGATCATGCCCTGACTTTCCGTTCCGCGAAGGTTACGTGGTGCGAGATTTATCAGCACAGTCACTTTCTTCCCGATAATTTCCTCGGGAGAGAAACTTTCTGCAATTCCCGAAACAATTGTACGCACATCAATTCCGGTATCGACTTTTAAGATCAACAGTTTATTCGCCTTTGGCATTTTCTCAGCTTCAAGAATGGTTCCGACCCGAATATCCATTTTCGCAAAATCCTCATATTGTATCAGTTCTTTCTGTGGCTCCATCTTCTTGTTTTCAGCTTTGTTGGCAGTTTTGGTGGCTTCGAGTTTATCAATTTGTGCCTGGATTTCAGTATCTTCAATTTTCGAGAACAACAGCTCAGCTTCACCAATTATATGGCCTGAAACAAGAAGATCGGATGTTTCTGAGATCGTTGTCCATGCCGTTTTATTGCCGGATTTTAATATCCGCCTCAGTTTCTCTGCCGTGAACGGAAGAAATGGTTCCGACAACACACTTAAGGCCGTCGCGATCTGCAATGCAATATACATCTGCGTCTTTACCCTTTCCGGATCTTGCTTAATTACTTTCCATGGTTCTTCATCCGCAAGGTATTTATTTCCCAAACGCGCTACATTCATCAGCTCGCCAAGCGCTTCACGAAAACGGTAACGTTCAACAGAACTCGAAATCACAGCCGGATAGGCCTTTAGTTCAGCCAAAACATTTTCATCGACTTCACTATAAATATTCGGCTCAGGCACTTCACCATGATAATATTTGTTTGTCAGCACTACAACACGATTGATAAAATTCCCGAAGATCGCAACGAGTTCATTATTATTTCGGGCTTGAAAATCCTTCCATGTAAAATCATTATCCTTTGTTTCCGGGGCATTCGACGTAAGCGCATAACGCAATACATCCTGCATTCCAGGGAAATCTTCCAAATATTCATGCAGCCAAACCGCCCAGTTTTTAGAAGTGGACAGCTTATTTCCCTCGAGATTTAAAAATTCGTTCGCCGGGACATTATCAGGCAAGATATAACTTCCTTCGGCCTTTAACATCGCAGGAAATATTACACAATGGAAAACAATATTGTCCTTTCCGATGAAATGCACCAGTTTCGTGTCGTCACTTTTCCAATACGGCTCCCAATTCTTGCCTTCGCGCTGCGCCCATTCTTTTGTAGAAGAAATATAACCAATTGGAGCATCAAACCAAACGTAAAGCACTTTCCCTTCCGCGCCTTCCACCGGGACCGGGATTCCCCAATCAAGGTCACGCGTTACAGCACGCGGCTTCAGTCCGTCTTCGAGCCAGGATTTCACCTGACCGAAAACATTAGGCTTCCAGTCATTTTTATGTCCGCCCAATATCCATTCCCTCAAAAAAGCATCATATTGATCCAACGGCAAAAACCAGTGTTTGGTTGATTTCATCACCGGAGTCTCACCTGTTATTGTCGATTTTGGATTGATCAGGTCGGTGGCATTCAACGACGAGCCGCAACGTTCGCACTGGTCGCCGTAAGCTTCGTCATTTCCGCATTTCGGGCACGTTCCCGTTACAAAACGATCTGCAAGAAACTGTCCCGCTTTCGCATCATACAATTGCTCGGTAACTTCTTCAATAAATTTTCCATCATTATATAATTTCCTGAAAAATTCCGATGCCGTATCATGATGTACCTTCGCCGATGTCCTCGAATAATTGTCGAACGAAATACCGAAATCCACAAATGATTTCCTGATAATCGCGTCATATTTATCAATTACCTGCTGCGGCGTAATGCCTTCCTTCTTTGCCTTCATCGAAATCGCCACGCCGTGCTCGTCGCTTCCACAGATAAAAGCAACGTCTTTATCCTGAAGCCTCAGGTAACGCGCATAAATATCCGATGGAACGTAAACGCCGGCAAGATGCCCAATGTGGATCGGCCCGTTGGTATACGGCAGCGCCGCGGTAATGGTATATCGTTTTGGATTTTGCATAAACAGTTTGATTGGTGCAAAAATAAGCAAATACGCAGAGTTTTTTTTCTTTTGGCAGCTATTCCCGCTGTACGCTTTATCTTTTTATTGCGGAAATTTCCGTTGCGCCGGAAACCCCGGAAAAAATAAAAAGGATACCGCTTCCATCGGGGCTGCAGCAGCCCGCATTGATTCGACTTTTCAGCTATATTTGCATACCATCCAATAATGAAGATCCTGCCGATGAAATTTTTCCCTTTAATGGCAATCGTCACGCTGTTTTTCAACCATCAATTTTATGCACAAAACAAGATGATCACACCTGAATTCCTCCAAAAAGGCGACACCGTCGGAATCCTCGCGACAGCTCGCAAAATCGATATGGCAACGCTTGAACCTGCAGTAAAGCTGCTCGAAAGCTGGGGACTCCATGTTGTAATTGGCCGGACCATCGGAAAGGAACAGGATCAGCTTGCCGGACCCGACTGGCTTCGTGCCACCGATTTTCAGGAAATGCTCGACAACCCAAAAATCAAGGCAATCTGGGCTGCCAAAGGCGGTTACGGAACCGTAAGGATCATCGACCGTATCGATTTTACGAAGTTTAAAAAGAAGCCAAAATGGATTGTAGGCTTCAGCGATGTCACGGTCCTGCACAGCCACCTCAACAATATGGACATCGAAACGCTTCATGCCATGATGGCGATCAGTTCCCAAACAGCGACTTCTGAAGCTATTGAATCGTTGCGAAAAGCCTTGTTCGGCCAAAAACTCGAATACAGGATTCCGCCACATCATTTCAATAAAAATGGCAGTGCAAAAGGCGAAATCGTAGGCGGAAATCTTTCTGTATTGTACAGCATCGTCGGGTCTAAATCCGAAATCGATTATAAAGGCAAAATTTTATTTATTGAAGACCTCGACGAATACCTATATCACATTGACCGCATGATGATGAACCTGAAACGAAACGGCTACTTTGACGGTATCAAGGCAGTTATCGTCGGCGGAATGACCAGCATGAACGACAACGATATTCCATGGGGAAAAGATGCCCTTGAAATTATACAGGACGTTCTGAAAGACTATAAATTCCCAATAATTTATAATTTCCCGGCCGGCCATATAAAAGACAATCGCGCCATCATTCTCGGCAAAACGGTTTTCGTGGAAGTCAATGAAAGCGGTTCGACCCTTAAATTCGAATAACCGTGGCCGAACACAATGATCTTGGAAAGCTCGGTGAAGAACTCGCGGTTGGGCATCTGATTAGCAAAGGTTATGAGATTATTGAAACCAATTGGACTTTTCAAAAAGCTGAAGTCGACATCATCGCACGCAACAAAAACATCCTTGCCGTAATTGAGGTAAAGACACGCTCGGCCACCGATTTCGGCCTCCCGCAGGATTTTGTCAATAAAAAGAAAATCCGGCTTTTGGTCCACGCCGTAAATGAATATGTTTCAGCCCATGATCTTGATGTAAATGTCAGGTTCGACATCATCGCCATCAGCAGGGAAAACGAAAGCTTCACCATCAACCACTTAGAGGATGCCTTTTATTATTTTTGACGATTTTCAAGGCTTGAGCCGGGTTTATTTAACACAAATACAGCGCTTTCTGTAAATAATTTTCAGATAATAAAAGTATATTTGACGTTCAAAAATTCTGATATGAAAAAGATTTTACTCATTTATTCACTGCTGTTTTCATTCGCACTTTCGGCACAGAATAAAATCTCTGAGGAAGTAAACAAGCTTGTCGCGCAAAGAACCACTTTCACGCCGGTATCTGTGTTGGCAGCCACAACAGATCTCCGGGGATACAATGTAGAAAAAGTTGTTGATAATGCGACGTACGCTACAATAAAAGCACAAAATGTCAACGTAATTGTGAAAAATGCTTTTCCCGCCATTGAGATTGAAATTCCATACCATGGCCAGTCTGTTACGCTTCAACTTTATAAGTCGGATATTTTCAGGGACGGATTCCACATTGACACCGACAAAGCGCGTGACATTGCTTACGAACCGGGAGTTTATTACCGCGGAATTGTCAAAGGCGATGTAAATTCGGTTGCAGCAATAAGTTTTTTCAACAATGAACTAAGCGGTGTGGTTTCCTCCGTCACATTGAATAATTTGGTCATCGGAAAGCTCGACAGGGCCGGGAACACGACGGATTATATTATATATTCTGATGCCGAGATGAAGATACTCAACCAGTTCAACTGTGCCGTAAAGGAAGAAGTCATTGAACATGATAACCAGCATCAGGGCGAAGGTTCACGCGAGCAGCAGACCGTAAAATGCGTGGCGATGTATTTTGAAATCGACCATGACCTGTACCAGACTAATGGTGCGAGCACGACAACCACGACGAACTGGATGACTTCGGTGTTTAATAATGTACAGACACTTTTTGCAAATGATGGTATTACTGTAGGATTAAAATCAATGTTTATCTGGACAACCGAAGATCCTTACACAGGAGAAAGTTCGACTGATTATCTATACCAATTCAACGAAGTAAGGCCGGTTTTTGACGGCGATGTCGGCCAGCTTGTAGGAATCGATCCGGGCGGCCTTGGTGGTGTTGCGGTTACAATAAACGGGCTATGCTCTCAAAATAATTTCAGTTACTCAGACGTTTTCTCAAGCTTTAGCGAAGTCCCGACCTATTCCTGGACCATTCAGGTGATTACTCATGAAATGGGACATCTTTTGGGTTCACGCCATACGCATTCCTGTACATGGAACGGCAACAACACTGCCATTGACAACTGTGGTCCGGCAGCCGGAGTCGACGAAGGGCAAGGCTGCTTAAACGATCCGCCGATAATTCCTTCCCCATCAGAAAAAGGAACCATTATGAGTTATTGCCATCTTATTTCAGGCGTCGGCATCAGCTTTACCAATGGATTTGGCCCGCAACCTTCGGCAGCAATCGCAAACGCAGTGAATTCAGGAACATGCCTGAGTACAGACTGTGTCAATGTATGCATCAACACAATCACATCAATTGATATTACATCGATCACCAATACTTCTGCGTCGTTCACCTGGACAGATGTCGGAGGCGGCTCTACCTGGGAAGTTTCCGTGGTTCCGTTCAACTCCAATTTCCCGAATTGGGTTACAGTGAATTCCCCATCTTACATTAAAACAGGCCTGAACCCGAATACTTTTTACAAAATTCGTATCCGCCCGCTTTGTGGCGGCGGACTGACATCAATCTTCAGGCAGGATGTTTTTGCAACTTCTGCTGATTGGTGTAATGGGGTAACAATTACCGATACCGGTGGCGCAGCGGGTGATTATACCGATATGCAGGATTATGTTCGGACAATCATCCCAAATGTTCCAGGAAAAAGAATCAGGTTGACTTTTACCGAATTTGACCTTGAGACGGATTTTGATTATCTATTTGTTTATAATGGCGCAACAACATCTGCTCCAGACCTTAGTAACAACGGTATTACAGGAAACTCGGTTCCCGGCCCGTTTGTATCGACTTCCCCTGACGGCGCACTTACCATCAGGTTCTTTTCAGATCAGGGCGTTGTAGAATCAGGATATGTGGCCCAGGTGACATGCGAGGACAATCTCGCTACGACCGACTTCGGAAATACCGATTTTACGTATTATCCGAATCCCACTAACGGAAAAGTAAATATCGTCTCTAAAACAGAAATGTCGGAAATAATGGTGTACAACCCTGAAGGCAGATTGCTTTATAACGGCAAAGTCAACGGGCTTGAAACGCAGGTTGATATCTCGGCTTTTGCTACCGGAACGTACTTCTTCAAATTGAAGTTCGATGGCACTACGGCGAATTTTAAGATCTTGAAAAATTAGTATTTTACTGGAAAAGCCACACTCGATGAGTGGCTTTTTTATTAAAGGTCTTTAATTACAAATTCGCTCCTTCGGTTAAGCTCGTGTTGTTCCTCATTGCACGAATGTTCAGGAACGCACCGGACGATAATCACTGTTTCGCCATAGCCTTTTGAAAGTATCCTTTTTTCCGGAATCCCTTTATCTATAAAATATTCTCTGGTAGAAGCTGCGCGCTTTGATGACAAATCAAGGTTATAGCCGTTATTTCCCCTGACATCCGTGTGCGATCCGATTTCGACGACCATGTCCGGATATTTGTTCATCAGGTCAATGACGCGGTTCAGGATCGGCTTGGATTCTTTTCGGATATACCAAAGATCATAATCAAAATAAATAGGATCGGTCTTGATAATCAGCCTGCCTTTATCCCTGACAACATCCTTTTCTTTGGAAAGAATTTCTGCTATTCGCTCTTTCTTCCTGGCATCGGCGACCTCTTTTTCTTTTTTTGCAGCGGCTTCCTGTTCTCTTTTTACGGCTTCGGCAGATTTTAACGCCATCGAAGCATCATTGGTTTTATTTCTTTCTTTTTTTAGCGAAAAGCTTCGGGATTCATTGGAATAGTGTTCTTTGGAAGCCACAACCAGATAACGTTGGCTGCATTCAGCTTTGAAACTAAACTGTCCGGTGACATCGGTAACAACGCGTTCAAGTTCTTTTTTGTTGATGTCCTGAAGAATGACAAGCGCCTTTTCAAGCGGAAGTTTGGTATCGATATCTGTAATTGTTCCTGCGATGGATTGTTTGCAGCCCTCAACAATCAATGGTTTTGTTTCCTTTAGCGAATAAATGTCGTCGCTTCCTTGTCCGCCCGGACGGTTTGAAGCGAAATAACCTTCCTTGGTTGCGGATTCTATATTAAAAGCGAAATCATCATACCCTGAATTTACCGGGAACCCTACATTTAGAGGTGTTGAAAATGTTCCGTTCTTCATTTCAGAAACAAAAACGTCAAGAGAGCCAAAACCAAAATGCCCGTTGGATGAAAAATAGAGTTTTCCATCAGCAGAAATGAACGGAAATTGTTCTTTTTTGATTGTATTTATTTGAGCGCCCAGATTTTTCGGGACTTCGAATGCGCCACCGTTGACAGCAACTGAATAAATATCGAAAGAACCCAAAGAACCCGGCATGTCTGATGCGAAATACAATGTTTTTTCATCGGCGCTCAATGCCGGATGTTCCACCGAATAATCGTCGTTATTAAAAGGCAGGGGTTTAATGTTTGCCCATTTGCCGTTGATCAGTTCTGCCCGGAACAACTTCAGGTTTGAAACCTTGTCTTTATTTGCTTCCCGCTTTCCGTCTTTGGAATTGTTCCGCGTAAAATACATGGTCTTGCCGTCTTTTGTGAAAATCGCATTTCCTTCATGCAAATTTGAATTTATTTCATCGGAAAAACCCCTGGCAATGGAATCCCCTGATTTGACTGCAGCCAAAGAAATAACGTTCAGGTCCAGATAATATTCATCATTCCATTTATAAACCTTTTTTCCGCTATTGATCTTTACGCCTGAAAATACCAGGTTTTCACCATTTTTCATTGCGCCGAATTCTGCTGTCGGGGTATTTAGAGATAAATTTTTTATTTCAAAACGGTCCCCGATTCCGGAAATATTGTCAAGTGTTTCGATAGCTTCATCGAGGGCTGCCACTCCGTCTGAATTTTTATTTTTTTCCAGATATTCACGCGCGACTGTATTTGCTAGTTCGTAATTTCCTGAAGCTTTCAGTGTATGGATGTATCGGAAATAATACTCTTCATCGAGGTTTTGACTGAAACTGCCCAGTAAGATGCGGTACCAGCGTTCGGCATGCGCCAGATCATTGGTATAATAATAACTGTCGGCCAGGTTCCTGACGATCTCCAGGGAACGATTTTCTTCAGCAGCAGCTTCATACAGCGGGATTGCCTCGGCGTAGTATGTCCGTTCAAAATATTTCTTCGCCAGTTTCAGGTCCTGATCCTGTGCATGGACAAATTGTATGGAGAATACAATCAATATAACGAGTAGTCTTTTCATAATGTCAGATTAAAAGAACCGGGGTGATTTGTCGCGCGACTTGCCGATCAGATATAGATCGAACAACACGAAAACCTCATGCGTTCCGGAATTGAATTGTCCAAAATTGGAAATTGTATAATCGTAAGCATAGCCGATCCTGATGCCTGGCGTAACATTGATACTGACCAAAGCGCTCACTGCATCCCCAAACCGGTACGCCGCACCAAGTTCGAATTTATTGTTATAGAGAACATTTGCACTCACATCTACCGTGGTGGAAGCTTTGACGAACTTCGACATAAATGCGGGCTTCAGCTTAAAAGCGTCGCTGAGTTTAAATACGTAACCTCCGGTAAAAAAGTAATGCATGTCTTCAGAACCAAAAGCGTTGATGCCGTCGCGCTCTTCGATATGTTTTGAGGGAATGAAATTAGGGACTGAAAAACCCAGATAATATTTGTTTGTGAAATAGTAGATCCCCGCGCCTATATTCGGTTTGAAGATATTGACGTTCTCAGAAAAAGCAGCATCTGTCGCCGCATCACCACTTTCAAATTGAAAACCATTAAAATTGGTCGTAAATGAGGTGAATCCGGCCTTCAGGCCCAACGAAACTTTATGCTCGCCCTGAAATTTGAGGACATAGGCAAAATCCACATAAAAATTATTTTCTTTTTTTGCTCCGTTTCCTATCTCGTCAGATATCAGCGAAAGCCCAAGCTGCACTGTTTCGCTCACCGGTAAGTGCCCGAAGAAGTTAAATGTTGTCGGCGCACCTTCGGCACCAACCCATTGCGTGCGGTAAAGCGCACCGAGATTCAGTACCGGGTCAGACGACGTTGCATAAGCCGGATTTACCACATTCATATTGTACATGTAATGTGTATATTGAGGATCCTGTTGGGCAAAAATCGCGGTTACAAAAAGGGAAAAGGTGAAAAGTATAAGTTTTTTCATTTACGAGTCGTTAAGAAATTGATGGCGATCACCGGTTGAGATAAAGGAAACCTTGCCTTGGTTCAGCATTATTTTTATTGAAATCGACTACATAAAAGTAGACACCATTGGACGCGGTTCCATCAATCAGATTGCCGTCCTGAGTGTTTTTTCCATCCCATGAAGGCTTATTGATATTGCCTTTAAACATCAAGTTGCCGTACCTGTTATAAATCTCAAGCGTATAATCGGGGAAAAGGAACTCAATTTCCGGAATCTGGAAAACATCGTTTACGCTGTCTCCGTTGGGTGAAAATCCATCGGGAATGAAAAAATTATAATCTGTATCGTCACAATCGGTCAGTGTTACCGTGACGGCGAGTACTTCTTCCGAGAGGCAGTTCGTGGCTCCTGAGCTACCGTATCCGTAGTAAGTTAGTCCTTGCTGAAGCAAATCAGCATCTGTCAACTGATTCCCGCCAGACGCCGCATCAAACCATACTATTCCTGCCGGAGCGTCGGTATTGTTTGCGAGATCGAGCAGCGTTGGATTGTCGATCCCGCAAAAATTTTCGCCTTCAGGATTCAATATCGGAACAGGAACTTCGATCACAACCACCGAAATACCTGTCCGCACAGAACTACAGCCTGTCGTGCCATTGACTTCCGCGACAAAGTAATTTCCGGTTACCAGCAGCGTGGAATCGGCTAAAGGCGTTCCGCCAGTGGCGGTCGCAAACCAGGAATATTGTTGCCCGGCGGGAGAAAGCTGTGCGATGGTCGCATTATCGGCTTTACAAAACTCAGCATTATTAGAAACAGGCGCATCAGGCGTAGCATTGATTATGAAATCATCACTCATAAAATTGATTGTGACAGGGCAGCCCGTTACGGTGTTTGTTATTGATAAAATTGTCAGTGTTGTGTTGCCTGTACTTAATAACAATGCAGGTGGAATCGTAAAAACGGCATTTCCTCCGGTTGCATTGACGTTGATGGATTGCTCGACGCTCGGATTTGCACCACTCAGGCCGTAGCCGATTGTAATACTACCGAGGTTCGCCAACCCTGAAAGCACAGCCGTAACCGGTTGCCCCTCGCAGACATCGTCAACAGAAACATTGGCTGTAACACTGATTATCGGATTAATGACAAAAGGTTTTATAAGTGTCGATGTATTGCTGCAGCCTGTGGCCAGATTAACGATATTGGTAAATTTAATGGTTGTGGTTCCGGAATTTGGCACCATCGCAGCAGGAATGGTGAAAGTGCCTGTTCCTGCTGTGGTGTTAAGGACGATGATCTGTCCGCTGACAATATTGCTCCCTGTAAGATCATAGGTAACCTGATAGTTTCCGGTGCCTAAATTATTTGTTCCGGAAAGCGTAACAACGACATCTGAGTTTTGGCAAACGGGCGAAATCGCGATCGTTGCCGAGTTGATTTTCGGGATCGCGTAGATATTCAGATCATCGGAAGCGTTTATAATATTTTCGCAAGCGCCATTATTTCCCAGATACCTGATGTTGGTAATTGTAACATTATAAGCGCCGACTGCGGGAAAATATGAAGCATTAAGAGGCAACAATAATTCATTGTCCACATTATAAGAAGCGGTTGCGTTGTGTGAAAATGGCGTGGTTCCCGTAACGGTATAAGTAATTGTATACGGCCCGGCCGGAACCGGCAGCGTCGGCTGTGTCAGTACCGCCGAAAATGTTGATGTTCCGATCTGGTTTTCACAAATATCTGATTCCACGGTAAATTCTGCCCCCGTAAAATCAATCGGTGCTTCAATAATGAGGCTGATCGTGGCCTGTTTTATGGCACAAACCGGATTTGCCGGATAAACCGTATACGTGAAATCGTATGTGCCCAATCCGAACGTATTGTAAATATTCTGAATATCGATGAAAGGGTCGAACGGACTCGACAATTCGGATGTTCCGCCCTCGCTCCAATGCCCATTCGCGTCTTCTCCCGAAAGGAAATCGGCCAGGTTTACATTAGTCAGGAGCGAAAAATCCACGGTATTGCAAAGTAATATATCGCTAGGGATTCCGGGTTTGGGCACGCGAAAAACCGTTACGCTGATTGTTGAAGAGGTCGCGGGACAACTGCCGACTGCAGCCATCGTGTAGGTAAAATGGAAAGTTCCCAGTCCCGAAAGCGTTGCATTCAAAGTACTCCCTTGCAACGCGCCGCTGTTGTCATCGTCATGCCAGGTCCCGTTTTGATGAGGATCAGGCGGTGTTCCTACGAAAAATTGAAAAAGATTTACCTGTTGATCATCGTTGCAGGCCGATCCGTCCGGACTTGGTATGCCCGAATATCCGCCAACCGTAACTGTGACCACAGCTGTATTATCGGCGCATCCGTTATTTATAGTATACGTAAAATTGTATACTCCGCTCAAGTGAATATTCCAGATATTTAATATTCCGGTTACCGGATCCAGCGCACCGGTTTGCAGCGGATCAGTCCAAGTGCCTCCAGCCGATGGCGCGCCACCCAACGATAAGAAAAGATCGATGCTTTGATTGGCCGGATTGGCAATATCACAAACCGTAAGCGTTCCGTCGGTTCCGGCACATTGTGCGGTAAGCTTCTTTGGCGAAAAGAGCAGGAACGCCATGATAAGAAGTAAAAAAAAGCGCTTATTGTCCGGAATAATTGCTTTTAACGCTGTTTTATGTAAACCCATAGACTACGATTTTTGCTAAATGTAGGAAAACATTTAACATATCGGTATGGAAATTATTTATTTACAGTGTTTTAAATATTATTTATCAGTTCAAGTGCTTTATTCACCGATTTTACATTTTCGAAAGTGAGCAACAATCGAAGTCCGTTTGGTGTTTGCTTCTCCTTCATTTTAGCCAGGTCGGGACGGCGCTGAACAAACTGCAGCACTTGTGTAAATCGTTGCGACTGATAGAAATCCGACTGCTGATCGGAAATGAAATAGCCAATCATTTTCCCTTGTTTCATGACGAGTTTTTCAATGCCGAGTCGTGTTGCCGCCCATTTGATCCGGATGCTGTTCAGCAAAGCCACGGCAGGTTTGGGCAACGGGCCAAAACGGTCTACAAGCTTGCTCTCATAATCGGTAAGTGACTTCTCATCCTTAATAAGCGCAAGTTCATTATAAAGATTCAGCCTTTCCGAAATATTATTGATGTAATTGTCCGGGAAAAGCAACTCGAAGTCGGCATCGATCTGAATGTCCTTTACATATTCCGTATCTTCGGTTTCTTCCTGATGATATAAATCCCGGAATTCATTTTCTTTCAGCTCTTCGATGGCTTCATTCATAATTTTCTGATAGGTCTCAAACCCTATTTCATTAATGAAACCGCTTTGTTCACCACCGAGCAGATCACCGGCGCCACGGATCTCAAGGTCTTTCATGGCAATATTGAACCCACTGCCGAGTTCGCTGAACTGTTCCAACGCATGAATCCGTTTTCGTGCATCTTCAGTCATGACGGAATACGGCGGTGTGATAAAATAACAGAATGCCTTCTTATTGCTCCGTCCGACACGGCCGCGCATCTGGTGAAGATCTGAAAGTCCGAAATTATTCGCGTTGTTGATAAAAATCGTGTTTGCATTCGGTACATCAAGTCCGCTTTCAATAATCGTCGTTGCCACAAGCACGTCAAATTCACCATTCATAAAGGCAAGCATCAGCTCCTCAAGCTTTTTGCCTTCCATTTGTCCGTGACCGATCCCAACGCGCGCATCAGGCACAAGGCGCTGGATCATACCGGCAATTTCCTTGATGTTTTCGATGCGGTTGTTGATGAAAAATACTTGTCCGTTTCGTTGGATTTCATAGGAAACAGCATCTCGTATTGTTTCTTCATTGAATCCAATGACATGCGTTTCGATCGGATAACGGTTCGGCGGCGGCGTGTTGATCACCGATAAATCACGTGCTGCCATCAGCGAGAACTGCAACGTTCTCGGAATCGGCGTCGCCGTCAATGTCAGCGTATCGACATTGGCCGCTATCGTCTTGAGTTTGTCTTTCACATTGACACCAAACTTCTGCTCTTCATCAACAATCAGTAAACCGAGATCCTTGAATTTCACGTTCTTGTTTACAAGCTGGTGCGTTCCAATGATGATATCCAATTTACCTTCTGAAAGATCTTTTAACGTTTCTGTCTTTTCCTTTGCAGTCCTGAACCTGTTCAAATAACCGATCGATACAGGCATTTCCTTCAGTCTTTCAGAAAACGTTCGGTAATGCTGGTAGGCCAGAATGGTCGTCGGCACCAGGATCGCAACCTGTTTTCCATTGTCTACAGCCTTAAAAGCGGCGCGAATGGCAACTTCAGTTTTTCCGAAACCGACATCACCACAAACCAGCCGGTCCATCGGGCGTTCGCTCTCCATATCGGCTTTTACTTCCTGTGTCGACTTCGTCTGGTCGGGCGTATCCTCATAAATAAAAGATGATTCGAGTTCCAACTGCAAATAGCTGTCGGGATTGTAGCGGTAACCTTTCTCAAGCCGCCTTTTTGCATAAAGCTGAATCAGGTTGAAGGCGATATGCCGAACACGCGCCTTGGTTTTCTGTTTTAAAGCTTTCCATGCGCCTGAACCCAATTTGTATATTTTCGGTGGAGCGCCGTCCTTGCCGTTGTATTTCGAAATTTTATGAAGCGAGTGGATGCTGACATACACAATGTCGTTATCAGCATAAACCAGTTTGATCGCTTCTTGCATGCGTCCTTCATTCTCAATTTTTTGAAGCCCACCAAATTTTCCGATGCCATGATCGATGTGCGTTACATAATCGCCAACCGATAATGTATTGAGTTCTTTCAGCGTAATGGCCTGCTTTTTAGAATAGCCGTTCTTGATGCTGAACTTGTGGTAGCGCTCAAAAATCTGGTGATCGGTGTAACAGGCAATCCTGTTTTCGGTGTCGATAAATCCCTGATAAAGCGGAAAAACGATCGTGTCGTATTGTTTGCGGATGTTTTCGCTGCTCTCTTCATCAAGCGATTCAAAAATATCGTGGAACCTTTTTGCCTGCGTATCGTTGGAACAAAAAAGGAAATTCCTGATGCCGTCAAAGTGATTTTCATTGAGGTTGTTCAATAACAGATCGAACTGCTTGTTGAACGATGGCTGAGGCTGTATGTGGAATTCGAAAGACATGCCGACGTTGAACAATGGTCTTGATCCCATTTCAATTAAAGTAAAATCAAGTGCTTTTTTCATGAACGAACTCCTGTCGAGGAACAGCTCTTCGGGAGAAACATGCTTGATCGTGGCATCCAGATTCTCAAAAGATTCAGATGCTTTGGCAAAGAGCTTATCCAGTTGGGTAAACAGTAGCTCAGGATTCTGAATGAAAAGTACCGTTTCGCCGCTGATGTATTGAAGAAAACTCTCACGCTTGTCACGGAAAAACTTATTCTCGACATTCGGGATGATCGTAATCTTTTTTTGTTTTTCGATTGAAAGCTGCGTTTCAACATCAAAGCTCCGGATGCTGTCGACTTCATTACCGAAAAATTCTATACGATAAGGATTGTCATTCGAAAATGAAAAAACATCAATAATACCGCCGCGAACAGAAAATTCACCGGGTTCGGTGATAAAATCAACCCTCCTGAATTCATACTCAAAAAGGACTTCATTGATGAATTCAATTGAAATCTGATCGCCGACAGCAACTTTAAGGGTGTTTTTGTCAAGCTCCTTGCGTGTGATGACTTTTTCAAAGACGGCATCTGCGTAAGTCACGATGACAGCTGGTTTCTTCCGGGAATTTAGCCTGTTCAGGACTTCCGCGCGGAGCAGTACATTGGCATTATCGGTTTCTTCAATCTGATATGGACGACGGTATGAGCCCGGATAAAACAATACATCCTGCTCGCCGATCATCTGCTCAAGATCGTTCAGGTAATAGGCGGCTTCTTCCTTGTCCTGGAGTACCAGCAGGAATGGCATGCCGCTTTTTTCAAACAAGGAATGAACGACGAAAGAAAGCGCAGAACCGTAAAGCCCTTTGAGATGGATTTTGTTTTCCTTCTGCTGCAGGCTCGCGGCAATCTGGGTTACTTTAGGATTACTGTCGTATTTACGGAAAACGTCTGCCTTGCTCAATCTCTGCCGGTTTTAGCTTTAGTTCATTTGGAATGGCCCGCGAAGTGTCGCGCATCCGTATCATGTCTGCTTCGCCTTCTTCTTTCGGAATCTGGCTTTTGCGGGTAATCTCTCCCATCTGCATCTGGAGCGACATCAGTTCGGTATTAATTTCTGAAATAAGTGCGACAACTTTTTCGTCGGGAATATCATTAAGGCTGATGAACAGGTACAATGAGTTCACTTTTGTTGCCAGCACGGCAATCCTGCTCCGGATTTCGGGCTTGTTGAATTGAACAGGAATGTTTTTGTTGAGATCGGCCACTTCCATTGCCATTGTGCGTGCCTTGGCCCGAAAAGCGCCAATAGAACTTTTAGGCTTGTTTGACAACTCGTTCAGGAATATCCGCCATGGCTCCCAGCTTTGGGCGAGCGATTGGGCTGTTGGATTCACCGGTCGTGTGTTGAAATTCCACGCGCGGTTGATGTTATTGAAAACAGCTTCCCGCTTTTTCATGGCCTTGGCATTCTCAATGTTTCGCTGTTCAGCGTCGTCATTGCAGGATGCAAACAGTAAGACGGTCAAAATCAGGAGAAGCCTTATCTTCATTTTTTGAATTTCAGCAAAGTTACAAATCACTGGCGGGAAACGCGAAGCTGTCGTTGCGAATTATTTGTTAACGCCATCATGCATGCGTTCGGCAGGATTTACGAAAACGTTATATTTGCCAAAAATTCCTTCAATGCACCCAAAAATACTCATCATTGGCGCCTGTGGGCAGATTGGTACCGAGCTTACCCATAAACTCCGCGATATCTACGGAACTGAAAACGTCATTGCTTCAGACATACGCAAACTAAACAATGATGTTGTAAATTCGGGTCCGTTTGAGGTTGTCAATGCGCTTGATTTTAATCAGGTGGAGCATCTTATTGAAAAGCACCATATTGATGAAGTTTATCTTATGGCTGCCTTGCTGTCGGCTACTGCCGAAAAAAATCCTGCATTCGCCTGGGATCTCAATATGAATTCGCTTTTCCATATACTGAACCTCGCCAAGGCAAAAAAGATAAAAAAAGTTTTCTGGCCTTCAAGCATTGCGGTTTTCGGACCGACAACGCCCAAGGAACAAACCCCACAATACACTGTCGCAGAACCTTCCACGGTTTATGGGATCAGCAAACAGGCCGGCGAAAGATGGTGCGAATATTACCATAATATTTTCGGGGTTGATGTGCGGAGCATCCGTTATCCGGGACTGATCAGTTGGACTACGCTTCCTGGTGGCGGAACAACAGATTACGCTGTCGATATTTACCACAAAGCTTTAAGCGACGGTGAGTATGAATGTTTCCTTTCCTCAGAAACAAAGATGCCGATGATGTATATGGACGATGCCATTCGTGCTACGATTGAGATTATGCAGGCGTCGGAGGAAAATATCCGCATCCGATCATCATACAACCTGGCGGCAATCAGCTTTACCCCGCGTGAAATTGCTGCGGAAATCAAGAAGCACATCCCGGAATTTGAAATTACCTACAAACCTGACTTCAGGCAGAAGATTGCCGACAGTTGGCCCGCAAGTATTGATGATTCGTCTGCGCGCACTGATTGGGGCTGGAAACATGACTTCAATATGGAAAAGATGACCGAGGTAATGCTTGAAAACTTACAGAAAACTGCAAGCGATCAATAATCCGATTTACTTTTTTTTCATCTGTTCCAGAAGCTGGTCTTCGAGTTTTTGCTTGATTTTTACGACTTCAATGGCGTTGTCATTTGGAACGGTCATCGAAAGCACGTAATGCACGATCTTCCACTGCCCGTTTTCCTTCCGCATTACGCCCGAGCCGCGGCAAATCTTCATCCAGGTTGACAACATTTCGTCGAACCAGGCAAGATCGCCGTTTTTGCCAACATAGATGTTTCGTTCAACAGCTTTAAAATCCCACGCCCGGCCTTTATCAAAAAAAGGTTTTGCAAAAGCTTTGAATTGTTCGATTGTCCAATTTTCTGTTGCATCTGTGCCGATAAAAATCGCATCGGGCGACATCAGGGAAAAATAATTGTCAAACTTGGCTTCTGCTGCTGCCTTGTGCCAATTGGTGAGCACTGCATCGATGGAAGATTTGTCGGAATCCTGGGCTGTACAGATAATGGCCAGAAACAGGAATGTGAGGGAAAATAGTTTTTTCATTTGTTATAATTTACCATGGAACAGATTGAACACGACTGCTGAACCAGTTTGCAGTACCGTTGCTTCCGCCAAGCGCATTCCCGGAAGACAGCCTGTAAAAAGGAGAGTTTCCCCAAGATGCAGGCTCATCGCCAATTGACATATCTTCACCTGTATCGTTGGACACGTATGGTGAAATCATAGCTTGCCATGCGGCGATACGCGGTTTGCTTCTGGAAGCGGCGAACAGATCATTGCCAACATCTGCCAGCTCACTAATATACTGTTTGTATTTGTGCTGGTACTCAGGAATCGCGAGAATTTTTGTAATGAGCGGACGATTCGAAGCCTGGCCCCAATTGAGCGGATTTTGTATTCCCGAATTGGCCATAATTTGTGATGTTCCCAATGTATTATCGTAATCATATGGAATAAAGTAAGCCTTTCCGTCAGTGGCAAAGTAAAAATAAAAGTTGTTGCCGTTAACCCAGTAATCATCCCACATTCCTACCATTACGTTTACAGCATAGGTTTTTAAAAATAGATCGATATCCATCTTCTGGCTGATCCATGACTGGAATTCAGCGCCTGTTTTTGTGTTCAGATCATTTATGAAATTTGTAAGTTCAGTTTTTGCCGATTCCAGTTCGTCCTTGCGTGTCTTCAAATCATAAGCATAATAAAGTGAGTTTGCGGGATTCATTTTGACATCCTCTACGCCCATACTTGAAATGGATACGAAGTCGGCTTTTGCGTTTCCGATATTGCTGCCTTTCCATATAAAGCCGGTAGTGTTTCCCCAGTTTGTGGCGCGTTGCGTAATGTAATCCTCATCGACACTTTCAAGCATTGCATACACTCCATAATATGCAGGAGCAGTATCGCCTTCTACTTTGATTGTAAGCCTGCAATAGGAAGCGCGCGGCGCAGTCCAAACGCCAAAGCGGCGAAAGAGGTCATAGCTGTAAATTTCCCTGACATAATTTGCGTCGTCTTTAAACCATTTGAGGTTGAGTTTTGAAAGTCCGCGAAAACGTTGGCCTGCCCGATTTTTGTCAAAGTCGAGTCCGAAATGGCAATGATTCCAGTCTGGATTTCCCACATTGTGCAAATTGCCTGTTGTTCCTTCAGGCCGGCGGCGGCTGGTGTTTCCACGAAGTTTGAGTCCGATGCTGTCCAGGACAACAGTTTGTCCATTCACTTTAAATGTAAAACGCGAGACCACTTTCTTTTCATTTTTCAGATTGATGTCGTAGTTGTTCAGCAGTTCATTCCATTGCTCAAGGGAAAACTGAAGCTCGATTTCCGGAACATCGTCAAGGCTGAATAATTCCGCCGCAGGATTTGGATTAGATGGATTTGATTCTGGTTGATCATCATTGGAGCAAGCCACTGCAGCAAGGCACAGGATTAAAAACAGAAGGTTTTTCATAGGGCAAAAATTCACTAAAGTACATATTTACCCTGTTGTATAGAAATAAAAAAGCCGCCCAATCGGGGCGGCGATAATTCTTTAAGCTGATCTTTAAGCTGCGACAGTACCCGAGAGACGGGAAATTTTTCTGGTTGGGCGTTGAACAGCATTTTCTTTTTTCAGGTTGCGGACGCATGAAATCAAGGCGATGAGAAACGGCCGTTCAACAGCTTTAACCTTTACTTTAATTTCTTTATTGTCGCGTGTACTGATATGCAGATTATAGGAGCTTTCTTCAGTGAAGAAACCCATTCCCGACAATGCCGAGAAAAAACTGCCTTTTCTTTTTTTGAGGTAAATGTTCATTACCTCATCGACGGCAAGATTTATATTTTGCCGATCACATCGAATTTTGATTACCTTATTTTGTAAGGTAACGTACGGGTTTTCCGGAACAGCATACTTAGGAATCATTTGTAGTTATTTTTCTTACATTACCAATTTATTTTTGCGGATTTGTCTACAAAGGACGCAAATATAGCAGTGACACATTTGCAAAACATTATGCCAGTTTTATATAATTCCCATGTTTGGGTCCATACATAAACGATGAAAAAATATATTTGCGCGAAATTTCCTTGCAGGCTTTCCAGCGGTACAAGATTATCTAAAAAGCCGTTAAAAAACAATTAAAACCGTTGAAATACAGTTTTTTAACATTGATATGGTATATTTTCTTACTTTAGGATTGATTTGCGAGAACCTGTGGGCGCGTTAGCGATTGAAGTGGAAACCGGCGAGGCACGAGCCGTTGCAACGGAAAGCGCGCCCGCAGGGAACGCCCAAAAAAATGAATCGAACAGGTTGAAGAATGTGTTATTTCTTTTTGGTCGTGAAAGCCTTCCTGATTTTTTCTACCCATTGCGGTTGCCCGACTTCATTGCCGAGAAGAAAGCTGTAAGGGCTTAATGCCGGGATATGGTCGCAGATGATTTTGACGATTGCAAACATCGGGATGAACAGGATCATTCCGGCGACACCCCAAACCAGTTCGCCCAGAACAATGGCTACAATGGTCCAGATGGGGCTGATCCCGAGACTTTGACCTTCGGCTAACGGCTCTATAATATTGTTATCGATTACCTGAGCGATAACTAAAATGATCACGACGGGAACGACCATTTCAGAAGAACCTGTCACCAGGGCGAGCGCTATCGGAAAGAATCCGCCGATGAAAGCGCCAACATAGGGAACGATTGTAGGGACGACGGCCACAAGGGCAACAAGAATCCCGTTTTCAAGGCCGACAACTGAAAATCCGATCATATAAAAAACCGCGAGGAAAACCATGGAGATCATCCTGCCGATGAGATATTTTCCGGCGACGCTGTTGATTTGGTTAAGTTCCCGGCTGACTTCGCTGCGGCTCTCCTCTTTTACGAGTTTAAGGATGAAGCTGCGGTATTTTTCGCGTTTCCACATCAGGAAGAAGAAGTACAGCAAGACGAGCACGAACCCAGTTAGGAGTCCGAAAGTTCCGGTCAGCACTGCGCCAAAAAACTGTCCGCCTGACTGTGAAGCCTTGCCGATGCCTTTTTTCAGGTAGGAAATCTGCTCGACGGGTGAAATGCCATAACGGGATTGTATCCAGGATTGCGTGTTTGTGAGGAATTGCTCGGCATTGGATTGCATTTTAGGAATATCTTCTGCCATAGCTGCGGCCTGTGCGGCGATGATTCCGATAAACGCAGCGGTAAAGAGCATGATGATCAGGATTCCGATGAGCGTAGACCAGATTCGTCCGATTCCCCATTTTTCGAATTTCCGGCAAACAGGCATCAGCAGCATAACAAGCAGCATGCTGAAAAATAACGGAGCGAGGAAAGTTTTTCCGAAATACAGGATGACCGCAGTAAGGATAATCAGCAGCAGGACTGCATTAAGCCGGTAAATCGGGATACTTTTCATAGGCATTGTTTCAGCTACATTTCTTCTTCTTTTCCCTTCTCAAAAAAATTGACCCAGAAAAACTCATGTGGCTTGAGTCCGAGTTCTATAAAAGCGCCGTTGATCAATGTACTTTTTTCGGGAGAAACATCATTGCCGGAATGTTCGAGGAAACTGATGAAATCATCAAAATTATCGAACCTGAAACTCAATTTGGTATTTAGTGAATAGGGTGTAAATTTAAAGTCCAGCGGTTCGCCTGCAGCAGTTTCGAGGCGCTGCGTGAACCCGGCATTTTTCAAGGCGTCAAAAATAGGTTGATGGGATTCTTTCATGTTGGTGGTTTGTTTGCTTATCTGCTAATTTACTAAAATACATCTGTAACGGCCAATTCAGAATGTTATACTATTCCAAATTTCTGTCTCGGCATAAAAAAAACCCGCCATTGCTGACAGGTTTCTTTTTATTGAAGTTGTTCAATCTACCAAATCCTTACTCTTTTTTCGGGAGCCAGATAAAGTGAATCAGTTGGTTTGATCTTGAATGCAGAATAGAATTCGGGAATATTCCTTACGATTCCGTTCACCCTGAATTTAGATGGTGAATGAGGATCGGAAGCGACCTGATTGCGCAGCGCTTCTTCGCGGTCTTTGCTCATCCAGACTTGTCCCCATCCTATAAATACGCGTTGTTCCCCTGTGAAACCATCCATAACCGGCGCTTCTTTGCCTTTAAGGCTCATTTTGTATGCCTTCAGGGCGATACTGAGTCCGCCCAGATCGCCGATGTTTTCACCTAAGGTAAATTCACCATTGACTTTAAGATCCGGAAAAACTGCAAACTCGTTATATTGCGCGACGAGCGTTCCGGTTCTTTGTTTAAAGGCGGCCAGATCTTTTTCGCTCCACCAGTTGCGCATTACGCCATCGCCATCGAAAGTGCTTCCCTGATCGTCAAATCCGTGGCCGATTTCGTGTCCGATCACTGCTCCGATTCCACCGTAATTAACAGCATCTTCCGCATTCATGTCGAAGAACGGTGGCTGCAGGATTGCTGCAGGAAACACGATCTCGTTTAGTGTTGGGTTGTAATATGCATTGACCGTTTGCGGAGTCATTCCCCATTCGTCACGATCTACGGGTTTGCCAAGTTTGTTGATCTGCCGGTTGTATTCAAATTCTTTTGCGCGCTGGAAGTTTCCGTAAAGATCTCCTTTTACGACTTTTAATGCAGTATAGTCACGCCATTTGTCAGGATACCCGATCTTAGGTGTAAATTTTTTTAGTTTTTTTAAAGCTTCTTTTTTGGTATCGGGTGTCATCCAGTCTAAGCCTTTGATGCTTTCTTCATACGCCTTGAGAAGGTTTTGCACGAGTTCTTCCATGCGTTTCTTCGCCTCTGGCTTGAAATGTTTCTTTACATAAACCTCTCCGATAACTTCTCCGAGGCTTCCGTTTACAGCATTTACGGCACGTTTCCACATGGCTTCGCGTTCGAGTTTCCCTGAAAGCGTTTTTTGATAGAATTCGAAATCCTGTTGGTCCAGTGCTGTTGTCAGGGCATTTGAAGCGTCATTTACAAGTCCCCATTTCAGATAATCTTTCCAGGTATCGATAGGTGTATTTTTGATGATGTTATTGAGACCTTTCGTATATTCAACCTGTGTCACAACCAGGCTGTCCTGATTCTTAATTCCTGCACTTTCCAACATTGTGTTCCAGTTGAAATCAGCCGCGAGCTTGTTCAGGTCTTTGATTGCGTATTTATTGTACAGCGCGACCATGTTACGCGTATCTTCCTTCTTCATGTGTTTCGAAGCCAACGCGGTTTCAAGAGCCATAATGGAAACTGCTTTCTTTTCTGAATCGGGCAAACCGGCGAGTTGCAGCATCTTTCCGATATGTTGGACATACTTTTCACGAATGCCCTTTGACTTTTCATCTGTCAGGAAATAGTATTCCCTTTCCGGAAGCCCGAGTCCGCCCTGCCATGTGAACAGCATGTATTTTGTAGGGTCTTTAAAATCTTCCATAACGCCAACAGCAAACGGAATCCTTATGCCGGTACGATTGGCTTTTCCGAAATAAGCAGCCAGATCATTATAATTTGAAATTGCGTCTACTTCTGCAAGTTCGGGCAACAGCGGCTTGACTCCTTTGGCATCGCGGCTTTTGGTATCCATATAAGAAGAATAGAAATCGCCGATTTTCTGCTCATTGGAACCATCTTTAAAATCGCCTTTCGCCGCTTCTTCGATAATAACCTTCACGTCTTCCTCGGCTTTATCATTGATAATATCCCAGACGCCGTAGCCGGATTTATCTGCAGGGATTTTGGTCTTTTTCATCCATGCACCGTTGACGTAGGCGGTGAAATTGTCGCCGGGTTTGACGAGCGTATCCATATTATTCCGGAGTACGCCTGAATGAAGCTCTTCGGTATCCGATTTATTGCAGGCATTGAGTGCCAGCAGGGAAAAAGCAAAAAGGGGCAGCCTGAGGTCAGGAAGTTTCATCATAAGTTCTTATGTTGGTTATTAGCTTGAAGTTGTAAATATAGAAATTTACGTATAGCTAATACTTTGTATGGGGAAAAGTCGAAATGTTACACGGGAATATTGTGTGGCAGAACCAAATGACCTAATAATGTTTCGAAGCGGGAACCGTGACAATTTTTATTTCGCGCCAGCTTGTAGAATTTAAACGGGTTGCCATCTCGCATGCATTTTCTGCATTTACTTTCTGATGGTCTACTTCTATTATACGATCCCCCAAATGATAAATTTCTGATTCAAAATTAAGATATCCGACTAAAAGTTCGTCTTTCCAAACTGTTGCCCTCACTAGATTTTCCGGTATTTTAATTTCCTTCTTATTCAGGAGTTTTGCCGGATTGATGGGTTTGCAATACACTTTGTTATTCTTCTGGTCAATGATCCAGTTGAAGTTTTTTATAAAAGTGGCGCTCACAATACTTCGTTCAGATTGTTGATCTATACCAACAGTATAATTAAATTCAAATTGCCCAATTTTTATCTGCTTGGGGAAAACCTCAATATACATAGGAAAAAGTGCATCAGACACACTGACATTCAAGGTTTGCAAAGTCAGAAGCTTGTTGTAAGGCTTTGTGAATATCTTTTTGTTCAGCATGGTAAGGGTAGTGTTTCCGGTATCAAAAAGGAAATAATCTGATATGCCCTCAACTTCAAGCTTAATGTAGAACATCCCATTATAGGGCACGAACTTCGCTTCCAAAGAATAATATCCTGAAAGATCCGGTTTTTTAGAAAATCTGATAAAACCCTCCTGATAATTCAATTCCGTCAGTGCATCCCAATGAGGTACAAACCTGGCGGCAACACCATCATATTTAAAAGTTCCTCCGCATGATAACTTGCTAACCGGTGCGACAAAAAGATATTTATTAAGCATTTTATAGCTGCCGCAAGCGAAGGAGTCGACAACATAACCCTTTAATTTTATTTTCTGCTTTTTATCGAATCCATATACTGTTCGTTCCTTCACAAATTCAATTTTGGACAAATCAAATTTAGGATTATACAGTACGGTTGGGCCGGCACCAGTATCGAATAGCAACTGGTGATTCACGCCACTGATGTTTACATTAACAATATCCATTTCCTTATCTGCGAAATATACAATGCTGTCACGGCTGACAATGGTGACTTCATTAGTCAGCGCTTTATATTCACTACATGACGCAAGGCAAAGCAAAAGAAAAAAAAAGAGTTGTTTCATAAGTTAAATTTAGGAGCTGTTGTTTTTATCAACAGCTCCTTGTTTGATTAGTTTCCCGGAAATATATCAACAGGCGGCGGCGGTGTGATTCCATTGTTGCTAAGGATTATTCCGCCTACAGTATTAATTACCCAGTTAATAGCGATTTGCCACCATTTTTTTGGCGGGTTTTGCGCTTTCGCATATGTTGACTGGTGTTTTGGGCTCTTGGACAAATCATTCACACATTGTGTCAATACAGAATTGTCAGCGTTTATAATATCGCAGTCAGCCGTATTGTTGCTAACGTATGAGTATACTTTTTTAAACAAAGCATCCTGTGAAGGAAATGTCGGCGAGGGAACCATCAAAGCAGCAAGAAAGCCATCATAACTTTGCCCCGCTCTGTAGAATGTTTTGGTGACATTAACCAGCGCCACCATTTGTGAACTGACCAGTTTGTTTTGTTGCGCAGTGGACATTGTTTGCGCAAAGCCCATTCCCGAAAATAATACTGTGGCCATTACGCCAAATAGGAATTTTTTCATAATTTTGATTATAATTCATTACGCAGTCATACTTTGTGTCTTCCAGAACAATTAAGGTATGGCTGCTTTTTTTGGCTGGTTTCTCATGTTCCTGTCTAATAACAAGCCTCTAAAATAGTCAGGAGTTTCCCTTCTAACCGGTGGAAAAAACCGTTTCATCGAGGGCGTAAACCTCATCTTTACGAATCTTGCTTTATATCTTCAGTTAAAATTAGAGATACCTCACTTTTGAATTCTGTAGATTTTCTACCCATATTGTTAAATGCACCCAGACCGCCAAAATGTTGCATGTCGAGGAAATTATTCATACTTTTAGAATCCCTACAATGCCGCTTGGCAGTCTTTACCCAGACAAACAGTTAACTAATAAATGAAATTATCCACCCGGATCCTGCTGGCTTTTTCTGCCGTTATTTTTCTGTCACTGGCAGATTCATATACCAATTACCTACTGTCTCTGAATGTGCAGCGTAACTCAGACTTCCTTTTGAAATCGGAAGCAATTATCCGCAACTCAAACCGTACGCATAAATCGATCATCCAGATGCAAAGCGCCTTTCGCGGTTTTCTTCTAACGGATGACGAATCTTTTCTAGATCTCTATTATAAAGGTATCAATACCGTCCCGCGCCTGCTGGATGACCAAAGGCTCATCGTTTCTGAAAATCCAGCCCAGGTACGGCTCCTCGATTCCATCAACGCACTTCATTCGGAATGGGTGGATTATTCAGGGACACTGATCGCGTCCCGGAAAAAAATTCCGCAATCAGTAGAATTTCAGGATGAATACCTGAAGCTCTTTGAAAGCAGGCTAAAAAAAAGGGTCGGAAAAAAAATCAATGATGCCATTACAAGAAAATTTGACGAGTTTGATAAAATCGAATATGCCGAACGAAAAGAACATGGTGCCATGCTTACTGCATCCATCAATCGCACCAGAACACTATCAGTCGGTTTTCTTGCCCTTACCATAATTGTCGGCATTGCCAGCACCGTCTATATCGTTACGCTGATCTCAAAACGGATTGCAGGCATGGTTCGTCTTGCAGAAAACATCACAAAGGGCCGTTTCAGCATTGTCGCCGACAGCCGCAACGACGAGCTTACCGGACTGTCGCGGTCATTGAATATTATGTCTGACCGATTGAATAAAAACATCATGGAACTCGAGAACAGGAATGCCGAACTCAATAAATTTGCATATGTGGTGTCACACGACTTGAAGGCGCCCGTGCGCGGCATTCACAATGTAATCAAATGGATCGAGGAAGATCTCGGGCATGAGCTTTCTGCCGACATGAAAAAGTACCTCCGCATCATTCCGCAAAGAACACAGCGGATGGAAGCCCTTATCAACGGATTGCTTGATTATGCCCGGATCAGCAAAAAAACCGAAGCCGAAGATATAGACACCGCCGCACTTGTTTACGAACTGGCGGGTTCTATCGTGCCACGAAATTTCACAATAGAAATTGACAACCTTCCGAAACTTTTTACCGAACGTCTTAAACTTGAGCAGGTTTTTGCCAACCTGATCAGCAACGCAGTAAAATATACGACCCGGGAAGATGGATTTGTATCGATAAAATGCCGCGAACTGCCATTGTTTTATGAATTCTCCGTAAAAGATAATGGCATAGGCATCGACCCTCAATACCACCACAAGATATTTGAAATCTTTCAGACGCTCCGCGAGAAAAACCAAAAAGAAAGTACCGGCGTTGGCCTGGCGATAGTTAAAAAAATTATCGACGAACAGCAGGGAACTATTAAAGTGGCATCTGCATTAGGCGAAGGCGCCGAATTCATTTTTACCTGGAAAAAATAAAAATCATGAAAAAACACAGCATTCTTCTGGTTGAAGATGACGACCTTGATATGATCAGTGTGCAACGGTCACTGAATAAGATCGGAGGCAACTATGACCTCCATACTGCCTATAACGGAATAGAAGCTTTGCAAATGCTAAAAGACAAAGATGCCGCGCTGCACCCCGACGTAATCCTGCTCGACCTGAATATGCCGCGAATGAATGGCATAGAGTTTCTCAAAATCCTCCGGCATGATGACGACTTAAAGCATCTCAGCGTATTTATAATGACCACTTCGGCCGAAAGCGCCGATCGTTCCCTGACGGAAGAACTCGGGATTTCAGGTTATGTCATCAAGCCGCTGAACTATAACGACAACAGCAAAAGGTCTGATTCCATGGACGCTTTCGTGCAATTTCACCTTCGGAAAATATTGTCGGAAGGCAGCGAATCCTGACTTCTGCATTTTTTGTTAATGAATTTGTAAAATCTAGGGTATTATATTATAAATTAGCGCAGGCCACTATCCCTACCGGTGGCTGCCAATTCCTGTCGGAGTAAAGGCAATCCATTTTAAATATTTATCGGAGCGGTTCGAAAGAGCCGTGGTATTAATGCTATATCTAAGCAGATGAAAAAAAACCAATCTAAAGCGGCAATGAACGGTACCGCCAAAGTATCTGATGTGGCGGTGATGAAAAGAAAAGCCCCACCGGCTGCCAAAAAAGTTTCAAGGAAGGAAGATTCTGTTTTAAGTGATGCCGAATTCCTGAAAATCCTCGTCAAGGTCAAGAACGGGAATTTCTCCCAGCGTTTCCCAACGGATCAAAACGGGATCAAACGGTCCATTTGCGACACGCTCAACGAAATCATCGACCTCAACGAAAGGATGGTTTTTGAGTTCCAGAAAGTAGGGAAAAGCATCGGAAAACAAGGTAAGCTTACCAACCGTGTTGCCCTGGATGGCGCCCGCGGTTCATGGAGTTCCTGTGTGGATTCGGTTAATACGCTAATTTCCGACCTTGTACACCCGACCATCGAAATTGCCCACGTAATTACCTCAGTGGCAAAAGGAAACCTGTCACAGGAAATGCCACTTTCTATCGAAGGAAACCCGCTGCAGGGTGAATTCCTCCGGATTGCAAAGGAAGTAAACGGGATGGTAAAGCAGCTAAACCTCTTTTCAATGGAAGTAACGCGGGTGGCGCGTGAGGTTGGTACCGAAGGAAAACTCGGTGGCCAGGCGAAAGTCCGCGGTGTAGGCGGCGTATGGAAGGATTTGACCGATTCGGTAAATAAAATGGCGAGTAACCTTACCGGCCAGGTGCGAAACATTGCCGATGTAACTACCGCGGTGGCAAAAGGGGATTTATCAAAAAAAATTACAGTAGACGTAAAAGGGGAAATCCTTGAGCTTAAGAATACGATCAACACCATGGTGGATCAGCTAAACTCGTTCTCTTCGGAAGTAACGCGGGTGGCGCGTGAGGTTGGAACTGAAGGAAAACTCGGCGGACAGGCGCACGTAAAAGGTGTTGGTGGAACTTGGAAAGATTTGACCGACTCAGTAAACCAGATGGCGTCGAACCTTACAGGACAGGTACGGAACATTGCCGACGTAACAACGGCTGTGGCAAAAGGCGACCTTTCCAAAAAGATTACCGTTGACGTAAAAGGGGAAATCCTTGAGCTCAAGAATACGATCAACACGATGGTGGATCAGTTGAACTCATTTTCTTCAGAAGTAACGCGTGTGGCGCGGGAAGTTGGATCGGAAGGAAAACTCGGCGGACAGGCGAAAGTACGTGGTGTCGGCGGGGTTTGGAAGGATTTGACCGACTCGGTAAACCAGATGGCATCCAACCTCACAGGTCAGGTGCGGAACATCGCCGAAGTAACAACCGCGGTGGCAAAAGGTGACTTGTCCAAAAAAATTACCGTAAACGTTGCGGGGGAAATCCTCGAACTGAAAAATACGATCAACACGATGGTCGATCAGCTCAACTCGTTCGGTGCCGAAGTAACGCGTGTGGCGCGGGAAGTAGGTTCCGAAGGAAAGCTCGGTGGCCAGGCCAAAGTAAAAGGTGTTGGTGGAACATGGAAAGATTTAACCGATTCGGTGAACCAGATGGCATCGAACCTTACAGGCCAGGTACGTAACATTGCCGAGGTAACAACAGCGGTGGCGAACGGTGACTTGTCCAAAAAAATTACAGCGGTTGCCGAAGGGGAAATCCTCGAGCTCAAAAAAACCATCAACACGATGGTGGATCAGCTCAACTCGTTCTCTTCTGAGGTAACGCGGGTGGCGCTTGAGGTTGGAACCGAAGGGAAACTTGGCGGACAGGCGAAAGTAAAAGGTGTCGGCGGAACCTGGAAGGATTTGACCGACTCAGTAAACCAGATGGCATCAAACTTAACAGGCCAGGTGCGAAACATTGCAGAGGTAACGACTGCCGTGGCAAAAGGTGACCTTTCCCGCCAGATTACAGTAGATACTAAAGGTGAAATCCTCGAGCTCAAGAACACGATCAACACGATGGTGGGCCAGCTCAACTCATTTGCATCAGAGGTAACACGTGTGGCAAGGGAAGTTGGTACCGAAGGAAAACTCGGGGGTCAGGCACAGGTAAAAGGTGTCGGCGGAACATGGAAAGATTTAACGGATTCCGTGAACCAGATGGCATCCAACTTAACAGGACAGGTACGGAACATTGCCGAGGTAACAACGGCCGTGGCGAAAGGCGACTTGTCGTTACAGATTACAGTAGACGTAAAAGGAGAAATCCTCGAGCTTAAAAATACGATCAACACGATGGTGGATCAGCTCCGATCGTTTGCATCGGAGGTAACGCGTGTATCGCGGGAAGTTGGTACCGAAGGAAAACTCGGAGGCCAGGCTAACGTACCCGGTGTTGCAGGAACATGGAAGGATTTAACAGATTCCGTGAACCAAATGGCGGGTAACCTAACCGCTCAGGTCCGGAATATTGCCGATGTGGCGATCGCGGTGGCAAACGGGGATATGTCCCGAAAAATTACCGTCGATGTTCGCGGGGAAATCCTCCAGCTAAAGGAAACGCTCAATACGATGGTTGACCAGCTTCGGGAATTTGCCTCCGAGGTAACGCGTGTGGCGCGTGAGGTTGGTACCGAAGGAAAACTCGGAGGCCAGGCAAACGTACCGGGCGTTGCGGGAACCTGGAAAGATTTAACGGATTCCGTAAACCAAATGGCAGGTAACCTTACCGCTCAGGTGCGGAACATTGCCGAAGTAACGATCGCCGTGGCAAACGGTGATATGTCAAAGAAAATTACCGCTGACGTTCGGGGGGAAATCCTCCAGCTAAAAGAAACCGTAAACACGATGGTGGATCAGCTTCGGGCATTTGCATCAGAAGTAACCCGTGTGGCGCGTGAGGTTGGTACCGAAGGAAAACTCGGCGGCCAGGCTTTCGTACCGGGTGTGGCCGGGACATGGAAAGATTTAACAGATTCCGTGAACCAGATGGCAGGTAACCTTACCGCTCAGGTGCGGAACATCGCCGAGGTAACAAAAGCGGTGGCCAACGGGGATTTATCAAAACCGATTACGGTCGACGTAAAAGGGGAAATCCTCGACCTCAAGAACACGATCAACACGATGGTTGAACAGCTCAACTCATTCGCATCCGAAGTAACCCGTGTGGCGCGTGAGGTTGGTACCGAAGGAAAACTCGGCGGACAATCGGAAGTAAAAGGTGTTGCGGGAACATGGAAGGATTTGACCGATTCGGTGAACCTGATGGCATCAAACTTAACAGGCCAGGTTCGTGGTATCGCAAAAGTTGTAACATCGGTTGCTAAAGGAAATTTGAAACAAAAATTGTCCATCGACGCAAAAGGCGAGGTGGCGCAATTAACAGATACGATCAACGAAATGATCGACACGCTCGCGACGTTCTCAGATCAGGTAACTTCGGTGGCACGTGAGGTTGGGGTTGAAGGTAAACTCGGTGGACAGGCGAACGTTCCTGGCGCATCGGGAACATGGAAAAACCTGACGGAGAACGTAAACCAGCTCGCCGCGAACCTGACAACACAGGTACGTGCGATTTCTGAAGTGGCATCGGCAGTAACGCAGGGTGACTTAACGCGAACAATTGGTGTTGAAGCAAAAGGAGAAGTTGAGGCATTGAAAGATACCATCAACCAGATGATCTTTAACCTGAAAGCGACAACACTCCGTAACCAGGAGCAAGACTGGCTGAAATCCAACCTTGCAAAATTTACCCAGATGCTTCAAGGCCAGAAAGAATTGAATTCGGTAACGAAAAAAATCCTTTCGGAGCTTGCAACGGTTGTAACGGCGCAGCACGGACTCTTCTACATTCTTCAGGAAGACGAAAAGTTCATGGATTCAAAACTGAACCTCATCGCTTCCTACGCCTATGTAAAGAGAAAGAATTCCCCTACGCAATATGCCATGGGTGAAGGCCTTATCGGACAAGTAGCTGTCGAAAAAGAAAGAATCCTGCTGTCGAATGTACCTAAAGATTATATCAGGATCAGTTCCGGTCTTGGCGATGCCAGGCCACAGAATGTTATCATCCTTCCGGTATTATTTGAAGACCGGCTGAAAGCAGTCATTGAACTTGCTTCGATGGATAATTTCAGCCAGACACACCTTGACTTCCTTGAAGGTCTGACCGAATCGATCGGTATCGTACTTAACACGATCGAATCGAACTCCAGAACCGAAGAACTCCTCGTACAATCGCAGTCGCTTGCAAGCGAACTTAAGAGCCAGCAGGAAGTGCTTCGTAATACAAACGAGGAGCTCGAGGAAAAAGCAGTGCTTCTCGCCAACCAGAAAGAAGAAGTGGAATTGAAGAACCAGGAAGTTGAAGTGGCGCGGAAAGCCCTTGAGGAAAAAGCCGACCAGCTTACGCTGACTTCAAAATACAAGTCGGAATTCCTTGCCAATATGTCGCACGAATTGCGTACGCCGCTGAATTCCCTACAAATCCTCGCCAACGAGCTCATCTCAAACCGCGACGGAAACCTGACCGACAAACAGATTCAGTTTGCAAAAACAATCAACGCATGCGGGGACGACCTTATCCAGCTTATCAACGATATCCTTGACCTTTCAAAAATCGAATCAGGATATATTTCCGTGGATTACAGTCCGATCAGTTTCTCAGATATCAGCCGTTTTGTGGAATCTACGTTTAACCCGATTTCAGAAGCGAAACACCTCCAGTTTACCATTGATATGGACGAGAAATTGCCTGAACTTATCGAAACCGATTCGCAACGACTCAACCAGATCCTCAAAAACCTGCTTTCCAACTCGTTTAAATTTACCGAAAAAGGAAAAGTCGGCCTGAAAATCTACAAAGCAGGAAACAATTGGAAGACCAGAAACTCAAGCCTTGACAATGCTGAAACTGTCATAGCGTTCGAAATTTCAGATACCGGAATCGGTATTTCGAAAGAAAAACAAAACATCATTTTTGAAGCATTCCAGCAGGCCGAAGGTTCAACCAGCCGGAAATATGGCGGAACCGGCCTTGGATTATCAATCAGCCGTGGACTTTCAGATCTATTGGGAGGAACGATCGAATTGGAATCTGAAGTGAACATGGGAAGTAAATTTACCCTGTTCCTTCCGCTGAAATTCATGCCGCAATCAGAAACCGAACAAATAGAGGTCTCTGAACAAATCAACCCGATTTCTACGCCAACAAAAACTGTCCTCAAATCTTCTCCTGCCTCAACATTCAACAGGTCGGATATTGATTTGTTTTTTGTGGATGAAGTTGGTGATGACCGTACCGATATCAAACCTGATGATAAAGTCCTTTTGATAGCAGAAGACAACCTGACTTTCGCCAAGATCATGCTTGATCAGGCACATGAAAACGGAATCAAGGCCATTGTTACGACGAAAGGAAACGATGTGGTCGACTTTATCAACCAGTTCAATCCTGATGCGATCACGATGGACATCAACATGCCTGACACAAGCGGATGGAAAATCCTGGACAGGCTGAAAACCGATTTTAATTTCCGGCATATTCCTGTGTACATCATTTCGGGTGAAGATGACCGAAACAACGGACTCAAGCGCGGCGCGCGGAATTTCCTGGTAAAACCGGTGAAGAATGAATCGCTGAAATATCTTTTCACCGACATCCATGACTTTAAGAATAAAAGGACCAAAAGCATCCTTGTAATTGATGACAATGAATATGAGCTGAATATGGTTGCCGATGCTGTTAAAGGCCCGGATGCCGACATCTTTACCGCGAAAACGGCAAAAGAAGCCGTTCATCTCATTCGTGAAAAAACTTTCGACTGTATCATTCTGGACCTTGTGCTCCCTGATGCTGACGGGCTCGATATCATCACCGATCTTGAAAACAATATTACCGGCCAGGATACCACACTGATCATTCATTCGGCCCGCGATGTCAATAAGAAACAGCGTGCGAGACTAAACCGGTTTGCCAACAGGATCATTACAAAAAGTGCCACTTCCATCGATCAGCTTGTTGACCAGACGGCGCTGTTCCTGCATCGCGTACATAAAGAATTGCCGACAGAAATGCGCCAGCGTATCGAGAACTTCTACATGAAGGAAGATGTACTGATTGGAAAAACAGTGCTGATTGTTGATGACGACGTTCGTAACCTATTCGCGCTGAACACTGCCTTGGAGCGATTCGGACTAAATGTATTAAGCGCGGAAAGCGGAAAAGAAGCCATCGACATCCTCGACAAAAACCGGGGCATCGACATCGTTTTGATGGATATCATGATGCCGGAAATGGACGGATATGAAACAATGAAAAACATCCGGAAAGTTTCCCGTCATAAAGACCTGACCATTATTGCGGTAACCGCAAAAGCGATGAAAGGCGACAGGCAGCGCTGCATCGAATCTGGCGCTTCCGACTATATTACAAAACCGGTAAACATTGACCAACTCTCATCACTGATGCGGGTGTGGCTTAAATAATAAACTTATTCGGCAAAATGGACGAGCACCATGTTAAGATTTTACTGGTAGATGATAAAAAGGAGAACCTTCTTTCGCTCCAGGTGATCCTTGCAGATCGGGGTTACAATTTTGTTGAAGCGACTTCCGGGAAAGAAGCATTGCGGATCCTTCTTAAAAATCAGGATTTTGCAATCATTTTAATGGATGTGCAAATGCCGCTCATGGATGGGTTTGAAACTGCTGAACTGATTCGACAAAGCGACAGGCTCAAACACGTTCCCATCATCTTCCTGACCGCCAACATGAATACTAATGAATATATTTTCAAAGGTTATCAGGCAGGCGCTGTGGATTATATGATCAAACCCCTGTCGGCCGAAATCCTTCAGGCGAAAGTCTCGGTCTTTGTGGATCTATATAAGAAAAACCATGAGCTGCTGATCAAGGAAGAAGAATTGAAGGCGCTGAATGCAAAAATCACCAGCACAAATAAAGAACTCGCCAGCCGGAATAAGGAAATAGAAAAACACATCAATGACTTAAAAATTGCAAATAAGGAGCTGGAAGCATTCAACTATGTTTCCAGCCACGATTTGCAGGAACCATTGCGTAAGATCCAAACATTCATCACCATATTGATGGATAAAGAAAAGGATAATCTTTCTGAGAACGGTAAATATAATTTTCAACGTGTCAGGAATGCTGCAGAAAGGATGCAGCAGCTCATCGACAGCCTTTTGGCATTTTCACGAACCAATGTAACCGATCGTAAATTCGAACATACCGACCTTAATGCAATTGTCGATGATGTAAAGCTTGAACTTCGCGAACGCATCGATGAAAAATTTGCCGTCATTGAAGCTGAACTCTGCCATGCAAAGGTAATCCCGTTCCAGTTCAGCCAACTGATGCAAAACCTGCTGAGCAACGCATTGAAGTTTTCACGTGCCGATGTTCCGCCGCACATCTCCATTCAAAGCAGGATCGTAAGCGGGAGCGATATCGGTTTTGCAGAATTGAAAGATGGTAAAGATTATTGCCACATCGTAGTGAAAGACAACGGAATCGGCTTCGATCCGGCTTTTAACGAACGCATTTTTGAAGTTTTCCAGAAACTCCACAGCAGGGAAGTTTATGCCGGAACCGGTATTGGCCTTGCCATCGTTAAAAAAATTATCGACAACCACAACGGGCGGATCACCGCAACGGGCGAATCAAACAAAGGCGCTACTTTCGAGATTTACATCCCGCATTAATTACACTCCAAACTGTTTCAGGTGGTGATCAAGATGTTTGTAATGAAGTATTCCCCATTCCTCATCGGTCATGATGCCAAAGAAAGGGTGTTTTTTATTGCTTATAACTGCCGGCCCGGTTTCGCGGAACCGCACGATCTGGTTCAGTAATCTTTCCCTTTCCGCTTCAAATTCAGGCGTGGAGACGATTTTAAATGATGGCGCAGTGGGAAGGTTTTTCTTAAATTCGGGCCGTGTCAGGAAATCCCTTTTTGCCATTTTTCCAAACAACAATCCGATCAGGCCTTGTTTCAGGATGAGCCGGCCTTCAGCAACATCAAGCGGCTTCTGGCAATGTGTTACCATTTGTGAGACATTCATCTTGCCCCAAAGCGGTTGCGATTCCGGACCCAGCCGTTCGATGCGACCCACGATATTCTTGTTGTCTTCGATGTTGAATATGTTTACCATATAATCAGTTTGTTGAATTAAAAGAACCAGCTTGCGACGAAAACCGCAGTAATCACACAAATCAGGTCAACCAAAAGCATCGTACCCAAGGTGTATCGCGTGTTTTTGATGTTGACCGATCCAAAGTAAACCGCAATCACATAAAAAGTCGTCTCGGCGCTGCACTGAAAAATACAAACCAGCCTTCCCGTCAAGGAATCCGGCCCGAAATTCCGCATGGCATCGATCATAAAGCCTCTTGATCCGCCCGAACTGAACGGCCGCAGCATCGCCACCGGAAGTGAATCGGTAATCTCTTTTGCGACCCCGATGTTTGAGAATACAAATGAGATCCAGTTGCTGATGATCTCAAACAAGCCGCTGTTGCGGAAAAATGAAATCGCGACCAGCATCGTCAGCACATAAGGAAATATCGTCACGCCGGTCTTGATCCCATTATTGGCGCCTACTACAAATGAATCGAAAATAGTCGTGCTTTTATCCGAAAACTTCCTTTCATGAATCCAGGAAAATATCAATGTAAAGGCTATGATGGCAATCAGCATCAAGCCGGAAAGATTGGAAGTAAAAGCATTTTTTTCAATCAGGTCAAGGCGGTTGATGTAAAACAGCAGGCCGGCAATCGCACCGATAAGGGTCATGAGCCCAACAACGAGCGCCGCGCTTCGGAAATTGATCCGCTGGCGGATACCAACAATCAGAAAAGCCGCAATTGTTCCTACAAACGAAGTGATGATGCACGGAAGCATAACATCGGCGGGATTGCTCGCATTTTCAGCAGCACGATATCCGATAATCGATGTCGGAATCAATGTTAGCCCCGCTGCATGAAGGCACATAAACATTATTTGTGCATCGCTCGCGCGGTCTTTATCGGGGTTTATTTCCTGCAGGCTCTGCATCGCTTTGAGTCCGAATGGTGTCGCGGCCGAATCAAGCCCCAGGAAATTCGCGGCGAAGTTCAGCGTCATGTAGGATATCGATTCGTGGTTTTTCGGAACTGTCGGGAAAACTTTGACAAACACCGGACTCAGTAGTTTTGCCAGCCTTTCGGCAGCACCGGAGTCGATTAAAAGTTGCATCAATCCGCAAAAAAACGCAAGGTATGCGATCAATGGAAGGATCAGGTCAATCAGCGTATTCTTTGCCGTGGGCAGCAATCCATCGGTTTTCTGGACACCGCTGTAAATTTTCACAGTTTTATTTTTGAAAACATACATCGTATCGGGATCCGCTTCATTCCTGTTGATTACAAAGGTCTTTTCAGGCGATTTTTCGATGCTGTCCCTCACAAAGCCCGGCAATTCCTGTATGTATTTTTCAGAAATCAGCACCGGATCATCTTTTTTCCCGTTGAGGATGAAATCGAGGGAGTAATTCTCAGAAGTAAAAAAACTGACAACAATAAAAGCGATCGAAGAAATAAAAATCGCCAGCCAGAACCTGCTCAGGACCATAATCTGATTTTTGGTAAAAGTAATATTATTTTGAAGCTTTTCCCGCTGTCCGCTATATCTTTTGCTGCTGCTTCGACAGGCTCAGCACCAGCAAAAGGATGCCGCTTCCATCGGGGCTAGCGTGTCTGCTTAAACATGAATAATTTCATCATCAACCAATAAATCCTCGCGCCGAAGCCTCAGAAAAACCTGGGCTACCGCGATTACGTCCTTTTCACAGTAGGTCACGATACGGTCGATGTCTTTCTCCACGTGGTAAACATAACCAACCTGACTTCCGTCGATATCGCCTTTCGGTGAAGGGATTCCCAAAACTTTCGTGAGCAGCTTCAGCGATGTGAAGTGTTTATAATCGCCGAATTTCCACAACTCAAGCGTATCCAGGTGCGGCACTTCCCAAGGCTTTTTCCCAAAAAGATTCAGCTTATTCGGTATGGCAATCGCATTGATGATCATGCGCCTTGCGATAAACGGCAGGTCAAATTCTTTGGCGTTGTGACCGCACAACACATGCTGTGGCTGCGAGAAATGGTTGTTCAGCAAATCATTGAAGTCTTTGAGGATTTTCTTTTCATCACCAATAAAAGACGTTACGCGAAAATGCCTGATATCGCCTTTCAACGTGAAGTAACCGGCAGAAATACAGATTATTTTCCCGAACTCGGCCCAGATTCCCGCGCGGTCATAAAAGTCTTCAGGCGTGTATTCATCCCGGCGCTGGTATTGTGTTTTTTGTTCCCATAGGTTTTTCCATTCGTCGTCCAGCAGGTCATAATTTTCTTCGCAGGGAACGGTTTCGATGTCGAGGAAGAGAATGCATTCAAGGTTGATCTTGTCTATCATGGCGTATAGTTGAAGGTTTAAAAATTATAATGTTCTAATGTTGCGGAGCATGTTGTTAAGTTTAAAGTATATGTTTTAATGTTGAAAGCCTTTCCAACAGTCCTGTTGTTATACACATCACTTTGGAACTTTAGGATTTATGACTTTAAAACTTAGGACTTTCCAACTTTAGACCTTTCTAGCATCTTATAAGTTTCATCAAGGTATCCGAAAAAATCATCGCTGTGCGGACTTCCGGTTGTGCTTCTGATATGCCGGTGGCCGAGCCTTGCGATGATCAGGTTGTCTTCAGGAATTACAATAGTGTACTGCCCGAGATGGCCGCGCATATAAAATCCTTTCTTCCCATTGTATTCGAAAAGCCACCAACCGTAGCCGTATTGCGGGGAATCTGTAAAACGGGGGGAAACAGATTTTTCAATAAATGCACTGTCCAGCACCTGAATGCCATTCCATTTCCCGTGATCTTTGTAGAGTTTGCCAAAGCGTGCAAAATCCCTGGCATTCGACCCGATGCAGCAGTACGCTTTTACAATCCCGCCTTGCCGGTCGGTTTGCCATAAAGCGTCATTTTCGGCGCCGAGCGGTTTCCAGAATTTTTCCGAAACGTAATCTGCCAGGCTCATCCCCGTCGCCTTTTCGATGACCATGGCAAGTAATTGGGTATTTCCACTCAGGTATTTGAATTCCTGGCCGGGCGTTTCCTCTACCTTTAAGGTCAGCATCAGGTCTTCGAGCCTTTCGTCGAAATATGCACGCGTGGTAATCGAAAACGGACTGTAATAATTCTCATCCCAGTTTAATCCTGATGACATCGAAGACAAATCGCCCACAGTCATTCCAGCTGCTTTGCCTTTGCCGAATTGCGGAAAAAATTCAGAAACCGGCTGGTCCAGACTTTTGATTTTTCCTTCCATAATGGCTTTCCCAAGCGCAGCAGAAACCACGCTTTTTGCCATTGAAAATGAATTTGATTTTGAATCTTTATCGTAGCCGTCGTAATAGCTTTCGTGCCAAACGCTGTCATTTTTTATTACCAGGAAGGCGACAGTACCGGTTTCTTCATGCAATTGTTCAAGCGCATCAGTAGTCTTGGTTTTGTTGTAACTCCGTGAAGATGCCCATGGTTGCGCTATTCCTTTATGGATTGTTCGGTTATCGAAATATTTGTAGTCGTCAAGAAAGGCCGTTTTATGTCCGTTAAAATAAACAGTACGGACAGCTTTAATCAGGTAATCGACATCAAAAATATATAATGCAGCCGTCAGGATACAGATGACAGCTACGAACCAAAGCAGGAACTTCTTCAGGAATCTCATAAAAATGATGTTACCTGACGAATTTAAATAAAAACTTTGTACTTCTGCTGAGGAAATTCTTCAGAAAAGTGTCTGCTGTGCGGAAGGATTCTCATGCTCGAGCAGCCATTTCTTGCGCCAGAGTCCGCCTGCGTAACCGGTGAGCGAGCCGTCGGTGCCGATAACGCGATGGCACGGAACCACAATCCACAACGGATTTCTACCATTGGCCGAAGCAACAGCGCGAATCGCTTTGATATCGCCGAGCTTTTTTGAGAGCTCGAGATAGGAAAGGGTTCTTCCAAACGGAATTTGTCGCAGTTCGATCCATACTTTCTTCTGAAAAGAAGTTCCTATGGGATTCATCACGAAAGTAAAATCACTTCTCTTTCCGCTGAAATATTCTTCAAGTTGTGTAATTGCCTCCTTTAAGGATTCAGGAATTAAAACTGAGGGTGGAATTTCTACATCTAAAACCAAAATAGAAACGATGCCGTTTTCATCACCTTTGATTTCAGCCAGGCCAAGTGGAGTTTGAATATAGGCTGTTTCCATTATGTGATTATTTAATGCTGTGCATGTAAGCTTCTATTGCTTTCAATTCATCATCGGTCATATTTTTTGTGATGGCAAAATTTGTCTTCATCACTTCATATTGCGAAGGATCAACTATAGGTCCGCCTTCTTCCTTCAGGAATTTTACAATGTCGCCATTCTTTTCCCTGTAGATTTTCGCAATTTCTTTAATCGATGGAGCGATGATCTTTTGGTCGGGCTTATGGCAGGCGAAACAGTTTCCCTCACCTTCAAAAAGCTCCTGCCCAAGCGCTGCGGGATCTTTCTTTTCGTTCTCGTAGATCACTTTTTCAGCTTCCGGCTTTTCATTCCTGCCGCACGATGCAAGGAGTAACGACAGAATTAATGGCAGAATATTTTTCATGTTAACTATTAAGGAATGAAGTTGCGTTAGGAAGCCTTAGATTCTTAATACAATTACCTGTTCAGCAATACGGCGGCTTCCTTAGCAAAATAAGTCGAAATGATATTTGCTCCTGCCCGTTTGATGCACATTAATTGTTCGATCATAATACGATCGTGGTCGAGCCAGCCTTTTTCCGACGCGGCTTTAACCATGGCATATTCGCCCGAAACCTGGTAAACCGCGACAGGTACATTGACTGCATTTTTAACTTCGCGAACGATGTCGAGATAAGCCATTCCTGGCTTTACCATAACAATATCGGCGCCTTCGGCAACATCGTCAAGCGCTTCCCTGATGGCTTCAATGCGGTTGGCATAATCCATCTGATAGGTTTTTTTGTCTTTAGGAACATTTTGCATATCTACCGGGGCAGAATCAAGCGCATCGCGGAACGGCCCGTAGAATGCCGATGCATACTTCGCAGAATAGCTCATAATCCCGACATTGTGATGCCCGTTTTCCTCCAAAGCTTTCCGAATGGCATACACCCGGCCGTCCATCATGTCGGATGGCGCAACGAAATCAGCTCCGGCTTCTGCATGCGAAAGGCTCATCCTAGTTAACGCATCGACTGTTGCATCGTTCACCACGTAGCCATTTTCGATAATTCCGTCATGGCCGTAAATGGAATAAGGATCGAGCGCGACATCGGGCATGATGATCATTTCGGGAACGGCATCTTTAATGGCACGGATCGTCTGCTGCATCAGTCCGTCTTTGTTCCACGCTTCTTTGCCGGTGTTGTCTTTGAGGTGTTCCGAGACTTTTACATATATGTTTACAGCGCGGATGCCAAGGTTCCATGCCTCTTTTACTTCAGTTATTGTATGGTCGAGGGAATGGCGGAAAATTCCGGGCATTGACGGAATCGCCGATTTAATATTTTTGCCTTCTGCAACAAACATCGGCAGCATGAAATCCTGTGGCGATAATGTTGTTTCGCGGACAAGGCTGCGGATCGATTCGTTTGTTCTTAATCTTCTGTTTCTGTTGAACATGTTTTTTATTTTTTCTTACATTCAGATCGTGAGTGATTGAGGATGTTATGACACTTATCGTTGAAGGTTAATTAATCCAATCTTGCGGTGTTTGTAGAACATTGACAAGTTTTGCCTCCTCACTTCCTGCTTCCGGATGATGATCGTAAACCCATTGCACATGCGGGGGCAAGCTCATGAGGATGCTTTCGATGCGCCCGTTGGTTTTTAATCCGAACAGGGTTCCTTTGTCGTGGACAAGGTTGAATTCGACGTATCGCCCGCGGCGGATTTCCTGCCACGTCCGATTGGATTCAGTATAGAGTAAAATTTTTCTTTTTTCGACAATCGGAAGATAGGCGTCAGGGAAACTGTTGCCGACTTCGGTTACAAAATCAAACCATTGCTGCATTGACGTGCTTTCGGAAGCTTTGCAATAATCAAAAAACAACCCGCCGATGCCGCGCGCTTCATTGCGGTGCGTATTCCAGAAATACTGGTCACACTGCTTTTTAAATTTCGGATAAAACGCTGAATCGTGTTTGTCGCATGCGGTTTTACATGTTTGATGAAAATGTATTGCGTCGTCTTTAAAAAGATAATATGGCGTTAAATCCTGCCCGCCGCCAAACCATTGATCGATGATGTTTCCACTGGTATCATACATTTCAAAATATCGCCAATTCGCATGAACTGTCGGAACCATCGGGTTTTTCGGGTGAATGACAAGGCTGAGTCCACAGGCGAAAAAATCTGCCTCACCAACATTGAACATTTTCTGCATCGCTTCAGGAAGCTTTCCGTGAACCGCTGAAATATTGACGCCGCCTTTTTCAAATACATTCCCGTTTTCGATCACGCGCGTTCGTCCGCCGCCGCCTTCAGGGCGTTCCCAAATATCTTCACGGAATCTTGAACGGCCGTCAACGGATTCGAGGCCGAGGCAAATCTGATCCTGAAGATTTTGGATATATGAATAAAATTTTTCCTTCATGTTTCTTCTTTGGCGGGTTTGCGTGAGGGATGGCAGCAAGGTGCCGCGCACCGCGTACAGCCCGACCCGCAGGGTCACGCCCTAATTATATTCCTTTACTGCATCGATAAACGCCTTGGCATGGTCAACCGGAATGTGCGGTAAAATTCCGTGGCCGAGGTTAACGATATATTTGTCTTTTCCGAATTCGTCTATCATCTCTTTGACCATTTTTTTGATTGTCGGGATTGGGGATAAAAGCCGCGATGGATCGAAATTCCCCTGCAAAGTGATGTTTCCACCGGATAAATATCGCGCATTTCTTGCCGAACAAGTCCAGTCGACACCCAATGCCGAAGCCTTGCTTTTCCCCATTTCGTTGAGTGCAAACCAGCAGCCTTTGCCGAAAACGATGACATGTGTTTCGGGAGCCAACGCTTCAACGATCTGGTTGATGTATTTCCACGAAAATTCCTGATAATCGACCGGCGAGAGCATTCCGCCCCATGAATCGAAAACCTGTACGGCATTAACACCGGCTTTGACTTTTTCTTTCAGATAGGCGATGGTCGTGTCGGTGATTTTTTGCAACAAAGCGTGTGCGGCTTCAGGATGCGTAAAGCAGAAACCTTTTGCCGTGTCGAAACTTTTTGAGCCTTTGCCTTCAACAGCGTAGCAGAAAATTGTCCATGGAGAACCGGCAAAACCAATCAGCGGAACCTCATCGTTGAGCATTTCCTTGGTAAGTTTGATCGCATCCATAACATAGCCAAGGGTTTCATGAATGTCGGGAACAATGACCATTTCAACATCCTGCGGTGTGCGGATCGGGTTTGGCAGGAACGGGCCGACGCTTTCTTTCATCAGCACTTCTATGCCCATGGCCTGCGGGACGACAAGAATATCAGAAAATAAAATGGCCGCGTCGGGACCGACAATGCGAATGGGCTGTACCGTGATTTCGGCAGCAAGTTCCGGGGTTTGGCAGCGTGTAAAGAAATCATATTTATCGCGAAGTGCGCGGAATTCCGGCAGGTATCGTCCGGCCTGGCGCATCATCCAAACTGGTGGCCGGTTTACAGTCTCGCCGCGAAGGGCTTGTAGGAATAGGTCGTTTTTTATCATGTTTTCGGTAAAGCAACCATTAAGAAATTATGCTTCATTAAGGGTTTTAAAATGGTTTATACATTGGATAATCACGTTTTCCACTGAGGGTTTATTTGCGATTATAATATTGTTTGTTATTTGTTCAAGCGCTTTTGCGGTGGTTTTGCCAATGCAGAAGCAGGTTTCGCTATTGATATCATTTTCATGAAGATAGCTTTCTGCTGCTGACGGGCTGAAAAACAGGATTCCGTCGAGAACGGCTTTTATCGGTTTAGGCGTTGCGGCAGTTTCATACACTTCGATTTCGTTGAAAGCGATACCGGCAATCTTTAAATTCATTGGCAGTGTTTCAAGCCTGATATTTCCTGATAAGAATGTGAACGTTTCTTCTTTAAAACCGGTTTTTATTTTATCAGAAAGTTCGGCGGCATTATCGGCCGTCGCAACAACCTTAAAATCATTTGCCTCAAGTAACGACCTGGTTTTGGTCCCGACGCAGAAGCAACTTTTACCTTTAAGCTTGTACAAATCCTCGTTTTCGAGAATGCTCCTAACCGCATTTCTGCTGGTGAAGATCAGGTTTTTGTTGATTTCCTGAAGCTTCGGCCTTATGTTCCGGATTCCGATAAAGTCGGCTTCAACGAGCGAAAAACCTGCGTTCAGCAAAAACTGCTTCTGGTTCGGGAGCAGCTTTTTAGTTGACAGTATCCGGATTGTTTTGTTCATTTCTTACGGAACGGGAATTTCCTTTTTAGCCCTGATGGCAGCGGCATCCTGCCATAAAATGGCAGATACAGCGTACAGCAGGACGGAACATCTGCGAAAAGATGCAGCCCGTGCTTCTATTGATTCAAATCGCTTTTAATTTTTTGCATTACCGCATCGCCGCCATTTTTTAAAATTTCTATGGCGCATTCGGCCCCGAAATTTTTATAATGCAGCGTTTCGACGGTTTTTTCAATATGTATTTTTTCTTTTCCGTTGATGGAGAAGAGAGCGCCGTCAAAGCGGATTTCATTATCGATGATCCTGGCCCACGCCCCGATTGGCGCCGTACAGCCGCCTTCAAGCTTTTTCAGGAACTGCCGCTCGATATGTGTGCAGATCTCGCTTTCGAAATGGTTGAGTTTAGCCACGGCCTGGCGTGAATAATCATCGTTTTCCATGACGGCGACCACCATGGCACCCTGTGCAGGCGCGGGAATCATCCAGTCGAGATCGATATGCTTTTCAGGTTTTATGTTGATGCGGTCGAGTCCGGCGGTTGCGAAAACAGCACCGTTCCAGTTGTTTTCAGCGAGCTTCTTGAGCCGCGTGTTGATGTTTCCCCGCAGGTCAACAACCGTATGATGCGGATAGCGGTGAAGCCATTGTGCCTGCCTGCGAAGGCTTCCGGTTGCAATGGTCATGGCATCGGTATATTCTATATGGCCTTTGTAGACCAGGATGTCCAGCGGATTTTCCCTTTCGAGCACTGCGCCCTGGATAATGCCTTTCGGGAGGCTTGTGGGAACGTCTTTCATGGAATGCACTGCGATGTCGACCTGGCCTGTGATCATGGCAACATCGAGTGTTTTTGTGAAAATCCCGGTGATTCCAAATTCGTATAAGGGCTTGTCGAGAATGATATCGCCGGCTGATTTTAGCGGAATGATCTCGGTTTTGCAGCCAAGCGCGTTGAGTTTGTGTTCAACCGTGTGCGCCTGCCAAAGTGCGAGTTCGCTGTCGCGCGTTCCTATCCTGATGGTCTTGTTCATTTCGCGGGCGCTTCGAGCTGGAAAATCTTTTCGATCCATTCGATACTTTCGTCCACCATCGTATTGTCGGCTTTCAGGTGGTTGGCGAAATGGGTCGTGATTTTCTGGATAATGCGGTTGCTGATAATTTCGGCCTGATGCTCGTCGAAGTTGGAGAGCTTTTTCTTTTGGAAGTCTAGTTCTGCAGCCTTGATATGGTTAAGTTTCGCTTTCAATGCGTTGATTGTCGGTGCGAATTTCCGGGCTTTTGTCCAGGTGATGAATTCTGATTTAACCTCATCAATGATCAATTCTGCTGCCGGAACGTGCTTGCGGCGGTTTTCAAGGGTTTCATCGGTAATCTGTGAAAGCTCGTCGAGATGCAGCAGCGTGACTCCTTCGACCATGGTTACGTCATCGCAGACATTCTTGGGAATTGACAAGTCAAGGATCAGCAGCGGTTTTTTAAGGTTCAGTATCGCAGCATCGACGGTTGGGTTCTGGGCGCCAGTGGCAACAACAAGTACATCGGCTTTTTGAATTTCTATATGAAGATCGGCATAATCCTTCACCAGCAGATTGAACTTCCCGGCAATTTTCTCGGCTTTATCTTTTGTGCGGTTGATGAGCGTAATATGGTCGTTCTTTGTATGTTTTACGAGATTTTCGCAGGTGTTCCTTCCGATTTTTCCTGTTCCGAAAAGCAGTATGTTTTTATTGCTGATGTCGGCAACGTTGCGGATGATGTATTGTACAGACGCGAAAGATACCGATGTCGCGCCCGAACTGATGCCGGTTTCGCTCTTGATTTTCTTGCTAGCCTGAATGACAGAGTTTACAAGCCGTTCCATAAAAGCATTTGCCACCCCGATGGATTTCGCTTCGGTAAAGCTGCTCTTGATTTGGCTGATGATTTCAAAATCGCCAAGAATCTGGCTGTCGAGACCGGTTCCAACCCGAAAGATATGGGAAACGGCTTCATGGTTTTTATAAATGTAGGCAACCTTCTGGAAATCCTCAACGGTTCCCTCGCTGTTGTCGCACAATAATTTGATTAATTGAAACGGATGCTGCGCAAAACCGTAAATTTCGGTCCTGTTGCATGTAGAAGTAACGATCAGACTGTCTATTCCTTCAACTTTTGCCTGTTGCAACAGCTTGGTTTTAGCACTGCCGTCAAGGCTGAATTTTCCCCTGATTTCAGCATCAGCCTTCCTGTAACTCAGGCCAATAGCATAAAACGTCTGATGCTTCGAGAGGTTATTGTTTTCCATGTAGCGCTTCTTGTAAAAAGATAAGCAAACTTATCATTAAGGTTTTGACAAAAACAACGCTGAAAGTACTTTTTATAACGCTGTACGAGTTTCGGACTTCAAACGGTATAATTTATTGAAAATGTACTACTTTTGCAGTCGTACTGGGTGTTTCTTACGATGCTATTTAGAGTTGTTCTAAATAAAAGAACGCCGCCAGACTGCCTGACAAAAATAAAAAATATCGCTATGGGGTCACAGGAAATTGTGCGTGTTGAGGAAGATTTCACATTAATCCGTTTCCAGAATGATACTGATGAAACCTTTCGTGCGCTGCATGAAGTCAGGAGCGGACTGATCCAGTTCCACTTCGGGCTTAAGGGAAAGGCGAAGCTCATTTTCAATCATGGGAATTATGCGCTTGAATTGCGTGAGGAGAAATCACTGCTGTTGTACAATCCACAAAAAGAGCTTCCGATCCAGTTGGAGCTTGCGCCGAATTCATGGGTAATTTCGGTTATTATCTCAATCAAGAAGTTTCACGCATTGTTTTCTGCGGAAGCGGATTATATTCCCTTCCTGAGCGAAGACAACCGTGACAAAAAATACTATAAGGAAGAAAACATTTCCCCGTCGACCGCAATCGTTTTAAGCCAGTTGTTCCATTACAACCTCAATCCGTCGATCAAGAATTTATACTATCGCGGCAAAGGCTATGAATTGCTGAGCCTTTATTTTAATCGTTCGGAAGAACCCGGCGCAGAACATTGCCCTTTCCTGACCGATGAGGAAAATGTGATGAAAATACGCAAGGCGAAAGAAATCATCATTGCCAACATGGCCGAGCCGCCGGGATTGCAGGAGCTTGCAGACCAGGTTGGGCTTACCCTGAAAAAACTGAAAATGGGCTTCAAGCAGATTTATGGTGATACGGTTTATGGCTTTCTCTTCGATTATAAAATGGATTATGCGAGAAAACTGCTCGATAGCGGCTCTTACAACGTGAATGAAGTCGGACTCAAAGTTGGCTACAGCACCGGAAGCCATTTCATTGCCGCGTTCAAGAAAAAATTTGCCACAACACCAAAGAAGTACCTGATGTCGGTCACTTCCAACACCTAAACAGAACAATGAAAGGAGTTTTATTAGTCAACCTTGGCTCGCCGGAAAGTCCGGAACCGAAAGATGTCAAACCATACCTCGATGAATTTTTGATGGACAAGTACGTCATCGACGTGCCGTTCCTGCTTCGGGCACTGCTTGTCCGCGGAATTATTCTGAGGAAGCGCCCGGAACGTTCCGCTGCAGCGTATAAAAAAATCTGGTGGGAAGAAGGCTCGCCGCTGATCGTGCTTTCAAAACGCATGTACGATAAAGTAAAGGTGAAAACTGATGTTCCTGTGGCCTTGGCGATGCGATATGGAAATCCGTCGATCCTTAGCGGACTTCAGGAGCTCCATGACAAAGGTGTTGACGAAGTGCTGCTTTTTCCGTTGTATCCGCAGCATGCGATGGCATCGACTGTGACAATATTGGTTTTGGCTGAAGAACTTCGGAAGAAGCATTTCCCAAATATGAAAATCAGCAATGTGCCCGCATTTTACAACAAGCCCGACTATATTCAGAATCTTGCGGATTCAATTAAAAAACACTTGGAAAACTTCAATTACGACCATTTATTATTCTCATATCACGGCATTCCCGAAAGGCATATCAGGAAAACAGATGTTACGAAATCACATTGCCGGATTGATAAAACATGCTGCACTTCGCCTTCTCCGGCGCATGAATTCTGCTATCGACACCAATGTTACGAAACCACGCGGCAGGTAGTTGAGCTTTTGGAAATTCCTGAGGGAAAGTACAGCCAGACCTTCCAGTCGCGGCTTGCCGGTGATAAATGGCTCGAACCTTATACTGATATCGAAATCAACAAAATGCCGGAACGCGGAATTAAAAATCTTGCGGTCGTCACACCGGCCTTTGTTGCCGATTGTCTCGAAACACTGGAAGAAATCGCGATGGAAGCCAATCATCAGTTTAAAGCAAACGGCGGCGAAAATTTTTTAGCAATTCCGTGTTTGAATGATGATGATGCCTGGACAGAAACCATTGCTTCATGGATCAACCGCTGGGTTCATTCGGAAATAACAGCAGTGTAATGGCAGTTACTACGGAAGAACTCGGGACGAAGGACATTAAAAGCCTTCTGTTGAAACAAGCGGTTCCGGCTTCCGTAGGGATTTTGTTTATGACGGTGAACATCCTGATCGACACCATTTTTGTGGGTCAGTGGATCGGCCCGTTGGCGATTGCAGCGCTTGCTGTGGTAACGCCTGTGATGTTTCTGGTTGCGTCACTCGGACTGGCCGTTGGTGTTGGCGGAAGTTCTGTGATTTCCCGCGCGCTTGGTTCAGACGATCAGGAAAAAGCGTGTACCGCATTCGCACACCAGATCATGCTGACATTTTTACTTTCCGTAACGGTTGCGGTGATTTGTTTTTTGTTTGCGGAAGATGTCCTGACAATTTTCGGCGCCAAGGGCAAGATCATGGAACCAGCCAAAATATTTTTGTTCCCCATTGTGATCGCTGCGCCTTTACAGGCTTTTTGCGCCATGTCAAACAGCGTAGTCCGGGCAGAAGGAAAAGCAAGGTTCGCGATGATTTCTGTCATCATTGCTTCAGTTGCCAATATAATCCTTGATATTTTTTTCATTAAGATATTCGGCTGGGGAATTTTGGGAGCGGCGTTGGCAACGGCCTTTTCGTTCCTGATGTCGTTCCTGTTTATTGCATGGTTTTTCTTTTTCCGTAGCGACTTAAAACCGAAACTGAAGCATTTTGTTCCGGAAGCCGCCATTATCAAAGAAATTTCGGCACTGAGCTTTACGACTTTTTCACGGCAGGGCGTGATTACGATTCTTTCTGCTCTGCTGAACAATACTTTGTTTGAACATGGCGGTGAACGGTCGGTCACAATTTATGGGATCATCAGCCGGATGCTGATGTTCGCTTTATTTCCCGTTAATGGAATCACCGAAGGATTTCTTCCGGTTGCGGGATATAATTATGGTGCCGACAAGTTTTCGCGGGTTCGAAAATCTATAATCATTTCTATAAAATACGCTGCATTTCTTGCGATTTTAATTTATACATCCATATTAATTTTTGCGCCGCAGATCATCGCCGCGTTTACCGATGATCCGGCCGTGCTGAAGGAAGCGCCGAATGCCTTGCGCTGGGTTTTCGCCGCGTCTCCGGTAATCGCAGTGCAGCTTATTGGCGCGGCTTATTTCCAGGCGGCCGGAAATGCAGTAAAAGCATTACTGCTGACATTGACAAAGCAGGGATTTTTTCTGATTCCGCTGATACTGATTTTACCCGGATATTTTGGTATTTTTGGAGTATGGGTGTCTTTTCCTATCGCCGATATCATGGCAACGCTTGTCACCGGGATTTTCCTGAGTAAGGAAATGACCACCAAACTTAAAAAAGCCGATGGAAATATATAATTACCTCAAATCGCTCCACCTGATTTTTGTCATCACCTGGTTTGCGGGGCTTTTTTACATCGTAAGGCTTTTCGTTTACCAGATTGAAGCCGCCGCAAAACCTTCTCCCGAAAGGGAAATCCTTCAAAAACAATACAAACTGATGTCGTACCGGCTGTGGTACATCATTACATGGCCATCAGCAATACTGACAGGCATTTTTGCGTTCTGGATGCTGCTTTTTACCGATCTTGGGAATGTTTGGCTTAAAATGCCATGGATGCACGTAAAGCTTGGCTTTGTTTTTTTACTGTATTTGTACCATGCCAAATGCCATCACATCTATCTTCAACTGCAGCGCGATGAAGTTCGGCATACTTCAAATTTTATGAGGTTGTGGAACGAAGGCGCAACTATAATCCTTTTTGCCATCGTATTTCTGGTCGTGCTGAAAAATGCGGTAAACTGGATTTTTGGTGTGCTTGGAATCATGCTGTTCTCGATCGTGATCATGCTCGGCTTCAGGATGTATAAAAGAATCCGTGAAAGAAACGGCTCATGAAACGGAACAATTTCGACATATCGATGCTTTCGCTGCGGATCAGGATTTTCATGTCGATGATCGTCCTGATCCTGATCGCTTCCATCTTATTGGCATCTATTTCGATCATTCAGTTTAAGAATGAAGCAAAGGATTATCATCAGGAAAGGCTGGAAAACAAGGAAAATGCGATCAAGGAACATATAAATTACATTCTTTCGACCACGACTTACCCGCTGACAGAACAAAACCTTCCGCTGATTTTTAAAGATCGGATTTATGAGCTGGCCGATATTCATAACCTCGAAATCAATATCTACGGACTTGACGGGAAACTCCTGAAATCTTCAAAAGCATCATTTTCGATTGATAGCATTGCGCCGCCTGTGCCGCCATATATCCTGAAACTGGTGCAGTCGTCAATTGAAAAAAGATACGTTGACATCCGTAATCTCGATGGGAAGAAAAACCGCTCATCGTTCAGCCAGATCAAGGATGACAAATTCAAGCCGCTCGGAATCCTGAACCTTCCTTACGTGGAAGATGACGGTTTTTATGAACAGGAACTTGAAAATTTCCTTATCAGGCTGGGCCAGGTATATACTTTCATGTTATTGATCGCCTTTGGCCTCGCATATTTCCTGTCGACTTACATTACGCAGTCGCTGAAAACGATCTCCGACAAGATCAACGAAACTAACCTCAACCAGAAAAACGAGAAAATTGTCCTCAAAGCCAACAGTAAGGAAATCAACCTACTGATCAAAGCCTATAACCAGATGGTAGACCAGCTCGAGGAGAGTGCCATAAAACTTGCCCAAAGCCAACGCGAGGAAGCCTGGCGTGAAATGGCGAAACAGGTGGCGCATGAAATCAAAAACCCACTTACGCCGATGCGGCTGACGGTTCAGAATTTCCAACGAAAATTTGATCCCGATGATCCCGAGCTCAAACAGAAGCTAAACGATTTTTCAAACACGCTCATCCAGCAAATCGATACCATGAGCGCCGTGGCTTCCGCATTTTCAAATTTTGCCTCAATGCCGGCGCAGCAGAATGAAAACCTTAATGTAGTGGCCGTGGTCGATCTTGCCCTGGATATTTTTAATGAAGATTATATCAATTTTGAAAGCCAGGAAAAGGAAATCATTTCAAAGATGGACCGCACACAGTTGATCCGGGTAATTACCAATTTGGTTAAGAATGCCATTCAGGCCATTCCGCCCGAACAAGAAGTGAAATCGATCCTGGTGTCGATCAGCAGGAAAGAAAGCAGCGTCCTCATCAGCGTCAAAGACAACGGCATCGGAATCGAGCCCAAGAACTTCGACCAGATTTTCGAGCCTAAATTCACCACAAAAAGCAGCGGAATGGGACTTGGCCTCGGAATTATAAAAAATATCATAGAAAATTATAAAGGAACAATTACATTTGAATCTGAATATGGAAAAGGCACAACCTTTACAGTTTGCCTCCCGATAATAAAGCAATAATATGAACTTCGACAACATATTAATAGAACGCATTGATGGCATTGCTACAATCAGGATCAACCGTCCCGATAAACTCAACGCACTCAATAAAAAAACGATCCATGAACTGCATGATGCGTTGGAAGCCCTTGATAGTGATCCGGTAATTCGGACGATTGTTTTAACGGGTTCCGGTGAAAAAGCTTTTGTAGCGGGCGCTGACATTGCAGAATTTGCAGATTTCACCGTTGAAGAAGGTGCGCAACTTGCCGCTGACGGACATAATTTGGTGTTTGATTTTATAGAAAACCTCAATACTCCGGTTATAGCAGCAATCAATGGATTTGCCCTTGGTGGCGGACTCGAACTTGCGATGGCATCGCACATCAGGGTTGCGTCAGACAATTCAAAAATGGGGCTTCCTGAAGTTTCCCTGGGTATTATTCCCGGTTACGGCGGGACGCAAAGGCTTCCGCAGCTTGTTGGCAAAGGAAAAGCAATGGAAATGATCATGACTGCGGGAATGATCTCTGCTGACGAAGCAAAACATTTTGGATTGGTAAATTATGTGGTTCCGCAGGCCGAGCTTCTTGATTTCTGCTATGGAATAGCAAAAAAAATCACGCGTAATTCACCTGTTGCCATAGCCAGCGCGATTATGGCCATCAATGCAAATTTTGAGCATGGGGTTGATGGTTTTAAAACCGAGATCAAAGCTTTCGGATATTGTTTCGGCACGGAAGATTTTAAGGAAGGCACCACTGCATTTCTTGAAAAAAGGAAAGCAGAATTTGCGGGAAGCTGATTATTGCTCACCATTCCATTCGGCATAAAACTCTGAAAGAAAGGCATCCATAAAACGATGCCTTTTTTCGGCTAATTCCTTTCCGGTCTTTGTGCGCATCCTATCCTTTAGTAACAACAGTTTCTCATAAAAATGATTGATGGTCGGCGAAACGGAAGCTTTGTACGCTTCTTTATCCATATTGGTCACCGGTGTGATTTCGGGATCATATAATTTGCGCCCCTTGAACCCGCCATAATTGAAAGCGCGCGCAATACCAATCGCGCCAATAGCATCGAGCCTGTCGGCATCACGAACAATATCGAGTTCTTTAGACTGAAAAGCAACGGTAAAATTTCCACCTTTAAAAGACATATTACCGATGATATTCACAACATGGTCAACAGTTGCAGGATCTATTTGCGCTGCCTCAAGAAAGTTACGCGCTTTTTCCGGCCCGATGGTTTCATCACCATTATGAAACTTACTGTCGGCTATATCATGCAGCAGCGCCGCGAGTTCCACAACCAGTAAATCGCAATCTTCATCTTTGGCAATAAGAAGTGCGTTTTTCCACACCCGCTCGATATGAAACCAGTCATGTCCGCCTTCAGCATCCCTGAGTTCAGCCTTGACAAAAGAAATGGTATCCCGTACAATATCGGATGTTGTCATAATGAAGGTTGTTCGGGGATTATCTCACAGTCGCAGGTTCAACCCACTTAAAAATGTTTGATTCCTGCGGGATGACAATACGTTCTGAAATCTTGGCCATGCGCGCCGGAAGCTTCATCAGGAAGTCACGGGCTTTCTCAGCATCATCAGACAGGTTGGTAACTTTATCGATATTCCAGCGTGTGATGAGCTTTTGCATGATCTCAACATAGTCGTTGGCAGTGTAAACTCCAATCCGTTGTGCCGAATCGGAAAACTGCTCGAATGCCGCGCCGATCTTTTCCCCCGACTCACGAAGGAACTGGGCAGGCATCACAATCTTTCTTTTCATCATGTACTGGAAAGCCAGCATCATTTCACTGGGATCAACCTGAAAAATACGGTTCACAAATTCGCTGTAGGCATGATGGTGACGCATCTCATCACCGGCGATCATCTTACAAATCTTCGACAGTTTCTTGTCTCCGTAGTTCTTTGCGAGTTGGGAAACACGGTTGTGCGAAATATAAGTTGCCAGTTCCTGAAAACTGGTGTAAATGAAGTTCTTGTATGGATCGGTTCCTGTACCGATATCAAATCCGTCAGCCAAAAGATGCTGTGTCGTGATCTCAACCTCACGCATATTGACACGCCCTGATAAATAAAGGTATTTGTTAAGCAGGTCGCCGTGCCGGTTTTCTTCACTGGTCCAGTTGCGTACCCATTTTGACCACCCGTTATTCTGAATTTGATCGACACCTTCAACAGTCATCAGCCATGATTCATAAGTAGGAAGCGCTTCTTCGGTAATTGTATCGCCAACCAAAACAACCCAGAAATCATAGGGCAGGTCTTTGGCTATTTCCCTCAGTTCCTTCACTTCATCAAAAAAGCTCTCACTTTCTGAACTTGGCAGCAAATCAGAGGGCTGCCATATTGTATCTATCGGAATAAGGTATTCGTCTACGAAAGAATTGATGTCCTTTTCGAGAAATTGCATAACTTCGAGACGCACATTTTTTACTGACATTCTGTTTTTTTCTATTAATTTATATTCGCACACCACCAACAATTGCCTGCTCTGTTTTCAGCATTATTTCCTCGAACGGAAGGTCTTTCACTACAATCGGTTCATGCACCGAAAAGATAAGCCTGTTTCCAAGCCCAAGTGGAAAGAAACCATATCGTACCATCTTCCAGGAATTATTGATACTGATAGGTACAATATAAGCTGATGGCGCGCTCTTACATAACACTTTCAAACCGGTTTGGGCAAATTCCTTCGGCCTGCCCGTTTTGCTTCTCGTTCCCTCGGGGAAAATCACCGCAGAACGTTTATTTTTCTCTATATATTCCGACAACCCACGTATTACGGGAAGTGCCTGTTTTGGATCTTTCCTGTCGATCAGGATTGAGCCACCATGGCGCAAGTTGTAAGATACGCTGGGAATGCCACGACCTAATTCTTTTTTGCTTACGAATTTCGGATGGAACCGCCGCAGGTACCAGATGATGGCGATGATATCATACAGGCTTTGATGGTTGGCAACAATAATCAACGGAACATTGTGCGGAATGCGCTGCTTGTTCTCAAACTTGTATGTTGTTCCCAGGATATTCGTGCATCTCAACAGACAAAAATTCAGGTAATCGACACTTTTTTTATGCGCCTGATATCCGAAAATGTTCAGACAAACCCATTGAACCGGATGAAATACCAACAGGCATAAACTAAATATTAAATAGTATATAACTGAAATGGGGTACGAGATAATTTTCTCCATACAGGCTTTAAAATACTATGCAAAAGTAGGGAAATATCTGATTGAAACTGCCAAAAAACTGTGAATGCTTTGGGCGCGGAAACCACCACATCGCCTTAACATTTCATGCAGAAAAGGTGTAAAAAGGTTTTTAGTAAAAAAATTATTTTTGTTTTTTAAAAGGACTATTTTTACGCAAAAATATATGGCAATTAAAGAAACAGGAAAGATGACTTCGGAGAAAGAAGCTAAACTGAAAGCGCTGCAACTGACCCTTGACAAACTGGATAAAACCTATGGAAAAGGGACGGTGATGAAGATGGGCGACAAAGCCGTTGAAGAGGTGGAAACCATATCTTCAGGCTCGCTCGGACTGGATCTTGCGCTTGGGGTAAACGGATATCCGAAAGGAAGAATAATAGAAATATACGGCCCTGAATCATCAGGTAAAACAACATTAACGCTTCATGCAATCTCAGAAGCGCAAAAAGCCGGTGGCATTGCGGCTTTTATCGATGCGGAACACGCATTTGACCGTCATTATGCCGAAAAACTCGGCGTAAACATAGAAGACCTCATCATGTCTCAGCCGGATAATGGCGAACAGGCACTTGAAATTGCGGAAAACCTGATTCGTTCCGGAGCTATTGACATCGTTGTGATCGACTCGGTTGCGGCGCTGACACCAAAAAGCGAAATTGAAGGAGAAATGGGTGACTCTAAAATGGGACTTCATGCAAGATTGATGTCGCAGGCATTAAGAAAACTCACTGCAACCATCAGCAAAACAAATTGTACCGTATTCTTCATTAACCAGCTTCGTGAAAAAATCGGTGTCATGTTTGGTAACCCTGAAACAACCACTGGGGGTAACGCATTGAAATTTTACGCCTCCATCAGGCTCGACATCCGAAGGTCATCACAAATTAAGGAAGGCGAAAATGTTATCGGAAACCGTACAAAAGTTAAAGTCGTTAAGAATAAAGTAGCGCCTCCTTTCAGGACTGCCGAATTCGATATTATGTATGGAGAAGGCGTGTCAAAAACCGGCGAGATCCTTGACCTTGCGGTGGAATTTGAAATTATAAAAAAATCCGGGTCCTGGTTCAGTTACGGCGAAACCCGTCTCGGACAAGGACGCGATGCAGTAAAAGTCCTGATCAAGGATAATCCTGAACTGGCGGATGAGCTTGAGCAAAAGATCAAAACCAGGATCAAAGAAAATGAAGCATAAAACTTACCCGGAACTATTCCGGGTTTTTTATTAATCAGACGCAACCTTTTAAATTGATTTGCATCTTGTGTTTACCTAAATTTATTAATACAAAAATGAAAAAAATAGCTTTTGCTCTTTTTGCGGCCTTTTTAATGATCGGATGTGATGTTGGTGAAGATCGGCCAACCGTTGTTGTAATTGGCCCCGTTGAAGACGTCACAATGGCTTCGACTTATAAGGTTGACAGTGTTTCTAAAATAATGATCCGTTACAAAAGGCCTTCTGATTGCCATATTTTTAATGGTTTTTATTACACTGCCGAAGATTTTCAAAGAAACGTTGCGGTACAATTCGCCAAGCTTGATGAACCTAATTGCCAGCCTGATGATACTGAGTACGAAATACCATTGAATTTTAAGCCAACAGCGGCAGGAACATATACATTCAAATTCTGGAACGGAAGAGAAACAGATGGGACGGATACGTTCATAGAAACTGAAGCGATTGTTGGGCAATAAACTTTTAAACTAACTGTCTTGGGTTTAGACGAACTCATTAGCGCCTGCAAAAGAAATGATACCAAAGCCCAGGAACAATTATACAGATTATTATCTTCTAAATTGTTTGCTGTCTGCTTAAAGTATTCGCGAAATTATGCAGAAGCAGAAGATAACCTGCAAGATGGCTTTCTTATTATATTTGATAAGATCGGGCAGTTTAATTTTAAGGGTTCTTTCGAAGGCTGGGCAAAAAGAGTTATGATCAATAACGTACTTCAGCAGTATCGGGGAGTGAGTTTTTTGGAACTGATCCATGAAAATATTCCTGATGAAGCTGAAGTTGAAATCGACGACGAAGGCGTTTCGATTGATTATCTTATGAAAATCATACAGGAACTCCCAGACAGGTACAGACTGGTGTTTAACCTCTATGCCATTGATGGCTATCCGCATAAAGAAATTGCTGAAATGCTGGGCATTACAACGGGAACCTCCAAATCCAATCTCGCAAGGGCGCGGATGATCCTTAAGGATAAGATAGAAAATAATGCGACTGGCAATAAAATTAAGTCTGCAAAATGATGGAAAGAAAAGATATAAATCGACTTTTTCAGGAGAAGTTCAAGGATTTCGAAGTTACTCCTCCGGAACACGTTTGGGAGAAGATTGAGGCTGAACTGAAAGAAAAGAAAAAAAGACGGATTATTCCGTTCTGGTTTCAGCTTACAGGCATTGCTGCTGCATTAATTCTGGCTTTCCTTCTCACAGGAAGATTTATTGCAAATGAATCTGCTCCTGAAAACGGGGTCGTACTTGAGAACAATAATTCCCAAAAGCCACAGCAAAATGATGTTGATAAAGGTGCCAATATTGCTTCACCTGCTTCGGGTTCAATACACCAGGATAATGCCGTCGTAAATACGCCTGAACCGGTCAGTGGCAGTGTTAAGTCCGGTGGAATTGAAGGTGCAGAGAAAACTGCTGGTAAAGGAGTAAATCCCAAAACCATTCAGGAAGCATCCGGTGTAGCCGCTTCCGGAAATCAACCTGCAACAGATAAAACTTCCGACAGGCAGTTTAAAAGGAAACACAATAATTTTCAAAAAAGAACGATTGATGCTGTGGCAGTGAAAAAAGCTTCAGGTTCTATGAAAAATAACAGAACTAACGATATCGTTACTGAAACTGAAACCACCATAGCTGAATCCGGAAAAACCGAAAAATCAGGCTTTTCCAATGGTAATCAGGAAAAAATTACTCCCGTTCCGGAAAAAGGGCTTGCCTCAGAAACCAATACATCGGGAAACAGGGAAAAAGAAATTGATCCTGTAATAGGAAAAGATATTAAGGTACAAACGGACAGCGCGGTAACAATTGCTGATCCCGGTACGAAAAAAGACACGGTTGCCATTGCCGCCGTGCCTAATGCGCTGGAAGAATTGTCTAAAGAAAAAGAACAAGAAGTTACCAAAAAAGAACAAAAAATAAATAGGTGGCAAGTTACCTCAAATGTTGCCCCTATTTATTTCAGTTCAACTTCAAACGGTTCCCCTTTAGATTCCAGGTTTGCCACCAGCAACAAATCATACAAGCCAACTGTTTCTTACGGTGTTGGCGTGCAATATGCCCTTAATAAAAGTTTGGCCGTTCGTGCCGGTGTTCACTCACTTGCTTTGGAATACAGCACCAACGACGTGGTTTTTTTCCAAACACCAAATGCAAGAAAAATTGAAAATCTACGACCTAACCTTCAAGGTTCTTTACTTGAAGTAAGCAATAATCCGGGAGAACTGTCTATGCAATCGGTCGCAGGAAAAGTGGATTCAAAATTTGAGGGAAGCCTGAACCAAAAAACAGGATATATTGAAGTTCCCGTGGAACTGTCTTACAAGGTTTTAGACAGAAGGCTCGGCATTGAAGTTATCGGCGGTGTAAGTACGATGTTCCTGAACCAGAATGAAGTGTCTTTAATTTCATCTGGAATGGACATGAATATCGGGGAAGCAGACAACCTAAATTCCCTGCACTTCAGCACCAATTTAGGACTTGGTTTCAGATATAAGATCTTTAAAACATTTCAGGCCAATTTTGAGCCGGTTTTCAAATACCAGATCAATACTTTTAGTAACGATGCAGGCAATTTCAAACCATACTTTTTTGGCTTATATACAGGCTTAAGCTATAGGTTCTAGTTTTGTTTGTTTTTATAGTTGGTTAAGGTTAGTTAGGTTGAAGCTGCCCGTTTTCGGCCGGCGGCGAAGAAAGCGTCATCCATTGGATTGGCGCTTTTTTATTGGTGAAATGCCTGTAACTGTGAAAATATTACCTGTCTCGACACTTCCTTAACGTCTTTTATATCTTTCTTGTTTTCTGCGGATTTTCCTTTTGTAGATATGAATTCGTGCATTCTGGCCCGCATAATTCCAGGACTTCCGCTAAGAAAAGTATAGGAAAAGCGCTTTTTATTGTCGGCAAAAGTTATTGGAACCACAGGGATCTGATGCTCGATTGCTAACCGGAAAGCCCCATCCTTAAATTCGTCAAGCAGAAGCGTCTCATCAGCAGGAACGCCGCCTTCCGGAAAGATACAAATGCTCAGTCCCTGATTAAGCCGCCGCTGCGCCCGTTCGAATACTTCCATCCGGCTTTTTGAGCTGTTTCGGTCCACGAGAATACATGTACGCTTGTAAAAAAAACCAAAAAGTGGAATTTTAACCAACTCCTTCTTTCCTACGAAAACAAACGGGTTGCGTGTAATGGCCAACATCAGCATAATATCGGCCATCGATGTATGATTTGCGATAAACATGTAGCTTTTCCCGGTTTCGGGCTGTTGCTCATAGTCAATCTTGTAACGGAAGCCCATGCCTAACAGGATGAATTTCGCCCAGATACGGGCCATCACAAAGAAGAAAGGATACCACTCTTCCCGAAGGATGGAAATGAGCAGAAAAGGAAGCATTATAAGGATCGGGATGGCCAGCAGGATGTAAAACCATATCCGCCAGATTATCCAGAAAGCAACTTTTAAAATTCTCATAGCCCCAAATGTAAGGAAACGAAGGTAATTTTTTTTAAAAGAGTTAACTTTGCCCAAATATGTAATTATGTCCAAAATCCTGACAGGAATACAAAGTACCGGAACACCGCATCTTGGTAATCTATTGGGCGCGATCCTTCCTGCGATTGCGCTTTCACGCCAGCCAGAAAACGACTCTTTTTTGTTTATTGCCGACCTGCATTCTGTGACGCAGATCAAGGACGGGAAGACACTGAAATCAAATACTGAAAGTACTGCCGCTGTTTGGCTTGCCTGTGGCCTCGATACAGAGAAAGTGATTTTTTACCGCCAGTCAGATGTGCCTCAGACCGCCGAACTTGCTTGGTATCTCAGTTGCTTTTTTCCATTTCAAAGACTCACACTAGCCCATTCATTTAAAGATAAGGCCGACAGGCTTGAAGATGTAAACGCAGGTTTATTTACTTATCCGATGCTCATGGCGGCTGATATTTTATTATATGATGCTGAATTTGTACCCGTCGGGAAAGACCAACTACAGCATATCGAGATTACACGCGATGTTGCCTCGCGCTTTAACCATCAAATGGGCGAAGTGTTCGTCCTGCCTTCTGCAAAAGTTGAAGAACAAACGATGTACGTGCCTGGAACTGACGGACAGAAAATGAGCAAATCCCGCGGGAACATCATCAATATCTTCCTGCCAGACAAAGCACTCAGAAAACAGATCATGAGCATTGAAACCGACAGCACGCTGCTGGAAGATCCGAAAAATCCTGACACGTGTAAAATATTCGGAATTTATAAGCTTCTTGCCGATGAAGTCCAGATCGAAAAAATGCGGATGAATTACCTCAACGAGACACGTGATTTCGGCTACGGCCACGCCAAACAGGCTTTATACGAGCTTATTCTCGAAAAATTCAGTGTAGAACGTGAGCGATACAATTATTATATGCAGAATCCGACTGAAATAGAACTACTTCTTAAAAAAGGTGCTGAACGTGCTTCGGCTGTTGCCGATGGCGTACTTGCCCGCGTAAGGGAATCACTGGGGTTCTCAGTGTAATTATGTAATCTCGAACTGCTTTCCCGGCAAAGGCCTGATGACACCTTTCAATTCCATATTCAGCAACAGCGGCGATATCCTGAAAATTGGAAATCCGCATTCGAGCGAGATCATATCGATATGTTCGCGCCCTTTGTGCTGCAGGTAATCATAAATTTTCTGCTCATCGGTTTCCAGTGTTATGAAAAGCTGTTTTTGCACAGGCTTTACCGGTTGCTGAAGATCCCAATTCATAATATAGATCAGATCGGCGGCGCCTGTCAAAAGATTTGCTTTTTGGGATTTGATCAGGTTATTGCAGCCCTGACTGTAAATATCCGAAGGTCGTCCGGGAACCGCAAATACATCCCGGTTGTATCCGTGCGCCATGTTCGCGGTGATCAGCGAACCGCCTTTATCTGCCGATTCAATGACAATTGTTGCTTCGGAAATTCCGGCAACGATACGGTTTCTTTTGATGAAATTTTCTCGATCAGGATCGGATGTGCTCCAGAACTCAGTGAAAAAAGCGCCATTCTCTTCTACGGTCCGCGCATATCTTTTATGGCTTTTCGGATAAATCTGATTCAGGCCGTGTGCCACTACAGCAATCGTTTGGAGTTTGTTTTCAATGGCAGCCTGATGTGCAACAATATCGACACCATAGGCAAATCCACTTACAATTACAGGGTCAAGCGGCACCAGGTCATGAATCAGTTTCCGGCAGATTTCAGCACCTTGAGGTGTTATTTTCCGGGTGCCGACAATGCTGATGACTTTCCTTCGTTCAAGATTGAAATGCCCACGTGAAAAAAGCAACACCGGCCCATCCGGACAATGCTTAAGGCGGTCAGGATATTCAGGGCAAAGAAATGAAAAAGTGGAAATGTTATTCCGATTGATGAAATTCAACTCTGCTTCTGCCAACTGAAAAATGCTTTTATCCCGAAGCTTCTGCAGGAGCAAAGTACCGATACCGGCTATGGAGGTGATTTTTTTGGATGGCGCTGTAAACACCGCTTCGGCACTTCCACAGGCTGTAATAAGCTTTTTTGAAATGATGTCGCCGATTTTGTCGACTTTCTGTAAGGCAAGTACATAAAATAATTCCTGTTCTGACATGGCGTATAATAATGAAGGAAAAGTATGAAAAACCAACGTATTGTTAATAAAAAATGTTAATAAAATTTTGTCGCTGACTTCCATTGAATAACTTTGTTTTTATGAAGATTGAGCAGTACATCTCCCAGCTTTTATATCGTTATCAATGCGTTACGGTTCCAGGATTCGGTGCTTTCCTGACCGAAATCCAGCCGGCACAGCTTAATGAGACTTCAAATGCGTTCTATCCCCCGAAGAAACTGGTGTTGTTCAACTCTTATCTAAGGAGCAACGACGGCCTGCTTGCCAACCATATCGCCCGTGCGGAAAAAACATCTTATGAAGACGCTGTCGCTGCCATTCAGAGTGAAGTCGGCATTTGGCAGAACATCCTTGAAATCAATGATCGTTTTACACTAAAGAATATCGGTGAACTTTCGTTGAATGCGGAAAGGAATCTTGTGTTTACCCCGTATGACCAGTTTAACTATATGAAAGAAGCTTTCGGGCTAAGTTCATTCGTTTCCCCTGCCGTCAAGCGTGAAGTTTATAAAAAAGAAGTTGAGGCGATCGAAGAAAAAGCCCCAATTGCCCTAACGCCGGAAAAACGGAAGGCAAGACCTTATTTGCGTTATACCGCTGTTATTGCACTCGCGCTGACAGCCACAGGAAGTATAGGATACAAGCTTTATGAAAATCACGTTTCTGAAACGACACTGATGGTTGAGACCGAAGTACAGAAACAGGTTCAGAATAAAATACAGCAAGCGACATTTTTTATAGAAAATCCGATGCCTGCCGTAACATTGACGGTTAAAGAAGATAATAAGCCTTACCACATTGTTGCCGGGGCTTTCCGTAAAGAAAGAAATGCCCAAAGAATCTACGAAACGCTCAGCCGCCAAGGATATAAATCACGCCGGCTCCCGCAGAACAGGCACGGTTTGTTTCCTGTGCTCTACGGAAGCTATGGATCATATCGCGAAGCCTGGAAGGCAATGTCGGAAATTAAGAGAAATCACAATCCTGACGCCTGGCTGCTGATAAAAGAATTATAAACTACAATCCCGAGTCATCGGGATTTTTTTTAATACAAATTGATTATGCTCCCGAAAAGCCCTTCAGAATCACTGACCATATTAACCGATCTTGTCCTGCCAAGTGAAACGAATCCGCTGAACAATCTTTTTGGCGGGGAGTTGCTTGCAAGAATGGACCGCGCAGCAAGTATTGCCGCCCGAAGGCATTCACGCAGGATTACGGTTACCGCATCTGTAAACCATGTGGCCTTTAACCGCTCAATTCCTCTCGGAAGTGTTGTTACCATTGAGGCCAAGGTTTCAAGAAGCTTTAAGTCGTCAATGGAAATATTTATCGATGTATGGCTGGAAGACAGAGAATCTGGCATACGGACCAAAGCCAACGAAGCTATTTATACCTTCGTCGCCGTTGATGATACCGGACGCCCGGTTGAAGTTCCGCCAATTGTTCCTGAAACTGAACTCGAACACCAGCGATTTGATGCGGCATTGCGAAGAAAGCAGCTCAGCCTTGTTTTGGCGGGTAAGATGAAACCTGAAGATGCTACCGAATTAAAGGCGCTTTTTATCCACTAGTTGTGGGAAATAGTGAACCGTTGGGTAATTAAAATTATATATCTTTGATAGCATCAAATGATAGCATCAATGAAGCCTCCGTACGAAATCACTCCAAAAATTTTAAAATTAATCACTTCTATTTCCGAGAAGATTGGAGAAGTAAATGCAAATTATCTAAATAAGCAATCTCCTACTCTACGAAAGCAAAATAAAATTAAAACAATTCATTCTTCCCTTCAGATAGAAGGTAATACGTTGTCCGAAGAACAAATAACCGCCATAATCGAAAACAAAAAAGTCATTGGGCCACAAAAAGATGTTATCGAAGTGATGAACGCAATTAAAGTCTATGAAAATTTAGAAACATATAATGCTTCATCTGAAAGATCATTCTTGAAAGCGCACAAAGTGATGATGAATGGTTTGGTGACCGAAGCTGGTAAATATCGAACTAAAGGTGTTGGAATCGTTCAAGGGTCTGAAGTTGCCCATATTGCACCGCCGGCAGCAAATGTTCCATTCTTAATGAAAGATCTTTTTTCTTATCTAAAGAGGTCTGATGAAATCACACTCATTAAAAGCTGTGTTTTTCACTATGAAATGGAATTTATTCATCCTTTCCAAGATGGGAACGGAAGAATGGGAAGATTGTGGCAGACAATAGTTTTAATGGAAAAATATCCAGTGTTTGAATTTTTGCCTTTTGAAACACTTATAAGTAAAACACAGTCTGAATACTACAAAGTTCTGTCTTTAAGTGATAAATCAGGAAGTTCAACTGTATTTATAGAATATATGTTAGAAGTAATCGATATTTCTTTGGGTGGACTATTACGTTTTAACAATCGAACGATTACCGAATTGGATCGGATAGAATACTTCATTAAGAGCAGTGCTAAAGAATTTACACGCAAAGATTACATGAATGTCTTCAAAGATATTTCATCTGCGACAGCGACAAGAGATTTGAAAAAAGCTGTGGAATTGAATTTAGTGATTAAAGAAGGAGAACAAAACCAAACTTATTATCGGATTAAATAGCTACTTCCCACAACCCTGGCTAAAACTCAATTGCTGCATTTGTCTTTCCGGAACATTTTGTTATCTTTCAACTCGCTCTCAGCCGAGACTACTCAGGTAAGAATTCCGCAACTCGAGTTTAGCCAAGAACGTTACATTCCGGCAAGCCACGACTGCGGATTTGTGTAGGTCGTGTTTTGTGAAATTGTGAATTTAATTACCGTTTTTCCGGTGTCGCCATTGGTGCGGACTTTCCCGATGGCTTGCTTAATCGACACCTTATCCCCTTTGCTGACACTCACGCTGCTCAGGTTCTGGTATACCGTGAAGTAATCCCCGTGCTGTATCATTACCGCTTTGTTCACAGGCGAAAGAACGATGACACTGGTCACTTCTCCTCCAAAAACTGCCCTTGCAGTCGCACCCTGATCTGTTGTGATTTCCACGCCGCTGTTGTGTACGACAAGGGTTTTATGAACCGGGTGCGCCTGATCTCCGTAACCCAATGTTACGACACCTCTTTCCACCGGCCATGGAAGACGGCCTTTATTGGCCCGGAAATTATCTGCAACGACTTTGCCTTCGGGTGTGAGGACAATTTTGGTGGATTCTACAGTAGCTTTTGTCTTTGCCGCAGTCACTTTTCCGGGATTCGCCTTGACAGCGGCAGCGGCGGCTTTTTTATTGGCGGCAGCAATCGCATCCCTCAGCAGCTTGTCGATCTGTCGGTCGATCGTTTTGCTTTCCTGCTGTTTTTTCTTTATTTCAGCCGCAATCTGCTTCTTGTTTTTCTTTATCTCGTTGACGATCTTTTCCTGTTCCTGCCGCTCTTTTTCAAGTTCCTGCTTTTCCTTTTGGTTTTCAGTAAGTAACTTCTGCTTTTCTTCCTTTTGGACGCTGATCTTTTGGTTGTAGCTTGTAAGCTGATTGGTTTTCTGGTTGATTTCTTCGCCCTGCATCTTCCGATAGCTCGCATACTGTTTCATGTATTGCGCCCGCTTGTATGCCTGGAGGAAGTTTTCAGATGACAACAGGAACATCGCACGGCTCTGCTCTGAACGGCTCTTGTAGGATTTCCGGATCATTTCGGCATAATCTGCACGAAGATCATTCAGTTCTTTCTTGAGCCTGTTGATCTGAAGCTGGTTCAGGTACATGTCGTTGTTCAGGATTTTTGTCTGCTTCTCGGTTGTATTGATCAGTTTTTCCTTAAGCTTGATTTTTTCCTTCTGCAGAAGCAATTCGGTTGTGACAGACTTCTCTTTGCTTTTCACCGATTGGAGCAGCCGCTGATTTTCCAGTATTTCGCGCTGAATTTGAGCCTTGCGCTCTTCCAGCTTTTGCTGCTGGCTTGGCTGGCTCCTGAGAACAGTAAAAAAAAGGATGAATAGAAGGCTTAGGACAAGTCTTGGCATATCACGGAAAAATTTATGCAAATCTAATCAATAAAAACTCTTTCATAACCTTCGGGGACGCTGTATGGAAAAGAAAGTTCCTCGTTAAATGTTATCGAATTGTATTGTATGCTGATATTTGCCTTGCCTTTTTTCTGCAGCGCCTCCACGACAACCGCCGTTGGCATTACAGCCTTACCGTAGTCTTTATAATCAGGATATTCCACCTCGAGTTGCCTTCCCCGCGCGGACTGAATCAACTCTTGCCGTTTGAGGAGAAATTTAGCCGACTCGAAGTAAAAGGTTTTGGTGACTTGACTCGCTTCCGAACTTTCCAGCTTATAAAGTTGGTCTTCAACCGAAGATTTATAATTTCCCTTTGACAAATCGTCCATTGCCTGGCCAATCAGGAGATTCTGGACTTTTACGAAATCAAGATCGGCCCCAAGCCATTGGCTGAGTGTTGAATAATCGCCTTCGAAATATTTCCCGTTGATTTTCTCATAATATTTCACTTCCGATGGCGTAATCAGGGCTTTTGCCATTGTGATGCCCAAAAAGCGGATGCTGACAAGAATTTTCTCGTTCTTCTTAATTTTTATTTCGGCAGTGACGTTCTGCGTTTGGTCTTCGTCTTTATATCTTGCCGTAGATTTGATGTAAATCGTAGAAAAATCATTAGGAGTTGCATAATGTCCGGAAATGATCTTGTCGGATGACAATGCTCCGGCCGCGCCTTTTTCCGCAAGGACAGCTTTGGATTTACACGAGGACAAGGAAACCATAAGCAGTAATAGAAGGTACTTTCTCATTGTTTCTTTTGTTTTTTCAGGAGGGATTCTGCTTTCTGGAAATGCACTTCCTTTTTCTTCATATCACCCAGCCCATTGTATGCTTCGCCCAACTGAATATTAAAATCGGCTTCCATCTTCAGGTCGTCAACAAGATAATCAATGCCAGATTCCAAAAAGTCTTTTGCTTTTTTAAAGTTCTTTTGTTTGTTGTTTGCGAGTCCGGCATAATAATAAAATTGGGGCTGCATCGGATACAGTTCCAGCAATGTTTCAGATTTCTTGCCGAGACTCGGATAATCGCCTTTTTCAGAATACGCCTGCAACAGAAGCAGTGTCGCCTCCAGGTCGTTGGCATTTTTTAAATACGACTCATAAAATTTGATGGCGCGGTCCCAGTTGTTCTTACTGTGATAGAATTTGCCGATTTCCTTTGCAATCGGAACTTCCCGCTCGGTAGTAAAATATCCGATGGCTTTTTCAAGATCGGCATCGTATTGGGGTTTGTCTTTGGCAAAAATCAGGAACTCGTTCAGGACGCGGTGCTTGATCTTGTTGTCTATTTTTTTGCTTGCCAGGATAGCATTCATTGATTTTACCGTTTTTTCACCGTCGCCGTTGTTCAGGCTGAATTTAAACAGGCTAACCTGTGCCCATTCAGATGAAGGAATTTCTTTTTCGAGCTTTTGCGCGACTTCCATGGCTTTCTCTTCCTGATTGCTTTCAGAATAGAGGTAAATCAATGCGATGTAATTAGATTCTTCCTTTGGATGCTTTTTGATTTGATCCAGCAGGTTGTTCTTTTCTGCACTTTGATATTTAGCATCCCGAAGAATCTGCGCTTTGTAATTGTCGCGGAGTTCACTTTTGCCAACGTTGTCATTCAGTTCGTTGATGAGTTCGAGCGCCTTGTCGAACTGTTGGGTAGCCATGTACAGCGAAGTCAGGTCTTCCTTATAATCTTTCTTGAAGTCGATTAGTTTATTAACGATCACGATGGCTTGGTTGAAGTCCTTCGTTTCATAACAAACATCATACATTCCTACCCAATACCATTGGTTCTTCGGATCTAGTTGTGTTGCTTTTTCAAAGGAATCGTATGATTTTTTATAATCCTTCTGCAGCAGGTAATTTTTGCCCATCTCAAAGTAAACAAGCGCACTGTTTGGCTGAAGCTTCTGACACTTTTCAAGTGATTCGATGGCGCGATCGTAATTTTCGATCCCTTTCTGCTTCAGGGATTCGTAGAAAAAATCCTGAAACTCATCAGTGACTGCGGCAATATCTTCAGGCTCGGTCTGCGCATGAACGCCAGCCGGCCATAAGCCGATGGTAAGAAGTAGTATGAAGGCAACTTTTTTAATCATTTGTAGTTTATTCCAAAACCGAATAATCGCCGATGCTGATACTGGTGAAATTTCCATCGAAAATCGCATTGTTCCCCATCATTGCATTGTCCAGTTTTGCATTTTTTATTTTCGAATTGTTTTGTACGAGGCTGTTTCTCACGGTGCTGTCTTCAACCACGCAATTATTTCCCAGGGAAACATTTGGCCCGACGGTCGCATTTCTCAGGATCACATTCTCACCTATGAAACACGGCCTTATGATCGTGGAATTCTCTGAAAGAACCGAATCAGCCACCAGGTTTTCCCCATCCGCCTGAAGAAACCCGAGCATTCTTGAATTGGTGTCGACAGTAACATTTTTGTTACCGCAATCCATCCATTCGTCTACTTTTCCGGGAACGAACTTCAAGCCTTTCTGCTTCATGTTCTCCAAACCGTCCGTCAGTTGGTATTCGCCTCCCTTAACAACATTATTATCAAGCAAATATTGCAGTTCCTCGCGTAAAGTTTCGCCGCTTTTAAAATAATATATTCCAATAATGGCAAGATCTGAAACAAATTCCTTCGGCTTTTCTACAAAATCAATGATCCTGTTATTTCCATCGAGCTGTACGACACCAAAAGCGCTCGGATCGTCAACCTGTTTCACCCAGATCACGCTGTCGGCTGTGGTATCTAACGTAAAATCGGCACGGAATAGTGTATCGGCATATGCCACAACGATTGGCCCTGTCATTGATTCGCGTGCACACATAATGGCATGCGCCGTTCCCAACGCTTCGTTCTGATAATAAATCGCGCCGCGTGATCCGAGCTTTTCAGCAATAGCCAAAAGATCCTTTTCAACCTGCGGGCCGAAATCTTCATGAATGATGAAGGCAATTTCTTCTATCGGCTGATTGATGACACCTGCAATATCTTCCACTAAACGGTGAACAATCGGCTTGCCTGCAATAGGGATGAGCGGTTTTGGGACTGTAAGCGTGTGCGGACGTAATCTTGAGCCGCGGCCGGCCATAGGGACTATAATTTTCATTCTTGTTTCTGTTAGTTGTTGGTTTTATTTCGTCGCTCTGTGACAACAATTGTTATTATTTTACGCCGGTACTTCCAAAGCCGCCTTCCCCGCGTGATGTTTCGGAAAGTTCGTGTACTTCTTCCCATTGGGCGCGTTCGTGTTTGGCAATGACAAGCTGTGCGATGCGCTCCCCGTTTTCGACAGTGAAAGGTTCGTTGGAAAGGTTGACAAGGATCACTCCGATTTCCCCACGGTAATCTGCATCGATGGTTCCGGGAGAGTTCAGTACGGTGATGCCTTTTTTGGCTGCGAGTCCGCTTCTTGGACGTACTTGTGCTTCGTAACCAATGGGTAATTCTATGAATAAGCCGGTTTTTACTATTGCGCGATCGAGCGGATTGAGGGTTATTGCTTGTGGGATTTCGGCGCGAAGATCCATTCCGGCCGAAGCGTTGGTCTCGTAGGCTGGCAGGCTGTGGCCGGATCTATTGATGATTTTTATGGTCATGTTGGTGTATGTTTTTTGTTGACTGCCCTAGCCCTGATGGCAGCGGCATCCTTTTGCTGCGTGCTTTAGCAGCAAAAGATATAGCGTACAGCAGGAATCAGCTTCTTCGTTTGATTATCCTGTGGAGCGCCTGTTTTTCATTATGGTAGATGAAGTACATGAAAAGCGCCAGCAGCGGGATATTTACCAGATATTGATTTATATAATGTTGTTCCCTGAAGACGTAAAACGCCAGTGCGGAGAACCCGATTGACACTCCCAAATATCCGAAAATCTTTTTCATGTCGTAAGGAATCGGGTAATATTTTGACCCTAGATAATAGGAAATCGCCATCATGGTTGCGTAAGCTGCCAGGGTTGCGATGGCCGAGCCGTAATAGCTGATGGATGGGATCAGCAGAAAGTTCAGGATCAAAGTTACTCCAGCGCCGACAAGCGAAATATAAGCGCCTATTTTCGTGCGGTCGATCAGTTTGTACCAGACGGAAAGATTGGTGTAAATGCCGAGGAAGAAATTTGCAAGGATAATCAGCGGGACGACTTTCATCGCTTCCCAATAAGATTTATCGCGGAGCAGCAGTATTTTCAGGACATCGGCAAAAACTATCACGGCCAATAAGATTATTGATCCGAATATGACAAAATATTTTGTGATCATGGCGTATGTCTGCTGTGCGTTTTCGTTTGCGGCGTGGCTGAAAAAGAATGGCTCAATGCCGAGACGGAATGCTGTTGCGAAAAGCGTCATGAACAAGGCAATTTTATAACATGCGGAATAGGCGCCGGTTTCGGCTTTTGCAATATTCGGCGGAAGAAGTTTCTCAAGAAGGATTTTATCGAAATGCTCATTGACAGCAAACGCGATCCCGGCAAAAAGAACCGGTAAAGCATAAATGATCATCTTTTTCCAGAGCGCAGCGTCGAAGTGCCATCTGAGGCGGATGTAGTCGCCGGAAAGCGCAAAGAATGTCAGCAGGCTTGCAATTAAATTGGCCAGAAAGATGTATCCGATCTCGAAATCCTCAAGGTAAAAAGTACTGATGATACTGTCGGGGTTGTTCTTTGCAATTTCGGGAAGATAAAGTAGAAAATATAAGTTTAATCCAAGATTGATGATAACGTTACCAATCTTTATTGCGGCATAAACCATCGGACGGCGGTCGGCACGAAGTTTTGAAAACGGCACGATGACCAGCGCGTCGAGTACGAGTATCCAGATTGAAAAAGTAATATATTCGGTATCGACATTGGCCAGGGAAGCCAGTTTTCCGCGGAACAGCAATGCAATGACAAGAAAAATAACAGACGACCAGAGTATTGATATTGCGGATGTTGAAATGACGCTTCCCTTGTCGGATTCGGAATTATAAAACCGAAAAAAGGCTGTTTCCATCCCGTAAGAAAGCAGGACGTTGAAGAAAACGATCCATGCGAACAGGATTGATACTTCCCCATATTCTGCCCGCGGCAGGATGTCGGTATATAAACCTACGAGAAGAAAGCTGAGCATCCGCGGAAGCACAGTCGCTAATCCGTAGATGGCAGTTTGTTTGAACAGGCTTTTATACAATCCCAAGGCGGAAATAATTTAAACAAAAGTAGCCAAATCTTTTTTTAATCGTCACAGCATTGGCATTCCTTCGTCGTCTTTCTGTACCGGCTGCCGATTTTACCGATCAGGTAAGGCCATCCAGGTCAAGGATTTTTACAAAATGGAATCCTTTCGGCCCGAAACCCTGATTGTAGTAGAACCTGTGCGCCGCAAAATTATTCGTATAGGCATCTAACACGATATTGGTACAGCCGAGCGAAACGGCTAAGGCTTCGGCGTAATCGCAGATCATCTTGCCGATCCCTTTCGAACGGTGATCCGGATCAACAATGAAATTGTCGAGTTCCATGAACTTTCCGCTCCAGAGTTTGGTTCCCAGCCAAAATCCGCTGATGCCAACACATTGTCCCTGGTCGAAAACCGCAATTTGCCTGTAATTATGCGGAAGCATTTCGGAAAGCATCTGCTGGTATCGCGCCGGTGACAGGTTTGGGTAAAGATGTTGCATTGTCCGAAGTTCGGCCAGCATCTCTGTGATTGTAGTGAGTTCCTTGATTTCCATATGCAATTGAGCATTAAAAATAATCTATATTTGTGACTTTCCTAAAGCCGTGAAGAGATTTTACTTTGCTTTTCTGATTCTTTTTGGATGTCCGGTTTATTCTCAACAATTCCCGGCCGCCAAGAAAATCCCCAATACCGTCACACGACATAAAATTTCCTTGACTGATGACTATTCCTGGCTTGAGCAGACTGAATCGCCTGAAACAATATCGTGGATCGACGCTGAAAACATTGTTACGGAGGAACATCTGGCCGAAATAAAAAAAACCTGGTCTCCTGCCGGGAAAATCAAAGAATACGATTATTTGTCGACCAATCCACTCCCTATAAAAAAAGGGCGGTATTTCTATGCGCTGCACAGGATAGACAAGAACAAGCCCGGATGCCTGTTCTTCAGGAAATCGTTGAATGAAAAAGCTGTTGAGCTGGTTAATCCGGCGAAAATCTACAAAGACGACAATGTAGTCATTAGCGGAATTTACCCATCGTCGATATCGAAGTACGTGGCCTTTCTGGTGACGACCAATGGCAGTGACAAGAAGGAAATCCATTTTGCCGATGTTGCCAATCTCAGCATTCTGCCTGATCGTGTCATCGATGTTAAATTTTCAGGTGTTGAGTGGAAGCAGAATGACGGGATTTTCTATAAACGTACAAGAACTGCCAGCCGCTTTGCAAGGGATTCTACGTATCAGCTTTTCTACCATCGGATCGGCGATTTACAAGAGAATGACGCGTTGATTTTCGACACCACGGCCAGCGAGGGCAGCATTTCTTTCTTTACCAAGGAAAACAAACTTTTTATTACTGAAGTCAGCAAAGACGAAAGGGTACGGAATTATTACTATGCAAATCTCAATGAAAGTGTTATAAAGCTTGAAAAATACCTTGCGGATGATACTTCGGGTTTTCATTTTCTTGAATATAACGAAGGCCGTATCTATTTTTCTTCGGATGAGTTTGATTGGGGCGAAATAAGATCGTTTAACATGAAAAACCGCAGTGATGAAACCGTAATCGTTCCGCAGATATATATGCAATTGCTGATGCATTCGTGGTTCGAAGGCGGCTATATTTTCTGCAAATATAAAAATGGCGGAAACTATCTGTTACGGATTTATGACGCGTCGGGGAATTTCATACGGAAATTTGATATTCCATATTCTATGGACTTCGATTTTAAGTTTTTCAACCCTGAGACTAAGGATATTTTTGTGACATTGTCTTCTTATGTGATCTCATACCAGAATTTCAGGTTGAATATAGAAACAGGCCGCGCAGACTCCTATTATAATGATTATATAAAGCCTAAATCGACGATTTTCCCATTGGACTACTTTGAAACCCGCCATATAACTTATAAAAGCCGCGACAACAAAGACATTCCGATTACTATAATTCATAAAAAGGGTTTGGTGTTTGATGGCAGAAACCCGACATTATTGACGGCGTACGGCGGATTTGGTGCTGTCAGCAGTCCGACATACAACTCCGGCTTGCTCTATTTTCTTGAAAAAGGCGGCGTATATGCCAATGCCGGAATCCGCGGCGGCGGCGATAAAGGTTTGAAATGGCACAACGAAGGCCGGAAAAAAAAGAAGATCAATACCTTCAATGATTTTATTGATGCGGCAGAATTCCTTATTAAAGAAAAGTATACTTCGCCTGCAAAACTTGCAATTACAGGTGCATCACATGGCGGATTGGTCGTTGGTGCCGCCGTGACAATGCGGCCGGATCTTTTCAAGGTCGCGGTTCCTGTAGTGGGGAAGTTTGACATGTTCAAATCTGATTTATTTGCTGCAGGGAAATACCAGCTTGACGAATATGGGAATCCTGACAAAGAAGATGAGTTTGCGGCTTTAATCGCTTATTCTCCATATAACAACATCTGCGAAGATGTAAATTACCCAACGATGCTGATCCAAACATCGGAATATGATGATCGTGTACCGCCTTTTCATTCCTATAAATTTGCCGCAAAGCTTCAAAACCGGCCGGCGCAAAAAAACCCGGTTTACCTGCTGGCGTCAAAGAAAGCGGGACATTCAGGAAAGAATACCACCTACACTGATCGCGTGAATGAAAAAGCAACGTTATACAGCTTCATTTTATATCATCTTACAAAATAAAAAAAGCCAACTATAGCTGGCTTTCATTTCGTATTGATGGATTTTATTATCCGTTCAAAGCTTCCGCACCACCTACGATCTCGAGGATCTCGTTTGTAATCGCAGCCTGACGTGCTTTGTTGTATGTCAGCTTCAATTGGTTTCGTAAAGCAGTTGCGTTATCGGTCGCTTTGTGCATTGCGGTCATACGAGCGCCGTGTTCAGAAGCGAAAGAATCACGAACAGCTTTGTAGAGCTGTGTCTTTAGCATTTTCGGGATCAAAGTAAGGACGATTTCCTCTTTTGAAGGTTCGAAAATGTAATCGGCTGAAGACTGGTTTGCATCCTCGACCGGCGCAAGCGGAAGATATTGTTCTGTCCTGATGATCTGCGTTGCCGCATTCTTGAACTGGTTGTAAACCAGGACAACTTTATCATATTTTCCTGATGTAAAAAGCTGCATGATCTCTTCGGCGACAGCAGAAACGTTGTCAAAAGTCAGGTCATCAAATACACCATTATTGTTTGTCACAACATGGTTGTTCTTCCTGATGATGTCGTTTCCTTTCTTTCCGATAGTAACAAAATCAACCTTCTTGCCAGCATATTCCGCTTCAAGAAGCCTTCTGGTTTCCTTAACGACGTTGGCATTGAACGCACCGCTGAGTCCACGGTTTGAGGTGATTGCAACAATCAAAACATTCCTCACCTCGCGTTGTACGGTAAACTCGCCACCGGCATCGGCATCAAGCGTAGCGGAAAGGTTGCGCAGCAGTTCGGTCAGCTTTTCGGCATAAGGACGCATGGCCGTGATGGCATCCTGTGCTTTCTTAAGTTTCGCGGCAGAAACCATCTTCATCGCCGATGTAATTTGCATCGTTGATGAAACGGAGGTAATTCTGTTACGGATTTCCTTTAAGTTTGCCATTTGTATAGTATTGAGTAATGAGATGTCAGATGTGAGAATTCAAATCTAACATCCCAATACTAAAATCTTATTAGTTATATTTCGCTGAAACTTCTTTAGCGACACGCTCGATCACATCTGTAATTTCGTCTGTGAATTTACCTGCTTTAAGCGCATCAAGTGTATCACGGTGCTTGGTGTTCATGAATTCAAGGAAATCCCTTTCAAACTCCTTCACTTTGTCAACCGGCACATTCCTAAGAAGGTTTTTCGAACCTGCGTAGATAATGGCAACCTGGTCTTCCACTGTAAACGGAGAGTTGAGTCCTTGCTTCAGGATTTCAACGTTACGGCGTCCTTTTTCGATCACGTTTAATGTAACGGCATCAAGGTCGGAACCGAATTTCGCGAACGCTTCAAGTTCACGGAACTGCGCCTGGTCAAGTTTCAACGTACCGGCTACTTTCTTCATCGATTTGATCTGGGCGTTACCTCCAACACGGGATACCGAGATACCAACGTTGATTGCAGGGCGAACACCTGAGTTGAACAAATCTGATTCAAGGAATATCTGTCCGTCGGTAATCGAAATTACATTGGTCGGGATATAAGCGGAAACGTCACCAGCCTGTGTTTCGATGATCGGAAGCGCTGTAAGCGACCCGCCGCCTTTCACGATTGGCTTCAATGACTCCGGAAGGTCGTTCATGTTGCGTGCGATCTCATCGTTGTTGATGACTTTCGCCGCTCTTTCCAACAAACGGGAGTGAAGGTAAAATACGTCACCCGGATAAGCCTCACGTCCTGGCGGCCTTCTGAGCAGAAGGGAAACTTCACGGTAGGCAACAGCCTGTTTTGACAAATCATCATAAACGATCAGTGCCGGACGACCAGTGTCACGGAAGTATTCACCGATTGCAGCACCTGCGAAAGGAGCGTAAACCTGCATCGGTGCCGGATCTGAAGCATTGGCTGCAACGATAACCGTATAAGCCATCGCGCCCAGCGATTCAAGTTTCTTGGCGATTCCTGCTACGGTCGAAGCTTTTTGCCCGATCGCAACATATATACAGAATACAGGCTGACCTGCATCATAAAATTCTTTCTGGTTCAGGATCGTATCGATACAAACAGTCGACTTTCCTGTCTGACGGTCACCGATCACAAGTTCCCTTTGTCCACGTCCTACCGGAATCATCGCATCAACGGCTTTGATACCAGTTTGAAGCGGCTCGGTTACCGGCTGGCGGAAGATAACTCCAGGTGCTTTTCTCTCAAGTGGCATTTCGTAAAGATCGCCACCAATTGGCCCTTTACCGTCGATTGGCAATCCGAGTGTGTTTACCACGCGGCCAACCATCTGCTCGCCAACACGAAGCGATGCGATACGTTGTGTCCTTTTTGCAGTTGAACCTTCACGGATATCGGTGTAAGGCCCAAGGAGTACAACTCCGACATTATCTTCTTCAAGGTTCAGTACGATCCCTTGCATTCCGTTTTCAAATTCAACGAGCTCTCCGTATTCAACATTCGAAAGTCCGTAAACACGCGCAATACCGTCACCGATCTGGAGAACCGTTCCCACTTCTTCAAGTGTGGCGCCCGAGTCGAAGCCGGACAATTGCTGCTTTAATATTGCTGAAATTTCAGCAGGTTTAATTTCTGCCATAATGTATGCTCGTAATTAATTCAGTTTATATTTTAAATTATCGTTATTGTATTTATTGACAAATACATTTAGTTTTTCTTCGTCGATGTTTCCATCCTCTGCAATCATTCCTGATTTGTAGACTGCTTTGGCTATATCTTTCGGATTTAAATCGGTAACAAGTTCACGACCGCTCGCAAGGAATTTTACGGTATATACCCATCTTGTGATCAAGGCAGGAAAATTTTCACCATGCGGCCTGTAATGCGCCGGGTTTCTTTCCTCATAACTTGTACTCAAAATCGTCATGAACTCCGTTGATCCCAAAGTTGAAATCGTTTCCATTGTTCCTTCACGCTCGTATTTGTACACCTCAACATCATCAATAAGGACACTGCCTTTCTTGAATTTCACTTTTTGGGCAGAGATGGTGGCAACGCACAAGAGCAGGATTGCGACAGATAAAAATTTCTTCATTAGTTTGCTAATTCACGTTTTAGAGCCTTAAGCCTGTTTGCCACTGAAGCGTTGTACTGCCTGTCTCCTATTCTTAATATAAAACCTCCGATGATGGCAGGCTCCACAATATTTTCAATTACAATGTTCTTATCAGAAAAAGTGCGGATCTTTGCAAGAACCTGTGATTCCATTTCCTCATCCATAGGTATGGCCGTGGTCACTTTAGCGACTTCTACCCCATTCAATTCTTCAAAAAGCCGGTTATATTCGGTAGCAATTTCCGGAAGGATATCAAATCTTTTATTATCGGCAAGCAGCCTGAAAAGGCTTTTTGTCAATGAATTGGCAGCGTCGAAAATCTCCAGAAGGACTGTCTGCACAGCGTCAGGTTTTGCAACTGAGCTTCTCAAAAAAGCCTCCAGGTCACGGTTTTCCACAACTGTGGAAACGATCATCTGCATGTCGTTATTCACTTCTGAAGCCGCGCCTTTAGTCTCGGCCTGCTCCAGCATCGCTTTGGCGTATCGTATCGCAGCTCTTGACATACTAGCTTAATTTAACATCACCAAGCATTTTCTCAACAAGCCTGGTTTGTGCTTCTTTGTTTGACAATTCGTCTTTCAGTATTTTTTCCGCAATCTCCAGTGAAAGTGAAGAAACCTGGGCTTTCAATTCAGCCATTGCAGCATTCTTCTCACTTTCGATAGCAGCTTTTGCCTGCTCGATCATCTTTTGTCCGGCAGCCTGAGCTTCCGTTTTGGAATCTGAAATCATCTTCTCCTTCATTTCACGGGCTTCCTTAAGCAAAGAATCGCGTTCCATTCTTGCTTCCTGAAGAATACGCTGATTGTCGGCCTGAAGGTTCTGCATTTCAGCACGTGCCTTTTCGGCTGATAGAAGTGCGCTGCGGATTCCTTCTTCCCTTTCATTAACTGCGCTCAGAATTGGCTTCCAGGCAAATTTCCTCAGAAGAAGAAGAAGCCCGATGAAAATCAGCATCTGCCAGAAGAACAATCCGAATGAAAAATCATTAACTAACTTTTCCATATCTCTTTTAGTGTGTTTTAATCTTAATATTAAACAAAAGCTGCAACCAACCGTTACAGCTTTTTGTTTCTTTAATTAGGTTGCAAAAATTGCAGCGAAACCAATACCTTCGATAAGAGCAGCAGCAATAAGCATCGCTGTCTGGATCTTTCCGGTAGCCTCTGGCTGACGTGCGATAGCATCCATTGCAGAACCACCGATTCTTCCGATACCGATTCCGGCTCCGATTACTACCAATCCTGCTCCGATAATTCTAGGAATTTCCATAAATATGTATTAAAAATTAAACATTCAATTAGTGATGTGCCTCGTCATGGTGATGCTCCTCGACCGCAGAACCAAAGTAAAGCGCGGAAAGCATTGTAAAGATATATGCCTGCAGCAGCGCTACAAGGATTTCAATTACCGACAAGGCAAAGGACAGCAGGAATGATAACGTTCCGCCAATCCAGCTTTTAAAAATAAATATCAATGCGATAAGGCTCATCAAAACGATGTGGCCTGCAAATATGTTTGCGTAAAGACGGATCATTAGCGCGAAAGGCTTGATGAACACTCCGAGCAACTCGATTGGCGCGAGAATAATCTTCATTGGAACCGGAACGCCCGGCATCCAGAAAATATGTCCCCAGTAATTCTTCTTCGCTGTAAGGTTTGTAATCAGGAAAGTAATGATGGCAAGCCCGAAAGTCACTGCAATATTACCTGTTACGTTTATTCCCAGTGGCGTGAGCCCAAAAATGTTAAGAAACCACACGAAGAAAAATACTGTAAGCAGGTAGCCCATGTATTTTTTATAATGTTTTTCACCGATGTTCGGAATTGCAATTTCATCACGTACGTAAAGTACGATTGGCTCAAACAACCTTCCGAAGCCTGCCGAGATTCCGCCGTTCCTCACAAAAGATTTGGCAAGACCGGAGAAAATGACAAACATGAGGATCGCAACAACAAACATTGTAAGAACGCTTTTTGTAATGGAAAAATCCAATGGCTTTTCATTTGTCGGATGATGTGGATCGCCCGTTAACGCTCCCGAAGCATCTGTTTTATATATCTTCTCGTCGTGTCCGAGCTTATAGTAGTTTCCGTTTGATTCAGCTACCGCATTCCCGTGGTCGAACTTTGCTGATGAAAAAACATGAAGTCCATTGTCCCACAGGATCACCGGAAGTGGGAAGCCATAATGTTTTCCTGTCGATTCATCTGAAAAAAAAGTAAAATCGTGTGCATCAAGAACGTGATGATTCTTGTAAGCGTCAATCTTTGATCTCAGGTCAGTTGGCTCATGGGACTCATGTGCATTTTCTGCAGCCGCATGATTTTCTGTCGTAACAGCGTGTCCGGCGTGGGAATTTTCCTCACTGGTTTCGGCATGTTGCGCGAAGCCGGCAAAAGGCAGGGCCGCTATTAAAATCGCTGATATCAATCTGTATAGTTTAACTGTAAACAGCATATTATTAAGTCTGATTTTAGTTCTCCGAAATTTTGCGCAAAGGTACATTTTTTCTCTGGAAACAAAGAACATAAATTATTTTTTTTGATGTAATTGTCGTAAAACCCCGGTTTTAATTTATATAATTAAAAAAAAGCGCGGATACATTAACTTTTCCTGCTAATTAAACATTAAATCGTAGTTCATTTCTTATTGAGCAACCGAATCGTGGCAATGGTTTCAACCAACAGGAAAAGTGAAAATACGATGAAGAAGTTAATTTTCTCAGTGGCGACATATGCGCTTCCCGAATTGAGGATTGGATAAACCAGAGGCATCGAAAGCCCCATTTTAAGTGAGGTGAGAAGCAGAAACGTATAGCCGGTATTGTCGATGTTTTTCCTGCAGACTTTTATCAATATCAGCATTATAACCAAAGACCAGATGCAGAAGAAAGCATACACGACTTCAAGCGGAAAAATAAAGCCTGACAGTGCATTTCCCATGCCAGCCAAAATAAATATGATGCGATGCAATGCGTAGCTGCAAAGGGCAAAAACACCAATTCCGATAATGGGATACCAATCCTGCCTGCGCACCTACTCGTCTGATTTATTGATTTCCTTCAGTTGCCTGTTAATATTGTAGAAGGCAATGGCAACGCCAAGAAGCGTAAAAATCTTTACATATAGATCGTTCTGTCCCGGATATTTTCCGTCAAGCCACTTTCCAAACCATGCGAATGCAAAAACAATGATTCCCATCTGAATGGGAATATTGATCAGTGCGAGCCACTTGTTATTGGATTTTTTCTTCGAGTCGCGGTTGGGGTCGTTCATTTACAGGAAGACTTTTTATATTTGGTTTCATCACACAGGTCGCACTGAACTCGGCTCCGGGTTCTACCGACAGCTTCCCGACTACTACTTCGCCGTGAATGACGGCTTTTGATTTAATATTGAGAATTTCAGCAACCCTTATCCTGCCGTCGAACTTTCCTTCGATGTCGGCGTTCTTACAGATGATATCACCTTTTACACTTCCGGCCGGGCCGATGACAATCTTCCCATTAGACTGAAAATTTCCAACGAGTTCTCCGTCAAGACGGAAGTCGGCCTGGGAAATAATATCGCCCTTAATCGTTGTTCCTTCGACAATCCTGTTGGTTTTCCCAAGAAGATCGGTATAAGATTTTGGACTTTTCTCAAACATAACGCTATTTTTTTGGCTGCTGTGGTGCAGAAGGCGGCGCGCCCAATTGTCCTGGCGGCTGCATTGATGGATTTCCTGCACGTGGCGGTACCTGATTTTGTCCTTGCCCTTTGCCTGGCGCCTGGTTTTGCCCTTGCGGAGTCTTTCCTTCTTTTATTGCCTGGGCGGCCTGTGCTGCCGGTGTTGCAACAGGAGCTGCAGGCTGTGATGCATTTTTAAGTGCTGCCCGTACCTGGCTCACTGCAACCTTTGTCGATGTTTGCGCCTGCGCAGAAGTTGGCGTGAATGGCAACTGTTCGGTAACCGATGCCGGGACAAACTCCGGATTGGCGAGATATTCCGGAAGGTTCTTCTTCATCTGGACAATTTCGTAATTCTGACCTGAGATGATAATTGGCGTATCGGGAACCTTATATTCTTTCACCTCTTTAAGGATCGAGGCAATTCCTTTTGCATACTCTTCGGAAGGCATCCCGTGAATCACAACAAAATTTTCATTTTCAGTATAAATGTCAAATGATGACCTCATCTTTCCCAGTTGCCTCTCGGTAAGGAACTTTTTGACCTTATCCTGAAGGAATTTTACTTTTTTGTCATTCGGATCGTTCGCCGTGTAAAGAATTTTCCAATTTGATGTTTCAGAGCTGCTGAATTTGAGGTTTTCAAGCGCCGGGATCTCTTTTCCTAAAAGCGCTTCGGCATCTTTGCCTTCCGGGCTGTTGGGATAATTTAAGGCCACAAAATTCAAGGCTTTCCTGTATTCCTCAAGACCTCTTAATTTCCCAACAGTGTGTGCTTTCAACAACTCAAACTTTGAAACAATTTCATCGCCGGTGAATTGATCGATTGCGGTTTCTGTATTCGTGAGCACTGTTCTGTAATCTCCTTCTTCAAATTGCTTGAAAAGATTATTGTATGCTATTTCCGGAGAAAGGCTGGCGATGCTTTCAGAGTTGGTGTTACCGAGGATTTGCGCATAACGGGAATCAGGATATTGGCTGATGATCCTGTCTTTCATTGCCTGGGCTTTGGAAGTATCGATGATCTCGTATATTTTGTAGAGGTTGTACATCGACGGAAGCACAAGTCGCTCTTCAGGATTAGCAGCAAGCAATTTTTCAAGCTTCTCGGCGGCGAGTTTATATTCGCGGAACTTTTCCTTGTAAATTACCCCAAGCTGGTAGTAGGCAAAATTCCGGTCTTTAACAAGTGTGGCGATCTCTTCCTGTGTTCCCGGAAGTCTGGATAGGTAAAAGTCGACCGAATATCTTTCATCTGCGGTAGGCTCTTTTCCACCTGCAATAGCATCTGTATCACCTTGGTCGTCAGTGGTTTTGCCGCCTGCAGTATTGGCCTGAAGTGCTGAAACACGCCAGTTAGCGGTAAGGGAACGGTCGCCCCATGATTTCCTGAATTCTGATTTTCCGAATGCAACCGTTGTAGGATTATAGAAATAAAAATCGCTTTCACGGCCTGCTGCAGCAACATTTCCCGTGCCTGGTGCCGTGCCTGCAGTCGGTTGTGCGACTGAAGGTGTACGCCTTGCTCCGCCAGAAACGCCGCGCCCGGTTTCGGGACCGCCTTTCACCATCACATCATTGTCTTTATCATCGGCAGTAACACCGGATTCAGCAGCTTGCTGAGCGTCTGCTTCTTCCTTCAGGCGTTTTGCCTCATCATCAACTTTAAGCTTGGCAATATAATTTTCATAATAAGTAACCCGCGCATTTTCACCCATGGCCAAAACATTCAGTATACTGTCGTTTGCCTGTGCAATGCCTTCATATTTGATTACGTCTACAAGATTTTCCCGCTTCTTCTTGATGAGTTTGTGTTCCCGTGTCCGCGGATTCAGTTGAACCAACGTACTGTCATAATATTGGCCCGCGCTTACATACTTTGCCCTATTGAAATATATATCGGCCAGGTTCCTGTAATTTGAAGCCGTAAGATAAGCGTCCTGGGATTTGTTCTTTAATGACAGGTTATAATATTTCTGTGCCTGGTCATAATTTTTCTGCTTGTCGTAAAACAAGGCCATCTGGTGGTTGAGCATTCCGAGGTATGGCCGGTTTTCCCGATCTTTCAGCAGTTTTTCATACTTCTCTACAAACTGAAGTGTATCACCATCTTTGAAATCAAATTGTTGCGCCTGGCGTGAATGTGCATGGATAACATATTGCCGTGGTGACTTTCTCTTCATGTCGATAACCTGCTGATAAGATGCGTATGCGCTGTCTTTAAAACCAAGCTCTTCATAAAGCTGCCCCAGGATAAACCTGTATCGTGCTTTTTCCTCATCATGTGTTGTAAATTCTTCTGCACGTTTCAGCCTGGCAACCGCACTGTCTTTTTGTTCAAGGTTGAGAAATGCCTGGGCAATAATTGCATTAGCATCGGCAAAAATCTGGTCTTTGAATTTAATTTCATCGAGCAGTTTCCTGAGGTTGTTTACAGCAAGCTGGTCATTTTCCATGCGAACATTCGTCTTTTCGCGCCATACTTTAGCCTCGTAGATTTTGTCGCTCCCCGGATATTTGTATAGAATGTAATTAAAGGCCTCCAGTGCCGGAACATAACGCTGGTCGTAGTATCGGGCTTTTCCCAACATAAGGTGTGCTTCGTCCATTTGCGGGTTTTTTTCGCCACCGCCAATGTTCATTGAGTGTTTCTGGATGGCTTTTGTAGCTTTCTCCTCGGCACGTCCAAAATTGGCATTTCGCGTTTCCCCCGGCGCCATTGCGTCCTGCTTTGGCTGCATTCTTTCGATTGGAAGACGTTCCCAGAAATTGTCGCTGTAAGTGGTTTTGAGTTCCGCGACACCGGCATCAAGGGCAATACCACCATTGTACAGAATGTTGTATTTGGTGCTGAGCGCGTGCGAGTTCCGTGAAAGAAAAGAGTTCTTCTTCGTGGAACAGGCAATAAAAAAAATAGTCAGCCCAACGAAAAAAGTATATTTGAGTATGCTGGTTCTCAATGTAAAAACGTTTTTATTCTTAACTTTTAAAAGCTTCTTTTAGTATACGACTGGTAAAAATACGTTTCTTTTTGACACGGCGAAGCATATCCCATTTTTTTTGGCTGGCAGCCGTATGGCTATAAGAGGTAAAGGATTAAACAGCAAAGAAATCTTCCAGTTCTTTCAGCGTCTGTTCGGAGCTCGCGATATCTTTAACGATTACACCTTTGTTCAGGGCAACGATCCGGTCGCAAACCTCAACCGTGTGGTTCAGGTCGTGGCTTGAAACAAGGATAGTAACATTCGGGGTTGCAGCAAGTTCCTTGATAATCTTTTTCAAGCGGTTGACTGTCGTTGGATCGAGGTTGGCAAAAGGTTCATCAAGAATGATGACTTCCGGACTTCCTATTAAGGTTGCAATGATGCCCACTTTTTTCTGGTTTCCTTTTGAAAGATCGCGCAGGTACTTTCTCTTATTGAGTATTTCACCATTGAAAAATTCCGAATGCTTTGCCAGAAGCGCATCGACATCGGCCTTGTTTTGCCCTCGAAGGTCACCAATAAAATAAAAATATTCCTCAGCCGTGAGATAACCAATAAGAAAGGTCTCGTCAATAAAGGCGGAGGTGAAAGGTTTCCAGGCTTCACTTGTATTCACCCTGACGTCATTGCTGGTGATATGACCCGAAGTAGGCTCGATCAAATCCAGCAACAGGCTGAAAAAAGTAGTTTTTCCCGCGCCGTTGTTGCCTACAAGTCCGAAACTTTGCCCTTTCGGAATCTCAAGTGACTGTAAATCCAGTACGGTTACGCCGTTGTATGTCTTGGTAAGGTTTTGTACCTGTATCATGCTAGTCGTTGTTTTGTTTGTAAGCCTGTATGGTCTTGTACTTTTCTTTTTTGTATATTTTTTCGATCCATGTAAAAACCTTGTCACGAAGTGCAAAGCCAATAATTCCGGCAATGACAACTAGGGCAAGTCCGGCATTGGTATTCCACATTGCTGTCCCGATTCCGTAAAGTCCCATCGGCACGAGAAGTTTCGGAAGCGAAATCAGCATTGTTTTCATATTAAAGGCTTTTCTGTCGCCAAATGCGCTTTTCCCTGAAGATAAATCGATTGGCGTTTTGGTGAAAGCCCCGCCCAAAAGTACCAGATGCGAATTCACGCCGATGTTGTATACTGCCCCCGCAATGATCATCAGAAAAATATTCACTCCGAAATAGAGGTAAAATGAAGACAAAATGGTAGAAATACACGTTGCAATCACGATCAGCCACCATTTAGATTTCAGATAGCCGCGATACGGGATGTTCTGTGTCATCATTAGCGGATAATATGCGCTGTCCCAACTTGGAACAAACTGCCCGAAAGTGAACAGGAACCCGCCTGTTACAAAAATTCCCGCAAACATGTGCATGGTCGGGTTGTTGTAAACCTCAATGGCATTGGAGAAGAACAGCAGCCCGTAAAAAATGAACAGGATGCTCATAAAAATGGTCATCCGTGAACGCTTGTTTCGCTTGATCAGCCTGATGTCGTTTTTAAGGAACGTCCCGAGTGTGCCGAGTTGGTCCAGCCATTCGAACTGCTCGGTTTTCGCAACTTCGCTTTTTTTAGCCAATCCGGTATCAAGATGAAGGTTCGACATAAAGAACCTGTATGTGCCAAATATAAGTGCCGCAAGTATCCCAACCGCTATAATCAGTGTCAACGGAATTCTGTATAGCGCATCGAAAATGACTGCAGTGTACACCGTAACATCAAAAACATTATAATACTGCAAACCCGCAAATGCCGCGACCACGGCTATAAACACCACAAAAAGATGGTCTTTATTGTTGATGAGGATGTTCAGGAAATTATTGGCATAAATCAACGACAACATCCCGACAAACCAACAAACCGCACCCACGGGATCATAACCTTCAATCAGCAGGACGATAAAGAACGGCGTGAGGAAAAACCAGTGAAGGAAATTGAAAAACGACAATGCCGATTTCCCTAAAGCGAATCTTACAATCACGGGTTTCCTGATGGGAAGCACAAGCATCGGCCGGATGTTCATCACAGGGATTTTCTGCAGGAACAGCCTGATGATCAGGTCAAGAAGAAAGTAATAAATCAGGAATTTGTTAATGAAGAATAACGGGTCGCCATAACCACTGTCGCGTATCATGTAAAATGCTGCTGTACCCAAGATCAGGAAAACAGCCGCAAAATACAGCGCGGCCAGCCCCATCAATATTTTTATGGCCAGATTTGCCGAAAAAGATGCCGATCGGCGGAAGGCGCGCCATTCGAGCATCAGGAATTTTCTAAACATAAAGTCGTTTTGCAGATGAGGCAATAAATGTATAAAAAAGTTACATGTCACCGCAGGAAAACCTCGTCTTACGCATTTCGGCGGTTTTGCCTTTTTTCGTACTTTTGCAGGAAATTTTTCTGCATGTCATCATTCTACAAACTCAGCATAAAAGAAGTCAGAAGGGAAACACCCGAGGCCGTTTCGGTCCTGTTTAACGTCCCTTTGGAACTAAAGCCGAACTATTCCTTTATCGCCGGACAATATGTAACCCTGAAACTCACCCTCGATGGAGAGGAAATCCGCCGCGCTTATTCGATTTGTTCCTCCCCTGAAAGCGGTGATCTTCGCATTGCCATAAAAACGGTGAAGGTCGGTTCTTTTTCAACTTTTGCAAATTCACAGTTAAAAGCGGGCGATGTGGTTGAAGTAGGCACGCCGGAAGGAAAATTCATTTTTGAACCCGATGCTTCGCATGTAAAGAATTATGCTGCATTTTGTGCCGGAAGCGGAATCACCCCGGTAATGGGAATCATGCAATCTGTTCTGGAAAGCGAGCCGCAAAGCACGTTTGTCCTGATTTACGGAAACAAAACCCCGGAACAGACGATTTTTCATCAGGATCTTCACGACCTTCAGCTACAATATACAGGAAGGCTTTTTGTTCATTTTGTATTCAGTCAATCGAAAATTGAGGGACATTTATTCGGAAGGATAGACCGTTCAACCGTGAACTTTATCCTCAACAACCGCTATAAGGAAATCGAATTTGATAAATTTTACCTCTGCGGCCCTGAAGAAATGATTAATACGGCAAGCACTGTTTTGCGTGAGCATAATATCCGTGAGAAGGACATCCGTTTTGAATTGTTCTTTGCACCCAAGAAAGAGAATGAGATTGATACTTCAGTCGAAGGCCACACCAAAATAACGGTTACAGTTGATGATGAGGAAACCACTTTCGAAATGTCGCAAAAGCAGACCATTCTTGAAGCTGCTTTGAAGCAAGGGCTTGATGCGCCTTATTCCTGCCAGGGCGGAATTTGCAGCAGTTGTCTCGCGCGGATTACAACCGGTTCGGCCGAAATGAAGAAAAACGCGATCCTGACAGATGCTGAAATTGCAGAAGGATTAATCCTGACCTGCCAGGCACATCCAACATCAAAAGAACTTGTTGTAAACTATGACGATGTTTAACTAATTCAGGTTTTTAAGCACGTTCCTGATTTTTTCTGCAACTGATTCCGGGGAAATCGTTTTCATGGCATCTTCATATCCTTCAACCTTTTTATTTCCATAGATCGATGTGGGAAGATTCGGGAATTTCTCCCTGTCGGAAACCATTGCGTTTTCATCCGGCTGAAGAAAAGGCGCAAATCCGGCGTAAGGATGTGTCGAACCCCAAAGCGTTACGGTTTGAACGCCAAACATTGCGGCAAGATGCGCATTTCCGGAATCCATGCTAAGCATTGCATCGAGGTTGCTGATAAGGCTCAATTCTTCCGAAAAAGACAATCGGCCTGCAATATTTATCACATTGGATTTCCCTTGGGCAAAGGCATCGAGCTGTCCCGATTCATATTTTCCGGCACCGAAAAGGAATATTTTGAATCTGCCTGTTTCTGAAAGATAATTAATGGTTTGCTGCATCAATTCCGCTGGATAAACCTTGCCTTCGTGTTTGGCAAATGGGGCGATTCCGATCCAGTTTCCTGATTTTATTCCTGTAATATTTAACGTTTCCGCTGAAATCTCGCGCTTGGGAAGCAACGCCTGATCATCTAGATTCAGCGGAAATCCTAAATCTCCAAACACGTCGGCATAACGCTGCGTAATGGGTTTCAGCGGCTGAAATATTTTATTTTCCACACGCACAAGCGCTTTCTTTTCTGCTCGGGCTTTATCGACTGTGGCTGTTTTTATTCCGCCAATCGAAAAAAAACTGCTGATGATTTTAGACCGCAATACATTATGAAGATCGGCAACACCATCAATATTGTCCCGCTTTAATTCTTTATACAGACGGTGAAGCCCCAAAAATCCTTTGTTCTTTCCGCTGAGATCGGCTTCAAAAAAAGTAACGTTCGCCAGTCCGGCAAACATTGGTTTAAAGAACGGCCTCGAAACAACAATGATTCTTACCTGCGGATGCTGCTTGGAAAAAGCGTTTATAACAGGAACCGTCATCGCGACATCCCCGAGAGCGGAGAACCGGATGACGGCTATATGATTGATTTTGCCCTTCAAAACGGACAATTATTTTTTTCCCTGATACAACACCGGGTTAAGCGCCTCGTCGTTGTACATTTTCATCTGTTTGTACACTTTCATGTATTTGTCGCCCGATTCGATATCGGCAAGCAGGTCGTCGATTGCTTTTGACAAGTCGGCACGCTGCTCGAGAAGTATGCTGAGTTTGGCATGACACGCATCACGGTGTTCCTGTGAAGCATCGGCGCGTACCGCTTCTTCACGCATGTGGTGGATTTTTAGCGCCAGGATCGAAAAACGGTCAACTGCCCAGGCCGGGCTTTCCGAATTGATCTTTGCATTTTCTTTTGGCTTTACGTCTTTGAATTTCTGGAGAAAATAGCTGTCGATATATTCCACCATGTCGGTTCGCTCCTGATTGAATGCATCGATACGCCTTTTTAGTTTCAGCGCCGCAACAGGATCGATCTGCGGATCACGGATCAGGTCTTCAAAATGCCATTGTACCGTATCTATCCAATTCTTGAGATATAATAAATGTTCGATTTTTTCTTTCGGATACGGATTATTTACCGGCTGATCGACGTTATCGTACACGTGATAATCGTGGATACTTTGCTCGAAAACCGAAAAGGCAAGTTGTGAAAACATAGGTTGCTGTTTAAAAGGCAAAGATACTTTTTATACTTTTACCACCAACAAATTCCAACAACCCCGATGCACATCCATGACCTGACTGAAACCCCGAGCGTACTGAACCATTTCCTGAGCCAGATACGCGATGTTTCGGTGCAAAACGACAGCATGCGGTTCAGGCGCAACATTGAACGCATTGGCGAAGTCATGGCACTTGAAATGAGCAAAGGCTTCGACTACAACCCTGTTGAAATACAAACGCCGCTGGGGATAAAGCAAAGTTCACGCGTTGCCGATAAAATTGTCCTCTGCTCTATTTTACGGGCCGGACTTCCGTTGCATCTCGGTTTCCTGAATTATTTTGACGATGCCGAAAACGGATTTGTCTCAGCATACAGGCATTATCCTGAACATGACAATGATTATTTTGATATTCTTGTCGAATATCAGGCAATTCCCGACATCAACGATAAAAGCCTTTTACTTGTAGATCCGATGCTGGCAACAGGACAATCGATGGTTGCCGTGTACAACAAGCTCCTTCAAAGAGGAACGCCAAAAAGTGTCCATATTGCCGTAGTCATTGCTGCGCCTGAAGGTATTGATTACCTTGAAAAGCATCTTTCGGCCGATTGTCATTTGTGGATTGCTTCCCGTGATGAAAAACTAAATGAGCACAGTTACATCATTCCCGGACTCGGAGATGCGGGCGATCTTGCCTACGGAAGCAAATTATAACTGAAGAAAGAACAGGAAGATTCCGCACAGGATAAAAATTGCCATGGTTATTTCCTGGGTGATGCGGTTCTGCGGAAGCTCCATGTGGCTGGTTGCCATAAAAGCCAACGGGGCGAAGGTAAAAATCAGGACTTCGTTTGTTTTGTTCGGCGATACTACAAAAATGAATACGCCCAATAAAAAAGATGCGACAATTTTTTTATAAGATGCCTGCAGCACAAGCGGCCTTCCGGGCAGCGTAAGGATCATTGATGCAAGAAAGAACAGGGCGATGCTGGCATAAACCGATAAAGCAATATTTTGCGAATTGTCGGTGAAATAATCGATCGACCAGTCGGCTTTCATCCTGTTGATCGTTTCAGCAATGATCGATTTATCAAAAGCCATTGCATATAAAAGGAAAACCATTGTAATGGCAAAACACGCAATAAATGGCAGGATATAATTCCGGTAGTCGCGCGACACGTGGAAGAAAATGGAGATAAAGACCAAAAGGATAAAAGCGATGCTCCAAAAATGAAATAGTGAGGCTACGAATATCCATAGTGATGCATCAAAAATCTTTTCCTTGGTTGCTTTGAACGAATGCATCGAAATGATCCTGCGCTGCGCCAACAGAATAAAAAACCCGGCAAGCATCAGGTTAGGATTAACGAGCAGTGATGGGAAGAACAACAGCAGCATCATATAGAAAAAAGCCGCGTATGTGCTGTCTTTGCTCAGGTCGTTCTTCTTTACAACAAAATTTACTATAAACAGCGATGCAAATATCACCACGAGAATTCCGATGCGGCTCATCCAAAACGGCACTACTGTTTCCGGTTGTGAATGCCCGGCCTGATACAAACCGAACGAGACAAGAACCGTAATGATGACAAACCCGTAATTAAATGGCGTAGATTTTCTGAAAAGGCTTGTTATCATACGGACTTTTTATACTTTTGTATCTGTAAATATAACACTTTTAGAAATGAGAGCATTTTTTGAGGGAATACAGACTTTATTTGTTGATTTTTTATTCGTACCCCTGGATGCCTTGCGCAGACTTGAATTATCTTCATGGTTTGCTGCCAACATCATCAACTGGATCTTCATGATCATCTGTGCGATCTTTACTGTTTATTGGGTAAAGCAGCTCAGGCTTTTTGAAGAAAGAAATGAAGAAAACCAGGATACTACGGCACACTCATTCCTGAAGTAGGTCAAAACCGATATCTTTTCTGTAATACATCGTATCGAAGCTCAATTTACTGATGCTCTGATACGATTTTTTTATGGCTTCTTCAAAATCATTTCCGTAAGAAGTCACGGCAAGCACGCGGCCGCCATTTGAAAAAACCGCTCCATTGGCCGATTTGGTTCCGGCATGAAAAACCAGCGAATCAGCAACATCATCAAGGCCTGTAATTAATTTCCCCTTCTGATATTCTTCCGGGTAACCGCCAGACACCAGCATTATCGTCGCCGCGCTCCGTTCATCACAAACCAACGCTGTTTCCCACAATCTTTCATTGGCGACGGCAAGGAACATTTCCACAAGGTCTGATTTCAGTCTCGGGATGACGACTTCAGTTTCCGGATCGCCCATCCTGACATTGTATTCAATCACCATCGGCTCGCCCTGAACATTTATGAGTCCGATGAAAATAAATCCTTTATACGGTATTTCATCTTTTTGCAAACCTTCAACTGTCAGCTTTACAATGCGGGTCTCAATTTTCTGCATCAAGACTTTATCAGCAAACGGAACCGGGGAAACAGCGCCCATTCCGCCGGTATTCAATCCGGTATCGCCTTCGCCAATGCGTTTGTAATCTTTTGCTGTCGGAAGGATTTTGTATGTCAGCCCATCCGTCAAAACGAAACAACTGAGTTCAATTCCATCAAGGAATTCCTCGATCACAACTTTTGAGCTTGCGGCACCGAATTTTTCATTGACAAGCATGTTCCGAAGTTCGTGCTTTGCTTCTGCAAGTTCTTTAATAATCAGGACGCCTTTCCCGGCTGCGAGTCCGTCAGCTTTTAAAACAAATGGCGGTCGGAGTGTTTCAAGGAATTTACAACCTTCTTCAACAGTGTCGCGGGTAAAACTTTCATAAGCTGCGGTCGGTATCTTATGGCGGACCATGAATTCTTTCGCAAATTCTTTACTGCCTTCGAGCTGCGCGCCAAGTTGCGATGGCCCGATCACCGGAATTTCGGCTAGCTGAACATCTTCGGCAAAGAAATCATAAATCCCTTTTACGAGCGGATCTTCGGGACCGACAACGACCATTCCGACATGCTCGCGAAGCACAAATTCTTTTATGGCTTCGAAGTCGGTCGGGCTGATCTCGATATTTTTAGCGATGGAAGCCGTTCCTGCATTTCCGGGAGCGACAAAAAGTTGTGAACAAAGCGGGCTCTGCAGCATTTTCCAGGCAAACGCGTGCTCCCGTCCGCCGGAGCCAAGCAATAGGATCGTCATTGTGTTGTTGTTTGGACATCAAAAATACTGGCTTTGCGCGTAAAAAAGAATTAATTTTTAAAAACTTAACTGGCATTTACTGTTACTTGGGTGTAAGTGTTACTTTTGGAAAAATTTAATCCTGTGGCCGGACTTTTCGATATTTCGCTGAAGCTGAATGGATTCCCGATCGATGCCGCAAAGCAACAACTGCAGCAGATTCTGGCCGTTCCGGAAAGTGATTTTTCTGCATTTACCGAAGACAGAAAGAAGGAAATTGCAGAGTACCATCTTGCCCGCAATCCTTTTTACAGAAGCATTGCCGGAAGCCGGTTCCAAAGTTGGGAAAAGCTGCCCGTGATGAAGAAATCCGACTTCCAGCAACCGCTGCCACAGCGTCTTTCAGAAGGTTTTTCTACAAAAAATGTCTACATTAATAAAACCTCTGGCTCAAGTGGCGATCCGTTTGTTTTTGCAAAAGACAAGTTCTGCCATGCGCTCATCTGGGCCAACATCATGCGCCGGTTTGCATGGTACGGGATCGATTTCAACCATTCGTTCCAGGCTCGTTTTTATGGAATGCCGCTGGATTTCATTCCCAACAAAATGCTTCGGCTCAAAGATTTTATGAGCAGCCGCTATCGTTTTAATATTTTTGATTTATCGGATGCCGCGCTTGCGGAAATGGTGTCGCTCTTCAGCAGGAAAAAATTCGACTACATCAACGGCTATACAAGCTCGATCGTACTGCTGGCAAAATACCTTCGGAAGAACAACCTCATCCTGAAAGATATTTGCCCGACGCTGAAAGTCTGCATCACAACATCAGAAATGTTATTTGACGACGACAGACTGCTCTTGCAAACCCGGTTCGGCGTACCGGTCGTAAACGAATACGGCGCATCCGAACTTGATGTGATTGCTTTTGAAAATCCGGATGATGGATGGCTGGTCAATGCCGAAACTTTATTTGTCGAAGTTCTCGATGAGAATAACAATCCGGTTTCAAACGGGTCGGAAGGAAAGCTCGTCGTCACATCACTTTACAACAAAGCCCATCCAATGATCCGTTACGAGGTTGGCGATTATGGTATACTTGCTCAAACCAGCACGGCGAAAAAACCAATCCTCAAAAAATTAACCGGCCGTACAAATGATGTCGCGGTGTTGCCGAGCGGAAAAAAGCCTGCGGGAATGACATTTTATTCCATCACCAAAAATCTTTTTAACGACGAGGGAAATGTAAAGGAGTTTGTCATTAAACAGACTAAATTAGATACTTTTGAAATCGAATATACCAGCGAATCGCCGCTAAATGATCCTGAAATAAGGAAGATGAACAACATCATGGCGGACTATCTCGAGCCCGGATTGAACTTCATCTGGCACCGCCGTGAAAAACTCGAGAGAGGCAGCAGCGGAAAGCTGAAGCAATTCGTTTCGCTAATCAAAACCTAGGAATGAAAATTACTATTGTCGCCGGCGCCAGGCCTAATTTTATAAAGATTGCCCCAATCATCAAAGCCATTGAAAAGCGGCAACAGGAAGGCTGTAATATCAGTTACCGGCTGGTTCATACCGGCCAGCATTACGATAAAAACCTCAGTGATACTTTTTTTGAAGAACTGAATATTCCGCATCCGCACAGCAATCTCGAAGTCAAAAGTGGCTCGCAAAGTGTGCAAACGGCGGCAATTATGATCGCTTTTGAACAGGAACTGACGGTTAATCCAAGTGATCTTGTGCTTGTTGTTGGCGATGTAAATTCAACCATGGCGTGTGCGATTGTCGCGAAAAAAATGAATATTGAGGTGGCGCATGTTGAAGCCGGAATCCGCTCAGGCGATATGCGGATGCCGGAAGAGATCAATCGCATCGTAACCGACAGCATCACTGACTATTTCTTTACAACATCAATTACAGCATCGGAAAACCTGAAGAAATATGGCGCAAAAGAAGACCAAATCCATTTCGTAGGGAATGTCATGATCGATACGCTGCTGCAGAACTTAAACCGGATTTCTCCACCGCTGTTTTGGGATGATCTGGAGCTTCTGCCTGAAAACTATATTGTCCTTACGCTTCATCGGCCGTCAAATGTCGATGAGGAACAATCGCTGGTGAATCTTTTGAAAGGAATTGATGACATGTCAAGAGATAAAAAAGTTGTGTTTCCGGTTCATCCGCGCACCAAAGCCATTTTAGAAAATACAAATACTCAATTTAGCAACATTACTTTTGTGGAACCGCAGGGCTACCTGAATTTCATGTACCTCATTAAAAACTGTTTTGCTGTGATTACAGATTCGGGCGGAATCTCCGAAGAAACCACCGTACTCGGCATTCCGTGCTTTACTATGCGCGAAAATACTGAACGCCCCGAAACGCAATCCATCGGAACAAATACTCTGGTTGGGATTACTTTTGAAAATCTGGAAAAAGAATATGCTGCGTTCCTGCAAAACGGGCATCGTGAAAGTGGGATTCCTGAACTTTGGGACGGAAAGGCATCTGAGAGAATTATTGAAATCCTTCTTGCGAAATAATGGAAGAGATCCTCATTGTCTCGAATTATTATCCGCCTGAAAAAGGCGCGGCTGCCAACAGGATCGAGCAGCTCGCCCTCAAGCTAAAACAAAACGGGTATAAGGTTTCGGTAGTTTGCCCGTTGGCGAATTATCCGGAAGGCAGGATTTTTCAGGGTTATCGAGGCCGTTTTTCAGTTACCGAAAATATCGATGGGATAACAGTAAAGAGGCTGTGGATCTATCCGAGCAACAGCAAAAATGTGCTGAAAAGAATTCTATCGATTTTATCTTTTGCCGTCTGCCTGAAATTTTACCTGCTATTTTCCAGGACACCGAAGAAGGTCGTTGTGCAATCACCGCCGCTGATGTTGTCATTCATCAGTGTGATGATCCTTTCTTTGAAGCGCAAAAAAATCATACTCAATGTGTCGGATCTTTGGCCTTCTGCTGCCATTGAACTGGGCGCGATGAAATATGGCTCCTTTTCGCACAAGGTTTTTATTTTCCTGGAGCAATGCATTTATAAAAATGCGACAATCATCCTTGGGCAATCGGAAGAAATACTTACCCATGTGAAGACCATCTGCAGTGGCAAAACAGGTTTTCTTTATCGGAATTTCCCTGAGCATAAATCGGTTATGCCGCAATATTCAAAAGCCGCAAACCAATCCATCAAAATATTTTATGCGGGATTGCTTGGTGTCGCGCAAGGCGTACTTGATGCCTGTGAACACATTCATACTTCCGGGCTTCATGTTGAATTCCATATTTTCGGGGACGGCGCCGAAAGGAAACCCATCGAGGCTTATATCGCGGCGCATCCGAAAAAGAATATCAGGTTTCATGGGATGCTCAAACGCGATGTGCTGCTTGAAAGGCTGAAGGAATTCGACGTGGCATTTGTTCCTTTAAAGATGCGGATCTATGGATCGGTACCTTCGAAGATTTTTGAATATTCTGCGCTTGGAATCCCGGTGCTGTATTTTGGCGGAGGCGAAGGCGAACAGATTGTGGCAAGCAATAATCTTGGATGGATTGCCCCGGTGGGAAATTTTGCCGCATTAAATTCGGAATTGACTAAAATTGCAGCGGTCGACAGGGAACAGCTTCTTCAAATGAAGCGCCGGATCTTACAACATGCGTCGGATAATTTCAATCTCGAGAAGCAGATGCAGATGCTGATTGGCGAAGGCGTTTTTTAATATGCTTTTTCTTCTCCGCGGAAGATGTTGATCACCGTTTGAACGATAATCTTCAGGTCAAGGAAAACCGACCAGTTCTCGATATAAAAAACATCAAACTTGATCCTGTTGATCATATCTTCATCGGTTTCAATCTCGCCGCGATAACCTCTTACCTGTGCCAGCCCGGTGATGCCGGGTTTTACATAATGGCGCACCATATATTTCTTGATCCGGTTACCATAAGCTTTATTTTGTGACCACAAGTGCGGCCTCGGCCCAACAACCGACATGTCGCCCAGCAACACGTTGAGAAACTGCGGCATCTCGTCGATACTGGTTTTTCGCATGATGCGGCCGATCCTGGTTACGCGAGGATCGTTTTTAGAAGCTTCTTTTTCCGTTGTCTTGTTTATTTTCATCGAGCGGAACTTATAACAGAAAAATTCCTTCTCGTTTATTCCGGGCCTTCCCTGTTTAAAGAAAACCGGCCCTTTTGATTCAATTTTGATAAGAAGCGCCAAAATCGGCACCAGCCACGAAAGCAGGAAAACCATTACGAAAAGAGAGAACATGATGTCGAATGTCCGCTTCATCACCTGTGTCACCGGGTCGTGAAGCGTGGTCTTCCGCAGGGAAAGAACGGGGAAAAACTCGTAATAATCTATCTTCAGGTTCTTCGAAAATATCTCTTTTGTATCTGGAATGAATTTAATCGCGCGGTTGTTTTCATCTGCAAAATCGACAAGGTCCTTGAGCTGCTCGTTCGATATCTCATTCAGTGAACAATAAATTTCGTCAACTTTATGGTCCAGGACAAACTGCTTGATATCGTCAACGCGCCCCTGAATGTGAGGATTTGTCTTCTTGTCTGAAAAGAACGCCAGGAAACGGTAACCATAGTCGTTCCGGGTCATAAACAACTCCTTGAGTCGGATCGCTTCGGGCGTATAGCCGATAATGACGGCATTCCTGAAATTGCTTCCGGTAACGATACGGTATTTTTTCAGATAATAAAACAGTAGAAACTTTGCGGTCGTGATCAGACAAATGCTGATGACCATAAATACTGCGATGGCCCGTCCGCTGAATATCGATTGCTTTGAAAAAGGGAAAAAAGCGATTACTACCAACAGGAAAATCACGCTCTGTTTGACAAGTTTCGAGAGTATTTCCACCAACGTGGTAAAGCGGTAAACGCTGTAAAATTTAATAAAGTAAGCGATAAGTATCCAGCAAAGCGCCTGATAGCTCAGGTAGGTGCCCGTATTAAGGTTCAGCTCGGCAAATTGATAGAAAGATACAATTGTAATTACGCTCAGGTCAATACAAACGTTGATGGGCCTGATGTATTTAGAATATCTTCCTGTCTGGGCTGCAACCATATTAGTGAATATAGCCGGTAAAATCTTTGTGTTCCTCTTTAAGGAGTTCTTCTGTAGATAAAGATTTAAAATATTCGTAAGTGATTTTCATTCCTTCGGCGCGCGACACTTTCGGTTCCCATCCTAAAATCGCCTTTGCTTTTGTGATGTTCGGCTGCCGCTGCATCGGGTCGTTTATCGGAAGCGGATGGTAGACTACCTTTTGTTGGGTACCGGTGAGCTTGATAATTTCTTCTGCAAAATCGCGGATCGTAATTTCGTTCGGATTCCCGATGTTCACCGGAAGGTTGTAATCGCTGTGAAGGAGCCTGAAGATGCCTTCAACCTGATCGTCGACATAGCAAAAAGAACGCGTTTGCGATCCGTCGCCAAAAATTGTGAGGTCTTCGCCACGCAGCGCCTGCCCGATAAAAGCAGGGATAACGCGACCGTCATTGAGCCTCATTCGCGGTCCGTAGGTGTTGAATATCCTCACAATACGGGTTTCAACGCCGTGGAAAGTATGATAGGCCATTGTGATCGATTCCTGAAAACGTTTTGCCTCATCGTAAACACCGCGGGGTCCGATGGTGTTGACATTCCCGTAATATTCTTCAGTTTGCGGATGCACCAGCGGATCTCCGTAGACTTCAGATGTAGATGCGATTAGTATCCTGGCATTTTTTACGCGCGCCAGCCCAAGAAGATTGTGGGTTCCGAGAGAACCGACTTTCAGGGTTTGGATCGGGATCTTGAGATAATCGATCGGACTCGCCGGAGAAGCAAAATGAAGGATGTAATCCAGATTCCCCGGAATATGGACAAACTTGGTGATATCGTGGTGATAAAATTCGAAGTACTGGTTTTTGAATAGATGTTCGATGTTTTTCAGGTCGCCGGTGATAAGGTTGTCCATTCCAATAACATAATAGCCTTCGGCAATGAAACGGTCGCAAAGGTGCGAGCCAAGGAATCCGGCCGCTCCGGTAATCAGAATTCTCTTCATATCAGTCTTTTGTATTTTTCGGGGCAGGAAATAATCCTGAGTTCAGCAGGCAGTACATCATCGTAAAAAAAGTAACGCCTCTTTGTCTCCATAAAAATGATTCTGTCAAAAATAAACTTATCATAAGAACTGCAAAAGAAATATGGACAAAATCTTTTGATTTCAGGGTGTTTTTAAGATTTGAGCCCAGGATAACCAGCAGTAACAGAAGCCCGGGAAACCCTAGTTCGGCAAAATTCTGAATGTATTGGTTGTGGAAGTTCAGGCTTTGGTAACCGGGATTCTTGCCGTCGCCGAGATATAGCCCGTGGTCGATCACTTTTTGTTTGATTTTCGGATAAGAAGCATTCAGCCCGTATCCGGTCCAGAAAATGTTGTCTTGCTGTAGCATTTCAGTAAATATCCGCACCTGAAAAACACGTAATGCCGCACCGGGGAAAAAGTCGTTCCCTTTAAATTCCTCCTGAAACCACGCCTGGCGAAGGCTCACGTTGTAGACTTTTGCATCACCTTGGCTGATTTCTTCATTCACCGTCGCATCAGTGGTCATGGTGGCATACTCAATTTCAAAGCGGTTCCTGATTTTGCCTACACAGGCGAGTGAAGCGGTAAATAATAAAATTACGGCAACTGCAATCGCACGGCTTCTGCGGCGCATTTCGGAATAAGCCAGATGATATACAAGCAGCAGCAGCAAGAAAACAATGATGATGTTCTTTGACGACAAAAGAAAGATCAGGCAAAATAGCAATAAGGCGGCAAGCCATTCAAAAACCGATTTTAGCTTCCTGGTATAAAAGAAAAAGAAAGCTACTGCAAAATACACCGAAACATGAATTGCATTGACATCGAGCGATACCAAGCCGTGGTAGAAAAAAACTTCTTTATCAAATGATACCAGATAACGAACTGTAGCCTGCAATAAATAAAATACGGCATAGAGGCACATTCCCCAACTGTAGTACTTCAGCAGTTTAATGCGTTGTTGTGTTGCCAACGCCCCGGTAAACATAAAAACAAGAGGTAATAACAGCAGCGGTAGTTCTTTGGAAAGTGCGGTGAGCGTCGCGCGGGAATCGATGGACCAGAAATAGGACATGGCCATCAGGACGTACAGCGCCGGGAGCAATCCAAGGCTCAGGGACATTCTAAACTTAAATTTTCTGAAATTCAGCAGCGCGGCCAGCAGCAGAAGCCCGAGTGCAATGCTGTTGAATGCATAGGGAAGCGGAATGGCCAGCAATACAATCAGTATGAAAATAAAGGTAGGCTGCCGTTTATTTTCTTCCTTTAAATCCTGATAAGCGTTCTTCAAACAGTTGCAGATATTCGCCATTAATTTTTTCCCAGTTGAAGTCGTTTACAATTGCCTGATAATTTCGTTGGACCAGCGGCAAGTTATCATTTTTTCTGATTGACGCCAGAATTTTTGTAACCTCCCGCGCATTGGAAAAATAATAGGCATTATCGCCCAGAATACCACGGTTGAAATCGTTGTTATGTGCTGCGATCAGGGCCTGTGATGCCATCGCTTCAAGAAGGGACGGATTGGTTCCTCCGACAGAATGTCCGTGAAAATAGATATTGGAATAATACCGCAGGTTGTCTAAGTGAGACAAGTTATAAAGTCCGCCAATAAAGCGAATGTTCCCATGCCCGGCGAATTTGTTTTTTAAGTAGCCTCCGTATCGCGTCTCGTGATTTCCAACCACAAGGATCGGAGTTTTTGCTTCGTGCGCCGCAACGCCTTCCAGAACCATGTCGAGGTTGTTTTCGGGCTCGAACCGCGCCATGATCATGTTGTAGTTGTATTTTTCAACATTGTACCCTTCCAGGATCTTGTCGTCGGGAGCATTGAACGGATGTGCGCCGTAAGCGATATAAGCCGATTCTTTATTGTACTGCTGCTTCAGGAATTTCTGTATTCCGAGTGAATCCGCGACAAGACAATCACTGCTGATTGCCGCGAGCCTTTCCGCAAATTTGAGGAATTGCTGTACCGGTCGGGAATATTTTGACCTTTTCCACTCCAGCCCGTCCATATTGGTGATGATGAATGATTTCCGCGGAAGCAGGAAAAACCAGATGGAATTGCTGGTATAGCCAAGTTGCAGGATGATATCGAAATCGCGCTTCCTCGAGTCCATGATGCAATTGTAATCGTAGATGAACTGCCCGAATGTCCCGTATTTATGCTCGGGATCGTTCTTATGGATGATGTTCACCCCATGGAATGATTTCTCCTGAAAAGGATGATTGTGCGAATTGTAAACGTAGACCTCGTGTCCTTTGCCGACAAGATATACTGAAAAAAATTCTGCAAATTGCTCAAACCCGCCGTAGTAATTGGGCACGCCACGGGTTCCTAATATGGCTATCTTCATCAACCAGTTTTCTTAGCGGCAAAAATACATTTTTATACCTATGGGCGATGTATGTCGGGTTTTATTTTCAATGACCAAATGGCTGGGAAATATCGGGTAATTGTTAAATGATTTATTTCATGTCCCAGTTAATCAATAATTTCTACTTTTGTACATCATAATTCTGGCAGTACATGATTAATTTCGACTTTCTTGAGAACAACCTCGACAGCTTACGTTTAAAATATTTGACCGCACAGCCTTTCCCGCATCTGGTGATAGACAATTTCTGTGATGAAGCAAAACTCACCAAAGCTTACGACAGTATTCCTGAGCTGAATAACAAAAGCCGCGATTATGCTTTTGCAAATAACAAGTTCGAAAAGTCGAATTATAAGGAAATCTGTCCTGAGCTGAAGGAACTTTATGATGACCTCGCCTCGGAGCGGTTCAACAAAATCCTGAGTTTCATTACTGCAAAAAAGACTTTTGTAGATCCGAAAAACTTTGGCGGCGGGTTACATCAGGGAAAGAAAAACTCTTTCCTGGACATGCACCTCGATTTTAATTATCATCCCATAAACAAGAACTGGTACCGCGAACTCAACCTGCTGCTTTACCTCAATAAAGACTGGAAGCCTGAATACAGAGGCGGTCTAAAGATCAAGGATCTTCGAACCAATGAGGAAACTGAAATTGATGTTCCGTTCAACAGGCTGATCGTCCAGCAATGTGCGCCTTACTCGCTCCATGGCTATGATATGACGAATTTTCCCGAAGGAAGATACCGTACTTCCGTCGCGACATATGCCTACCAGATCCATGAACGGATTATCGAAACACCGCGCACAACCGATTGGTTTCCAAAAGAAGATGCGTCTTTCCTGAAAAAGCAGTTGGCCAAGAATTACAATTTCCTGGTACAAACAAAGAATAAATTTTTCGGAAGCGCTACCGCTAAGAACCAATAAATTACAGGAATTTTTCGAGTTCTCGGTTGAAGATCCGCGCGGCATTCTGCCAGTTGTATGTTTCCTTTACAATTTGGCGGCGGCGTTGAAGTTGCGCTTCATCGGCGGTTTCTGTCGCGACTTTGAGCAGTTTTTCCTTGAACTGCTTCTCATCGTACGGGTCAAAGAAATCATCACCGAAAAACGTAAAATCGGCCATCGCTGTCTTGTTCGAACAAATTGTCGGAATCCTGGCGGCAACAGCTTCGAGCGGCGGAATCCCAAAACCTTCGGCAATTGACGGGTAAGCGGACGCTTTCGCACCACGCAGGAGCAACAGCATATTGTCAAGTCCGACGTGCTCGATCAACAAAGTATTCTGTCGTGCATTTTCGTCGAGGCTGTTCCAAACGGCATCAAATTCCCGGTTGCGGAAGGTTTCATGGCCCAGGAAAACCAACTGCATTTTTTCATACAACTTACACTCGGCGAAATACTTCATGAGCAAATGCTGGTTCTTGCGAGGTTCGCGACGGCTGATGTAAATAAGGTAATTATCGAGGCCGAATTTTTCCTTCACTGTTTGCCTGACCAACTGCTTGTCATAATCTTCAAAAAATCGTTCATCGACCCCATTGGGTGTGATGACCGAATCCGGCACGCCGAGATGGTCGGCAATTTCCTGTTTTGCATACGACGAAACGGTTAGTACAATTTCTGACTTTCTCGCGCTGTACTTATAGGTAACAAGGCTCGAAAGCCTGTTCATCCTCGGGAAATACTCAGGAAAATTTTCGAACAGTACATCATGGGTTGTAACGATGTATTTGCAATATTTAATCGGCGGCACACGGTATTGGAAATGTGCAAAATCGATGCGGTGTGTCTTGATAAGCCTGGGCGTTTCGACAAGCAGCCTGAAAAACTTATTGGCTGAAGCATATCTGACATAGGTAATGTTTTCGCGTTGGCCGAATTCAAGCCTGAGCTTTTCAATATCGTGCGAGGCCAGGAAAAACTGCTTCGATCGGTCTTTAACAAGTTCGGAATAAAGGCCTTTGATATAACTCCGTGTGCCTTGGAATCCGCCGTCAAAAACATGGCAGTCAACAAATATCCTGATATTTTCTTTTTTACTCATTCCCTTTTGCCTCACTTTGTTTGATCAGGATTCCACGGTAACACAACAGCGCCCCGAGCACGATCGACTTGTTGTCGAGCTTCAGGTACAATCCCATAAATACCCAGTTGGAAAGAATCAGATAAACGGCGCTTCCGACCAGAATATAGTTATAATGCCGGATTTGCTCATCGTATGACCTCGTGTGGCGGAACAAATAATAAATAAAAATAATTGTCAGGAGTACACCAACAAGCCCGGCTTTAAGAAAGACCGACATATATGCGTTGTGAAGCGTTGGAATATACCTGATGTATTCTTCATCGTTGGTCCACATTTCCCTTCCAATGTCGATGGTTGATCCCAGGCCTTTACCAAAAAATGTGGTTGGCCATCCTGCCCCGGTGACTTGCCTGACGGTAATGATGTTTTCAAAAGACCGGTAATTATCATTAAAATCCTTCCAGTCATCTTCGTTGATCTTTGTCTTGAACGGCTCGATCGGGGCAATCTTTATTTTATATAGAAATGCTTCGAGGCCTTTGCCGCCACGGCGTGGATTGGATTGATAAATTGCGGTATACGCGGCAATAACGCTTACCGCAAGTATGGCCACTACACGCAGGGAACGCTTTGTTAATCTCAGGTAGCCTTTCATCGCCACGAATAAAATAAGGAATTGAAGGATGTTGGTCCGCGCGAAGTATAAGAAAGAAGACACCGCTACGATAAGCAGTGCAGCCTTAGCAATTTTGGGTGAAATATCTATTGCGAGTTTCTTGCGGAAAATGAGCAATATCAATACATAAACTTCAAGGTCGTCAAAATAGCCGCCGAGATGCCGCAACGCATTCATGTTTTTAATTCCACCAAAAACGTAGTAAAAAATAAGTGTTGAAACATGGATCACGGCCAACGCAAGCCCCGCATATATAATGGTAGTGAGTGCTTTTTTGCCAAGTATCCTGCAAAAATTATAGCCAATGAGCAGCCCGAGGATAGGCTTCATCAGATATGCAAGGTCGCGGAAGAATTTAAAAGCCTGGAATTCCCTGAACAGGGAAGAAATAAACGCGACTGCAATGATGGCAACGAGTATAAGGAGCAATCTTGCAAAAGAGAGCGAATAAGTACGGCGTAAAGTGAGTCCGGCACATAGAAACCAAATGGCGAAGGTGAGCTCATAGCTGTTTACCAGCAAAACCAGTGCGCATGCAATCAAAGTTGCCTGATAAAGCACCTGAGGACGATCAGTTTTTGGTAAAGAGATAGATATGGGTTCCGACATTCTTATTATTTGAGGACAAGCCTATCCTGAAGGCAAAGTCACTGCCCGGGCTTCATTTTCGGGCATAAAAGTATAAAAAGCAATCTATAATCTTTACGAAAAAGAACATTCCTTTGCTGATTTACGCCTTAAGGGAAGAAAGTATTTTCCGTAGCGATGCTGTGTAAGCAATGATAATGGAAGTCTCGATTAGCAATATTGAGATAAAGGCACCCTTCAAGCCTGCAGTTTTGAGCAGTAATGCCATTATAGCAAATGTTGCCACGGTGGAAGCGACGGTTATAATAATATACTGCCTGTTTTTGTCGGTGGCGAACATCAATTGCTTCAGGGCAAATGATCCGCACATCACCACCGGAACCAGCAGTCCGATCCTAAAATAGTTTTCCATCATATCTATATCCTGCGGTTCTACCTTAAAGAACAACAAAATGTGCGAAGTATTAAAATAAACCAGCAGCAACAGGATCAGGATAAAAGCTGTGTTTGCATAATTATATTTTCTCCATGCTTTGAGTCCGCCTGTAATATTTTCGTAAATCTTCGCACAAACGTCTGCGTAAATAAAATTAAAGAACATCTGCAGGTATGTCCGGAAGATCATCACGGCCTGATCGATAATCCTGTACTGCCCTGCAGTCTGATCACCCAAAAGAAAACTAATCAGCATGATAGGCGCGTATTGATAAAGCGAAAAGAATAGTTGCGATAGTGAAAGCACCCATTCCTGCCTGATAAGGGCGACAGCATTTTTCGGTGAGGCCGAATAAAAAGAGATCTTGAACCGGCTTCGCATCCAGATGATTCCCGGCACAGCGGCTACAATAGAGCCAATTCCCAGGAAAGCATTTACATAGGTATAATCGGCGGGCGCATTGATGAACATGAATACTGCGACAACATATATTATTTTGGAAAGCACATTGACAGCCGAAATCCATATAAAATTCTGAATCCCCTGAAAGAACCAGGCCGGATTGAGAAATTGACCTGCCACGATCAGCAAACTCAGCAACAACTGTAGCTTGTCGCGCCTAAAGAATGGTACCGCATAAATAACAAGCACCGAAATAGTGAGCACGGCAACAAGCAGCATGAGTTTCGCCAGATAAATATCCGCGACCTTTTGGCCGAGTTTGGTGATGTCTGACCTGAAAATGGAAATTTCTTTCGTGCCGTTTATATACGAACCCGCGTCAACCAGAACAATGGCAATCAACGCAAAAGAAAAACCAACGCCGGCTTTTCCCAATCCCGATTCGCCGCAAACCGCCACAATATGCGGTATGACAAGCAGCGGACTGATAAGATTAACCGCCTGTCCGAAGCCATAGATCGCAAAATCGCGTGCTTTTCGGCTGCTTAACATGCCTGAAAGCTTTTGGTAAGATAATCGGATCGGGTTGATTGACAATATACTTTATTTGGGTTGCGATGCTTTAATCAACAGTTCTATCTGTTTGCTGAGCAGTTTTTCTTTAGGATAAAGGGACGGAGATTGCCTGATTCCGGATATTATTTTTCCCCGGATCATTCCGGTAGCGGCATCAAATTCCGTTTTTCTTACATCAGGCCTGAAATATGAAAACACCAACGTTCCGGGAGCCGTGAAAGCATTTTGGTTGTAAATCATTTTGATCCGGTTGATGTAAATGTCTTTCTGTGCTTCATTGTTGCCGAAGTCGAGACGTATTTCAAGCGGAATAACTTTTTCGGGAAGTGTAAATACAACTTCCTGTATCTTACCGCTTCCCTTTACTGCTTTCCAAATGGGTTTATTCTGCCTGTAATCGTCTTTGGCATTAAGCCGGTAATAAAGACTCAAATTATCATCTTCAGGTACAATTACGTCAACGGCGACTATGAAATTCTTTTCGGAGCCGGGAACCCATTCTTGGGTAATCCGTTCTGATGAATCCCTGCAGGAATACAACGATATAATCGTCAATAGCAGCATAACGGGGATTCGTTTCTTCATTTAAATACTTACATTAAAGAAAGTCAGTGACATCAAAGCATACAAATATAATATTTAAAGCTTATTTTCCGTGAAGACCAAATAGGGTGAAGCTGCAATTTCATCAGATTTGAACCTGGTCTTTTGATAACTCGGTAGACGGATTTACTTTTTCTTCCATAAAAAAATGCCTCCAAATAGTGTCTGACTTTTGGAGGCATTGCATTTATTGCCTTTTTACTAGCTATATTTTTATTTGACCAGTTTGTTGATTTCGTCCTGTAATGCCGGAAGCGCATAGAACGACGGACCTGTATATGCTTTTTGCGTCTTCACCGGGCTGATAATGCCTGTTTGTGCATCATAAACGGTATTGAGCTCGTTGATCCTGAAGTACTGGAGCATGTTGGCCGGGCTAACCTGGAAGGTTTTTCCCATGTATTCCATCTTGATACCTTTTAATAAAATGTCTTCCTGTTCTTTATTAACTCCGAAGTCAAGCCTCAGATTTGTCGGAGTTGCGGCTTCAGGCAGATTAAACACTACACTTTGGCTGCCGTCAGTAGATTCTTTGAATTCTACCCAGACTGAGCTTTCTTCAGAAAAATTATCGGTTCCGTCTTCAGAATAGTATAAATGAAAGGCATCATCCTTTTTTACGTTGGCATCAACAGTAACTTTAAAAATTGCCGGTACTTCTTCTTTCTTAGCTTCGGTTTCAACAGGTTTCTCTTCTTTTTTACAAGAGCCTAAAGTTAATATTGCCAAAAGGAACAGTGTAAGTTTTGCTTTCATGTTATTAGTTTTCGGCAAAAATATTTTTTTTTTGCTTTAATACAATCATTTTCTCCAAATTTTATTGGTCAGGACAAGTCCTTCCTTCTTGGTGACGTTGTTTGTGATATATATTCCCAGGCGGTATTCGCCGGTCGGCAGGTCGGCAAGGTCGAGCTCTGCAGAAAATCCACAATTGCTCACATTGAACTGGTCGTTTTTAATATCATCCCGCCTGAAGATTTGCGCCTCTATTTTTGTAGCCCTCTTTTTGTGCACCATCACCAACTGCACCTTTGACGTTTGTGAGTCGCAGCCGCGGAGATAAGCCCAACCCTGAATCTTAATAGCCTTTTGGTTTACTTCAAATTGATCGACCCAAAACTCAATCGGATCGCCATTACTATCCTTTAGGGGCTTATATTTCGAAATATCGACAATGGTGGTTTGACCGGTTTTAAGTACGTAATGCTTTGTCCATGCATCAAACATATCAATACTGTTTTCCACCACAAAATGCTCATCAAGATACTGTTGGGTCGATTCATCAACCTTATATGGTGTACCGTGTGCGGACATGTACCAAAACGGCTTCCTTAAGGTTGAATCTTTCGTCATTTCATAAACGTATGGATCGAGCTTTTTATCTACGATGTTGTACTTATGTGTTCCGGTATTCAGGAAATAAGGCAAATACCATGGAAGATTGGTCACTACCGGCTCGTTGTTCCTGTTGTTGTCAACGATGAATTCTGTTACCTCCCTAAATTGGGTCTTGCAAATTGTTTTGTAATATTTTTTTACAATAATCAGATCAGTGATTGAAAATAATAACAAAATGCCCAGCAAGGCCAATCGGATTCCCTGATTCCTGAATTGCGTAAGCCCGACCGCGATAATGATTAAAATTGCCGGAAGGACATTAATGAAATACCGTCCAATAATCATTGGGGTCGACAAATAGGATCGTACCAGCGGGATGAAAATCACGGTGATGATCCAAGCGGCCAGTAAAATGAAGCTAAAGACGTTTTTATTGCCAGTGACCGAATCATAGTCCGGTTTGGAGGGTTTTTCTTTTGCAAGCCTGATAAAGTACAACGTGATGATAATTCCAAAGAGGCACAGGATAATTTCTGAATTACCAAAAAATTCATAGAAGATCAGCGTGTATACATCCGGAGTAGGCGCGGGAATCCAAAAATTCTTGATTTTGGAGGCAACAATAAAAATCTTTAGAGATGGCGGAATGAACAATATTGCCATTAACAACCCGGCAAGAAGCGAATTGATAAGGAAGGGCTTCCTCGCTTCTTTTGAGATGATGAAAAAGAAAGCCAGTACCGTCATCTGTCCCAATAATGCGAACAAACTAAAGAAATGCCCATAAAGCATTAACGCCGAAAACAATCCATAAAGCAAAGCATTTTTGCGTGTCGGTAGTTTTATGTACCTGATCAGGTACAGGAAAGACAGTATGGTCGTGAGGCATAAAAGTGAATACGGCCTGGCATCCTGCGAGTGGTAAATGTGAAACCCATTGACAGCCAACAACGCCGCAGCGAGCAATCCTGTGTTTTTATTGACCAGTTCTCTCCCAAATTTATAAAGGGCATAAATTGTATAAATCCCTACGATGGCTGAAAATGCCCGCGCCACAACCGGCAGGTATCCGAATATTTTGAACAGGATCTGGATGATGTAAAAGTACAATGGCGGATGAGGATCGGCCATAAGGATAGAATCATAAACCTGTCCGGCAGAAAATGCCGGGTTCGCATCATTGAGGGTGTGGATTTCATCCAGCCAAACGCTTTGGTAGTTCAGGCGGTAAAGCCTCAATATCGCCCCTGCCAAAAGAATTGCGGACAATGCCCAATTTGTTTTTATCTTTTCTACTATTCTCATAATAATGGTCAAAGCGATGTTCGTAAGCTATAATTATGATTTCCTGTAAAAATCGCCTCTCGAAAAATATTTCTCAACAAAGCAATACACCAAAATAAAGAAATAGCGGCTTCCCATTTCCTTTATCTTGAGCTTCGAAACACCGTATTTACGGTTGGTCCAGGAGTTTGGCACAACCGTATAAGAATAACCTCGGATAATAGCCTTGAGCGGCAACTCTATCGTCAGGTTGAAGTGCGGTGCCAATATGGGCTTAACACCGTCGATAACCTCGCGTTTGTACAACTTGAACGCATTGGTGGTATCGTTGTATTTGATGCGCATCACCGTCCTGATAATCATGTTCGCAATGCGGTTGATGATCTTTTTGACCCACGGATAATCGATGACTTTTCCTCCTTTGATAAAACGGCTGCCAAAAACACAATCGTAATTGCCTTCGACCATTGCCGTGTAATAACGGATAAGATCATACGGCGAATCGGATAAATCGGCCATCATCACCGCGACACAATCGCCTGAAAATCGCTCGAGCCCATATCGTACCGCATAACCAAAACCATTCGGGCCTAAGTTTGTTTCAAACCTCAGCGCAGGATACTGCTCCGATAAACCTTCCAGCACTTTCAGCGTACTGTCTTTGGAATTATCGTTGACTACAAGAATTTCGTGATCGATGTTCACTTTTGCGAAGGCTTCAGCAATCTGTTGGATGGTCTCAGTAATTGATTCTTCTTCGTTGTATGCAGGAATTACAATGCTTAGTTTCATTCGTCTATTTTCGGTAATCGCTCAGATTATTTGGCCAGTTTCTCTAGTTCCGGCCGCAGTACAGCTTCGTGCGGATAAATTGACGGCATTTCTTTTTTTCCATTTTTTATGACTGGCTCTACCACTCCGCTGGAAGGATTGAAAGTACACTTTGTCACATCCGCACGGAAAAACGCCCCAAGCTCATCTCCCGAAATCGTTCGGGTATTGCCATTGTTTATGAAGGCTACCTGTTTGATTGTAAGTTTTTCCTGCTTGTCTTTGAAGGCAAAATCGAATCGTACCTGTGTTGGCTTAACTCCCGCAGGCAGTGAAAAAACCACTTCCTGTTCCGCCGAATTCCCTTGTATTCCCTGCCAGATTGCATCAAGTTTAAAATCTGTCGTTCCGTCTGTTGTGTAATACAGTGCAACATCATCGTCATTTTCGGAAACCACTTTTAAAACAACCTTGAAAGGATCGTCTACAACCTGTGTTTTTTCAACCTCAAGTTCATCAATAGGTGTTGCGTTTTTACATGAACCCAAAATCAGGATCAATAAAATCATTGGGAGATACTTCACGTTCATATTGATATATTTAAAATTATCTGATGTTATTTGAACTAGTTCTTATTGCTGGTTGCGACATAAATCTGGCTCAGGATATCATTGATGTTGTATTTCCATGTCCAGTCTGGAAAATGCGACTTAAACTTTGAAACATCACTGATCCACCAGATGTGGTCGCCAATCCTGTTGGCTTCGGTATATTCGTAATTCATCGGCTTCCCGGTAATTTTCTCGCACATTTCAATCGCTTCGGCCATGGAGCAATTTGAAAACCTTCCGCCGCCGGCATTGTAAACTTCGCCCTGACGCGGATTCTGATAAAAATGCCAGAACATATTCACCAAATCCCAACTGTGGATGTTGTCGCGCACCTGTTTGCCATGATATCCGAATACGGTGTATTTGTCGCCTGTGATCGCGCATTTCATTAAATAGGAAAGGAAACCATGCAACTGCGTTCCTGAGTGGTTCGGGCCGGTGAGGCATCCGCCGCGGAAAACCCCGGTCTTCATCCCGAAGTATTTTCCGTATTCCTGCACCAAAACATCGGCCGCCACTTTAGAAGCTCCGAATAAGGAATGCTTTGTTTGGTCGATGCTCATCTGCTCGTCGATCCCTTCCTTAAAATAAGGATGCGATTCATCAATCTCCCAGCGTTTCTCCAATTCGATTAACGGAAGATAGTTGGGCGTGTCTCCATAAACTTTATTGGTAGATGTAAATATGAACGTAGCTTCCGGAGCATGCAAACGCGTCATTTCGAGCATGTTCAGCGTGCCGTTGGCATTCACGGTAAAATCGGTCAGTGGTTCACGCGCCGCCCAGTCATGGCTCGGTTGGGCAGCGGTATGGACAATAAGTTTGATATCTGAATTGTATTTGGAGAATAGCTTTTCGAGATCAGATACATTCCTGATGTCGATCGCATGATGTTCGAAATTGTCGATTTCCTTCATCAGTTTCTGCGTATTCCATTCTGTCGAAGCATTCGCGCCGAAAAAGACTTGTCGCATGTTGTTATCGATGCCGATAATCTTGTCAAACTTATCGGCAAAAAAAGCAACCGATTCGCTGCCGATCAATCCTGATGATCCTGTGATGATGCAAATATTCATTCTTCTAGTGTATTATCTTATATTCTGTGATTCTTATTTTTTCCTTGAAAAAGGATGTGTTCCTCGGCTTGAAATTGTAATAACCGGCCTTTTTGTGTGAATGCCCTGAAGTTACTATGTCGGCAAAATCTTCCGTCTTTTCAATAAAATTATCTTCATACAAACCCGATTGCAATAATTTGTTCGACGTCTTGAAGTCGAGTGTTTGTCCGTCCTTAACTTTAATCTGCAACGTTAGGTCGGGAGCGTGTCTTATGATTGAAAATAATTTTCCCATAAGATCATTATATAATTCAACTTCATAATAAACGCCGGGTTTTGGAATTAGCGGGGAATTCAGCATCAGCGCATATTCCCTTGTTTTTTCGAACCTGATTTTCTTAAAATTGGCCTTCTTTTTCAATAACAACAACTTTTTATCATTGTAGTCGAACAACTGGTCTACTTCGTAATTGAGCTTCAAGGCGACGTTCACTTTAGACTCGTCGAATAACGGATACCTGTTATCAAGCGTATTGTATTCATAAATGACATACGCAGGGGCTTTTTCTGAATTATACAACTCAAAATTGAGATCTTCCAAAAACCTTGTATAGCTGGAATATGCCTGAATGATCGGCCTGGGCTGATAGTTCAGGTTATTTTCGTGGAGCATCCTGATATTCCACGGATAAGCATCGACGGTTTGATTGCCGATTTTTTTCAAAACCTCATCCGGGAATTTTGTGCCGCCTGCCCTAAAGAAATGATCCGAATCAGGGCTGAATCCCTGAAAACCCCGAATATAATTCCCTTTGCTGAATTTATCGGCTATTTCGAAAGGTTTTTCACGTTTGATATATAAAAAATGAATGCTTGTTAACGCCGCCATAAGCAGCAAGACATTAAGTACTTTGCTTTTAATTTGATAATGCAAATCGCTCGCGGTAACAAAATAAATCAGCGTACATGCAAAAAAGTCTGAGTTATAATCCGGATTCGACCGCACGAAACCTTGTTTGAAGGCAACGAAGAAAGGTACGGCCAAAAGAACAGCGATCACAGCTTTTTTGATGAAATTATCCTTGCTTTTATAGAAGTTTACCGCAATAATGGAAGTAACTATCAAGGCCACGGCAATAACATAAAGCCACGTGTGGGGCAACGGATAATCTTCGTACATAATTTCATTATAGCCCGAAATAAGATCGAATCCCGTCCTGATATAATTGTATATCGATACATTCAGGTTAAATGAAAATATATAGATCAGCAACAGCGGCAATAGCGAATAGGCGACAATTTCCCAGGCTTTGAGCCGCCTTGCATAAATCATATAAAAAATTCCCATGTAATACAGCGGAAGGCTAATCAGGGCTGAATTGAACTTAATGAAAAAACAGATTACCAGGATGCTGATTTGCATGGCGTATGGCAGTACCGACTTATTCCCGATGCTTTCCCTGATCCAGAACGCGAGGAACAAAAGCAGGAAAAGTGAAATCCTGTTTCCGATCCAAACCGGAAGGAAAAGCGTCAGCAGGACAATTAATGCTGCTGTAAGATATTTATTGGCGCTTCTTTTTAAAGAGAAATAAAAAATGAGGCTGTAGTTCAGCAAGAGGAATAAATCGGCAAAAAGGAACAAATACCTGCTTTCGCCCCAGCCGTATCGGGTGGCGATCTGTCCGAGCGGCCCGTAGGTGAACACGAAATCGGTTCCCCATTGCAAACCGTGTACTTTAATATAATTCAGTGTAATTACCCATGAAGAATCAAGCAAATACCACCAGGGTTCAGAGGGTTGGGAAGGCATGACAACCGCTTCAAATCCGCTAGGGAAAAGTAAGTAGGCACAAATGAGTGCCATAAATCCATATACTATTGGATAGAAATATCTTTGTCCCCTGATCTGAAGATAGATGTCTTTCATTATTTCAGTATCGACTCCAGTTGCTTTTCGTTATCCTTAATCCATTGATAAATATCGGCAAAAACCTGTTCTACCGATTTCTTTGGCTTCCATCCGATCTGGTCTTCAATCATAGAGTTGTCGGTGACATACATCCGTAAATCTGCGGGACGTGTTTCTGATTCAGAAGAAATTTCAATCTTATTTCCAGTAATTTTCTCACAAATCAAAGTCATTTCAAGCAATGAAGCGCTATTTTCGAGTCCGCCCCCGGCGTTGAAAATCTTTCCGGTGAATTTCTCGATATGATGTATCTGCAGATCCACAAGATCAACGAGATCATCTATATGAAGAATATCGCGAACCTGTTTCCCGGTTCCGCCATAGCCTATATATTTTAATGATTGTTTCCAGAAATGCTTTGCCATCCATAAAGTCACGACGCCCTGATCGGTTTTGCCCATTTGGCGCGGTCCGGCGATGACACCAAATCTGGTAACTGCGGCTTTCAGTCCATAAAATTCGGAATACTCCTGGATAAACATTTCCGACGACAGCTTTGTTGTGCCGTAAAACGACCGTGCACCGTCAAGTGATAAGGCTTCGGAAATTCCCTTAGGTGAAATCCCGGCTGAATTTTGCCCTTCTGCAAAAGCAAATCGTGTTGGTTCTTCAGTAAAAAGAGCTTTCTCAATGGTTGCGATTGGATAAACCCGGCTTGTGGAAAGAAAGATGAGCTTCGCGTTATATTTAAGGCATGCGTTAAAGCAATTGATTGATCCGTAGAGGTTGTTGTTGATAACGTATGTCGGATCGGAATCCAGGCCCGCGGTTACAGATGGCTCGGCCGAAGCTTCTATTAACACATCAAATTCACCAACTGCCGCAATGTCTTCAGCATTCCGTATATCACCATGGATAAATGGGATTTCCTTGCTCCTGAAAGCAGAAAGATTCAGTTCTGAACCCCGGCGTTTGAGGTTATCGAAGGCAATAATTGTATAGGACGGATACTTGTCTTTCAGTTGCAGGCAAAGGTTTGAACCAACAAATCCGGCACCTCCGGTTATCAATATTCTCAACTTCCAAAAATTTATACCCGCCTGTTCAGCGGTATATTATTACGGGCGTAAAACTAATCTAATTTACGAAAGAATGAAAAATATAATTTTATAGCACAGGCATCCAAATGCATATGCCGGAAAACGTTAAAAATTTGTTATCTTGGCTGACGTTTTCGCAGGCATCATGAAAAATATCTTTTATATTTTATATTTTATATGTCTTCCGGCCGTGATCTCTGCTCAGGATCAAAACAATTATGGCTATCAAAACGGGTTTGCGATTTCTTCTGAAATACTACCGCCTGCCTTTTCTATTCCGTCCGGCTTTTACGACAGCTCATTTTATTTAGACATCACGCATCCGGATCCAGAGGCAGATATTCTTTTTACCCTGGATGGTTCTGAACCCGACGAAGCCAATTTAGGCGGAACAACATATTCGTATAAAAATCAATATCCTGAGCTTCCGCTCACTGAAACAGGCCCATTACTTGAAAATGTCTATCAAACGCACCTTTTTGATGAACCATTGGAAGTAACAGACCGAAGTTTACTGCCAAATAAAATATCTTCCATTTCAACAACCTGTGCTGCCAATCCTAATTACATCCCGACATTCGCGGTCCTGAAATCGACCGTGGTAAGGGCGCGGGCCGTAAAAGCGGGTTTTGAGCCCAGCGGTGTTGTTACTGCTAATTATTTTATCACATCAGCCGGGGCTGAACTTTTTACCGTTCCGGTGGTATGCCTTAATCTGAATGAGGATGACTTCTTTGCATACGATAACGGAATTCATGTTGCGGGAAAGGATTTTGATGACTGGCGGACGGCGAACCCCGATGGAAACTTTCTGAACAGCAACGCAAACTACACAAGAACCGGCGAGGAAGCTGAAATAAAGGCAAATTTCAGCTATTATGTAAACGGCGAGGAAAAAATCAACCAGGATGCCGGAGTCAGGATTAATGGCGGCTTTTCAAGGCTGCTTCCCAATAAATCCCTTCGCCTTTATTCCCGCGAGGAGTTTGGCCAGGAAACATTCAATTATCCTTTTTTTCAGGATCTGGACGATTCCGATTTCAAATCCCTGATCCTGAGAAATTCCGGCAGTGATGCTTATTCGACATATTTTCGTGATGCTTTTATCCAACAAATGGTTTCGCACTTGAACCACGACACCCAGTCATACCAGCCTTCGGTGCTTTTTGTAAATGGCGAATACTGGGGCTTGCTCAACATCCGCGAACGGTACGATAAGCATTATTTCAAGCGTGTTTACAATATTGGCGAGGATGAGCTGGATTTTTTGGAATATAATGGTTTCCTCATACAGGAAGGAGATTATGACCATTATGCGAATATGCTTGCTTTTATAGAGGCAAACGACTTGTCTGATGATTCGAATTTTGAATACGTCCGCACCCTGATGGACACTGAGAATTTCATTGATTTCTTTATAACGAACATTTACATCCGCAATACCGACTGGCCGCATAATAATATTGAATTCTGGAGAAAAAGAACCCCGGAATACATCCCGGGCGCAGCCTTCGGACATGACGGAAGGTGGCGTTGGCTGCTGAAAGATACCGATTTTGGTTTCGGGGCAGATGGCGGATCGCTTTCGTACCAGCACAATACATTGGCGCATGCAACTTCCGTTGGTGGCGATATTAATCTTAATCCGGAATGGTCTACATTGATTTTGCGCAAGCTTCTGGAAAACACAAATTTTAAAAACGACTTCATCAACCGGTTTGCTGATTTGATTAATACCGCTTTTATCCCGTCAAGGGTCAGCTCATTAATTGATGTAATGAAAGCCGGCATTGCAGAAGAAATACCCGGGCATGGCCAAAGATGGGCCAGCATTAATTCTGTTGAGCAATGGCAGGCCGCAATCGATGTTATGCACGTTTTTGCAAACGAGCGGCCACTATGGCAAAGGGAACATATTAAAGATAAGTTCGGAATCGGGGCCAGCATCAATGCAACACTAAATGTAGCGCCTACCGGACAGGGTTATATAAAAATAAATACCGTCGCAATTAACAGCTCAACTCCTGGCGTGGACCAGGATACGTATCCATGGACAGGAATTTACTTTTCCGGAATTCCCATAAAGGTTAAAGCCGTGGCCGCGCCGGGATATCTTTTCAGTCATTGGTCGGGAACGTCTAACAGCATGTCTGAAGAAATCACCTTGCTCCCTGATGCAGATATCGACCTTACGGCACACTTTGTTCCCAGCGGGCTGGTTCCTGAACAATGTCTGTATTTTTGGATGATGGACAACAACATGCCAAACGATATGCCTCTCACGGTCATTGATCCCGTATTTGAATTATATCACCATGGCACACTGGAATATGAATCGGCGCTTGAAGGATATCCATTCGATCCTTCGCATTCAAACTGGAGAAAAGCATCCATGGAAAGGAGGAACAGCCCTACGGCAATCAACTACATCCCGTTTGCAAACAGTACAATCCTCTACGAACTCAGCAATATGCGCGGTCTGCAGATAAAACAGCCTTTTCAGCAAAATGACAAACAGAATACATTGATTTTTAATGTTCCGACGACAGGCTACGGTAATATCAAAATGGCATTTGCGGCCAAAAATGAAGGTGCTGTCGAGGCAATTTTAATCGAGTACAGCATCAACAACGCCATGGGATGGATTACAAACGGATTGCCTGCGCAAGTTTTACCCTTGTCTGCACAATACCAGTTGTACGTCACCGATTTTTCTCAAATTGCTGCGATCAGCAATAATCCTGAGTTCCGGATCAGGATCCGCTTTCTGGGTACTGATATGGAAGTCGACGAAGGCAACCGGGTAACATTCAATAACATCAGCATCAGTGGTATCACTGAACTTTCAAGTCCTGAAGACACACAGGATCATTCTATTGTTTATCCGAATCCGTTTACTGATAAAGTTTATTTTCCGACAATTATTTCAAAGACGGAATATCATATCTATTCTGCCGATGGCCGGCTGATCAAAAGCGGTATTGCCGATCATTCGGAAACAGATCTCTCGGATATTCCGAACGGCATATACCTGCTGCGGCTGAGTTCCGAAGGAATAACGGCGACACAAAAACTTGTCAAGCAATAACATTCTTTTTAACGATGAAAACATACCGCTTCCGGCGTTTCATGCATTTCATAGTTTAAAAGCCACCGGTTATCGAAAAAAAGCAGTCGCGAAAATGTTTTTCTATACTTTCGCTCCTTAGAATCAATCCCTTAGATCATGAATAAAATTACCTACTGTGTTATAACATTGGTTTTCAGTATGTTTTCTGCTGTCGTTTCGGCACAAGGCGTAGTGATCAATGAAGTGCTTGCCTCAAATACCATTACAAATACTGATGCCGATGGAACCTATCAGGATTGGGTGGAACTTTACAATTCCGGTGGCGCTGCCGTAAACCTGAACGGATACGGACTATCAGATGACCCGACATTGCCACACAAATGGACTTTCCCCAATGTAACGATCGCGCCCGGAGCTTATCTGTTGGTCTTTTGCTCAGATAAAAACCTTACCAATCCCGCCAGCCAGTTACATACGAATTTTAAAATCAGCGCTTCGGGCGAAATCATAACCCTTAGTAATCCTGGCGGAACAGCGGTTAATGTTGTGCCGGCTGTTGAAATGGCCTCGGATATTTCTTATGGAAGGCTGCCTAACGGAACTGGGCCGTTCGTGTATTTTGCATCCGTCACTCCCGGCGCGCTGAATGCCGCTACCGGATATTCAGCAATATTGCCTCCACCTGCATTTTCCAAAGAACCCGGCTTTTATACTTCCGGATTCAGCCTTACACTTTCAACAACAGTGACCGGAGCGACCATTCTTTATACGCTCGACGGTTCTGAACCGGATGCTTCCCACATCGGCGGAACAACTTATACTTATAAAAATCAATATCCGGAACATCCCGGCCAGTCAACCGGAGCGATGCTCACACAAAGCTACCAGACATTTCAATACAGTACGCCACTGAATATTGTCGACAGGACGTCACAGCCGAACAAGATTTCAGCAATCTCGTCAACTTATCATTTCAATCCGACTTATTTACCAGACAGCAATATCTTTAAAGGGACCGTTGTCCGTGCAAAAGTTGTCAAGCCCGGTGCTTTGGCTAGCAAAACCGAAAGCCGCACCTATTTTGTAACGCCGCAGGGTAGCGACCGCTTTACATTACCTGTTATTTCCCTGAGCATCAGCGAAGACAAGCTGTATGATTATAATGAAGGGATTTATGTTGCCGGAGTCGATTTTGATACCTGGAGAACAGAAAATCCAACTTTGGAGCCTGTCGGACTTGAAGATCTGGCGAACTACTATCGCCGCGGAATGGATCATGAGCGCGTTGCCAATATGAGTTATTTCGTCGATGGCGCGCAGGTTATCAATCAGGATGTTGGCCTGCGGATCCACGGAGGATCATCCCGCGACTGGCAAAACAAATCCTTTAATATCTATTCACGCGCCGATTATGGCGATGAAACGATGAACTATGCCTTTTTTCCAAATCAGCCCACCGCTTTTGAAAGGCTGGTGCTGAGGAATTCAGGGGCGGATTTTTATGAGACCCTGTTTAAAGACGCGCTCAACCAGCGTCTTATGAAAAACCTTAACGTACTTACAAAAGGCTACCAGCCCACCATCACATTTATGAACGGCGAATATTGGGGCATCCTTAACCTTCGCGATAAATTTGACGACCAGTATTTTGAAAGGGTTTTTGATATTCCCGGCGAAGAGATCGATATCCTCGAAAGCGAATCCGTTGTTGAAGAAGGCGACAACGCCGATTACCTTGCCATGTTGAATTATATAGGAAGTAATTCCCTGGCGGTCCAGGCCAATTATGATTATATCGTGACACAACTCGATCCGGAAAACTTTGCTGATTATTTCATTTCGAACATCTTCTTCCAGAATATCGACTGGCCGGGCAACAACATTGTTTACTGGAGAAAGAAAACCGCGGCTTATATTCCTGATGCAGCCTACGGACATGACGGAAGGTGGAGATGGCTTGCCCATGATATGGACGCAACATTTGCAACCAACACCGAAAATATTGCACTGAACAGCCTTGCAGCGGCAACCGCAACCAATGGCCCGGAATGGCCTAATCCGGCATGGTCAACACTCTTGCTTCGAAAAATGCTCGACAACGCGACTTTCAAGAATTACTTCATCAGCAGGTTTGCTGACCTGATGAATACCTCGTTCCTGTCTGCAAGGGTTGTTTCCACAATCGATGAAATGAAAGGCGTTATCTTGCCTGAGCTTGACGAACAGATTGCACGTTGGCAGGCGCCGGTCGATATGACCGATTTCAATTATTATATTAATTACGAAAAGGATTTTGCTAACCAACGGCCTGCGTTCCAGCGAAATCACATCCGCTCGAAATTTGCCATAGCATCAAACATCAACGTCACGCTGAATGTTTCGGCTGCCGCACATGGCTATGTAAAAATCAATACCATTAATATCAAGGACGGTACCGACGCTATTGTAGGAAATCCTTATCCGTGGACAGGAATCTACTTTTCGAATATTCCTGTCAAGCTAAAAGCCATCCCGAATGACGGATTTGTATTCAGTCATTGGACCGGCGCGTCGACAGCCACAACGGCTGAGATCACGATAACTTCAGCAGCGGCGTTTTCAGTGACCGCGGTCTTTGTTCCTGACACAACGCCTGCGGTAAGCGAACCGATTTATTTCTGGATGATGGACGGCTCAATGGCAAACAACCTTCCGCTGGAGTCACTCAATACGACTTTTGAGGCTGGAACTGCTGATGGTGTCATCGCTTATCAGTCCTGTCTTGTAGGTTATCCTTTCACATCTGCAAGCCCGAACTGGAGAAAAGCGTCCATGGAAAGAAGGAACAGCCCGACATCCATAAATTACATTCCTGAAGCCAACAATGATCTTCCATTCGCCACATCCGATATGAAAGGCCTTCAGATCAAGGAGCCGCTGCAAAACGGAAGCCTCGTAAACACGATGGTCTTTAATTTCTCAACCGCAGGATATAAAGATATTAAGTTCTCTTTTGCTGCGATTAACGAGCTGACAAACGCTACCGGATTGCTTGTTGATTATTCTGTGAATGCAGGAACACCAGTTTGGGTTACTACAGCACTGCCGGCTTCGACATTGCCGCTTACTGCTGCCTTCCAGCTTTATGAGGTTGATATGACGTCGATTGCCGCAGTGAATAATAATGCCAACCTGAAAATCCGCCTTCGCTTTACGGGCTCGAACCTGACCATTGATGCCGGAAACCGGGTTACCTTTAATAATATTGCAGTTCATGGTACGGAAACCCTGGCCACTCCGGATGTTTCATCATCAAAATTCCTTGTCTATCCGAATCCTGTGACCGATGTTCTGAAAATTGCAGGATTGAGCACAGACGGATCGTATAAAATATTTACGCTTGACGGACGATTGATCCGCACCGGAACGGTTACAGCCGACTCAGAGATTTCAGTGAATGAGCTCGGAAATGGAATGTACCTGCTTCAAGTGACATCAGAAGGAAGGACGGAAGTAAAGAAAATCCTAAAAAGATAACAAGCTGAGATATCCCTTAAAAGGAGATAAGTTTCGATTTATCTCCTTTTTTTTGATACTGTCATAACAAATCATAAATGATTCGATTCATCGTATATAATTGTCCTACAACGATAAAAAAAACTTCACCCTGCGATGTTGCTTTAACTTGCACCACGATAAATGTTTATTCGCTATGAGAAAAATTACCTTCCTGTTTGCTGCAGCCATTGCTTTTGCTTTTTGTGAGAATGCTGACGCCCAGAATATTGTAATTAATGAAATCCTTACTTCAAATACATCGATCAATACAGATGAAGATGGTGATTACCAGGATTGGGTAGAATTATACAACAACGGCCCAGCATCTGTAAATTTAAATGGCTATGGCCTCACCGACGACAGTACGTTGCCGTTCAAGTGGACATTTCCAAATGTAAGCGTTCCGTCAGGCCAATACCTGCTGGTTTATTGTTCAGACAAGAACAGGGCGGTTGCCGGGAGTCCGCTGCATACAAATTTTAAGATCAGTTCTTCAGGTGAAGCGATCACGCTTACAAAACCGGGCGGAGTGATTCAGAATCAGGTTCCCGCAATTGCCATCCAACAAAATATTTCGTACGGCCGCTCGCCTAACGGAACTGGAAGCTTCGTGTTTTTTCAGGTTGTTACCCCGAATGCAGTTAATAATGCAACAGGGTATTCGGGTGTTTTAAATCCGCCGGTATTTTCTCAAGCCGGAGGTTTCTTTACCTCAGCTTTTAACCTGACGTTGTCTTCTCCCGATCCCGGAACAACAATACTTTATACGCTTGACGGATCTGAGCCTGACGAAAATAACCTTTCCGGAACCACATATACTTATAAAAATCAGTACACAGAGCTTCCGGGGCAGCCGACCGGGCCGCTGCTGACAAAGAGTTACCAGACGCTTCAGTATACTGCGCCCATAAATATTATAAACCGTACATCGCAACCCAATAAAATTTCTGCGATCTCATCAACCTATAGTTTCGACCCATCATATTATATTCCGGATACGAATGTTTTCAAAGGGACTGTTGTCCGGGTAAAAGTTATAAAGCCCGGAGCAATGCCAAGTCCGGTTGTTTCCCAAAGTTATTTTATTTCCCCGCAGGGGAGCGGCAGATTTTCTTTGCCGGTAATATCACTGAGTTTCAGCGAGAACAAATTCTTCGATTATAATGAAGGAATATACGTCGCCGGCGTTGATTATGATACCTGGCGTGCTGCATTTCCTTCACTGTTGCCGCGCGGACGGGAAGTTGGGAACTACTACCGCCGCGGAATCGAAAATGAGCGTGTGGCAAACATGTCCTATTTCGTTAACGGCACCGAAGTCCTCAATCAGGATGTTGGCCTCAGGATCAGGGGCGCGTCAACACGTCGCTATGAAAGTAAAGCCCTTACGGTTTACGCACGGTCAGATTATGGGGATGACAAGCTCAGTTACAAGTTTTTCCCGGATCTCGATGACAACAGCTTTGCGAGGCTGACCCTATCAAACTCGGGGAGCGATTTCCGTAATACCATGTTCCGTGATGCACTTGCACAGGAAATATCAAAGCACCTTCACGTTGAAAATGAGAATTATCGTCCGGCAATTACATTTTTCAATGGCGAATATTGGGGAATCCTGAACATCAGGGAAAGGTTCGACAACGAATATTTTAAGCGTGTTTATGACATCAGCGATGTCGACCTGCTGGAAAACCAGGGAGAAGATGCAGAGGAAGGCGATGTTGTACATTATCAGGCAATGATCAATTTTGTAGAGGGCAACTCGCTTGCTGTTCCGGCAAATTATGAATATGTCAAGACCCAGATGGATCCGGAAAGTTTTACAGATTATTATATCACTAATATTTATCTGGACAACTCAGACTGGCCTGGAAACAACACGATGTTCTGGAGAAAGCGGACGGCGTCTTACGAACCTGGCGCGCCTTACGGTCATGACGGAAGATGGCGCTGGATATTCCATGACATGGATGATACGTTCTCATTCGGAACCGACGATTTCGCACACGACAACCTTTACGTCGCAAGTATGCCAAGCGAATCCTGGCCGAATCCGGAATGGTCAACGCTGATGTTGCGGAAATTATTGGAAAACAATTCCTATAAAAATGACTTCATCAACAGGTTTGCCGACCTGATGAACACCACGTTCCTTCCGTCGCGCATCATCTCGATAATGGATACCATGAGCGGCGTGATTGCAGCGTCTATTCCGGAACATATTACGCGATGGAGCCTGCCAAGTTCGGTTGATTCATGGGAATATTATTTGGACTACCAAAAAGATTTTGCTACAGAGCGCCCGTTTTACCAGCGTGAACACATTAAGTCGCGATTCAATATTGCGTCGGCGATCAACGCTACGCTGAATGTATCGCATCCGACGCATGGCCATATTAAAATAAACACGATCGATATTGCCAGCGGAACACCTGGAATTTCGGCAAATCCATATCCATGGACCGGCGTATATTTTTCAAACATTCCCGTGAAGCTTAAAGCGATCGCGAAAGAAGGATTTGTCTTCAGTCATTGGACAGGCGCATCAAACAGTACCAATCCGGAAATTGTTATCGATTCGGCAGTAAGTTTCAGTGTAACTGCTGTCTTCGCTTCCGCAGAACCGGTACAGATTAGCGAGCCGGTATATTTCTGGATGATGAACAATGCGATTCCGAACGATACCCCGCTGCTGACGCTTAACTCATCTTATGAGCTATTGTCGGATGCAGTGATCCAGTTCCAGTCGTCATTTGCGGGTTATCCGTTTACTTCTGCGCATCCGAACTGGAGAAAAGGTTCAATGGAAAGGAGAAACGCGCCGACGGCTGTCAATTATCGTCCGGAAGCCAACAACAACGCACCATATGTTGCCGGAAACATGCGCGGACTTCAGATCACCCAACCCTTCCAGAACGGAAGCCTGGAGAACACGATGGTCTTTAATTTGTCGACCGTAGGGTTTAAGGATATTAAATTTTCACTGGCGGTAAAGGATGAAGGCGCCGCTACCGGAATAACTATGGATTATTCCATAAATGCCGGGACTCCCGCGTGGATAACAACAGGCATGGCCACTTCAACTTTTCCACTCACAAATGCCTTTGAACTGATCCAGTCGGATTTTTCTGCGATCGCATCAGTGGTCAACAATCCAAACTTCAAGATCAGGCTGCGTTTTACGGGACCGAATATGACTGCCGACACCGGCGCCAGGGTAACCTTCAACAATATTGCACTCGACGGCATCAGGATCCCACTCATTTATCCGACACCGCACATTTTTACCGCAGGAACCTCGATTGCATCAATTTCACCCACTGTTTCAGGCGGAACTGTATTGAGCTTCAGCATTTCTCCTGCATTGCCCGCCGGACTGGTATTTAATACAACAACAGGGGTAATTTCGGGAACACCGACAGCAACGGCTGCAACGGCAATTTATACCGTTACTGCAAACTATTCAGGCGGAAGTGCAACTGCAAATGTTGTAATTACCGTGAATGCGGCAGCTCCGGGTAACCTAAGTTATCCATCACCGAATACACTTACTGTAGGCGTTGCAGCTTCGGGATTAAACCCAACAGTTACGGGAACGGTTGCATCGTATACCGTTGCGCCGGCTTTACCTGCCGGACTGACACTGAACCCGGCGACGGGCGTAATTTCAGGAACTCCGACTACAGTCTCTTCCGCAACGACTTATACCGTAACCGCAGCAAACGCAGGCGGAAGCACGACTTTTGGTATTGTCATTTCAGTAAATGATGCGGCCCCGATGGCTTTGACATATTCTTCGCCAAATATCTTTACAGTCGGATCGGCAATCAGCAATCTTTCACCATCGGTAAATGGCGGAACAGTTACAGGTTACAGTGTTTCTCCTGCTTTACCGTCAGGACTGACTCTTAATCCATCAACCGGTATAATTTCAGGAACTCCGGCATCAGTGGCCGGAACAGCGACTTATACTGTAACTGCAACCAATTCGGGTGGAAGCGCCAATTTTGGGGTCGTGATCACAGTAAATAATGTTTCACCTGCTTCGCTGACTTACCTTTCGCCCAATACATTTACAAAAAACCTCGCTATCTCCCCGCTTAGCCCGACAGTTTCAGGAGGCGCAGTCACTTCTTTCAGTGTGATGCCGGCTTTACCATCGGGACTGACATTAAACCCATCGACAGGTGTCATTACCGGAACGCCGACTGCAGTGACCGCAACGGCTGCCTATACGGTAACTGCCGCAAATTCTGGCGGAACCACTACTTTTAACGTTATTATTACGGTAAATGATACTGCACCAACCGCGTTAAATTATCCATCGCCGAACGTCTTTACTTCCGGTGTGGCAATATCACCGCTTATCCCTACATTTTCAGGAGCTGTAACGGCTTTTGGCATATCTCCGGCTTTGCCTGCAGGACTTATGTTCAATCCCAATACGGGTGTGATATCCGGAACGCCGGTTGCTGTAGCTGCGGCTGCAACTTATACGGTTACCGCTACCAATTCCGGCGGAGATGTCTCTTTCGGAGTCGTTATAACGGTGAATGATGCTGCTCCGGCCGCACTCAGCTATACGACACCGAATATTTATACGGCTGGCTCGGCAATTACACCGTTAACGCCAAGCGTATCAGGTGGCGCAGTGATTTCATACAGCGTATCACCAGCATTGCCGGCCGGACTATCGATAAATCCAACAAGTGGCGTAATATCAGGAACGCCAACATTGGTTGTTGCTGCTGCTTCCTATATTGTCACGGCTGCGAATTCAGGTGGAAGCACGACATTTGGTATCAGCATCACGGTTAATGATGTGGCTCCGGAAGCTCTTTCTTACGCGACACCAAACATTTTTGTTGTAGGTTCAACAATATCCCCATTAGTTCCTTCAATATCAGGAAATGTCATTTCCTATAGTGTTTCACCATCGCTGCCCGGCGGGCTTACGCTAAATCCGACGACTGGTGTAATTTCAGGAACGCCTTTAACAGTTTCGGGAACGGCAGTTTATATTGTTACGGCTACAAACTCTGGAGGAAATGCCGCGTTTGCAGTCACAATTACCGTGAATGATGTCGCTCCGGAAGGATTAAGCTATCCTTCGCCAAATATTTATACCGCGGGTACTGCAATTATGCCGCTTACCCCGACGATCACAGGAAGCGGTTATACTTTCAGCGTTTCGCCGGCTTTGCCTTCAGGTTTAATATTGAATCCTTCGACAGGAGTTATTTCAGGTACGCCAACAACCGTTCAATCCACAGCCGCTTACACCGTTACCGCCACAAACACCGGCGGAAGCGCCACTTTTGAAGTAGTGATTACTGTGAACGACATTGCGCCAGTTTTTTTAAGCTACTCGTCGCCAAATACGTTTACCTCAGGTTCAGCCATCACGCCACTCGCTCCGTCAGTTTCCGGCGGAACTGTAACAAGCTACAGCATCACGCCTTCATTACCGGCAGGATTGGCATTTAACACGGCGACAGGCGTTATTTCGGGAACGCCAACAGCACCGACAGCTTCAACAGGATATACTATTGTAGCGCACAATTCGGGCGGGGAAGCTTCTTTTACAGTTGTAATCACAGTAAATGCGATTGCGCCATCCGGCCTTAGTTACAACACTCCAAACGTTTACACGATCGGATCGGCAATCATTTCATTGACACCGGCGGTTTCGGGAGGAAGCGTAACAAATTATAGCGTTACCCCGGCACTTCCTTCAGGATTGTCCCTGAATTCGGCTACCGGGGTGATTTCGGGAACACCGGTTACGGTTTCGGCATCGGCGGGTTATACAGTGACGGCTTCCAATTCAGGCGGAAACACATCATTTACAGTCAACATTACCGTTAATGATGTTGCTCCTGCGGGATTGAGCTATCCTTCACCAAATATTTATACGGTTGGATCGCCGATAATTTCGTTGCATCCGTCGGTATCAGGAAATGTCATTTCCTACTCCGTTTCCCCGGCGCTTCCTTCCGGACTTTTGCTTAACGCTGCAACCGGATTTATTTCGGGAACGCCTTCACAGGTTACTCCTGTCGGAACATATACCATTACGGCCACCAATTCTGGCGGAAGCATTTCATTTGGAGTTCAGATCACGGTTAAAGATATTGCTCCGTCGGCGCTTAGCTATAATTCACCGAATGTTTTCACAACAGGAGTTCCCATTACATCATTACAGCCTTCTGTGACCGGAAACGTAACGGGTTACACTGTCACCCCGGCATTACCGGCCGGACTTCAGCTTCATCCTGTAACAGGGATAATTTCCGGAACGCCTACAGCGGTTACGGCGAATGCAGGCTATACTGTGACAGCATCAAATTCGGGTGGAACAGTTTCATTCAACATCATTATAACAGTTAACGACGCAGCTCCGGCCGCCCTTAGCTACAACTCGCCGAACATCTTTATGGTCGGATCGGCAATCGCTGCGCTTTCACCATCGGTTACCGGAACCGTAACAGGATATTCTGTTGCGCCTTCGCTGCCTTCCGGACTTTCATTGAATGCCACAACCGGGGTAATTTCAGGAACGCCGACAGCAGTTTCGGCAACGGCAACTTACACCGTGACGGCATCAAATTCAGGCGGAAGCACATCGTTCGGCATTGCAATTACAATTAAAGATATTGCGCCTGCTGGTTTAAGCTATACATCACCTGTCACGTTTATTGTAGGAATGCCAATTGTTTCCTTGACACCAACGGTTACAGGAAATGTTTCCAGCTACAGTATTATTCCTTCGCTGCCTGCCGGACTCACTTTTAATACAGCGACCGGACAAATTTCGGGAACACCATCGGCTGTTACGGCCATGGCGACCTACACGGTTACGGCGACCAATTCAGGAGGAACTGCCTCATTTGGGGTTGTTATTACTGTTTCGGAAACGGCGCCGACAGCATTGAGTTATTCTTCTCCGCATGTCTTTACAATAGGATCGGAGATCATCGCATTGAATCCTTCAGTAACAGGTAACGTTTCAACTTACAGTGTTTCGCCGGCGCTTCCGGCGGGATTGTCGTTGAATCCGGTCACCGGGATTATTTCAGGAACACCAACTTCGGTTACTGCCGTTGCTGTTTACACTGTTACGGCATCTAATTCCGGAGGCAGTACAACATTCGGGATTTCGATAACCGTGAATGATGCCGCACCGCATTCGCTGAGTTATCATACGCCCAACGTATATACGATTAACGTGCCTATCGTTCCTTTAACGCCTACGGTTACAGGAAATGTTACAGGATTTAGTATTTTTCCTTCCCTGCCTGCCGGACTGGTTTTCAATACGGCTACAGGTGTCATTTCGGGAACGCCGGTCGCATTCGTTCAAATCAGCAACCATACCGTTACCGCATTTAATTCCGGGGGCGATGTTTCCTTTGCTGTAGCAATAACTATTGCCGATGTGGCGCCTTCAGGATTAAGCTATACAACGCCGAATGTTTTCACTTCGGGCATTGCAATAACACCTTTGGTTCCGACAATAACCGGTAATACGACAGGTTATACCATATCGCCGGCGCTTCCGACAGGATTGTCGATAAACCTGACAACAGGTGTCATCTCTGGTGTGCCATTCTCTATTACACCTACGGAATCATATCTTGTTACAGCAACAAATTCGGGAGGTAATGCGACATTCTCTGTTCAGATCACTGTTAACGCTGCTGCGCCTACCGCACTGACTTATAATTCTCCAAATACGTTTACTATAGGAACCGCCATTACACCGCTTACGCCAACAGTGACGGGCAATGTTGCACACTATAGCATTTCCCCTTCATTGCCGGATGGTTTACAGATCAATAATGCCACGGGAATTATTTCGGGAACACCAACCGAAATTTCAACAACCTCAACTTATACGGTTACGGCTACAAACTCTGGCGGAAGCACTTCATTTCAAGTAGTGATTACCGTCAACGCTGTTTCGCCGGGTGCGCTCACCTATAATTCACCCAATGTGTTTACGGTTGGAAGCGCGATCGTGGCACTTTCACCATCTATTTCAGGAACTGTTACAGGATATTCGGTTTCTCCGGCTTTACCGGCCGGGCTGACATTGAACCCAACAACAGGAGTGATTTCAGGAACGCCGACCATGGTTTCTCCAATTTCGACTTATACCGTGACGGCTGCAAACTCTGGCGGAAGCACTTCGTTTGGAATCGTGATCACTGTGAATGCGGTGGCGCCAAACGGATTGAGTTATAATTCCCCGAATGTGTTTACGGTTGGAAGTACGATTGCCGCGCTTTCCCCTTCGATTTCAGGGAGCGTCACAGGATATTCGGTTTCGCCTTCTCTTCCTGCGGGGCTGACACTGAACCCAACAACAGGAGTGATTTCCGGAACGCCGACTGGGGTTTTCCCGACTGCAACTTATACAGTAACAGCGACAAATTCCGGCGGAAGCACTTCTTTCGGGGTTGTAATCACTGTGAACGCCGTTGCGCCAAATGGATTGAGTTATAATTCTCCGAATGTGTTCAGCGTGGGAAGTACGATTGTGCCGCTTGCCCCTTCAATTTCAGGATCTGTTACAGGGTATTCCATATCTCCAACCTTGCCGGCAGGATTGACTTTTGGGTCAACAACAGGGGTTATTTCCGGAACGCCGACTGTGGCTTCAGCAACTTCAACTTATACGGTTACTGCGACAAACTCTGGCGGAAGCACTTCTTTCGGGGTAGTGATCACTGTGAACGCCGTTGCACCAAGCGGATTAAGTTATAACTCGCCCAATGTGTTTATTGTTGGATCACCAATTGTAACATTATCGCCATCTATTTCAGGAAGCGTTACAGGATATTCGGTTTCGCCTTCTCTTCCTGCCGGGCTGACATTGAACCCAACAACAGGAATGATTTCAGGAACGCCGACTGTGGCTTCTGCAACTTCAACTTATACGGTGACTGCGACAAACTCTGGCGGAAGCACTTCATTTGGAATCGTGATTACGGTGAATGCCGTTGCGCCAAACGGATTAAGTTATAACTCGCCCAATGTGTTCACTGTCGGATCACCAATTGTAACATTATCGCCTTCCGTATCGGGAAGCGTTACAGGATATTCGGTTTCGCCTTCACTTCCTGCCGGACTGACTTTAAATCCAACAACAGGAATGATTTCAGGAACACCGACAGCGGTTTCTGCAACTTCAACTTACACGGTTACTGCGACAAATTCCGGCGGAAGCACTTCTTTCGGGATTGTGATCACTGTGAACGCCGTTGCACCAAACGGGTTGAGTTATAATTCTCCGAACGTGTTTACGGTTGGAAGCGCTATCGTCGCACTTTCGCCTTCAGTATCGGGAAGCGTTACAGGATATTCGGTTTCTCCGGCTTTACCGGCTGGGCTGACACTGAACCCAACAACAGGAATGATTTCAGGAACACCGACTGGAGTTTCAGCAACCTCAACTTATACGGTGACTGCGACAAATTCCGGCGGAAGCACTTCGTTTGGAATTGTGATCACTGTTACTGATGGAGCGCCAAACGGATTAAGTTATAATTCTCCGAACGTGTTTACGGTTGGAAGCGCTATCGTCGCACTTTCGCCTTCAGTATCGGGAACCGTTACAGCTTTTTCGGTTTCGCCTTCTCTTCCTGCCGGACTGACATTGAACCCAACAACAGGAATGATTTCTGGAACACCGACCATGGTTTCTCCAATTTCGACTTATACGGTGACTGCGACAAATTCCGGCGGAAGCACTTCGTTTGGAATCGTGATCACTGTGAATGATGGAGCGCCACTAGCATTAAGCTATAATTCTTCAAACGTATTTACTGTAAATTCAACGATTACTCCTCTTAATCCAACAGTGATCGGTACCGGAATAACTTTCACTGTTGCTCCTGCGTTGCCTGCAGGGCTTTCTCTGGATCCGGTGACAGGCATTATTTCGGGAACACCTGACGTGATATCTGCAACCACAAGCTATACTATTACCGCAACAAATTCGGGAGGAAGCATTTCCTTTTCAATCTTTATCACTGTCAATGATGTTGCGCCCGCCGGTCTTACATATTCATCACCAAATGTGTTTACGCTCGGCACAGCCATTACTCCGTTATTACCTACGGTTACAGGAAATGTGGTGACTTACAGTATATCGCCACAGCTTCCGGCCGGACTGACATTTAATTCAGCGACAGGGATAATTTCAGGAACGCCGACAGCAGTTTCTGCAACTTCGGCCTATACCGTAACTGCTACAAACTCTGGTGGAAACGCCTCATTTGAAGTTGTCATTACTGTGAAGGACACAATGCCTTCGGGACTGTCATACACTTCACCGAATATCTTTACGGTTAATATGCCGATTGCCGGGTTAATTCCGACTGTCACAGGAAATATTACGGGCTTCACCGTTTTCCCGGCGCTTCCTGACGGACTTTCGCTTGATCCTGTAACGGGAATAATCTCTGGAACACCGACTGCGGTAACGGCCATTGCTGCCTATACGGTTACTGCCTTTAATACGGGCGGAAGCACTTCGTTTGACGTCGTGATTACTGTTGATGAAGAACTGGCTACGCCGGAAAGTATTTTCGGTGCTGTCAATGTGTATCCGAATCCATTTATGTACAGCATCAACATTGGCGGATTTGATGAAGAAGTCGATTATATCCTTTATTCTGTTGAAGGCAAACGCGTACAATCAGGAAAGGTTACAACTAAAATCGAATTCGGGGAATTGGCGGCAGGTGTTTACATGTTGCATCTCACACATGAAGGGCAAACGAAGATTGTGAAAATAATCAGGGAAAATAACTAAAAAAGGAGGCTCAGGCCTCCTTTTTATATGCTTCCCGCCAGTCGGGAATTTCTAAACCAAATTCCTTCCTGATCTTTGTTTTATCAAGTACGCTATAGGCTGGCCGTCGGGCAGGTGTTGGAAATTCTGTCGTAGGAACCGGTATGAGCCGCGCCGGGAGTTGATGTGCGGCAAAAATTTCTTTCGCAAATCCGTACCATGTGGTGTAGCCTTCGTTACTGAAGTGATAAGTTCCGTAATTCTGGCTCTTGCTTCGAATAATTTTTATCAGTGCCTGCGCCAGGTCTATGGCATGGGTTGGCGTACCGGTTTGGTCATTGACAACGGAAACCTGTTCTTTTTCTGTTCCCAAACGGAGCATTGTTTTCATGAAATTGCTTCCAAAGGAAGAGTAAATCCATGAAGTGCGAATGATAAAATGGTGAATATGGTTTTGCGCCAGGGCAATTTCGCCGTCCCTTTTGGTCTGTCCGTAAACTCCAATCGGATTTGTCGTATCTTCTTCCCTATATGGTACTGAACTGGTTCCGTCGAATACAAAATCGGTTGAGATATGAATCAGTGTACAGCCAGCGGCAGCACAAGCCCGGGCAACATTTTTTACACCTTCAACATTGATCAGCCTGGCTTTTTCAATTTCCGTTTCCGCCTTGTCGACGCCGGTATAAGCTGCAGCATTAATGCAGAAATCGGGCTTCACCTGTTGAAAAACTTCCGAAAGTTTTACGGCATCTGTAACATCTGCATCTGCTGAAGAAAAAAAATTAAAAGTAATTTCAGGATAATCTGAGCTGATGGATTTCAGCGCCTGACCAACCTGGCCTGCTGCGCCTGTTACCAACACTACCATACCTTTTTAGAGGTTTTTAGCGGCGGAAGGTTTTTATCTTTTTCTGAAAGAATCAGTTCTTCCGTCGGTAATTGCCAATTGATCGCGAGTTCGGGATCATTAAAATAAATTCCGCCTTCTGATTCCCGATTATAAAAATTATCGCATTTATAGAAAAAAGTCGCTGTGTCGCTCAACACTAAAAAACCATGCGCCATGCCACGCGGAATGTATAATTGCTGCCGGTTTTCTGCAGAAAGATGCACTGCAACATGCTTCCCGAATGTAGGCGATTCGGGCCGGATATCGACCGCTACATCAAGCACTTCGCCCGAAATAACACGTACGAGTTTGGCCTGTGCGTGTTCATCAGTTTGATAATGGAGTCCGCGGAGTACGCCCTTAGAGGAAAATGACTGATTGTCCTGAACAAAGTGGACCTTCAGGCCAGTATTTTCAAAAAAAAGGTTCTCATTGAAGCTTTCCATGAAGTAACCGCGATCGTCGATGAGTGCTTTGGGCTCAAGTATAAAACAACCCGCTATAGAAGTTGGTGTAAATTTCATCAGATTATGCCCAATAAGTGTGTGCCGTAGCCGCTTTTGATCAGCGGGGCTGCAATTGCTGTCAGTTGCTCGGCGGTAATATAACCCATTTTATATGCTGCTTCTTCAATAGAACCTATTTTCAGTCCTTGCCGTTCTTCAATAACCTGTACGAATTGTGAAGCCTGCATGAGAGAATTGAAAGTTCCGGTGTCAAGCCACGCTGTACCGCGATCGAGAATGCTGACTTTCAACTTTCCGCGACTGAGGTATTCTTTGTTGACATCTGTAATCTCAAGTTCTCCCCTGACGCTCGGTTTGATTCCTGCGGCGATCTCGACCACATCATTATCATAAAAATATATTCCCGGAACCGCGTAATGCGATTTGGGTGTTTCGGGTTTTTCTTCAATCGATATAACCGTTCCGGCGGCGTCAAATTCAACCACACCATACCGTTCCGGATCCTGTACGTGATATGCGTAGATGATTCCGCCATCAGGGTTGTTGTTGGATTGAAGCAGTCCCGAAAGCCCAGTTCCATAAAAAATGTTGTCGCCCAACACGAGCGCCACTTTATCTGTACCTATAAAATCTTTTCCAATAATGAATGCCTCGGCCAAGCCATTCGGGTTTTCCTGAACTGCGTAAGTAAAACTACAGCCGAGCTTTGAGCCGTCTCCAAGAAGTTTGATGAAAAGCGGAAGATCCTGCGGTGTCGAAATGATGAGTATTTCATTAATTCCGGCCCACAGAAGCGTTGACAGCGGATAGTAAATCATCGGCTTATCGTAAATTGGCATCAATTGCTTGCTGACCGCGAGTGTGAGCGGATGAAGCCGCGTTCCTGAGCCGCCTGCCAAGAGAATTCCTTTCATATATTACACGTTATGCCTGGTGTAGCTGGGATTGTTTGCGATAGAACGATCGAAAAGCATAACCCATGAGATAGAGTAAAATGAACAGCAGCGGCAATACGAACTTCATTTTGCCATTGAGCCCTTTGCGGTCTTCAATGTTAAGGCTAAAGCTGTTCTCTTTGATAATTTTATCGAGGCTTACCAGGTCGATCCTGTGGTTTCCTTGTTCCTGAACCAATTCGTTTTTGGTTTTCAGGACTTCATTCAACTGCGTATTTTCATTGTAATACACCAGGTTTGCCCCTTTTCCGCCAGATGTAGAAGCTTCTGAAAATTCATTCAAAAGACCGTTTATCTGGGCGAGTGTAATCTCGTTGCTGCGCATTTTTTCCTGAACATTGTTGATATATTGTTTCTGGACTTTTGTCAAGAACTCGCTGTTGTTTAGGTACTTCAGTAAAGGATCCTTGGTTTTGGCGCTCGTAGTTATTCCTTTGGTAATGTAGGTGATTTTATGATAGGGGTAATTTTTACTTGTCGTATTGCCTTCTACGATTTTTTCAAGATCCCCATCTTCAGCCAATAGTTCCAAAAGCCTGTAATTTACTTCGTTCAAACTTACGAATCTATAAATATCAATAACAGGCGTAATTGATATATCTACCAGATATTTCGGATTTTGGATTCCGATTGCCTTCAGGAAAACAGTATCCCGCCCGGCGATCTTCGCCTTGATCAGATTAATTTTAGAATATAAATAATCCGTACTTTCAAAATTTGGTTTTACAATAACCTGATGTTCATATGTCTTGCCTTTGTCGAGGAAATATCCAAGCACAGCCCCGAGAATAAACAGTGCCGCAACGATGAGTATTTTTCTCCTGATGAAATTTATGCCTTTATAAATCCGGCTGTTCATTCCTGTAATTGCATTGCCAAGATGTCTAGAAATAGCGGCAAGGTCTATTTCCTGCTCTTCATTCCTGGGCGGCGTATTGGTATTCATATTATTGGTTGATTTTAAATATTTGTTCGAGAATTTTAATCGTAATAAGATAAGTTGGCTTTACGCCTGTAGTTCCGAGCCCGCCCGAAGCCAGCGTACTTCCGGTCTCCAATGGATTATCGGATGCATAATAGGCATATCTTACGCTGACATCGGGGTTGATGCTCTTCCTGATTTTTGATGCCGATTGAATGGCTTTCTGATAATAAGCGCCTTCCATTTCAAGGCCGATCACGCCCCAGGTCGATTTGTTAAAGAAATTCAGCAAGTCACGGTTCTGTAATGATGTTCCTAAAACGGTCACCATCGGTCCTGAATATACCGGAATACCATTGCCTTCAAACATTTCTGGCGAAAGCTGGTTTTCAAAAGGATAATTATCGCCGGTTCCTTCGTTGATGTGCGCCGACGGGATCATGATGTCGCCTTTGCCTCCTTCGAGAATTCCGGCCTTGCCCATAATTGAAACCGATAAGACATTCAGGAAAGTTTTCATGTCTTTTGATTCGATATAAGGCTTAAGCAATTCGTCTATCGTTTCATAAGCCTGTTCGCCAAAAGCATAATCCATCACAATGATGACAGGCATTTCGTCTTCACGCTGCACATCAGGAAACGATGTCTTTTTCCAGTCAATTTTTGCGGTGTCGAATATCTGGACATCGATATTGGTTCCGGAAGCATCCGGAAGGAAAATCATACCCGACTGCCGTGCGGTTTCTTCTACTTTTCCGCGCAAATCGCCTGCTCCGGATTTGCTGAGTTCCTCATAAATATGGAAATCGGTCTTGTCCTTGTATTTGTTTTTGAGTACCGGAACGGCAAAAAGAGAGTTCATTACCGAGTGCATGTTGGCGCTGATGATGTGGATCGGCCGTTGCAACAGGTCGTTTTCTTTAAGGATGTTCTTGATATTTGTCGCCCAGATTTCACCGTGGATGTGGTGGCCGAGGCGTTCCCGCAGCACCGGGCTGAATGTAATTGTGCGTTTGTTGCTTTCGAGGATTTCCTCGATGGCCAGTTTTCCGAGCCAGTAAATCACGTGCAGAAAACGGTCGGGTTTTTCGGTAGTTCCGAAATCAGGATAAATATCAGAAACCTCAGCGAATGTTCTTCCAAGGATATTTGCTGTATGTGAAACCGCTTTTTCTTTTTCGGCCTGATTGAGCTTCCTGTTTAATAAAACGGCCTGTTCAAGTTTCTGCCAGTCGCGTGAAACTTCACCGCTTTCATCGAGCAGGACACGGTTTTTGATCTTATGGGATTCGACGAAAATAAAAGTCAGGTGCGTTAGTATGTCGTAAATATCAGAACGGCCACGGGTAATTTCAACATTCATCTGTTCATCGTCGATACGGTAGCAGTTACGTCTTCTTTTTGGCGGAATAATGGCTTTGAAATGGGATTTTGAATAGCCTTCGTCTGAAGTCAGGTTGATGAACCGGCATTCTTCAATTCCTACCGGAAGCCGCTCGATCACATACAACAGTCCGTTGAGTTCGACTTTCTCTTCTGCAATAGTGCCATAAATTTCCGGACGTAGCTGCAACAACGCTTCCCGGAGGGTTTCACCCGAAACACCCATCGGCTTATAAAAACCGCGGTTGAAAAGGTGCCGCATGGTGATATATAATTTCTCAACAGCGCTCGATGATTCCTGCGCCCTTGATCTTACAATATTCTTTACTTCTCTCATCTAATGTATTTTCAACCTGCAAATGTAGGGTTTTTTGTTGTTCAGCCTAATCACACGGTTCAATTTGCATGTAAAGGGCGTTTAGAGGCTTTTGGTTATTCGTTTTGTGATGTGGTCAGCAATTTTCCTGTCGTTGCTCAGGCGCGGGATTTTATTTTGTCCGCCAAGCTTCCCGATCGATTTCATATAATTTATAAACCCGCCGTTTTCCACTTTCGTCACTACCAGTTTCCGCAGCACATTTCCCGCAATTAAATCATCATAATAGGTGTTTTGGCGGCGCATGGCATCGTCGATAGACTGTGCAAATACCTGGTCGTTTACCGGTGCATTTTCAAACTCGATCAGCCACTCGTGGTATGGGAGTCCGGATTCGGGATTGATTTGCGGCGCCACGGTAAATTCATTTACGCGGATATCAGTGCCTGAAATAGCTTCATTCAATGCAGCCTCGACTTCCTTGGCAATGACGTGTTCCCCAAAAGCTGAAATAAAATGCTTGATCCGGCCGGTAACAATGATTCGATACGGATCTAAAGATGTAAATTCAACGGTGTCGCCGATGTTATACGCCCAAAGTCCGGCATTTGTCGAAATAATCAACACATAGTTGACTCCTTTTTCAACTTCGCCAATAGTATAGCGACGTGCATTTATCTGAGAAAATTCTTCCGCTTTAATAAATTCGTAAAATATGCCTGAGTTCAGCAAAAGCAGCATTCCTTTCTCGTCCTGACGGTCCTGATAGGCAAAAAATCCTTCAGACGCGGGAAAGAGCTCAATACTGTCGACCTTTCTTCCGATCAGGTTTTCAAATCTTGCACGATATGGTTCGTAATTCACGCCTCCGTAGATGAACAGGCTGAAATTCCTGAAAATATCACCTACTGGCTTGTCGCCTTTTTGTTTCAATTTTTCAAAATACATCTGAACCCATGAAGGAATTCCTGAAATCACTGTCATATTCTCAGGGAAAGTCTCTTCAACAATGGCGTCAACTTTTGTTTCCCAATCCTCGATGCAGTTGGTTTCCCATTTGGGCATGCGGTTTTTCTGGAGGTATTTCGGAACATAATGCGCCACAATTCCGGAGAGCCGGCCAAACTTTAGTCCGTTTTTTTCTTCTAATTGCGGACTTCCCTGCAGGAATATCATTTTACCATCGACAAAACGGGTCTTTCCGGTTTCATGGATATAATGAAGGATCGCATCGCGCGCCGCCTGAATGTGTGTCGGCATTGATTCTTTTGTCAGCGGAATATATTTTGCGCCCGATGTTGTCCCTGAAGTTTTCGCGAAATACAACGGCTTTCCTCTCCACAACACATTTTCCTCACCGTTGACAACCCGTGTAATGTATGGTTTTAGCTCCTCATAATCCCGAACAGGAACATTGGCAGTAAATTCTTCGTGATTGGTGATATCATGAAAATGATGATCAATGCCGAATGAGGTTGTTTTTGCCTGTGCTATCAGGCTGCTAAAAATTTTCTGTTGTGTTGCTACAGGATTATCGGCCCATTTTCGTGTTTTTCGGAAAATGGCGTTTGCAAAGATTTTAGCCGCAACGGTTTTGACTGACATTATTCGAAGGAGATAAAATTTTCGGGATCTATCGGATAGCCGTCTTTCCACAATTCAAAATGCAGGTGAACGCCGGAAGATTCCTGTCCGGTTGATCCGGCAAGGGCAATCACTTCGCCCGTGCGCACCACATTGCCCTGCGATTTGGTTAGCGAAGCAGCGTGTTTATATACCGAAATAAACCCGTTGTTATGCCTTAATATGATTACATTCCCGGTAGACGGCGTCCAGTCGGCAAAAATGACTGTTCCGTTTAAAGTAGCTTTGACCGGCGTGTCTTTAGCGAGCGCCACATCGGTTGCGAAATGTTTTTCCTTTGTATTGTATTTTTCGGTTACAAGTCCTTTAACGGGCGGAAACAGCACCACCGTTGTCCTTGATTCCGCTTTTTCAAAAAGATTGTATTTATCCTCTTTGGCTACCTGCTCGCGCAGCTTCATCTCTGCTTCAGTTGGCGACGGCTCTTTTAATTCTCCCGGCGAAATTTCGGTGGCAAGGATCGAGTCTTTGTTGAGATGTGCAAATGCGAGATCTCCTGTGAGTACTTTCCTGATCGAGGCAATGTAAGCCTCGTTCTTTTGCAAGGCATTTGTAAGTGAGTCCGATTTTAAAGCGAGCGTTGTGGCATCGCGCTTCAATTTAGTTGATGCGTAACCCGGAATGTACTCTCGCAATGGCGTAAAAGCAATGATATAGGTTGTGATCAGGATCAGGAAAAGTGCGCCGACAGTAGCGACGACAAATACGTTCATCAGTGTAAGCTTCAGGGAAAAAATCTCCTCAAAACTGTCCTCATTCAGGATAACAAGCCTGTTCTTGGTAAACAGTTTTTTCTTGAGCCGTTTCCTTTTCAGTCTTTTCTCTGACATTCGCGTTCGAAATTTTACAAATATAGCAATTTCATGTTATCGCAACAGCCCGCTAATCATACGTATTTGCTGCTGTCAGTATATATAAATATTTGCCAATGAACAAAGCAGGCAAAGAAATTTGCATACATTTGTAGAATATTCAATGAATTGCTACGGCATTAATTTTTTACATTATGGGACGATTTGGTATAACTGAAATCCTTGTCATATTAGCGATTGTGTTATTGCTTTTTGGCGGCAAGAAAATTCCGGAACTTATGAAAGGTCTGGGCTCCGGTATAAAAGAGTTTAAAAATGCCGCTAAGGACGAGCACCAAAAGCCGCCGGCAGTCAAAAATGAAGACGATACAAAAATTTAAACAATTTCGATTGTTATCAAGAAGCCTCCGCATTTGCAGAGGCTTTTTTTATATGATCATGCTAAGCTGGATGCGCTTTCTGGCTTCATCTACCTCAACGACTTTAACCTGGACATGCTGGTGAAGTTTTACAACCTCATTTACATCACTCACAAAACCTGCTTTAAGCTGTGAAATATGGACCAGGCCGCTTTCTTTGATGCCAATATCGACAAAGCAACCGAAATTGGTAATGTTGTTAACGATTCCCGGCAGCACCATGCCCGTGCGTAAGTCGGAAATCGACTTGATCGTGCTGTCGAATTCAAGTACTTTGGCTTCTTTTCTGGGATCGAGCCCCGGTTTTTCGAGTTCTTTGAGGATATCTTTGATTGTCAATATACCGATCTCACCGGCTACATAACTTTCAGGATTAATTGCCGAGGTATTTTTCTTGTTGGCAATCAGCTCGCCTACATTTACTCCGATGCTTTTGGCCATCTTTTCTACAACCGGATAAGCTTCGGGATGTACGGCAGAATTGTCAAGCGGATTTTCTGCATGCGGTATCCTGATGAACGCTGCCGCCTGCTGAAACGCCTTATCGCCAAGACGCGGCACTTTGCGGAGCTGCTTCCTGTTGGTGAAAGCGCCGTTTTCTGAACGGTATGCAACAATGCTTTCGGCTAATTTTTCTCCAATTCCCGAAACATAACCCAGCAAATGCCGGCTTGCAGTATTGACATTAACACCGACGGAATTCACGCACCGCATCACCACAATATCAAGTTCGGCTTTGAGCTTTCCCTGATCAACATCGTGCTGGTATTGGCCAACACCAATGGCTTTCGGGTCGATCTTTACCAGTTCGGCCAACGGATCTGACAATCTTCTGCCGATGGAAACCGCACCGCGAACGGTAACATCATGTTTGGGAAATTCTTCCCGGGCTATTTTTGACGCGGAATAAACCGATGCGCCCGCTTCGCTGACAATAAACACCTGCAACGGCTTGTCGAAAGCTATTTTTTTTATAAATGCTTCGGTTTCCCGTGAAGCGGTTCCGTTACCTATGGAAATTGCGTCAATCTTGTAGGCATTGACCAAGGACCGGATTTTCTTCATTGCAATTGCCGATTCATGTTGCGGCGCATGCGGAAAAATTGTTTCGTTATACAACAGGTCGCCTTTTTCATCAAGGCACACTATTTTACAGCCGCTTCGAAAACCCGGATCAATGGCGAGAATCCGCTTTTCCCCTACAGGCGGCGCCATTAAAAGCTGTGCAAGGTTTGAGGCAAAGACCTGTATCGAATTCTGGTCGGCTTTGGCCTTCGCTTCCTGAAGCGATTCGTTCGAAATGGCCGGCGTGAGTAAACGTTTGTGGCTGTCGCGAATGGCCAGCTTTAGTTGTGCGGCTGTTTCTTTGTTGCTGTTTTTGATGACAGCATTTTCAATGATGTTGATGGCTTCGTCTTCGTCGGTTTCTATTTTGATGCGAATAAATCCTTCGTTTTCGGCGCGAAGCATGGCGAGCAATCGGTGCGGCGGTGTTTTTGACAGGTTCTCGCTCCAGTCGAAATACTGAGAAAATTTTTGCGCGGCTTCTTCCTCTGCCTTGGTTTTAATGACTTTGGCCGAAATTGCGGCTTTTCGTTGGTAAAGCCGGCGAAGCTGCTTCCTGATGTAGATGTTCTCGTTGATCCACTCGGCAATAATATCCCGCGCTCCCTGAAGCGCATCATCTTCATTCACGACATTTTTATTGAGGTATTTGGAAGCAATAAAATCAAGTTCAGCGGCATTTTGTGCCATGATAATCTTTGCAAGGGGCTCGAGTCCGTTTTCACATGCAACATCAGCTTTTGTTTTTTTGCCTTTTTTAAATGGCAGGTAAAGATCTTCAAGATCGCTGAGTACAAATGTCTCTTTGATTTTCCTTTCCAGTTCGGGCGTGAGCTTTTCCTGTTCGGCAACCGACTTTAGGATCGTTTCCTTTCTCTTGAGGATATTGTCGTAAACGGTGCTGAGTTTTGCGATCTGTTCGATCGTGACCTCATCAAGGTTGCCGGTGCGGTCTTTCCTGTAGCGGGAAATAAATGGGATTGTGCAATCTTCGGCGAGCAGTTGCAGCGTGTTTTCTATACTTTTTGCGGGTGCGGAAACTTCCGCGGAGATGAACTCCTGTCTGGTCATAATATAATGTAATTATAATGCCTACCCCGGATGGCAGCGGTTATCCTTTTGCGCGGAGCCGGCAAAAGATAGTAGCGTACAGCCGGAACATGGTTCAAAAATACTAATCCTGAACAATAAAATCCTTTGGATCTTTTTTTCTGAATTCGGGCTGGATGTTGATATGGTTGATGTTGAACTTTGTAAAAAGGACCTGTTCGACTTCGTGCAGCAGGTCGTTGAATTCTGACATTTTAATATCTTCACTGCAATCAAGATGCGCCTCAAGATGAAGTTCTTCGTCGTTCAGGTGCCAGACATGGATGTGGTGAAGCTTGTTCACGCCGGGTATCCTGTGGACTTCGCGCACAATGGATTTGATGTTGATGTGTGACGGCGTAAAAAGCATCAGCATCTGGACGGACGTTTTCAAAAGGTCGATCCCGACGATGACAAGGTAAATAGCGATGGCGCATGTGAGGACACCGTCGACCCAGAACCAACTGAAAAATTTCATTAATAATCCGCCTATCAATACGGCAACCGACGCGAGCATATCGGTAAACAAATGCAGGTAAGCCGATCTCATGTTGATGCTTTTTGCAGCATCCTTTTTTAATAAAAGTACCGAGAGGCCGTTTGCCACAATTCCCAATATCGACAACCAGATGACAAGTCCGGATGCGATCGGATGCGGATCGAAAAAACGTTGTACCGATTCAAAGATCAATATTACTGCGACGACAACAAGTGTGATGGCGTTTATAAAAGCGGCGACGATTTCGGCACGTTTATATCCGAAAGTCTGATTTAACGAGGCTTTTTTTCGTGAAAGGCGGTGCGCGGTATAGCTGAAAATCAGCGAAAGCACATCGCTGAAATTGTGGAGCGCATCTGAAACAAGCGCAAGGCTGCCTGAAATAATGCCGCCTACAAGCTGCGCAAGTGTAATTATCGTATTCAGGAAAATAGACCCGAGAAGATTCCTTCCTTTTACTTCGTGTTTATGAATGTGGACATGTGCCATTTATTGGCAGGCGATTTTGTTTACGCGACCTTGGTGGCGGCCGCCTTCGAAAGGGGTTGCGAGAAAAGTTTCTACCATTTCAACGGCTTGTTGTATGGAAGTGAATCGTGCGGGAATGCTGATGATGTTGGCATCGTTATGCTGGCGGGCAAGGGCGGCAATTTCTTTTGTCCAGCACAATGCAGCGCGGATTCCCTGATGTTTGTTGACAGTCATATTGATTCCGTTTCCGCTTCCGCAGATAACAATGCCGAGTTCGGATGCCCCGGAAACTACATCGATGGCAACCGGATGCCCGAAATCAGGATAATCTACACTGTCGGCGGAATCTGTTCCATGATTGTTGACTTCGTAGCCTTTTTCGCGAAGCATTTTTACGATGGCGTGTTTATACTCGGGTCCGGCGTGATCATTTCCGATTGAAATTTTCATTGTGTTGTTGTTTTAGACAAATTTACCGCATTTATACTGAAAGGGATTTATATAATTTCAAGTACAGCAATCTTATAATTATATAAAATAAAAAGTGAATTTTATAAGGTGTTAATAAATTTAGTTAAGTACCTGATTTTAAAGGAAAGCAGAATCAACAAGAATTGTTCATAAATCAAAACCGAATATGAGAAGAATTTCTTGGAAACAAGACCGATTTGCATAAGCAAAAACCGGTTTGACATAATCAAGAAAAGTTAGCTGAATTTTCTGAAAAGTTATCAAGGGATCGACTTGGGTTTTTAACGCAAAATGAAAATCAACTTCTTTACATCTTCATCAAATACATAAGTATCAACAACTGTTAACAAAAAGAAAGAGGCGCTTTAAATTCAGAACATTAACCTTAAAAAATGCTGTTAATAACGCATTATAAGTTACCGGAACTTTACCTGCAAACGTCCTGATATAAAATTGTTGTATGAATTAACAAGCTATAATAACAACCAAAAATTAAATTAAATTTCCTTCTTCTTTTTTATTATTTTAATAGTTGTTGATAAACATTCTGCTTCGAAATAAATTCTTTCGTTAATATTTGTTTAAACAAACTGCAGGTAAAAAGTTTAACTGTAAAGTATTTTGTAATTTTCACGATTATTAGAAAACTATGAATAAGAAAACAGGAAACCCCGGGAAGAAAAGGGAAAAGGATTTTTCGGGAAAGATTTTAAAAATACTCTCAAAGAATGCCAACAAGTCTTATAACTACAAACAGATCGCTGCCAAGCTTGAACTTGACGATACCAACAGCAGGAACGAGATTATCAAAGAACTGAAGCTGCTTGCTTCAAAAAACAAAATTATTGAGACTGAACCTGGAAAATATCTGGTGAAAGCACAAAGCCAGGATTATTACGAAGGTACAATAGATATGACAAGCAGGAAAACTGCTTATTTTGTATGTGCCGATTTTTCTGAAGATGTTTTTATCCCTACAAACAACCTCAACCACGCACTCGACGGCGATACAGTAAAGGTGTATGTCTATAACCGCAGGAACGGCAAGCGCCCGGAAGGCGAAGTTATAGAAGTGATCACCAGGAAAAAGCTTGAATTTGTGGGTGTGATCGACATTCAGAAGAATTTTGCTTTTGTTTCTACTGCCAATGCCAAAATGTATACTGATATTTTTGTCCCTAAAGATAAAATTGGTGAAGCCCAGCAAGGCGACGTTGTAGTGGTTAAAATTGAAGACTGGCCGGCCAAGGCTGACAGTCCGTTTGGCTCAATCATCAATGTTCTCGGAAAACCCGGTGAACATGATACCGAAATCCATGCAATCCTTGCAGAATACGGACTGCCATATGAATTTCCTCCCGAAGTCGAGGCTTTTGCAAAAAATATAGATACTTCGATCCATGAAGACGAAGTTGCCAGAAGGCGTGACATGCGCGATACCCTTACATTTACGATCGACCCTAAAGACGCAAAGGATTTTGACGATGCGCTGTCATTCAAAAAGCTTGAAAACGGACATTATGAAATAGGCATTCATATTGCCGATGTCTCGTATTATTTACAGGAAGGCACCATTCTCGATGAGGAAGCCTTCAGCCGTGCAACATCGGTATACCTGGTTGACCGGGTGGTTCCGATGCTTCCGGAAGTACTGTCGAATTTCGCATGTTCTCTACGTCCGCATGAAGAGAAATACACTTTTTCGGCAGTTTTTGAACTCACCGAAAATGCACAGGTTGTAAACCAATGGTTCGGAAGGACAGTGATTTATTCTGACCAGCGTTTTTCTTATGAAGAAGCGCAGCACATCATAGAAACAAAGGAAAAAACAATCCCTGCGGAAATTTCCCTGACAGGCGAAACTTACGAGGTTCCTGATGCCATCGCAGAAGCTACTCTAAAAATGGATGACCTCGCCAAGATCCTGCGGAAAATCAGGATGAAAAACGGGGCAATTTCTTTTGATAAGGTAGAGGTCAAATTCAACCTCAGTGAAAAGGGAGAACCTACCGGAGTTTATTTTAAGGTTTCAAAAGATGCAAATCACCTGATCGAGGAATTCATGCTCTTGGCCAACAGGAAAGTAGCAGAATTCATAGGAAAGCAGAAAAAGACTTTTGTTTACCGGATACATGACGAGCCCAGCGAAGACAAACTGATGGGATTACAATCGATCATCTCGAAATTCGGCTACAGCATCAGCTTTAAATCGAAAAAGGAAATCTCAACATCGCTTAACAATCTTCTGACGCAAGTCGTTGGTAAAAAAGAGCAGAACCTTATCGATACATTAACGATCCGTTCGATGAGCAAGGCAAAATATTCTACCGATAATATTGGCCATTACGGATTGGCATTCGACTATTATTCCCATTTTACTTCTCCTATCCGTCGTTATCCAGATGTGATGGCGCACCGTTTACTACAGCATTATCTTGATGGCGGAAAATCGGTCAGTGCCGAACTTTACGAGGAAAAGTGTGAGCATTCTTCCAATATGGAAAACCTTGCGACCAGTGCCGAACGCGATTCTGTAAAATACATGCAGGTGAAATATATGCAGGACCATAAAGATGAAGAATTTTTGGGTGTTATTTCAGGTGTGACTGAATGGGGAATTTATGTTGAGATCGTGTCTAATAAATGCGAAGGAATGTGCCGAATTCGTGAAATCAAGGACGATTATTACACTTTCGATGAAAAGCAATATGCGCTTGTGGGAGAAATTTCAAAGCAATTGCTCCAACTTGGCGATGAAGTCTGGGTCAAGGTCAAAAATGCCGACCTGGTCAAGAAACAGCTTGATTTTAATTATATCAGAAGAAACGAATAACAAACACAAAAACTACATCAGCATGAAGAATATCGTATTGTTAATTGCAATGATCACTTGCGGAATTTCATCTGCACAAATGACAAAAAACCTTGGTGATTTTGACCGGGTAAGTGTTTTCGACCGTATTTCTGTAGAACTGATTCCTTCCGGGGAAAATAAGATCGAGGTTACCGGAAAAAGAAGCAATGAAGTAGAAGTTGTCAACCGAAACGGCGAGCTCAAGATCAGGATGAAACTTGAAAAGCTGCTCGATGGAGAAGATATCCAGGCGAAGATTTATTTCAGCAGCATTACTGCGATTGAAGCAAATGAAGGTTCTTTTATATCTTCGGCACGTACTTTCAGTCAGACATCAATAGACCTGAATGCTAAAGAAGGCGCGCAGATCAAAATTGATCTCAATGTCAGTAAAGCCAACGTCAGGGCGGTAACCGGCGGCATTTTGAAGCTTACGGGAAAAGCGACCAATATGGATGCAGTTCTTGGAACAGGCGGAATCCTGGAAGCAAAAGACCTTCTTACAACACAGTCAAAAGTCAATATAAAAGCTGGCGGAGAAGCGGAAGTCAATGCGTCTGAGCTTGTTGATGCCGATATAAAAGCCGGAGGAAACGTCAGGATTTACGGAAGCCCGAAACAAATAAATAAAAATACGGCACTGGGCGGAACAATTACGGAAGAGAGATAATTGCATTTAATTTCCTATTTTTGAAATTCACGCATCCTCAGACAACAACTTCATGATCCAGGACATCCTGACAGCCATTCCGCTTGGAATACTTTTAAGCTTCCTGATCGGGCCGGTATTTTTCGTCCTGCTGGAGACCAGTGCGGTAAAAGGTTTCAGGGCGGCGCTTGTCTTTGATTTAGGTGTGATCATTGCCGATATTGTTTTTATCCTGATCGCTTACGGAAGCAGCTACCGGCTCATCATGAAAATTAAGAATGATCCCGGGATTTTTATTTTTGGGGGTATCCTGATGATGGCATACGGAGTAATTTCATTCCTCAAACACCGAAAGGCCGGCCGGGAATTGCGGGATGCGAAAGATGAAACTGTCGAGCTGATCAAAAAAAATTACGGCAACCTTTTTTTAAAGGGCTTCCTTCTGAACTTTATTAATATTGGCGTTCTTTTCTTCTGGTTTATGGTGCTGATTTCAATCGGACCGAAGCTCGGGCTGGAAACTTCACGAATGATCACCTTTTTTGGAGGCGTTATCGGAACTTATCTTACCATTGATATCATAAAAATCCTTTTGGCGAAGCAACTCAAAAGCAAACTCACGCCCATCAACATCCTGAAAATCAAAAAAGGTGTCAGTATTGTCCTGGTACTTTTTGGCATTGCAATCATTTCACAGGCTTGGTTTCCAAGTGACCAGAAACTGGTTAAGAAGGCTTTGGAGAAGATGGAGTAATAATTTTTTCGTTGTTGTCTTGTGTGAATTGTTTTTCTATATTTGCCAACCAACAATTATGGCGTCGTGGCCGAGTGGCTAGGCTGGGCTCTGCAAAAGCTCCTACTGCGGTTCGAATCCGCACGATGCCTCTGAAAGCTCCCTTTTTTAAGGGAGTTTTTTTATTTTATGGCCACTAAGTCCTGTATTCTTCCATCTGTATTGTCACAGCTTCAACATCACCTTCAATCGGCGGATTAAGTTTTGATACCGAAAGATTGATTCTTGCTACAGCAGGAAGTTCCCTGAAAACCCGCAGTATAATTCTGTGTGCCACATGTTCCAGAAGGTTTGAACGGATGTCCATTTCTTCTTTAACGATCTTATTCAGAAGCACATAATCAACAGTATCTTCAAGTTTGTCACTTGCGGCAGATTTCCGTAAGTCGGTACGGACTTCAAGATCAACTGAATAATCCGATCCTATTTTTGCTTCTTCTTCGAGGCACCCGTGGTATGAAAATGTCTTGATATTCTTTAGTCTGATAATTCCCATAAGTCAATATTATGTCATAAAGGTAGTAATTCAGCGTCAATCCAAATAACAGGATGAACGAAGGGATTTCCCTTCAATTTAAATAACTTTGCAGCTTTATAAACGACTATGTCAACAGAAGAAAAATCACTCAATTTCATTGAGCAGATCATCGAAGAGGATTTAAAGAACGGCTTGTCATCAGATAAGTTGCGTTTCCGTTTTCCGCCAGAGCCAAACGGCTACCTTCATATCGGTCATGCGAGTTCCATCGCACTTAATTTCGGGCTCGGACTTGATTACCACGCTCCCGTAAACCTGCGTTTTGACGATACAAATCCGGCAAAGGAAGAACAGGAATTCGTAGATGCAATCAAACGCGACGTACAGTGGCTCGGTTATCAATGGGCCGAAGAACGTTATGCATCGGATTATTTTCAACAATTATATGATTGGGCAGTTGAATTTATAAAAAAGGGAAAAGCTTACGTTGACAGCCAGACTTCAGAAGAAATGGCGGCACAAAAAGGAACCCCAACTGTTCCTGGAACCGACAGTCCGTACAGAAACCGATCGATAGAAGAAAACCTCGATCTTTTTCAACGTATGAAAAATGGTGAATTTCAGGAAGGAACCCATATTCTGCGCGCAAAGATCGACATGCAGTCGGCCAATATGCTGATGCGCGACCCGATCATGTACCGGATTTTGCACAAACATCATCACCGTACTGCAGATCAATGGTGCATTTATCCAATGTACGACTGGGCGCATGGTGAAAGTGATTACATCGAACAAATTTCCCACTCTTTTTGTACACTTGAATTCCTTCCGCACCGCGAATTATACGATTGGTTCTTAAACCAGATCTATGATGAAAAGCTTGTACGGCCGAAACAGCGTGAATTTGCACGGCGTAACTTAAGTCATACTGTTGTCAGTAAGCGAAAGCTTCTTCAACTGGTAACCGAAAAACATGTTGCAGGTTGGGACGATCCGAGAATGTCGACAATTTCCGGGTTGAGAAGACGCGGTTATACTGCCGTATCATTGCGGAATTTTGCAAAAACCATCGGAATAGCCAAACGCGATAACCTGATCGATGTTTCTTTACTCGAGTTCTGCATCCGCGAAGACCTCAACAAAACGGCGCCCCGTGTTATGGCTGTTCTTGATCCGGTAAAGCTTGTTATTACCAATTATCCTGAAGGAAAAGAAGAATGGCTTGAGGCTGAAAACAATCAGGAAGATGAGAATGCGGGTTTTAGGAAAGTGCCTTTTTCACGCGAAATATTTATTGAAAGGGAAGACTTTATGGAAGATGCGCCGGCAAAATTTTTCAGGCTCAGCATCGGAAAGGAAGTCCGTTTAAAGAATGCTTACATCATTAAAGGTGAATCTTGCTTGAAGGATTCAAACGGAAATATTACTGAAATACATGCCACTTACGATACAGAAAGCCTCAGCGGAAGCGGTACAGAAGCCAGTCAGCGAAAGGTTTCGGGAACACTGCATTGGGTTTCAGTACAACATGCGGTTAAAGCTGAGGTCCGGCTTTATGACAGGCTTTTTTCAGATGAAGCGCCAGATTCACATAAAGAAAAAGACTTTCTGGAGTTTGTGAATCCCGAATCATTAAAAATTGCTACAGGTTTTGTTGAGCCATCGCTGAAGGACGCGAAACCGGAAGATAAATTCCAGTTTCAACGACTTGGCTATTTCACGGTTGATCAAGATTCTGCCGATGGAAAGCTTGTCTTTAACCGAACGGTCGGACTCAAAGATGCCTGGGAAGAGAAAGGCAAAAAGGAAGAAAATGCCATCAACAATTCACTAAAGGAAATCAACAAATATTTTAAGGTTGGATCTGATGATGAACGTAAAGCAGTTGAAACTATCGTGGCTGAAAATATCAGGTTGGTTTCAAATTTCAGCCTGTTGCAAAATTCCTTCAGGAAGAATATCAACAACAACAAAAGTTCGCTGCTTTTTTCAAACTTCCTGTTGAAGCATTCAGACAAAATAAAAGTTTCCGATATCGACAAAGAGACTTTGCATAAATTTTATGGAATGTCTTTAAAAAGTGAATCAGAATTTGTACGGAAGGAGGTTTCGGTTTTACTCGAAAACGACCCTGAAGCGAAATTGCAATTCCTCCAATAAGCATCATCAATTTTATAAATGAGAAAAGCGCCTTCTTGAGGCGCTTTCTTATTATTGAAATCTTCTATTGGTTTAAACAAAATCATTTTAAAAAACTATTAAAATCGACTTTCATATTTTACGTCTAACACAATATTTGAATTTTTTAATATCCGAATATGTTTCCCGTGAAGAAAACCGCTTAGAAGGCAAATATTGAATTTTTTCATTAAAAATCCATTTTTACGAAATGTCTTCACCTTCTTTTAGGTTCTGATAATCGTCAGACGGTTTGAACTCATCTTTTTTCTTCTGCTTCCTGTTGCCAAGTTTCATTGCTTCGCCAACCTGGTTTGAAGCAGTAAACGATGCCACCATATTATTGAGCATGTCACTTCCGGCCTGAGGTGAGTTCGGAAGTAAAATTAAATTTGAATTTGTATCTGAACCGATTGACTGTAAAGTATCGTAATGCTGTGTCACGACAATAAGCGCCGAAGCTTCCTGTGAATTAATCCCGACTTTATTTAGAACATCCACACTTTCTACGAGTCCGCGTGCAATTTCCCTTCTTTGATCTGCAATTCCCTGCCCTTGAAGCCGCTTGCTTTCTGCTTCTGCTTTAGCCTTGGCCACAATCCTGATCCGTGAACTTTCTGCTTCAAACTCGGCAGCAGTTTTTTCGCGATCGGCAGCATTGATCCGGTTCATTGCATTTTTAACCTGGATATCCGGGTCGATATCAGTCACAAGTGTATTGATGATATCATAGCCATAGGTAGTCATCGCTTCATTGAGTTCGCGTTTAACGGCAATTGCGATATCGTCTTTACGCTCGAAGACATCATCAAGGCGCAGCTTTGGAACTTCGGCACGAACAACATCAAAAACATACGCAGTAATCTGATCGTGAGGATATTCCAATCGGTAAAACGCATCGTAAACCTTATCCTTGATGACCATGAACTGCACGGAAACCTTCAGCTTTACAAAGACATTGTCTTTTGTTTTTGTTTCAATGATGACATCAAGCTGCTGGATTTTGAGGTTTATCTTTCCGGCAATTTTATCTATAACCGGGATTTTGAGCTGAAGTCCGGAGTGCCTGATGCTCTGGAATCTTCCAAACCGTTCGACAATTGCTGAAGTTTGTTGCTTCACCGTAAAAAATGATGCAAGCAGCAGAAACACTGCAATAAACAGCATGACGTACATAGATATATTCTCCATTTTTAATATATTTTTAGTTATAAAATCCCCGTTAAAGTACGAAATTTAGTTTATGTTTACCCGATCCTTACAACGCTATGAAAAAGATAAAAACATTGATTTTACTGGCAGGTTTTTCTTTTGCCGCCCATGCTCAATACGATTACCGAGACTCAAACCGAATTGGGATCAGTATTGGCCTTAACCAGTTTACCCTCAATACAAGCGATGTTGAATCAAAGCCGGGCACGGGATGGAATGGCGGACTTTCAGTACGCGGAAATTTCTACAATGACTTTGATATGGTGTATGCCATCCAGTTCAGCGAAAACAATTTTGAGGTTGCCACAGTTAATGGTTTTGCCGAAGAACAGGTAAAATTCAAGCTGCCGTCGGCCCAGATCTCATTGCTATTGAGTTACAAAATTGTCGAAAACCACCTGAGTATCGAGCTTGGCCCGATGATCCAGGTGAATGGAAAACTGACTTTTGCCGAAGATGATGAAGAAAATATTGTTTCGGGAACAACGCTTACGGCCAAGGAATTTTCAGATATTTCAAAATTTAATTTTTACCCAACCGTTGGTATTACCGCCGGCCTGAAGCAATTCAGGGTTAATGTGATGTACCAGTACGGCGTTACGAATATCCTTGGGAATCTTGACGGAAACCTTACAGGACATGCCGGGATCCTTAGCGGAAGTGTCATTTTCTATTTATAATCTCCGAATATGAAAACGCTGATTTTACTCCTGCTGCTTTCGTTTGGCGTTAGCGCACAATCATATATACAAAAGCTAGACGGCACCAAGATTTCGGTTGAAAAAGGAATGATAAAGCCTGTTATCGGTTCAAATAAACTTGTTTACCGGCTGGAAGGCCAGGAAAAGAAGAAGTCGGTAAAATTCAGGGATCTTGATTTTGCGTCTTTCGACGGATACTTCTTTCGCACGGTACAAATCAAAAATAAAAGACGAGGCTACTATATTGTGACCGACATGCACGGAAAGTCACTTGCAGTTTCAGTAAAATCAAGGACAAAATATGTTGGAGGGTTCAATTCATACTACAACCAGTATGAGCTTTTGGTGCTGAACAGCGGCAATGTCGTCCAGAAAATCTCATTTACCAATAGCGATCGGGAGGATAATCCGGCACTGCGGACACAGGCTATGCAAATGATCAGGAGTGAATTCTCCCAATGTTCAAAGGTGCTTGCCATGCTCAATGCCGCTTCTGGCAGCGATAAACAAAACGGTGAGATTTTGGTTTTTATCGAAAACCGGAGGTTTATCGACTGCAACTAAAGCATTCGAATCTATAATATCTGAATTGCTTTTCTGATTCGTGATTTCGTTTCTTGTTTCCCGATCATTTCAACGATATCAAACAAATGCGGGCCTTTTAAAGCGCCTACAACGCTCAGTCGCAAGGGCTGCATGACTTTTCCCATCCCGATTTCGTTTTTCAGCATCCAGTCTTTGATTGCAGTTTCGATGTTTTGCGATGTAAAATCAACGACAGCGTCTAAAATATCAGAGACCTGTTCCATTAAAGCCGGCGTTTCTTCTTTCCAGTTTTTCGATGCTTTTTCATCGTATGAGGCCGGAGCTGTGAAAAAATAATCCCCAAGTTCCCAGAATTCAGAAACAAAATGCGCCCTTTCTTTAATTAAGGAAACAACTTTTTCTACATAAACCACGTCGTGATCAAATCCTTTTTCCTTCAACATTGGCAGGAAATCGGCAGCAAGCAGGCCATTGTCACGATGGATAAGATATTGGTGATTGAACCATTTGTTTTTCTCCGGATCGAACTTTGCGCCGGCTTTATGAACCCGATTCAGGTCGAAAGCCTCAACAAGTTCATCAAGTGTAAAAAGCTCTTTTTCTGTTCCGTCATTCCATCCCAGCAACGCCAGGAAATTGACAACAGCTTCAGGAAAATATCCTTTTTCACGATATCCCGAAGAAACGCCTTCGCCTGTCTGCCATTCAAGTGGAAATACAGGAAAACCCAGTTTATCGCCATCGCGTTTGGACAATTTCCCATTTCCTACAGGCTTCAGGATCAGCGGAAGATGTGCAAAATCAGGCGCATCCCATCCGAAAGATCGGTAGAGTAATACGTGCAGCGGCATCGACGGCAGCCATTCTTCGCCACGGATGACATGTGTGGTTTCCATCAAATGATCGTCGACAATATTTGCCAGGTGGTATGTTGGCATTCCGTCGCTTTTAAACAACACTTTATCATCCAGAAGATTGGTTTCAAATTTAATATCACCACGGATGATATCATGAAGATGAAGCGTTTCATCAACGGGTGTTTTAAAACGGATCACATAGTCCTCGCCACTTTCGATCCTGCGCTTTGTCTCGTCAGCAGAAAGCACGAGCGAATTATCAAGCTTCATCCGGTTGTGATGGTTGTAAATGAAGGTTTTGCCCTGTTCCTCATGCTGTTTCCGGTGTGTGTCGAGCGCTTCATTGGTGTCGAAAGCAAAATAGGCATTGCCTGATTGGATCAGTTGATCAGCATATTGCCCATAAAGTTGCTTTCTTTCGCTTTGCCTGTATGGACCGAATTTTTCGTTTTTTCCGACAGTTTCAGAAGGTGAAATGCCAAGCCATGCCAATGCTTCAAAAATATATTCTTCAGCGCCTTCAACATAACGGTTCTGATCGGTGTCTTCAATCCTAAGGAAGAACACGCCATTGTGTTTTTTGGCAAACAAATAATTGAAAAGCGCAGTTCTCACACCGCCTATATGGAGCGGACCGGTCGGACTTGGTGCAAAGCGTACACGGACTTGTTTCGGCATTTTAAAAGTTTTTGCAAAGATACAAACGCCAACGTCAAAATATTGCTGATTTTTTAACGTTCTGTCATTCATATAAAATTGTACTTTTAGCGGTTACAATTACTGATGCTGTGGATAAATCAAACATAATATACCTCAAGCTCGAAGCATTTATAAAAAAATATTATGCAAATGAGCTGCTTCGCGGGACGATTTTCTTTATCGGGCTCGGGATGTTATACTTTCTCTTTACGCTTTTTGTCGAATATTTCCTTTGGCTAAAGCCTGGTGCAAGAACATTTCTATTCTGGCTTTTTATTGCTGTAGAAGCGTTCCTGCTGATGCGTTATATCCTGTTTCCGCTGTTTAAGCTGTTCAGGCTGCAGAAGGGAATCGGTTATCCGGAAGCCTCGGAAATTATCGGAAGCCACTTTTCGGAAGTCAACGACAAGCTGACGAATTTCCTCCAGCTGACGAACGATAACAATAAATCGGAGCTGCTGCTCGCTTCAATAGAGCAAAAAGCGGGCGCATTACAGCCTGTACCTTTTAGCAACGCGATCAGGTTCAGCCAAAACAGGAGATTTCTTCCGCTGGCAATTCTTCCGCTGCTGTTCTTCGCTTTTTTTTATATTTCGGGCAACAGCGACATGATCTCGCAAAGCCTTAACCGCGTGGTGAATTATAAGCAACAATTCCTTCCGCCCGCGCCGTTTAAATTTATTATCCTGAACAATGATCTCAGGACAGAGCAGAACAAAGATTTTATAATTCAGGTCAGGACCGAAGGTAAAGTGATCCCGGAAAACGCCATGATTTTTATTGGTGAAGAAAGTTATTTCATGGAAAGCACCCAACCGGGAGAATTCAGTTTTAAAATCAGTAAACCTGCTGATAATGTGGCATTTCACATGGAAGCGAATGCTGTTTCTTCTGCCGAATACGAACTGGCGGTTATAGAAGTTCCGTCGATTGCCAATTTTGACATGGTGCTGAATTTCCCTGCTTACCTCAGCCGCAGGCCTGAATCGGTCAAAGGCACCGGCAATGCCGTAATTCCAGAAGGAACAAAGGTTACCTGGCGGATGAAAACCATTGCAACACAGCGTGTTGAGTTCAATGACATGAAAGCTGTCGCAGCATTTTCAAGGAATGAAGATGTTTTTTCACTTTCCCGGAATATTTCAAACGATACCGAATATCAGATTCTGACATCAAACGAGAAGGTGACGAACTATGAGAAGCTTAATTACAGGATTTCGGTTATTAAAGATCAATATCCTACGATCAATGTCAATAATGCACCTGACAGCCTGAAGGTTGAAAAAAATTATGTCCTTGGCCAGATTTCCGACGATTACGGATTGTCGAAACTACAGGTTGTCTTCTATCCGAAAGACAAGCCTGAAGCGGCACGGCGTTTTATACTTCCGGTAAAAAGGGATATTTATGACCAGTTTATTTTCGCATTCCCGTCGACGCTGCCTGTGGAACAAGGCGTTTCCTATGAATATTATTTTGAGGTTTCAGACAACGATGCGCCACATGGTTTCAAGAGTTCAAAATCTACCGTGTTTTCAAGCCGTATCCAGACCGATCGGGAAAAAGAAGACCAGATACTTCAGCAGCAAAATGACAACATCAACAGCCTTGAAAAATCCCTGAAAAATCAGGACAAGCAGCTTTCCGAAATGGATAAGCTTGAAAAGATGGGCAAAGAGAAGGAAAGCCTCGAATTCAAAGACCAGCAAAAAATCAACGACTTTATCCAGCGCCAAAAGCAACAGGATGAAATGATGAAGGAATTTTCAAAGAAGATGGAAGAAAATCTTGATAAATTCCAGGAAAATAAAAAGGACGAGGAGAAAGAGGAGCTTCAGAAACGTCTTGAAAACGCTAATAAGGAAATGGAGAAGAACCAGAAACTTCTCGACGAACTTAAGGAACTCAACGATAAGATCCAGAACGAAGAGCTTTTCGAAAAGATGGACAAATTCAAGCAGCAGAGCAAGAACCAGGCAAAGAACCTGGAGCAGTTGGTTGAGCTTACGAAACGTTTTTACGTGGAAAAAAAAGCTGAGCAAATTGCTGATAAACTCGAGAAACTGTCTGAGAAACAGGATGCGCTGTCCGAAAAAGACAAAGAGAATAATTCTGAAAACCAAGAAGAAATCAACAAGGAGTTCGACAAGATTCAGGAAGAGCTTGATGAGCTTGAAAAGGAGAACAAGGAACTGAAATCCCCAATGGATATCCCAAAAGATCAGCAAAAGGAAAAGAATATTGATGAAGACCTGAAAAAGGCTTCCGACGAACTTCAGAAGCAGAATGCAGGCAAAGCCAAGCCAAAGCAGAAAAGCGCTGCCAAACAAATGATGGAAATGAGCCAGAAAATGTCTGAAAGCATGTCAGGCGGGGAAATGGAACAAATGGAGGAAGATGTAAAGATGCTCCGCCAAATCCTTGACAACCTGCTGGCCTTTTCTTTCTCACAGGAAGACCTGATGGGAGAGTTCAAAGGACTGAAGCGCGGATCGCCCTCGTTCAATAAGAATTTAAAAATGCAGCAGGATCTGAAACAGCAGTTTAAGCACGTCGACGACAGTCTGTTTGCAATGTCATTAAGAAATCCCAAAATAGCTGAAGACGTTACCAAAGAAATTGGCAATGTGCATTACAATATAGACAAGGCATTGCAGTCACTTGTGGAATCGCAGCTTCCGAAAGGGCTTTCACACCAGCAGTATACGATTTCATCTGCGAATAAGCTTGCTGATATGCTGAGCGATATCATGAACAGCATGCAGATGTCGCTTTCCGGCATGGGTTCGGGCGGAAAACCCAAACCAGGACAAGGTCAGGGCGGAATGCAACTTCCGGATATCATGAAAAAGCAGGAAGGTCTTGGTGAGAAGATGAAAGAAGGAATGAAAAAAGGTGAAGGAAAGAAGCCCGGAGATGGCAAGAAACCTGGTCAGGGAGAAAAACCTGGCGCACAGGGACCGGGACAGAAAGGAAAAGGCGATGGCCAGGGCGGTGAAGAAGGGGAAGACGGCGAAGGAGATGCACGCGCTATCATGGAAATTTATAAAGAGCAGAAGCAGCTTCGTGAAGCGCTTCAGAATGAGCTTAATAAAAAAGGCCTTGGCGGAAACGGGCAGAACGCTGTCGAACAGATGAAGCAACTTGAAAAACAACTGCTCAATAAAGGTTTTAATAACGAAACGCTTCAGAAGATGCTGAACCTGAAGTACGAATTACTCAAATTGGACAAAGCAGTGCAGTTGCAGGGTGAGGAAAAGAAGCGTCAGGCCGAAACCAATAAAAAGGAGTTCAGGAACAATGCTACAGCGTTACCGCCTGCATTACAGGATTATCTGAACAGTATTGAAATATTAAACCGGCAAAGCTTACCTTTGCGCCCCGGATTCAACCAAAAGGTTCAGGAATATTTCAAAACGAATGATAAGCTTTAATTACGAAACTGATTTTAAACTTTCAGACGAAGACCGTTATTCAGCCTGGCTTTCCAATATTATTTCTTCTGAAGAAAAGAAAGAAGGCGAGATCAGTTACATCTTCTGTGACGACGCGTATCTCCATAAGATCAACATGGAATACCTCCGGCACGACGACTTGACCGATATTATCAGCTTTGATTATTCCGTAGGAAACGAACTACACGGAGATATTTTTATTTCTGTGGAGCGGGTTCGTGAAAACGCTGCGGAATTTGACGTTCCTTTTGACAACGAACTCCTCAGAGTGATGTCGCACGGGATTCTTCATTACTGCGGATACAAAGACAAGTCGGATGCCGATGTCGTACTGATGCGTGCAAAGGAAGAAGAAAAGATAGCCATGTACAACCAATAATGTTTCACGTGGAACAATGAGTATGTTTGAAGATATATATGATGTGATTGTTGTCGGCGCTGGCCATGCCGGTTCTGAGGCCGCTGCTGCTGCCGCAAATCTGGGCTGTAAGACACTATTGGTAACGATGAGCCTGCAAAACATCGCGCAAATGTCGTGTAATCCTGCTATGGGCGGAATTGCAAAAGGGCAAATCGTTCGGGAGATTGATGCTTTGGGCGGATATTCAGGGATTGTTTCAGACATGACGGCAATTCAATTCAAAATGCTGAACAAATCAAAAGGGCCTGCGATGTGGTCGCCGCGCGTACAAAGTGACCGGATGCGGTTTGCGGAACAATGGCGGCTGATGTTGGAGCAGACGCCGAATCTTGATTTTTATCAGGAGATGGCGAAAGGATTGATCATTGAAAATGGTAAAATTGCCGGAATAAAAACATCGCTTGGTGTTGAGATTAGGGCTAAATCCGTAGTCCTTACTAACGGAACATTCTTAAACGGCTTGATCCATATCGGCGAAAAGCAATTCGGCGGCGGAAGGGCAGGAGAAAGCGCCGCTTATGGAATTACGGAAGATCTTATCAATGCGGGGTTTGAGGCCGGACGTATGAAAACCGGAACACCGCCAAGGGTTGACGGGCGCTCGCTGGATTATGCTAAAATGAATGAAGAGAAAGGTGACGACAAGCCGGCTAAATTTTCTTATTCGGATGTTACGAAGCCGTTGACACACCAAAAATCTTGTCACATGACCTACACTTCTTTAGAGGTCCATGATATTTTACGGGAAGGTTTTGATCGGTCCCCGATGTTCAACGGAAGGATTAAAAGCCTCGGGCCACGTTATTGCCCGTCGATCGAAGACAAGATCAACAGGTTTGCAGATAAAGAGCGGCATCAGATATTTGTTGAGCCCGAAGGATGGAACACCATTGAAGTTTATGTAAACGGGTTTTCAACTTCGCTCCCCGAAGACGTACAATACAAAGCATTAAAATCAGTTGCAGGTTTTGAGAAAGTGAAGTTTTTTAGGCCGGGCTATGCGATCGAGTATGATTATTTTCCGCCTACGCAATTAAAGCACACGCTGGAAACAAAACTTGTTGAGGGCTTATATTTCGCCGGACAAATAAATGGCACTACAGGATATGAGGAAGCAGCCTCACAGGGCTTAATGGCCGGAATCAATGCCGCGTTAAAGGTTCAGGAGAAAGCGCCGCTTGTGTTGAAACGAGATGAAGCTTATATCGGTGTTTTGATCGATGATCTTATCACGAAAGGTACGGAAGAGCCGTACAGGATGTTTACTTCGCGGGCAGAATACCGGACGTTGCTCCGTCAGGACAATGCTGATTTCAGGTTGACCCCGAAGTCTTATGAAATCGGATTGGCTTCAGAATCCAGGATGCGACGGATGGAGCACAAGTTAAAGGAATCTGAAGCAATGGTCAATTTCTTTAAAGAAACGAGTGTTACTGTAGCCGAAACCAACCCGGTGCTGCAGGAGAAGGATTCTGCTATAATTTCACAATCCGATAAAATGTTCAAGGTGTTTTCGCGTCCGCAGATCGACCTCAGCGACATCCTCAAATTTGAGAAGGTACGTGAATATATTGCCGAACGGAACCTCGATCAGGAAGTGATTGAACAGGCAGAAATACAAGTGAAATACTCAGGTTATATTGATAAAGAACGCAACAATGCTGACAAGCTGACCCGGCTCGAAGATGTGAAAATTCCGGAAGGTTTTGACTACGACAAATTGAAATCCCTTTCTTATGAAGCCCGTGAAAAATTTAAAAAGATTCGCCCGGTAACAATTTCGCAGGCATCACGGATCAGCGGCGTATCACCAAGTGACATTTCCGTTTTATTGATTTACATGGGACGGTAATGTTTCACGTGGAACGGACACTGATTATTTCTTCTAAAGCCCGGCTGGAACAGACATTATGAACAATATTCATTCAAGAAACATCTTTATTTCAGTAAAAGACCATTCAGTTTCAGGAGAGGTTTTTGAACTTCATCATGATTCAGAATACGACATGCTGGCAACCTTTCCGCAGCCCGGCCATGATGCGCTTGGAAGATATTACGAAAGCGAAGACTATATCTCGCATACCGATGCCAAGCGATCATTATTCGAAAAAGCGTATCATTTTGTAAAGGAATTATCGCTAAAGAAAAAGCAAACGCTGATTGATGCATTACAGCCCGAAAAAGGTAAACTTTTAGACATTGGCGCTGGCACCGGAGATTTTCTACAGTGTATGAGAAATGACGGTTGGCAGGTTTCTGGCGCTGAGCCTTCAGAAAAAGCATCAGAAATTGCTTTGAAAAAAGGCATTTCACTAGCTCGGGAAACCACATCTTTCCAAAGCGGCTCCTTCAATGTTATTACAATGTGGCATGTTCTTGAACATGTTCCGGATCCTAAAAAGCAAATCGCAGAACTTGACCGGCTCTTGGTAACCGGCGGTACGATTGTCATCGCCGTGCCGAATTTTCATTCATATGATGCCAAGCACTATAAAGAATATTGGGCGGCTTATGATGTACCGCGACATTTGTGGCATTATTCCGCTACTTCAATAGAAAAGCTGTTTGCCGAAAAAGGATTTAAGCTGAAAGAGATTCTTCCGATGAAATTTGATGCATTTTATGTCAGCCTGCTGTCTGAAAAGTATAAAACCGGGAAGATGAATTATTTCAATGCACTGATTACAGGCCTGAAATCAAACTGGAAAGCACGGGAAACAGGGCAATCCTCATCAAATATTTATATTCTCAGCAAACCCTAATTATTTTTAAAATTGTTTCTGTTTCCGCAAATTATCCTATTTTTGCGCCACATATTTAAAAAACACAATGAAGAAATATTTTGTTATGCTCGCCGTCGCTGTTGCGATGATTTCATGTTCGCAAACCAACGAGGTAAAGGAAGCGAAAACTGCTTATGTTGATACGGCAAAACTCCTTGAGGAGAATACTGAAGCTAAAGACATCGAGGCGAAATATAAAACTAAATCGAAAGAGATGGGCAAAGAGCTTGATGCCGAAGTTGCCAAATTCAAGGCAGAAGCAGCGAGTTTCCGTCAGGATGCCATGGCTAAAGGACAAGCCTGGGCACAGCAGAAAGGAGCCGAATTGCAGCAACGCGAACAACAGCTTGGCTATGCACAGCAGGCAATGCTCCAGCAGTTACAACAGGAAAGCGGTACCGAAATGGATACTTTGGTAAAGAACATCAAGAAGTTCATCAAGGATTACGGCAAAGAGAAAGGATATGATTATATCTACGGCGCCGGTGAAGGTGCCACTGTATTATACGGACAAGAGAAATACGACATCACAAAAGAGATGATAAAACTGCTCAACGATAAATACAAATCTGCTGAAAAGCCTGCTGCAACAACCCCTGCGGCTACCGAAGAGAAAAAGTAATTCAATCTAAAAAATAAAAAGCCTTCTCCTGAATTTCAGGCAGAAGGCTTTTTACTTTAGGATTTATCCGTATTTTCGATCAAATTTATACGCCATGCAGACTACTTCAGATACGGCCGGATATGTTCTCCGGTTCATTAACCAAACCGGCAGATCGGTGTTCCTTACCGGAAAAGCCGGCACCGGAAAAACGACATTGCTGCGCGAAATCCTCCGCACCACGCATAAAAGCACTGTAGTTGTAGCGCCTACCGGAATTGCAGCACTCAATGCCGGCGGGGTAACAATTCACTCCATGTTCCAGTTGCCGTTCGCGACCTTTGTTCCGGAAAATATTTCATTCGAAAAGTTTTCAGATGCCATCAGGGTCGAAACCCCGCAAACACTCAAAAGGCATTTTCATGTTGCCAGCCACAAACAGGCCGTGATCCGCAATATGGAACTTTTGGTTATTGACGAAGTCAGTATGCTGCGTGCAGACCTTCTCGATGCGATGGATTTCATGATGCGGTCAATCCGTAAAAACGACCGGCCGTTCGGTGGGGTTCAAGTCCTTTTTATAGGCGATCTGATGCAACTTCCTCCCGTCGTTAAAACGGAAGAATGGCATATATTAAAACAATATTACAACGGGATATTTTTCTTCCAGTCACATGTTATCCGTGACAATCCGCCGGTTTATATAGAGCTTGACAAAATTTACCGTCAAAACGATAACGTGTTTATAGCTATCCTGGATAATTTACGCAACAATCGCGTAACCTCCGAAGACATTCAAAGCCTGAACCGTTATGTAAATCCGCAATTCGACCTAAAGTGCAATGATGGCTACATCACGTTAACAACGCATAACGTAAAAGCGGATAAAATCAATGCCGAATCCCTCGAGTCGATTGATGCCCAGCACCATACGTATTATCCGGAGATTGTGGGCGATTTTCCGGAAAGGGTTTACCCGGTTGACGAGCTGTTGCGGTTGAAGGAAGGCGCACGCGTCATGTTCATCAAAAATGACCTGTCACCGGAAAAGAATTTCTTTAATGGCAAAACAGGAATTATCAGGTCACTCGCCAAAGAAGAAATCCTGGTATATTTTCCCGAAGAAGACAAGGTAATTGAAGTGGAACGGTATGAATGGAAGAACATCCGTTACTACATTGATGATGCTACAAAAGAAATAAAAGAGGAAATTTTGGGAACTTTCGTGCATTATCCGCTAAAGCTCGCCTGGGCAATCACAGTGCACAAAAGCCAGGGATTAACCTTTAACAAAGCCGTGCTTGATGTAACGCAGGTTTTTCTGCCCGGACAGGCGTATGTTGCTCTGTCGAGACTTCGTTCGTTAGAAGGGCTCGTTTTGCTTTCGCCGCTGCAGATGAATGGCATTTCCAGCGATGGTGATGTTATAAGTTATTCCGGAAACCGTTCCGCTGCTGCAGATCTTGATCACGCATTGCTGAATGAGACGAACTTCTTCATTCGGGATTTTCTAAAAACCAGCTTTAATCTCGCTGTCCTGATCCAGGAATGGCGGTCGCATTATTTCAGCTATAATCAGGAAGCACAGAAATCACCCAAAAACATTCACAAGCAATGGGCAAAAGAATGTTTCGAAAAAATAAATCCGCTATTTGAACCTTCGAGAAAGTTTATGTCGCAGCTCGATAGCCTTTTCAATGCAGGCTCTGTCGATATGCAGCATGTTGCCGATCGTGTCTCAGCCGCAATAAATTATTTTTTTCCGCTAATGGATCACCTGACTGGAGAAGTTCTTTACAAACTTGAAGAAGCCGCGCGCATGAAAAAGGCCAAAACGTTCCACACGGAACTGTTGCTGCTTGAGGAGCTTCAGACAAAATCGGTATTGACGCTTCTGAAGGCTAAAGGGCTTATGGCCATTGTACTTGAGGGAAAACCGCTTTCAAAAGACAATTTCTTTGGCGAGGAAATTAAAAATTACAGACAGTATAAGGCAGAAGAGGCGAAAGCGGCATTTAAAAAAGCGAACGCTGCGCTTATTGAAGAAGAAACAACATCAGGAAGTTCTCCGGGGAAAAAAGCGAAGACCGTCAAAAAATCCACTGTTGAAGAGACTTACGAACTCTGGAAACAACACCTCTCCATCACAGAAATTGCTTCCGCCAGGAAACTTACCAAACAAACCATCAGCACCCATTTTGCAAAGCTGATACAAGCGAAGGCGGTTCGTATTTCAGACCTCTTTTCCGAAGATAAAATAGCTGAACTTTCTATAGTTTTTGAAGGCTATACCGAGGAGTCGCTTAATCCGCTAAAGGAAAAGCACGGCGACAGGTTTACCTGGGACGAATTGAAGATGTTCCGCGCCAGCCTGGTCAGCTAAGCCAGTGTACGGCCATTACCGCAGGGATAAAATAGATGGCAATGGTTTTTGCACCTTCATAATCTTTGGCTATACGTTGTCCGAACAGCAGCAGTATCAATGCAATGCACGAAAAAACAGCGCCATAAAAACCGAATGACCTGCCGCCATAAAAATAAAGCTGTATTGCACCGGTAACACATAATATTCCCGCAACCAGTTCCAGCGCAAGAATAACAAGCAGCGCCGCCGGAATCCCATTGGCGAGGAACGTCCCTGCGAAATGATTTTTAAGCCATTCGACATTTCCGTTCCAGTCGGTGACCTTGTCATACCCCGATTGGATGAAAGTAACGGACAGAAAAAGCAAAATCATGATCGATCCGAGATTCATGGCGTTATTTTTTATGGATTAAACGTGTAAGCTTGATGGAAAGATCGGTCAGGACGATTTTTGCGTTGCCGTTACGCTCGATATGGTATACGGCATCAGAAAGTTCCCGAAAAATATCATGGATGTTGTTGCCATTCACAAACGGCGCGAAATTCTCCAGCCTGAACTTATCAATTTTGGGTTCCATGTACACAAGGCTTGTTGCCTGATAATTCAACAACAGCGCCTGGCGAAACATGTCGATGCAGAATTGGAGGAATTTCTTCTGCGTTTCGCGTCCGAGTCCGGCAATTTTCTCGCTCCAGGCAATCAGGTCATTGATTGCCGCCGCATTTCCTTTGGCACGGAAAGCCGCACGAACCCATTGTACGAACCATTCCTCAAACGGCAGTTCTTCGCTGTCCTCATTCAGCAGATGCAGGGCTTTATTAAAATTTCCCTGGGCCTGTCGTGCAAGCCTTTTCGCAAATCCATAGTCAATATTTTCACGTGAAACCAATCTTTCGAGGATAGCAGCTTCCGGAACCGGGCCGAATTTCAACACCTGGCAACGCGAACGGATTGTCGGCAACAGATCTTCCTCATCTTCGGCAATAAGGATGAAAACGGTTTTCTGCGGAGGTTCTTCAAGAATCTTCAGGATCTTGTTGGATGCTTCAATGTTCATTTTTTCAGCCATCCAGATGATCATCACTTTGTATCCGCCTTCGTATGCTTTCAGCGAAAGCGACTTAAGGACTTCCTGTGCATCTTCCACCCGGATCATTCCCTGTTTGTTTGCCACGCCCAGAACATTGTACCAATCAAATAGTCCTCCATACGGGTTATGGGCCAGGAATTGGCGCCAATCCGGAAGAAAATCAAGGCTTTTTGGTTTGGTTTTTACATCTTCGGTAGCTACCGTCGGGTAAATAAAATGGAGGTCAGGATGGGAAAGCGTATTGAATTTAAGGTTACAGCTCTCGTTCCCGCCAAGATTTTCCCCATTTGAATTACTGCAAAGAATGTACTGCGCATAAGCGATCGCCATGGGCAAAGTTCCCGATCCTTCAGGACCGGTAAAAAGCTGCGCATGGGGAATGCGGCCTCTTCCGACACTTTCAACAAGGTGGCTTTTGATATGTTCCTGCGCTAGAATTTCAGAAAAAAGCATACGCAAATATAGATAATCGACCTCGCCATTTACGTATTGGGAAGTACATTTTGAAGTTCAGGCAATGTAGCGCTGGCGGAGCCTAAAAAACAAAATTGGTATATTTGCCTAAATAACAATACGATTAGCATGAAAAACCTCAACGATTTTGACTTCAAAAATAAAAAAGCCCTGATACGTGTCGACTTTAATGTTCCACTGGACGAGCATTTTAACGTGACCGACAGCACGCGCATCGAAGCTGCAAAACCTACAATAGATAAAATCCTCTCCGGTGGCGGAAGTGTGATCCTGATGTCGCATCTCGGAAGGCCGAAAGGTGCCGAAGATAAATTCTCGCTCAGGCATATTGTCGCCAAAACTGCTGAAATTCTTGGTGTTCCGGTGAAGTTTGCCGCAGATTCACGTGGCGAAACAGCACGTAGCGCAGCAGCCAACCTTCAGCCGGGGGAAGTCCTGATGCTGGAAAACCTTCGTTTTTACAAAGAAGAAGAAGCCGGAGACAGGGAATATGCAGAGGAACTCGCTTCCCTGGGCGACATTTATGTAAATGACGCTTTCGGGACTGCACACCGCGCACATGCTTCCACGACCATCATAGCTGATTTTTTTGCAGAAGATAAAACCTTCGGAATGCTGTTGGCGAAAGAAATAGAAAGCCTCGAAAGGGTATTGAAAAACAGCGAAAAACCCGTTACTGCCGTTCTTGGCGGATCGAAAGTTTCATCGAAAATCACGGTGATCGAGAACATACTCGACAAAGTCGACCACATGATCATTGGCGGCGGGATGACATTTACTTTCATCAAGGCGCTCGGCGGGAAAATCGGAAATTCAATATGTGAAGATGACAAACTCGACCTAGCACTTTCCATTCTTGCTAAAGCTAAAGAAAAAAACGTCCACATCCATATCCCGGTCGATGTAATAGCAGCCGATGCTTTTAGCAATGACGCGAAAACGCAGGTGGCTAGTGTAAATAATATTCCCGATGGATGGCAGGGCTTGGATGCCGGACCGGAATCACTTAAAAACTTCAGGGAAATCATCCAAAAGTCGAAAACTATTCTCTGGAACGGCCCGCTTGGGGTTTTCGAAATGGAAAATTTTGCCAATGGCACCATAGAATTGGGTAAATATATTGCCGAAGCCACACAGAACGGTGCATTTTCCCTTGTAGGCGGCGGAGATTCGGTAGCAGCCGTAAAGCAATTCGGACTTGAGCCTGAAATGAGCTATGTCTCTACCGGAGGCGGTGCTATGCTTGAGATGCTTGAAGGTAAAACATTGCCCGGAATCGCCGCCATACAGCAATAAAAAACGACCAAAGACAATTTTTAGTAATTTTTTAGGTTATATAATTTTTCTATTTTGTTACATAATTGTTATGTTTGCAAAATACAATTGTTTGAAAAATAACTATTTGTGTGAATTTCCTCTAAAAACATAGCACGAAATAAAGTTCTTAAAAGCCTGATTGGCATTTAATAACATATAAAAACGTTACGCATGATAAAAAATACCGCATTAGCATTTCTCTCGTTCATATCATTCAATCTTGCCGCCCAGGAAACCGCTTCGCAGGAGCCGGTGGCAAAACCGGAAGTAAAACTTTCTTTCCTGGATTCCATAAAATCCACTTTTGTCAATGACGATCTGGCTGCATGTGTAGACAGCCTTTGGATGAAGGAACTAACGAGCCTCGATCTTTACCACAACATTACGGAAGATATCAAGACCATCAACCTCGATGAAAAAGTTGATTATGAACTTCCGACAGAACTTCTGAAGGAAAGGCTCAAGATAATGGATGCAAAATCCCCATTCAACATCGAGTACAATCCGGGGCTGGAAAACATCATCAAGTCGTTTCTTAAGAACAGGAAAAGGTCATACGAAAGACTGATGGCCATCAGCGAATATTATTTCCCGATGTTTGAGGAAGCGCTGGCCAGGCAAAACATCCCTCTTGAGATAAAATATCTCGCCGTTGTAGAATCGGCACTAAACCCGAAAGCCGTTTCACGCGTTGGCGCAACAGGCCTTTGGCAGTTTATGTACCAGACAGGCAAACAATATAATCTCGGCATCGATTCCTATGTCGACGAAAGAAGCGATCCTTTAAAAGCAAGCGAAGCAGCAGCACAGTATATGTCGAACATGTACAAAATTTTTGGCGATTGGGATTTAGTGCTTGCCTCATACAATTCAGGCCCCGGAAATGTCGCAAAAGCCATCAGAAGATCGGGCGGCCGCCAGAATTACTGGAACATTAGAAAACATCTTCCGAAAGAAACACAGGGATATGTTCCGGCATTCCTTGCCACAATGTACATCTACGAATACCATAAAGAACATGGCATTAAGCCTGAAAGGGCGCTTGTAAAGCATTTCGCAACGGATACAGTAATGGTGAAACGCCAACTGACATTCAAGCAGATTTCACAGCTTCTTGACATCCCGGTGGCTCAACTTGAGATGCTGAACCCATCGTATAAGTTGAAAACCGTTCCGTCATACGGCGATAAAGACCATTACCTGAGGCTGCCAATTGACAAGGCCGCAATTTATGCCTCAAACGAAGATAAGATCTATGCCTATGCCGATCATGAATCAGCCAAACGTGAAAGGCCGTATTCCTCGCAGCAGGCTTATGCTTCCAGAGATACATCATCATCATACAAAACCGAGAGAACAACGGTTTCAAGGACAAAATATCATAAAGTCCGCCGCGGCGACAGCCTTGGTGAAATTTCAAACAAATACGGTGTCAGCGTTGCAGAGCTTAAAAAGTGGAACAAGCTGAAAGGAAATTCAATTCCCGCCGGAAAAAGCCTGAGGATCATCACAACCGAAAGGGTTGCAACAAGGGTGAAGAAAGACGAAAAGCCTGTTGTTGCTGCTAAAAATGAAGCTATTGCCGCTGTCGATGTTAAAGACATCAAAAAAGATGAGATTGCCTCAACGGAAGAAGCCCGGCCGCAAACCTACGTTGTACAGCCCGGAGATAACCTTTCTGCCATCGCAAGAAAAAATAATGTTTCGGTAAACCAGATCAAGGAATGGAATAATTTCGAGGACAACAACCTTCTTGCCGGGACAAAAATCATTGTTGCCAAAAGCACCCAGGAAGTGCCGGCCGATGCAGTAGCCGAGAAAACTGAAATCAAAACGGTTGAATACGTTGTCAAGAAAGGCGACTTCCTCGGGATCATTGCAAAGAAGAACAACGTTACACTTGAGCAGCTCAGGGAATGGAATAACATTTCAGGCAATAACATCCATGTTGGTGAAAAGATCATTGTCTCAAAAATGGAAGTCACTGCCGGTGATGATGCTGTAGCCGATAAAGGCTCAAGAAAAGACAAAGTTTCAAAAGACAGGAACAACGAGCACTACTATGTGCAAAAAGGCGATTCACTGTTCAGCATAGCGAAAAAATATCCTGGTGTGACCATTTCCGACATCAAGAAATGGAACGGGATCAGGAATGAAAACATAAAACCCGGAATGAAACTGAAGATAAACGGTTAACCGGAAAAACTTAATTAACTTTGGGCTTTATTTCATAATCATGAATAAAGCCCATTTTTTTTTGCTGCTTTTTGCTGTTGCCATCCAATGGTCCTGCAGCCGCGGGAAGGATAACGGGCGCGTCATGACTTCCGGCAAGATCAACCACATATCGGTCATTATAGACGATGAGCTTTGGAATGGTGAAGTCGGCGACAGCATCAGGAATAAATTCGCTTCGCCTGTTGTTGGACTTCCGCAGGAAGAGCCGCTATTTACGATCAATCAGTATCCGGTAAAACTTCTTGAAGGCTTCATGACCAATACCCGAAATATCATTGTGGTAAAAAAAGAGCCTGTCAGCCGGTTTAAGATCGTCAGCAATGAATATGCGGCGCCACAGAATGTCATTCACATTTCAGGTAAAACCGTGGATGAAATCCTTAACATCCTTGAGAAGAATGCGCCTGCGCTGACACGCCTGATGAAGCAATCGGAATTGGGAGCCTACCAAAAACAAATAGATACGGCGCTGATTAACGACAGCAATATCCGGGAAAAGTTCGGCATCGGGATGAAAATACCTGCCGGATATAAATTTGCGCTTCAGGGCGACAAGCTCACATGGCTTAAAAAAGAAATCATCAGCGGCAACATGAGCATACTTATTTATGAAGTGCCGATAAAATGTCTTGAGAAAAATTCCAATGCTATCGGGAACATCATGAAGATGCGGGATTCTGTCGGCAATATTTATATCCACGGAACCGGCCCGGATACGCGGATGATCACCGAGCAAGCCTTTGCGCCATATCTTTTCCACACATCGATCGACGGAAAAAAAACACTCGAAACCCGTGGAACCTGGGAGCTGAAGAACGACTTCATGTCGGGGCCATTCATCAATTATGCGATTAAAGACAAGGCCAATCACAGGATTCTCGTGATTGAAGGCTTCTGTTATGCGCCTTCAAAACCCAAGCGAGACCTGATGCATGAGCTGGAGGCCATTATCAAATCTGTAAAATTCGACTCATCTTTTAAAACACAACATGCCGCTGAAATGGAAAATAAAGCCCTTTAAGGCGCTTTCTCCCGAAGAGCTATATTCGATACTGCAACTGCGCAGTGAAATCTTTGTGGTGGAACAAAACTGCGTCTATCAGGATCTTGACGGAAAGGACCAGAAAGCGCTTCATGTTTTCGGTATTGAAGAAGGACGAATCCTCGCCTCTTCAAGATTGTTTGCGCCAGGCGATTATTTTGCGGAAGCTTCCATTGGCCGCGTCGTCGTAAAAAAAGACGCCCGCGCCAGAAAACTCGGCCATGAACTGATGCAGGAGTCGATGAATGCTATAAAGGAAAATTTTGGTTCCGGCCCGATCCTGATATCAGCCCAGCTCTATCTCGAGAAGTTTTACAATTCGCACGGATTTATCAGCGTCGGGGAAAAATACCTCGAAGATGACATTCCGCATATCAGGATGCTGCGCGACTAAATTTTGGTAATAACAAGTTCAACACGACGGTCATACTCCTGCCCTTTCCCGAGCGGAACGGTGTTGCCGTAACCTTTGAAGGTCATTCTTGTCTTGGGTATTTTCTTGAACACCAAATATTTGTAAACCGCCTCTGCCCTATTCTGTGACAGTTGGCGTTTTCGGGTTTCCCTGTCGATCGCTTCTTTTTGATAAGGCGGCGTACAGCAAACATGTCCCTGAACTTCGAATTGGAGGTTTTTGTATTTGTGAAGCAGCTTTGCGATCCCGTCGAGCTGTGTCTTGGCCTTGAATGTCAGTTTGCTGCTACCGCGTTCAAACAGAAGGTTCTCAAGATAGATGTGGTCGCCCACAATATGCTTTTTCTGGACGGTTGTAAAAAATCCTGGGATTTCTATTTTTGGAAGTTCCTTAAGGTTAAGAACAACATCAACACGGCGGTTTTTGGAGCGCTTTTCCGGAAGGTTTTCCGCAATGTCATCATCAATCAGGATGCGACCCTTGCCTTCTATGGTTACGATGATCTTGTTTTTGATTCCGTTGGTCACCAGCGCCTGCCTGATGGTATTTGCGCGGTTGGTCGAAAGCTTGAAGTTATAGGCTTCTTTTCCGATATCGTCGGTATAGCCGAAAATCTGGATAGACTCGATACGGGTCGAATCGGTTTTTTTAATAAAATCAACCACTGCGCCGGCCTGATGGTTGTCTAGAGTGTATTTGTCAAATTCGAAATACACCGATTGTACCACTTCCTCCTGGGCCTGCAGCAGCCCGATAAAAAACAGCGGCAGCAACTTCAAAAAAAACTTCATCTAACTATTCTTCAGTATCTTGTTGTATTCGGCTGAATTATCCAGTATGCCTATCGCTTTGCGTATTTCGGAATTGTTCTTTGTATAATATTGATAAAGGCCTTCCTTGTACTGATAACGCTTGATAATTTCGTCCAAAAGTAGATTTTTAATTTCTTTCTGATTGCTATTCAGTTGAATTTCTTCATTTTTCTGCAGGGAATTAAGCAGTTGCTGATATTCTGCAGTAATCCCGGCATCGATCTTTTCACGTTTTGCAGCGGCGAGGGTATTCTTAAGGGCGATTTCAGTTTCGGTATCGAATGAAAACTTTGTTCTTTTGAGAAATTGCTTGAAGTCGGCAAAATCGGCATCGGTAATCACAGGGATCTTGCTTCCGGCATCCGGATGTTTGTAAAAATATTCAGTGGCATAGTTGAAGATGCCATCGTTCTTCACCAGGGCTTCGGTAATAGAGCTGAGTTTTGTTTCGGCAAGCTCTACATCAGGAAGGATTCCGCCGCCATCATAAACTGCCCTTCCTTTGCGCGTTTTGAAGGCATTGTACTTTGCAGCCTCGGTGCGCACGGCTTTTCCGTCCTTGTCGCGATGTAAATAGTCGAGCGCCTGGATACATCTGCCGGAAGGCGTATAATATCTTGAGATTGTGATTTTGATCTGGGTTCCGTAGGTCAGGTCGACCGGCCTTTGTACCAGGCCTTTTCCAAAGCTTCGGCTTCCTACGATCACCGCACGGTCAAGATCCTGCAGCGCTCCGGCTACGATTTCCGACGCGGAAGCGCTTCTTCCGTCAACCAAAACAACCAGCGGAATCTCCGTGTCGATCGGGTCACGTGTGGTTTTATAAGTGTTGTTGTGCTTTTCTATTTTGGATTTTGTGGTCACGATGACTTCGTTTTTAGGAACGAACAGGTTACAGATGTTCACCGCTTCATTGAGCAAGCCGCCCGGATTTCCGCGAAGGTCAAGAATAATGCGCTCTGCTCCTTCCCTTTTAAGCTGTTCCAGCGCTTCCTTGGTTTCCAAAGTCGCCTTGCGGTTGAACTGTGACAATACGATATAACCGGTTTTTTCATCAACTTTGGAGAAGAACGGCACCGCTTTCAGGTCGACTTCCTCCAAAACGATCTGCGCAGGAATTACTTTCCCCTGACGGCGGTATTTGATGTCGATTTTCGCATTTTTCGCCCCGCGCAGCAATTGTCCCGCATCTTCTTTGAAATCTTCAAGACTGACATCGCCGATCTGGATAATTTCGTCACCTGCTTTTAGCCCGGCTTTGTCTGCAGGATATCCTTTATAAGGTTCCTTGATGATGAGCGTGCCTTCTTTGCGGGTGATCATCGCTCCTATTCCGGTATATTCGCCAGTATTGTTGATCTTGAATTTTACAACGTCCTGCTCATTGAAGTAAACTGTGTATGGATCAAGATCGGCCAACATGCTTTTGATCGCCCTGTCCATCAATTCTGCAGGATTCGTTTCGTCTACATAATTCATGTTGACGGCCTTAAACATTGTCGTAAAGATCTCAATCTGCTTTGCAACCTCGAAAAAATCTTCCTTAAAGCTGGCGCCCACATAGAGCATTCCGCCGGCAAGGACGGGTAAAATATATCGTTTCTGTAAAAATTTGTACATGGCTAACTTGTTTTCTTTCGTAATTTTCTCCTGATCATAAAAATCCCCAACACTAAAATAATAATAAAAGGCCAGATGTGCAGCAGTCCGATGAAGAATACCGAGATGCCGTTGAAGCCAGACTTAATAGCGTTCCACATCTTTGATCCGTATGAAGCGGTAACGCCACTTTCGAGTGCCACTTTTCGGTAGAATTCAATACTGACGGTGCTGAGCGCAACACGGTCACGAAGGTACTTTAATTGTCCTTCCTTTGCCTCTATTTCTTCCCTGATAACCGCCAATTCTTTTTCAATCGCAACAATTTCGGAGATTTTCCCAGCTTTTCCCAACAGGGAAAGATATCTGGCTTCAAGGGCTTTTTTTGTTTTAAGGCGGGCATCCGCATCAATAAATTCCTCGGTGACATCACGTGCCGAAATCTCCTTGCGGTCGAAATATGAAACGCCTTTTCCTACATCTGTAAGAAAAGCGTCAAAATGCTGTGCCGGAATCCGGACAGTTATGTTCCTGAATACCGACTCATAGTCTTTCCCTTCAGCATCATTCTGGATCACCGCATTATATTTTTTTACTGACGCTGCAATACCGGCGTATGTTTTCTGGAGATCGTCGGTCTCAAAACGCAGGTTTCCTTCGCGAATGATTTGTTGCGGGATTACTTGTTTTAGCGCTTGCGGTGCAATGACGCTCATTTCCCTTGGTGAAGCTTCCGCTTCGACAGCCACTTCTTTATCTGAAGCAGCAAACGCACCGTTCTCGCTGTTTTTGCACGCCAGCGGAAGAAGAAAAAGCAACGATGCAAGAAGTGATTTCATAAGGTGGTTTTTCCTTAACGGTTAAAAGCGTGGTTTATTACTTATCGCGCTCACCCGCAGCGACATGGAATTTTTCGAAAAGTAAAGCGGTTTTGGCCTTTACTTCTTCAAACGTAAGCCTTTCCCTGGTTTGATAGAGCAGCATAAAAGCGTGCGGGCCTTCGAGACGTTCACAGAGCAGGTGTTTGTTCAGCCGATAGGATTCGCGCAGCAGCCGCTTGAAATAATTTCGGTCGACGGCTTTCTTAAAATATTTTTTTGATACAGAAACGCCGATACGAACCATTTGCCGTTCCTCCGGCTCACTTACATAGGCAAGCCGGAGCGGGAATTTTGAAACCGATTTTCCCTCGGAGAAGATCCGTTCAATGCTTTTGCGGCTTTTTAATTTTTCGTGTTTCGGATAGGTAAACTCCATAGTGGCAAATGTAGCATCAAATGTAACAAAAGCTTGCTTAGGATTCCTTTGTCCGGGTATATACTAAAAAAATGTTTGTAGAATAACGAAACACGAATTAGCCAAAAGAATATCTTCATCTTCAGGTATTAACCGTAAATTCTGTAAGTTTTTATGGGGATTATGAAAATCGTAAAGTGTTGATAGAACGTATCTTTACAATGTACAAGCACTATCCGCGGGTTGAAGAAGCAACTGCTATGTAAGCGGATAAAAACAACCGACATATCAACAAAGGCTGTTTGCCTATGAAAACCCTTCCGATTTATTGGAAGGGTTTTTATTTATTTATTCTTCACGAGTTTTTTCGAAATGTCATTGAGCATTTCACGATTCGCATCAACATAGGATAAACCGGCCTGGATAAGGTCATAAATGTTTCTCGGGGATGTATTGTCCATTTCCGGCGAAGCGTTCTGGAGTTGAGGCAAAAGCCTGTGATAATTTTTACAGTTCCTTTTCGCGAGGGTTTCATACATTTTCGTCAGGTGGTAATGCACCGTTTCAACGTTTGATGAAAGAAGGATGTCGATAAGCGGGGAAATCCACCTGATCTTTCCGGCATTTTCAAATTTTTCAAACGAATATGGTTTCAGGACTTCGCCAGTTCCGACAGAGATGATGATCATGTCGTTGATGTTGGGATAATCAGGTTTTTCAGGATCATTAAAGATCTTCGAAAACGCAATTTTTCTTGCTTCCGCGTAAGCGCAAAGCGCCGGATTGTTGGCATAAACCCCGCCATCGATGAGCGTGAACTCCTGTCCGTACAATGATTTTATTTTTGCAGGCTCAAAATAGGTGGGCGCCGCCGATGTAGCCCTGCAGATGTCTTTTACGTAAAAGTTTTCCAAGAGCGAATCAGCTTCATGACTTGTAAAGAACTTGGCCCTTCTGGCGCCGATATCATACGAAGTGATCAGTGACGGGCGTGTGAGGTCTTTCAATTCGAGTTTTCCGAAAACACTTTCGAGCTGTTTTTCAAGATTCCGGCAGGAAATCTTCTCACTGAACAAACCAAAAAGGTTTACTGCGTGATCCCAAAAAGACACGTTAAAGATATTTTCACCTTTTGTCGAATATAAGTCAAGCGCTTCCTGCACTGAGAAAAGGGCTTTCTTATTCTTGTCGGGAAAGAGTAGGATAGAGGCGAGCAGGCCGCCGGTACTGCTTCCGGCAACGAGGTCGAAATAGTCGCCAAGCTTTGCGTTCGGAGAATCGATTTTCTGCAGTTGTTCTTCAATATACTTTAGGATAACGCAGGTAATAATCCCCCTGATCCCGCCGCCATCAAGGCTCAGGATCCTGATTTTTTTTGCCATATTAATAATAGAGTTTGGGTTAAATGATGATGTAGCCGTCGCTTGAGGTTTTCATTTTAGAAAGTTTCCGCCAGTCGGTGAAGCCGCGTTTCTCAAAATGGGGAATGTCTTTAAAGGTTTTCCAGTTTCCGCCCCAATCCCAACCATAGTATGCGAAAATTTTCACACATTCATACCAGTCGGCGGTGCGATCGCTGTCCCAGTCTTTTTTTGAGTCCCAGGACGCTTCCTTATTGTTGATGATGAGGCAGATATCGACTGCAAAGCCATAATTGTGTATCGACCGGCCTGCTTGTGCATTGGTCACTTTTTTGCCGGAAGCAGTACGGCCGATAGAGTAAAGGCGTTCTTGTTCTTTTAAATTACGGAATCCGTCGGTGATGCGAACCTTCGCCTGGCCTTCTAATGAGGCATTGCAAACCGTTATTATGGTTAAAACTTCCTCTCTTACTGAAGGATGCAGTTTTGAAATTCGAAGTAAAGTATGTTTGTCCATGATTTTTTCTTTCGACAAATATACAAGAAAATAATCTTATAAACAAACTATTGTATGAAAATAATACTGCAAAATTAATAGTGAAGCCGCTTCCTGGTTTATAAGAAAAACGATTGGCAAAGTTACTGAAGTCGTTTGTTGCGCCGCTGTTGAACACCTGCAGAAATGTCGGTGTGCCATCGGAGATTGAAATACGGCACCTTCTTTTGTAGATACGCTATATTAAATGAATTCACTTTATCCATCCTGGCTGGAGAATCCAAAATCTAATCTTGTCAGGCTTGTTCCAATGTGAATAACCGGATGATCATTACGATAGTTTATATATCCGGTCATATGAAGCAAGATAGCATTATAGGAATCGTTATAGACTGCTATTGCTAAGTTTTCATTCATATTTCCTTTGAAGGCTTAAAAAAACCGCTCATTACAAGCGGTTTAGGATATTTTCGAATTTATTCCAAAGCAGAAAAGTCTCCGCGCAATACGTCTGATCCGAATTTTTTTAGAATCAATGCGGCAATAAAGATTAATTCCTTTATTGGATCACCATAGGACAGGGCTTGTGCATCTTCTTCAGGAGTGAGAAAGGCAAAGCTGTCGGTTTCTCCTTTTTTAAGAGGCAGTATAGACAAATCATAGGATGCCTTGTTTTTCTTGTTTCGTAAAACAGTTCCCAGAGCATCATCTACCCGGTATTCCGTAAATAATTCGATCCCTATATTGTCGTTCTTCAGTTCGACGGAATGGTCATTTTGAACTTCCATTACCAAGTGATGATCGGTTATGATCCCGGCAAATTGTTCGGCTATAAAACTGTGGTATTTTGTTATTTCCATTTTAACGGTTACATATTGGTCAATAATTCTATTTTCTTCAGCGCTTGTTAAAGTTTCAGGCCTTTATTTTTTTTGGCGGAACCATTCTTCTGGTTTTTGGATTGTGTCGCTAACCAAAAACCACAATCACTTCCACAATCACGGAGTTGAATTTTTCCTTTGGGAATGACCACTTTTTGATCATTTTTTTTTGAATAAAGTTTCAAGAAAATTATAGGTTGAAGATGTTTTTCGGTGATTCTTAGTCATCAGGATGATATGATTTAGTTCTACGGTATCGGTAATTTCTAACTTTTCAACATCTTCATTTCGATCATTTTCTTAAGGCTGAAGACGAAGTGCTTTTCTGGGTGTTCTTTGTAGATACTATAGCCGATACTGTCATGGGAATCAATAACAAGCTGCTTTTGATTACATCGTAATAATCAAGCTCATCCCCCGAGTGAAAAGTCTTGCCTATTTGCTGTCGCACTGTGTAAACAGCAAAGACAACATCAGGCAAAAGCATGGGTTGGAATATTAAAAATTTAGTTTTCGGTATATTCCATTTGGTATAGCAGTGTAATTTCATTATTGGATTTTTGTGCAAGCCGAATGGTTATAATTCCAAACGGGTCCGGCTTCCGTATGGTCAAGGTGTTGCTGTTGTTCCACTCATAGGAAACGAGGTTTTCGTTACCGGTTTCACTCCGCGCCGGAAGTTGGGTTTGAAGATCTTTCGCACCATAGGGAAACTTTTTTAAGAAAGCGGCATAGACTTCCTGAAAGCTGCTGTTTCGGAAGGTCTCAGTGTATGTCCATTCATTGCGATTGTCACCGGGAATTCCTTTAATTCGAAGGGGTTCATTGGTTTTTTTAAAGTAGAAGAAATAGCCTCTGTCATGCAAAATCATATCGCTGTTAGCGTTACAGATGGTTTGAAAAGGATCTGCACATTCTTCATCATCCGGGTTTACTGTAATAAATCGGATGCTGTCGGCTTTTGGCTTCAGGTGCGTTATGTAAGTACTTTCAATATCCAGCTTTTTAAATTTAACAGCATAATTATAGCTATATATCAGAGCTTTGCATCGGTTTGAAATAAGGATTGAATCTGACCTGATCTCAAAGCAGGCGAATCTGGAGAATTCTTTCGCATAATCGTCTGTGAAGGCTTCGTTGTATCGTATATCCCTTTCATAGCGATAACACCTCCAGACTCCTCCAATTTCATCCCGATGAGAATCTTGTTTTGCGACGATCAGGTAAGGCGCTTTGAATTCGTCTAACGTGGTTGAGCCGCCGTCAGTCGAAGACGGACTTTTTTTACAGCCTGAAATTATAAGGCACAGCCAAAGGAGCTTGAGATACATTTTAATCATTAATAGAAGCTTGTTTTAACACCGCAATGCTGGTTTTACAGGAACCCATGATACATTTCAAATTGACATCAGGAATTAACAAACCTCAGAAACTTTTGCCGATCGCTTTTTTATCAATTATCAGGATATTGTTTCCTACATCCGGCAGCTTGAGATCGTTTACTACCGCTGTTGAAAACCTGCAGAAATCTATTAATTTCCCTTCTGATTTTATTTCTTCACTTACGTTTGTAAAAGTATGGACTTGAAGTTGAACTCGTGCCGTTTCTACTACAATGGTATCTGAAAGAAGAACAGGTTTACGAATAAAAAAGTTTTGATTGTTATCGTATACATAGTCCTGTATCGCAGGGTTTTTAATGTCCTTTTCAACCATCGACAGGCGATTTTTTTTGTTGTAGATTTTAACATCTGTTAGTTCTTCGCTTTTAAAGTTCTTAAATGAAATCCAAAAACCCTTACCGGATGCAACCAAAGTGTCACACGAGGTTTTTTTGGGACTTGTACAATTGAAACTTATGAAGGCAATAGCAACTATCAGGTTGATAAAGTGCCTGCTCTGATTTATTCCAGCCATAGAATAGACAGGGTTTACTTTTCCGTGATATACTTTGTCCCTTCGAGATCGCATAATTTCACTTGCCTGCCGGGCCCATCGAGCCAGACCTCTGCGTCTCTGCCGTTGTTTTTCACACCCAGGATTATGCGGCTAAAACCAGCTTTTTTTCCTGTATCCGGATTGATATAAGGAGCTGACATCAGCGTCGGAAGATTTTCGGGCATCGCAGCATCTGCCGTGTAGGTCATGTTGTTGTTCTTCCAGTAAAATGTCATATGTACAGGGAGAGGGATCTCGGGAGTTCTGATACTACTACTTTTAAAAGATTGGTATCCGTGAAAACTATTTAATGTAACAGGCTCACCGAAGGGAACATTCCATAATGTTTTCTGAACGTCCTGATTAGTTATCCAAAAAGCAATACCTTCTTTGGTATTTAGTGAATAATCATCGAACTCGCTCTTCCCGTCCTCACTACAGAAGCCAAACCCAAGATTGTAAAAGGCATCGGCTTGTTCCCAGAAGGAATATCTGACAGGATGGAGCCTCAAGTAATTCCTGATGGAATCAATCTCTTCAAAGTAAATCAAGGGTTTATCGGAAACTTTCTTGTCTTCTTTAACTTTGAAGCGCGTGACTTCAACGTGATCAACCCATACGCAGACTCTCCCTCCCGGGGCTAATCCGGCCGTAATATTGCGAAATCCGAAATATTGGTTGCCCTGCCGGTAACCATTTGTGAAAAGTTCTTTAATTACAGTGAGTGGTAGTTTGGCGCCACCACTATATACAAACATTTGTTGTTTACTGTCGAGGCCTGTATAGGAAACGAAAACACTATCTGGCAAGGATATTTTTCTGTGTGAGAAATTAGCAGTAGAGGGATAGCTCCAGCTGGCATCACCGATAGAAGTTGTAGTGCCAGTAGAATTTATCATTTCTCCATTTGAAAAAAATAAAACTGTAGGTGAATATATCGGGTAATTAGCCGGTGCACTCATGGCTGCAGCCCATTCTGTTTTTAGTTCATTTTCCACACGTGTTCGTTTACATGATAAAAGAAAAAGCAGTAGCGGGATGCTACTGCTTATGATTATAAATTTCACGTTCATAGCTATTGTTGTTAGCGTTTTTAAACCTTGGCATATTAGCGTAGAAAATTTTATCCAGTATTTTAAAATCATCAAGATTTTCACCTTCTAGATCAAACACTAAAGCACTATTATAGCTGGCCGATAAATGTATAAACTTTTTTTTAATTAAGTCAATGGTAGCATTATCTATTGATTCAACTTTATCAGCCTTTATTGGTCCGGATAACTTGTATTTCTCCCGAAATTTCTTTTCACATTTGTATAGAACATATTTAAGATAAATTTCTAAGCCGCGTGGGGTGGTAAATTCAAAGGGATAAGGATGATTTGCTGGTGGACCCTGTATAGGAACTCCAACAATGCCTGCGATATGAGCCATAGCTTTGAGCGGTACAACCGAGTACCGAGGTAGTACAGATCTTGTTGCTTTAAGCTGATAGATTTTTTGAACTGCACCTATTCCACCTATTCTAATGCTTCTTAATACTATCTCAATTTCTTTTGGTTCGCAATATTGCTTATAGAACTCTCGTAGCGTCTTTAATCTTTTTGGAATGGAGCTAAAAGCAGGAACATTTTGATAATCAATAATTGTGACATCTTGTTTGTTAGCCGTATAGCCACCTCCAATATCTGAGTGAGCCCCTGGAATAGCAATTTCAAGTCCTTGTCTAACTGTCGTCAGGGCAAAATTTGCACGCCATTCATCTTGTGTCGTTAAGTGAAAAATCTTTTCAATTGGGAGCTTATCCACGTTTTGTTTAATGATATTCAACGAGTCTTCAAATTCAGAGGCATTAACATAATTTCTGACTACCGGAATCTTTTCCATAATCCGGTCAAAGTGGTTTTTAACTAAAATCTGTGAAATTACTGAATCGAACAAGCCTAAAAAACGTATTCTAACTTTCGGCGATAGCTTTGGCGAAGGTTGATAGGAGGGAAGACTGTAACCTACAGGATCAAAAAGGAGTTTGTCGCTGCTAAAAAAGGGTGATTCAAGAACATATCCATATTCAAGCAGGCTACTTAACATTGAATGGTCAAAAGCAGCCGTTTTTTTTCCGAGTATTTCATTACAAAAATGACGCGCGGCTGCTGCACCCCGACTAAAGCCAAAGACATCAAAGGTAACGGATCCAATTTCATAAGAAGTTCCTATAATTTTACCAATTTGAAAAGCTAGATCATTACTACCTTCTAATACTTTACCTAATATACCTCTCTTTCCTTCCCCGAAACCCAATCCCCATATATCGTCTTCTGTATCCTTGGAAGTTCCTATGCCTTGAACATATTGCTTTATAACTACCGCTTGCCCATCTTTAGCCTTGGTTGGATTGCCAGATTTGTACATATCGTGCAATAGTGCAATATTGCTATATGAATTCCAATAGCTGCTGTCGCTGTCTATCGAGATTGTACCTTTGGAAGTTTCAAGTTTTTTAACTTCAGGTATTGATTTGAATAAAAGATCTTTGGAAATGATGTTCTTGTAGTATCTGCTGTCAGAGTTATACTTATTGTTGCAAGTCCCGTCAAAGAACATCCCAATGGTGAAATGCATTTTTGGTTTTGATTTCCGGGGTTTTACTGCAATAGGAGGAGTCTTTAGTTTATGATTTGGAACTATAGGTAGAGTTGTCTTTAATTCACCAACTTCCAGTTTTTTACTGTCAGGGTAATATGTAAAGTCCCCTTGTTTTGCATTGACTACTTTCCCGGTGGATTTTGAATATGAGTAAGCTTTCACAGACAATACTGATTTGACAGTAAGGCTTTTAAATAAAGATTCCACAGATGCTGTGGCGACAACTACGGCCGCAGTAGACGCTATAGAGGTTTTATATATCTTATTGTTTATTGAAAGGCCAATAGCAAAAGTAGCATGGTCAAAAGTTTTTTTATCAACTTCTATTGTTACCGTTTTAAGGCCCGTAATACTGATTTTTTTAATATTAGGATTCATTTGAAAACATTTTAAAATTTAAAAAAAACTCCGGCAGGATTTCTCCTGCCAAAGCTAATTTGCCTGAAATTAATTGCTTGTTACAACAAGATCGATTTCCATGGCCTGTCCGTCCTCGAGGGTAACGGCCAGTGATTTGCTGCCTTCAACAACCATAAATTCGGTATCTGGCAGCTGGTTGGTAGCGTCGAGCAGCAGCTCGTATCGTCCCGCAGGAATGGCTGTAAGTTCCCATTCGCCTGCATCGCCTGTGTAGGCTAGGTCGCGGATAGATCCGTCCAGATTTTTCAGTTGGACTTTTGTGACAATACCGCCAGTGCCGGTAATTGTACCCATTAGTTTCGCTGTTCCTGTCTCGGTGCCGTTCATTTGCGCTTCTGTCACAGAAAAATTATCCGAACATGGCACTTGTGACGGGTCTTCAAACGTTTCCTCGTTCACATCTTCGCAATGACAAGGCAGGGCGCGTTCCACCTTCAACCCGATGCTGTCTGCCTGAAGAATGGTAAGCGTGGTAGGTACTCTTGTTACCCATGCCTTACCTTCTTTTTCGCCTTCGGGCTGGCGCAGTTCGTCAACAATCGAAAGAAACAGTTCGTCTTCTATTACGGGAACTTCTCCGCCATTCCAAATCTGGCCGGTTTGCATATAGAACCTCACCGCCTCTTCGAAGCCTGGCCGTACCGTAAGTACCACTCTTGCCATACCGCTTTGCATAAAGCTGCGGAACAAAGGATCATCAGATTCATTATATTGATACATAGCCGTCCAGTCTGCCCTGTCTCCCCAATAGTATGGGTAGAAGTTGTAAGACATGATCTCCCACTCGAATGCCTGCTCAATAAATTTCGCGAATGCAGCATAGTTGTCCAGATCCTGGGATACGGCAACCTCATAGCTTCCAAGCGACGATAAATTGTTGTCCATGCGCTTCCCATAGGTGTTCCTGGCTCCCGCGTGCTGATCGACCATGTAAGAGATACAGTTTTTACGCAGGACCATGTTCTCGATCTGCCTGTAAAAGCCAGGGTTGGTCCCTTTAATGGTTTCACCTTTTTCCTTTTCGTCGGCTAGCTTTTGGTTAAAATCTTCCAGGGCGCTTTCATAAGCGTCGATAATTGCTTTAAAAGCTTCCTGGCGCCATTGCTTTTTGGCTGCTTCGGTAAGTTTGCATGAAACACTGGCAGTCACGTCACCCGAACAGTGATTTCCGAGGGTAAAAGATACCGGAACTTCATTGATGAAATTTGAAATATTCCCTGACACGTTCATCTCATGCGAGTAGAAAAGCTGTTGGTACATTTCAGAATGATTTCCAATAGCAAGCGAAATCATTCTTCCGCCGCTTGAATGGTGGTCACTTACCGCGTTAAAAACACCTTTCGCATAGTGTGCAACATAACCTTCCGGTATTTTAATTGCCCCGTTTCCGGATGTCGCCTCGACTTTGCCCAATGAAGCCCTGGAAGCAGAGTCGTTCACGATTTTAAAAGATTCGCCAACGGAAATGTTATCCTGAGGCATTGCCGTTATCTCGGCATTGTACTTTCCTGCCCAGTATTGGAGCTTAAGGTCGGTCAGGCTCTCAGCATCGGCGATGGTCATCGTAGTGGATTTCCTAGGATCTTCAGGCGGCGTCAGGATCGTGCCTGATACCGTTTTTTCTTTCATTGCAAGAACATGAAGTTTTGCCGGCTGTGGCACCATGAATTCAAACATAAGCCTCTTTCCATAGTTGAAGATCTGGTTTTTGTAGATCTTGTCAACCCAACGATAAACCCCAACAACATGTTTGTCTCCTTTTCGGTTGTCAAACTCGTGGATGTTGTTTTCCTCAAACTCTTCAATAATCTTCTCAATCCGTTCCTCATGGACTTTTGTCACCACCCGATCAAGCGCTTTGGCAGTAATTTCCTTTGCGTTTGTTACCGCTTGCTTGATACTGTCTTCTTTCGAAGTATGACTGGCAAAATTTGCGTTGGCAGAGAAAGTGATGTCTCCGTAGGAACCGCTTAATGAAGTGCCGGCAGACATATCTTTCGTTTGCTGGATCACCTTAGCCACTTCGCTCTGCATTTCAAAACGTTCAGTAGATGTAGTGTCTGTAAGCTGCTCCTTTTCAGTATCGGAAGATGTGGTCGTTGTATTTTCGCTTTTCCGCAGCCTGCGCGTTGATTTTTCACGACGCTCGCGTGCCATGATATTCTCAATCCCGGCCACTTCGCCTTCAACATAACATTGGACGGATTGCTCCACCCTTTTGTAATCTGCAATTCCAAGTTGCTTAACCCCAAATCCTGACGGGACGAATGGAGCTTCACCCGCGCCGGTATGGGTACTGGCCGGAGCCGTGTCTTTTCCGGCAAGAATCCCTGAGAAACAACTAATGGTGTCAAAATTTTCGATAGAGAAGTTCTTCTTTATGCCATTCGAAAAAGTTATTTCTCCGAAGAACTCTACAGTATCAGAAAAACGCTGCAACGGAATTCCGAACTTATATAAGTTTTTCAGGTAAATAGTATTGCCAACACGCGACGGGATATAAAAACCATTTGTGTTATTGGCTCCGGTAGGATAAGAAGAGTGATATGTAATCCCGCTTACCTGCCATGAACTATCAGGCACAGTGATTTCCATGTCAAAGTTCACATTGACTCTCGAAACGATCTTAGAACACACTTTAAAGGCAAACGGCGCTGAGGCCGGTGATGCCGAAGGAATAATCACACCACCTACACTCACGTATGTGTTCTCTTCTGTCTCCGTGTTGTCAAGGATCACCTGGTTGTTGTTTGCTACACTGCCACCAATATGCGCGTGGAGTTCCTGAAAGGTTTCCAATTCGCCGAGAGCTGTTTCAAGATCGTCTTCAGGTCCGTCAAGCTTGGCTTGTGCCTGGCTTACAGGAATGTCAAAAATTTCGTTAAGCGTATCAAGCGCCTGCGGCGACAATTTTGACTTCAGATACGCATAGTCCAATTCGGTCCTGAAATTGAACTCAAAGGCCGGTATTACAGGTTTTGGAGGCAGTGGCGGCTGATGGCAGGGATCTGCAGGATTATAATCGGCATCAGGTCGAATGGAACACCAGGCGTTTTGAACCGCCTCGGTATCTGCTGTGTACTGATCAATCGCCGGCTTTATAGCTTTCTCGTAATTAAGAAACTGTGCTTTATAGGCAGCATTACGCTCCTTTGTATAGCTCTTCTCAATCTTTGACAGCTCCTTCTGAAGGTTGGTGTAGTTCTCTGAGTTAAGCGCCGCCAAGGATAGAGCTTGTTGTTTCTGCATTTTCTCCCCTGGATAATCAAATACAACTTCACCTATACGCGATAATTTGAAGGTTTGGCCCGCTGAAGTAGCTGCGTCTTCAACAAACAGCTCTTTTGGAAGAATGACCGTTGCATATAGCAATTCATGCATCGATGCGCTGTCTATACCTTTTTGAAAGTTTTCCAATGCCTGGTTTGCCACCAGCATTTGAATGATCGCTTCCTTTACATAAAAATCCTTTTGTGTCAATACCTGATAAAAAAGGTTGTCCCACAAGCGTGAGGCTTCTTCAGAATCGAGCGGATCAACCCCATCCATCATCTTTGCAAGCTCTGTTTTTGACCAATTTGATTTATTACGCGCGATCCATACGGCCAGTTCATGCAATCTTCGATTTACGTCGCGAACATCATCTTCGCTTTCAAATCCGACAAATTTGACGGCGTGATCTTTCATTCGCTCATATTTAGTAACTCCCACAGGAATACCTATGAGAGCCCGATCGAAATAACCGTCGGTTCCGGACGGCCGCAATACGAAGCGGATACCCTTTTTTTCTTTAACTGGTCGCCCAGGTGCCCGCATTGAAACAAAGCGGAAGAGCGTGTTTTTAATTTCTGTACTCATTTTTAAAGTTTTAGATATTTATAATTTTTAATCATCAGGCGTAGGTTCCGGACACTACGACTATATGATTTTAGTCTTGCAAATGTATAGGATTATATTCTACTAAACAAATATTGGGGAGTTTTTTTTTTGAAAATAATAACTTTAATCCCGGCCTTCACCGCTAGAACCGGATTGTTGATGGTCGTTTTGCGTAAATTATTTTCTTATAGATACGTCTAGATATGCCGACTCGAATATGATGATGGATCGAGTTGATCTGGGGCTAAGAGGAAGGAAAGGAAGTAGCAGTTATTGCCGATTCAGTCTCGGCGGTAGGATAAAATAAAACAGCCAGAAATGGCTGCTTGGGTATTCAATGCCGACTGGATCGGCTTGGCGGCTATTTCTTCAGTTAGAGTCTGAAGTTTCGAATATAGCCTTCCGTTATAGAAATCAATCGATAAAGACGCAGCTCCACTGTAGTATACTCATTATTTAATCAACAAAGGGGCGTTAATTCTAAGATACTCGATTTTCTTTTTTTGGAGATAGAACTGACACTTTCTACTATGCTTTATGATGTATCATAGTTCAGGTATTTTCCATAAAAGTCTTAACTAGATTACAATTTCCGTCAGGTTCTGATAAACAGGTCACAAGCCTGCGTCAACAGATGCATGCCTACACGTCATTAAATCGTGGTAAATCCGAAGGTTACACATGGATAAGTTATCATGACGAAATCCTTCCGTACTTTTTAGATAGTGGATTATATGTTAGGAGCAATACCGTTTTTTTGTATGAAACGTTAACCGCCCGTTTCTCGGCGTCGTGAATAATAACTATAGGCGTGACTTCTCCCCCATGCCAGTCTTTTTCCGTAAATCCGAAACTTACCTGCCAGAAATCAAAATGATAAGGAGGATCTTTTTCCCAGAATCCGGCAGAACTTGTCTTATAATCTTCCCATTCCCCAATGTCTATAAGGGCTTTTTTAGCTAAGCTACCGCTTGTTGTTTTGTTAGTTCCATAATTCGGTTGGTAATATCCAGCTTTGCAGGCAGTATTTTGATTAGGATAATAATAGAGATTTATTCTGGAAAACTGTAATCCATAACATCGGAGATAATCTCATCCGTAAAAAACAGTTTTATCCAGTCTTTGAGTTCATCCGTTTTGATAAAACCCTCGCAGGATCACTCATAATCGTTACGGAATCTCACGATTCTATGATTGTGCGTATAAGCGCCTTTAGCTTTTCAATAATTTGATTTTGGCTAAGTTCATTGTTTTAAAATATTCAATCACCGTTAGGCAAAGTTTTTTAGCTATTCAGCCGCGTTTGACTTTTTTATGTTGAGCTGCCTGATAATCCATGAATGTATTTAAGGCTCATACATTCGAAGGTTGTTCTACCAACACATTTAAACCTTGTTGAGAAAGTCTAAACCTATTTCTGTTATGCAAAAGTGACCACTCGATAATCTATAGATAAGTTTTTTGGATACGAGTTCGTCTAATTTATTAAGAAGTTTTCCTCCAATGCATTCTCGTTGTTCCGAGCGGGACATTAATTTATCGATAATGACAATAGAAGCGCTACTATTACCCATTTCTTGGGACTGCTTCAAAATTTGTAAAATTTTAGTTTCTGGATTCATTTTCTTTTTTAATGTGGAAATCGATATCTTTTACTTCATCAATCCCTGAGAGTGAGATAATGTGAATGGGTTCGCCTATAACATCATTTATTACAGAAAAGACAATCTGTCTTCCTCGAACAGTTAAAGTCTTTGCTGTAGTAATTATATATGCTTTATGAAAATTCTTTGTTCCATTTTAAATTTAAGATCATCCTGTTTTGGATGAGGCATGTGGTAATGTTCCTTTAACTTAAGAGTTCATCCGTATTGATAAAACCCTCGCAGGATCACTCATAATCATTACGGACTTTCCCGATTCTATGATTGTGCGTATAAGCGCCAGTTTTCGAATCAGAAATCCGACTGTCGACGCTGAGTCGTAATGTAGCCAGTTGATAAAGACTGCTAATCGTTCTGCCGTAACGTCCGGCTTTCTTTAATGCCGGCTTCTACAGCGGCGTTAAATATTATTGCCCTTTCAATTTTAGCATTAAAATCTTCCAATAAATAAATTATTGGTTTAACCGTATTATGTTAGTTCCCAGAAGTCCATTTTCCTTCGCCATTTTAGTGTGAAGCAGCATATTTATGAGGGTTATCCCGAACTTGCCGCGCTAAGACATCTAAAAATGCTGCGTCTTAGTTTTGTATTCATTAACCTGCGCTTCGGATAGCACGATCCGAACTTCAAAATTACCGATGGTGCCACTTCTACTGAGAGAATATATCTTTGTTCCTCTTTATAAAGTATGTAATCCCATTTTTTTCTTTAATACTATCATTTCATGTAAAATGTAAAATTGTCCAGCAAATATTTTTGCCGGCATAGCCCCGAAACACTTAATTGGTGCATAAAACTCTTAATCAATCCAGATTCACGATATCCCAAATCCCATCGTCATCCTTCTCTATTTGTGCCAGGCTATTTTTGTTTTTCAAAAACTTCTTTATATAGTGTTCTTCTGGTAAAGCTGTGCTCATTTCATACATATCAAGTGTTTTTTTGTCAATAATCAGTGGGCCGTTTCCTATCAACGGATTTTCGGGATCCTTTGCGTGATAATAGAAGACCCAGCCAAATTCATGTTCTGTCGTTTTGGAAGAAATCATTTTAATTTCAGGGTCTTCGCCTTCGGGGCTGTTCCAGATAAATATATTGTTTTGAAAGGTCAAAAATTCCCTCACTTTTTCTTCAGCTTGTTGTTTGGTATACATTATTTTGTTTTGTCATCCGAATACTTCTGAAATAATATCAATTGCCGAAGTTCGAGAATAAAAAAAAGCAGTAACGCGAGGTACTGCTTTTTTGCTATTATAATATAGACTCACTACGTTTTAAATTGATAGTTCATGACCTTTCCGATAAGGTGTTCGTTAAAAGCAGATCCGATCCAGTCTCTAAGTTGGGATTCATTTGTCAATACTCTCACAGGTTCTTCCATAATTGTAACACTATTTCCCGCTTCAAGAATAGTGCGGATTAAAGCCAGCTTACGAACTAAAAACCCAATGGTCGAAGCAGAATCATCTTCTAACCAATTTCGAAAGACGAATAATTGTTCCGCATTGATCGTCCTGCTTTCTTTAATGCCCGCCTCCACTGCGAGGTTTAGTATTGTGGATTTTTTAATTTTATCGTCAAAATTTTCCATTAAATAATTATTGGTTTAACCGTATTATGTTAATTCCCAGAAGTCCCATTTTCCTTCGCCATTTTAGTGTGAAGCAGCATATTTATGAGGGTTATCCCGAATTTGCTGCGCTAAGACATCTAAAAATGCTGCATCCTTAGTTTTGTATTCATTAACCTGCGCTTCGGATAGCACGATCCGAACTTCAAAATTACCGATGGTGCCACATTCTACTGAGAGAATATATCTTTGTTCCTCTTTATAAAGGATGTAATCCCATTTAAGGCTCATACCTTCGAAGGTTCTTCTGCCAACACATTTAAACCTTGTTGAGAAAGTCTAAACCTATTTCTGTTATGCAAAAGTGACCACTCGATAATCTGTAGATAAGTTTTTTGGATACGAGTTCGTCTAATTTATTAAGAAGTTTTCCTCCAATACATTCTCGTTGTTCGGAGCGGGACATTAATTTATCGATAATGACGATAGAAGCGCTACTATTACCCATTTCTTGGGACTGCTTCAAAATTTGTAAAATTTTAGTTTCTGGATTCATTTTCTTTTTTTTTTTAAATGTGGAAATCGATATCTTCTACTTCAGGATGATAAAAAAGCTCCCCGCCATTTTTGTCGTAGTCCGACAGTTTAAAATCTTCAAGTGTTGCAGTATGGACATCATTCCATACATGAGGAATTTCCGCATGCTTGTGATTAGCAAAACCTAATGCTTCATATCTTTTATATTCTCTTATTTCGTGGGTATAGAAACGTTTATCCCAATCAGTTGGTTTAATTTACCCTGTAAAATTTTTTCAAGACGAGCAACCATTTTTCTATTTGCTGAAACGTCATCAAAGCGGCTTAAATGCTTCTTTACTATTTCTAAACCTTGAGCATCAATCTTTGTATTTTTCCACCTGAGATTTAATATAGGACCACCCGCATTTGCAGGGTTAAATTCCCTTCCACTGTACTTTCCGACAATGACACCGAAGCCTTTTGGACCTTTTCCTCCTATAGGCTTTTTTGGTTCAGATTCTTTTTTTAAAGCCTCCTTCCGTTCTTTAAAGCTTCTTCGTACAGCAGGAACTATTCTAAAAATTGTCCATACATAAGTAAAGTAGTTATAATACTTTACAAATTCGGGGTGTTTCCGGTCAATTTCCGGAACGGCATTAACAACTACACCGCCTACGCCTACGGCGATATCCAATCCTCCAATTACCGTTGCCGCAATGCTGCCGGCTCTTACAGCGGTAACCACCTCGCCAATGCCTGTAAAACATAATACAATTTGAAAGACGATGTTGAACACTTGTCCGATGACATCTTTTGTTTCTTCTTTGAAAAAGTAATATGCCATGCATGCCGGCATGAGATAAGGTTGGCCTGCAATAAATTGGTGTGTGTCGTACTGCACATCAACAACAGGGGTAAGAACGACAAGGTCCAGGGGGTCATAGCTCTTTATAGGCTGGAATGAGGACCCATTAGTATCGGTTCCTTCCATAATCCAGTTCTTCATAACGCCTGAAACGCCCTGATTTCCCATCACTGACAGAACCAGGTTTTCCTTTATGTCAAAAGTAATCTTTCTGTTTTGGTCGTCAAAATTCTCTTTATTATGCGTTCCGAATAAATTCGTGTTTAAAAAGATATGGTTTCCGTTTTCAATTGCTAAATTGATGAGCCCCGGCTTTTTATCCTGAAGGCTTTCAAGATAGGTGTTGCCAATCAGTAATGTAAGTTTATCAAAACAGTTGAAATAACTCAATGAGAGCAGTTGGTATAGTTCCTTCCTGTTTTCAAGATCTAAAATGATTTTTAACCGCTCGCTTTTGCTACAATAGTTCAATAGGGTAAGTAACACTTCCCCAGAACCCACCGCAGAATTTATGGATGCACGGTCAGTTATTATTTTGCCATCACTGATGAACAGGTTGATTAGCTTTGTCCTTTCGATCGTGTCGAGCATGATAAAGGGGTAATGAATCAAGAACCTTTGATCATCGTTTGACGCAACAAAGAATTTGTTTACAAAATCCAAAAGATCGGCCGCATTCGAAAAATCAGCTTTCTTTAGCTTCACGACCGCATTTTGCATTTCCAGCAGCTGTTGTTCTAGTTTTTGTAAGTCGTTAAAAGTGAAGGAACTTCGTTTTGCTGCCCAAAAGTTTCTAAATGGATTCGCAGCTTCATTGGCAATAGCGCTGAAGGTAACATTTGCTTCAATATCCATTCGCACTACCAAGCTACTAATTTTAGAAACCAGTTCAATTGTTTTCTGGTCTGTTGGTTTCTCAACCAAAGACGCCAAGCTGTTAATTGTGGCAGAATATACCTTCTGATCAGAAGAGACGTTTTTTTGAACAAAGTCGGTATCACTAATTTTCTTAGTAAAAAAATAAACAAACTCCTTTAGCGAAAACGGAAAGTGCTTGTCCTGCTTTACACAAAACCGATACATTTCTTCGAATGTTGAAGGTGTTCCCGTGCCGTTGAGATAGCTAAACAAATCACTTCCAATGTACAGCAAAAATAAATTTTTTTTCCCCGAAGTGTAATGTACATGAAAGCCATTGCTGTAAACACCATAAAAATCACTATAAAACCCGGCAGAAGTTTGGCGGTCATCTCTGTAAGGAAATAATTTTCCGAAAATTTGGAATGTTCCCATTCCACCAAGGTTATTGGGTTCTAATTTACTGGGGTCGGTAATAATTATTTTTTTGTTGTCTTCCGATTTTGCAAGCATCTCTATAGAACCTTCATTCTCATAAGGAAACAAATGGTTTAGTAGATTATTATCCGCCTCTGGATCCCAAGTCAGTGGGTTATCTTTAATATTCATATTTCTTTTTTTAAAGTAAAGGGAGCTTTCGCTCCCCATACCTGGTTACATTTAGTCCTGAATATTCAGGGCTGTCTTAATTTCAGTAATGTCTTCCTGGATCTGTGCAACGGCTTCAGAGAGCGCTTCGGCTTCCTCGACCACGTTGCCGAGGGTTACGCCGTCCTGCTGCTGTAGCGGGTTTGTCAATACAGGATCGCCATTTTCATCCAATACAGGATTGCCATCAGAGTCGAATTGCTTGAAATCCTTGCAGTCGTCATCGCATGGCAGGCCTTCAACATTGAGTCCGATTGTACCGGCCTGGATTACAGTAAGCGATGTAGGGACACGGCTTTCCCATGTTTCCTCGACAGTGCCAACAGGAGTTTGAAGTTCCTGTACGATCGAGATGAACAATTCATCATCCAGCGTCGGAACCTGTCCGCCATTCCATATTTGCCCTGTTGCCATATACCAATTGACCGCCTCTTCAAATCCCGGGCGAACCGTAAGGATTATCCTTGCCATTCCGCTCTGTAGGAACGACCTGAAAAGCTTGTCATCATTGTCGATCGGGTAAAGCGTGCTCCACTGGTCTTTCTTCGCCCAATAAAAAGGGTAGAAGTAGTAGCTCATAAGATCCCATTCGAACGCCTGCTCAAAAAACTTCACTTTTGCCGAATAGGTTTCAAGAACCGGATCGTCATACTTCGCATGCACAGTGTAAGCATTGCGGTCATTCAGAAGTTCTGTGCCTCCAACAACACCATGACTTGCCAGGTACTCAATACAATTTTTACGCAATGAGCTATTTTCGATTTGGCGATAAAATAACGGGTTGGTCCGTGATTGTGCCACCGCAAGCGCTCTCAGTTCTGCAACTTTTGCATTGTATGCATCAAGCTTTTCCTCGTAGGCAGAAATGATGGCGTTGAAGGTTTCAAGTTTCCACTTTGTCCTTTCGGTTTCATTCAAAATACACTTCACCGTAATGGCAGCATTGCCGTTGTGGCAGTTCTGCCCTGTGAGCGAAATCGGCAGTTTTCCTTCAACCGGATTAACGCCGAGCGTATCCGCAGCGCACAACTTATAATTGTTCTGTCCGCCAGAATTTGTAAATTCTGCATTGCCCACCATTAAGCTGAGCACCTTTCCATAGTTATCAGCATCATCAAAACCGGCAAACATCACCGTCGCGCGATTTGCGGCATAACCTTCGGGAATATCAAGATCGTCCTTTTTCGAGAAAGCCTGGTTTCCCCAATTGTCGTAGCCATCGGTCGTATAAATCGCTGTTATGGATTTTCCTACGTAAACTTCATCCGGCTTAGGCGGTTCGACTACGGCATTATAAACACCGGCCCAGTACGCATAAGTGCTTTCTTTTACCATTGTGTAATCTTTCAGGTTAAGGTCACCTTCAAATGTGCGCGGATCAACTGGCATTTTCGGGAGCTCGCCCTCGAGGTTGCTTTTGTTGAGTTTTGCCATTGTCGTATGAAAGGCAGCGGGCTCGGGGATCATAAATTCATACATGAGCCTTTTGCCATAATTCACCACGTGGTTTTTATAGATTTTATCAACCCATCTGAAGACTCCCGATACGTGCTGGCTTCCTTTACGATTGTCAAACCCGTGCTTGTTGTTTTCTTCAAATTCTTCAATTACCTTGGTCAAGCGCTCTTCTTTTACTTTAGTCACCACGCGGTCAAGCGCCCTTTCAGTGATATCTTTTGCGTGCATTACCGCTTGTGAATCAGATGTTTCCTGAGAAACATTATGCGCAAAGTCGGCACCTGTCTGGAGGCCATAATGATTTTCCGCCGGTCCATAATCGGCATTAAAGGAAGCGTGAACGCCGATGGCAGAATCTTCCGCCATGACCGAGGCTACTTCCTGGTTCATTTCAAAACGATCTGTCGAGCTGGTGTCGGAGAGTTTCTCAATTTCTTTTTCGGAAGATGAAGTCGTGGTGTCTTCAGAACGCCTGAGCCTTCTTGTGGATTTCTCCTTGTATTCCCTGGCCATGATGTTTTCAATATGCGAAACTTCACCCGGAACATAACAGCAAACTTCCTGTTCAACCTTGCGATAGTCTGCAATGCCCAGCCTTTTGATACCAAATCCGGACGGAACATATTCGATAAGGTTTCCTGCCGACGGCGCTTCAGGACCATTTTCTTCTTCGTCTCCGGAAAGCGTTTTTTGTGTGATCCTGTAAGTTCCGTTACCTGTAACTTTCAAATCCCCACGGCCGGTAATAATTGTCGTATACTCGGATGGTTCATGGGCAGTTGGCGGAAAAATGCCGGTTGGAAGCTGGTTGATGACAGCACTTCCTTCTGCATGGATCGTCTTTCCATTGGTGCAGGAGAATTGTGCCGCAATGGTAAACTGCTTCTGTCCGGCAGCAGGATTAAAATATTGTCCGTTGAGGTTAAAAATATCGATCCGAAGTTTATCACCTTGCAATGAATCCGCGAAAACAGCTCCTGAAATGGTGGTATTGTCAGGAAATTTCAAAGTATAATTCGCAAGATTTACATCGCTGCCGGAATCGATTCCGTCAAAGAGCAGTATAAGTTTCTTTTGCGTAGGCAATCCCGAATCATAAATAGAGAATACGGGTGTCTGCCGAAGCGACGATGAAACCGGTAAAATGGTGCCGCCGACATTAATGACTTCCTTAGAGAGTTCAGCCAGTTTAAACCTTTTCTCTGTCTGCAGGCGCAGTTGTTCTTTCAGGAAGGCATAAACATCAGAAAAAGTACTCATTTTCTTTTTTTCCACGAGCACCTTCACCAGGGTATTCAGTGATTCCGAAGTTTCTGCTCCATAGGCGTCAAGGTCAAGTTCTGCCAATGGTGTATAATTCATTTGCGGCAAGTTGAGATCTGTATATGTAACATATTCTTTTACAATTCCCGTGGCCGGATCGGTATAAGTCTTGACAACCTTAGTGGCTTTGCTGTAAGCTGACCGAACCGCTTCTTCATATCTCTTCACATAATCCTGATGATTCCTGGCATTAGCTCGCTCATAAATCTTTTCAATCCTTTGCAGTTCCAACAATGAATTTTCAATATTTGCGATCTCTTCGCCCAAAAGAATGGCTTTTGCCTGTCTTTGATGACTTTTAAGATCAATGCCGTAATCAGTAGCCGGGATATTCCTGCTTTCCACGGCAAACAGATTTTTTGGGATAATTACCCTGGCTTTTGCCAATCTCCGATAAGTTTCATCATCTTTTTTTACGGATGATCTTTTACGTAAAAAGAAATCCGCTACCAACAAAGAGAGAATAGCTTCCCGAACGCTTCCCGACTTATAAGTGATGATCTGATAGAATAGGTTATCCCACAGATTCTTAATGGCCAGGTCATCAGCTATCGGAACTATCGCAGCACCTCCGTTTTGAATTCGTTTGTCCACTTCAGATACTGTCAGTACCGAACGGTTGGCCGTCAGCCATACTGCAAAATCATAGAAGTCATCACTTAGTGCCCTGCGCAGGCTTTCACGCAGCGGGTAAGCTGAAAAACCGGCCGCAGTACTTGCCAACACTTCCTTTTTGGTCATGCCTTGAGGAATGTTGTCTACTGCACTGAGGAATTGGCTTGCTTCATTTTCCATATCAGGGAGTTCAACGAAATAGTTTTTTACCTGATCACTTTCTAAAAGCTCCGGCGCCCGCATGGTGACAAAGCGAAAGAGCGTGTTTTTAATTTCTGTACTCATTTTTAAAGTTTTTATTATTTATAAATTTTAGATTTCCAGCCATAGGTTTCCGGACACCACAGCTATATGATTTTAATCTTGCAAACATATAAGATTATATTCTAACAAACAAATCATTTCAATTAATTTATTTCTGTCTGTATCCGCTGGATAAAACACTTGTTGATCATCAGCTGCTGTGGCTAATTATTTTTTTTTGATGATTTGTAATATTTTTTTCATACGTTTGTAAAAAATAATCTTATGGTGTCAGAACGCGTAGGAAAATACATTGAGCGAAAAGGCTACAGTTATTATGCATTCGAAAACAGCCTGGGCGCAAGTCGGGGCAGTATTTCCAAGGCAGTAAAAGAGGGTAAAAGCATTGGGTCGAATGTTCTTGAGAATATACTCTCGACGTATACCGATTTAAATCCGGCGTGGCTGCTGACGGGAAAAGGGGAGATGTTTTCTTCAAATGAAGATATTGCCCGTGCCGGAGACGTGAAATCGTATCGCCTCAAAACCGATAATATGATCGAAAGTCAGCAGATTCCATTGTACGATATTGAAGCTGTCGCAGGACTGGTGCCATTATTTAAAGACTCTTCATCCCAGGAACCCATCGACCATATTTCAATACCGCATCTTCCAAAGTGCGACGGCGCGGTCTACGTCACAGGAGACAGTATGTATCCGCTGCTGAAAAGCGGGGATATTGTTTTGTATAAAGAAATACGTGATATCAGTACTGAGATTTTCTGGGGTGAAATGTACCTGCTGAGTATTGATATGAGCGATGAGGAATATATTACGGTAAAATACATCCAAAAATCTGAAGTCGCCGGAAATGTGCGTTTGGTAAGCCAAAATAAGCACCATCAGGATAAAGACGTCGAGTTGTCTAAGATCAAGGCCATGGCGCTGGTAAAAGCCAGCATCCGGATCAATTCAATGCATTAAAAAAGCGGGCTTAGACCCGCTTTTTTTTGATGTTATTTTCCGTTGGGAAACTTGTTGTTCTCCCGCTTTACATCTGCCATCAGCCCCGAAGGATCAATAGTGACAGATTTTATACCTGAAGTATTTTTATTTATGGTCACTTCATACGCAGGATTTCCCCACGGCCAATCCTGAAGCAACATTCGTTTTACTGCTGAATTATCGGCCGGTTTGGTAAAACTCATCATTCGGAGCGGAATGTAGAACATTTCCTTTGATCCGTCATTATATTCCACCAACAGGTCAATCGGCATGGGCATTCTTCCAATCCTTTCAAGTGAAATGATGGTTTTATTTCCTGAGTCAGCAACCGATTTAATGGCATAATCGATCGTGTTGGTCGTTTGTGTCCAGTCGGTCAGATACCACCCAAGTTGTGCTCCGGAAACTTTTTCCGCAACGCGTTTGATGTCGTTTGGTGCCGGATGCTTAAACTTAAATTCGGAATAGTATCGTTTAAGTGTTTTAAGTGTGTTTTCTTTTCCGATGAGGTAAATCAGTTGTGTAAGGAAAAGTTCGCCTTTGCTGTATGACGTGATGCTGTACATCCTGTTTTCGTCATAGCGGTCGGCATGCGTCGTCTGAGGTTGTTCTTTTCCCGAGTTCGCCATAAAAAGGTAATTGTTGTAGGAACCGGTAAAAGGATTTTCCTTCTTTTCCGTAGAAAGGTCGTTCAACACCAGATCTTCAATAAAGGAAGTAAACCCTTCATCCATCCAGCCGTGTTCTGACTCATTTGAAGCCAAAACATGCTGAAACCACGAATGTCCCATTTCATGCGCTGTTACGCCCAAAAGGCCTTCAAAAGTGCCTTCTCCTAAAATAAGCGTACACATCGCATATTCCATTCCGCCATCGCCACCCTGGATCACAGAATATTGTTCGTAAGGATATTTTCCAACCACATCGTTGTAATATTCCATTACCTTAACCGTCATCGGCTGCAGCCTTTTCCAGTTTTCGACGATCTTTGGGTTATTTTTATAAAGAAAATGCAGTGTTGCGCCACCCGGAACCTGAGCTGTGTCATGGAGATAGTTTTTGTCGGCAGCCCAGGTAAAGTCATGCACATTCGGAGCCACGAAATGCCAGGTTAAGGTTTTTGCTTTCTTGTCGCGGCTCACTTTCATTCCGGCATCTTCATAACCATAACCGATTTCATTCTTATTTTGAAGATAACCCGAACCTCCGATGATGTAATCTTTATCAATCGTAATTTCAACATCAAAATTTCCCCATACGCCATGGAATTCCCGTGCGATATAAGGATCGGCATGCCAGCCTTCAAAGTCGTATTCGGCGAGTTTCGGATACCATTGCGCAATTGACAGCTCCACGCCTTCAGAATTATTTCTTCCAGATCGGCGGATCTGCACGGGAACCTGCCCGTTGAAATCAAGTGTAAAAGTCGTATTTGCGCCCGGCAATAAAGGCTTTGAAAGAATGACTTCAAGAATCGTCTCTACTTCTTTTGCGGCAGCCGCAACACCATCCTGCTTAAAGTTACTGATATGAAGAAACCCGATCTCGTCGGGTTTCAGGTTCTTGATTCGGCTTTCTTTTACGTCTTTTCCGTCGACTTTGGTTTTGGTTACCATCCGGCCATCAGGATCAACGATGCTTCTGACCCTCATGTCCATTTCACTTCCCGGCTGGAAAGCATTTGGATACAGATGGTAAAAAACCTTCTTCAGCGTATCGGGAGAGTTGTTGGTATACACCAGTTGCTGGCTGCCTTTATATCTGTAAGTTTTTACGTCCATTGAGACATTCATCTTATAGTCAACATGCTGCTGCCAATAAGATGAATTTTGTGAAAAACCCGCAATAGTGAATAGTGTACAAAACGCAACAAGAACGTTCTTCATAAATATTATCCTTTTACCTGCTTTTTAGGCAGTTTATTATTCGACATTTTCTCTGCCATGATCAGTGCGTTGTAAGCATTTACCATTCTTCCGGATTTTGAAGCTTCCGTGAACGGGCGCTTTTCCTGAGTTTCCCCAAGAACCACTTCTTCTGTAACCGGCGTACCGGATTCCATCAAAATTTGTTTTACTTGTTTTGCAGAAAGCTGCGGGTAGTAAGAACGTACAAGCGCTGCAACTCCAGCCGCGTTTGGCGATGCCATTGACGTTCCTTCAAGGTACTTGTATTTGTTCCCCGGAACGGTTGCATAGATTTTAGCGCCTGGAGCGTAAACATCTACATTCCTTTTGCCATAGTTCGAGAATTCAGCAACAACAGCCGGCCCGTATTGAGGACTCAATGCACCAACTGTGAGCATATTATCTGAAATTTCGGTAATGCCGTCTTTGGAGTCGTTTGGAAAATTGGTGTACTGACTTAAATCGATGTCATGGCCGTCGTTTCCGGCAGCATGAACAATCAGTACGTCTTTGGATGCGGCGTATTTGATCGCATCGAAAACCCAGTCTTTGTGCGGAGAAAAGCTTTTTCCGAAGCTTCCGTTGATGACTTTTGCACCGTTATCCACTGCGTAACGGATTGCCAGAGCGATATCCTTATCATATTCATCGCCGTTAGGTACGGCACGAATCGCCATAATTTCTGCAAGATTGGCAACACCATCGCCACCAATTCCGTTATTCCTTGATTGTGCAATGATCCCGGCCACGTGGGTTCCGTGAAGCGCATCTTTTTTGTCGGGGCCAATTACGTTGTTGTTGCCGTAATTCCTGTTGTTGATGTCTTCAGGATTGTCGCCAACAATTTTGCGTCCGTCAAAATCCATGTTGAGGTTGTACTCGAGCATTTCAGAAACCTGGTCTTTGAATTCATTGATTTCCGAAAGAAAATCCGGTCCAATCTGGCCAATTACGCTCATCATGATCATTTTTGCCTGTCCGAGCGATTGCTCTTTGGCTTCGATAGAATTCACTTCTTCAAGTGTATATTTATCTTTTTTCAGGTATTCAGATACTTGATTGTGGGCGTTGAAGATAAAGTCAACCTGCTGTTTTCCCTGCATTGCCTTGGCATGCTGCTCTTCGTATGCAGCTTTTGCAGCTTTGAAATCGGGATCGCTTTCATTTCCTTTTTTTAGGATGCGCACCATCTCAAGGTTCTCATTGCTGGCATTTCCGAGGAAGTTCCATCCGTGGATATCATCAACATAACCATTTTTATCGTCGTCGATGTTATTTCCGGCTATTTCCTTTGTGTTTGTCCAAATAGCCGATTTGAGGTCTTCATGCTCAATGTCGATACCCGAATCGATTACGCCAACAATAATTTTGGATCCTTTTTTAGATTTCAGCAACTCACTGTATGCGCGGTCAACACTCATGCCCGGCAAAGTGTCTTTTGCGGGATCAAGATGGCTCCAGCGCTTTAGGTCGTTGTCCTTTACAGGAGAAACCTTAGGGGTAATCTTAGCGGAAGTGGCCGCTGTAGTTGCTTTTGTTTGCGCGACACCGGTTGTAAAAGCCAGTAAAGCCAGGGCGGTGAGGCATGCGCTTCTCATTAATTTCATTATAGTCAAAGATTTAAATTCAAAAATTGGTCTAAAATATATGTTTTTGTTACACTCGCTTTGCCGATTAACGTTACCTTAAGACTTCTTCACAGGTGAAAGTTTCTTTGAGCCTTACCCCTTTTTCGGTAGTTTCCACGGTAATGATTTCGTTATGGGCGTCATGTTCAAGGAAAAGATAATACCCGTTTTCAGCCGCAGTGGTAAGAAACTTGGCTTTTTCCGGAAGCGTCAGTAGCGGTCGCGTATCATAACCCATGACGTAAGGAAGCGGAAGATGGCCTGCCGTGGGCAGCAGGTCGGCCATAAAGCAAATAGTTTTGCCGTTGTAGCTGATTTGGGGAATCATCATTTTTTCGGTGTGGCCGTCGGCAAAGAAAATGCCAAAGCCGAGTTCGGTATCGGCAATAAAATCGTTTTCCGGCCGCGTGATAAAATTCAGATGGCCGCTTTCCTGCATCGGAAGGATATTTTCTGACAGAAATGATGCTTTTTCCCTGGCATTGGGCTTTGTTGCCCATTCCCAATGGTTTTCATTGCTCCAGAAGTGCGCATTTTTAAACGCAGGCTCATAGCCAGTCCGGTTTTTATTCCATCTAATGCTTCCGCCGCAATGGTCGAAATGGAGGTGCGTCATGAATACATCGGTGATGTCATCCCGGTGAAAACCGAATTTCTGAAGCGAATTGTCGATTGAGTGCGTTCCCCAAAGCGAGTAATATCCGAAGAACTTTTCAGACTGCTTATCGCCCATACCGGTATCAATCAGGACCAGCTTGTTGCCATCTTCAATTAAAAGGCAGCGTGCAGCAATGTCAATAAGATTATTTTCATCTGCCGGATTGGTCCTGTTCCAGATTGTTTTTGGCACAACGCCGAACATGGCACCGCCGTCAAGCTTAAAATTACCGGCTTCTATAGGATATAGTTTCATTTATTCATGCATTACTTAAAATCTAAAGATAGGTATCATTTATAATTGCACATGAAGAAAAAAATACTTTAATTGTTGTTTGTTGTAGAAAATAATCATATATTTGCAAAGTGTTTATCTAAAATTAATTACAATGAATAATACTAATCCATTTTCAGAACAAAATAGCAGCCCTTCTTTGTCATCACTTTTCAAGCAGGAGCCGACTTTTTCGCCGTTCGGGAAGAACAGCCTGTTTTATACAGCAAAGCCAGGTACAGTAAGATCATATTTGGAACAGATCAACAAGTATGATGAATTGCACAGAAGGTTCAGCGATTTTGACTTTGAGACGGTTTCCTTAGGAAAAATAATCTCTGGCCAGCCACCCGAGCTGCCTTTCTTTTGTACAGGCAGAAAACTCCGCATTGTCCAGCATGCTGCGACAAACTTTCAGGAATACATAGCAATTATGCTTAAAGAGTTGGCTATAAAATCTGCTACCGTACTAGATAATTTTTCTTGGTTTACTGAAGGCGATGATTCAAATGCAATTACATTACACTTTTTTGCCAGTGAACACCGTATTGAAACCATTGTTTGCAATATGGGGAGCGATGTCTTCGACTGCTTAAAAATCAATACGGCGGTTGATGAAACCGGCGGGTTTATACTCGAAACGCAAACTGGTGGACCTAAAGTTAATCCTGAGTTGTGGGAGTTTAAAAAAGAAGTTTTCGCATGGGTCGAAAGATTCTATTACAGTAACGAAGCCAATCTTAAAAAGAAGTACCATATTGATAGAAACATGGTAATGGAAGCCATGGATATGGAATTTAAAGCAGAATCAAATTACCAAAAAACAGTAAACTGGCTGGATGAAAAGCTGGGCATAACCAATGCATTTAAACAATTGGTTTTAAACCTTCGGGACGATGCCAGAACAGTAAAGTCTTACCGTATTGCTGAAAACAGGTATCTGCCCCATCTGCCGGATTTCGACCCCATTTTCGGTGATGTTCTTTTAAAAGCATTGGGAATCAACCCCGTGATCAAAATTGAAGACTATTTTTTTGATTTCGAGCAGGAAGATATCGAACGATATAAATTAATTGAAAAAGATGTGAATTGGGCATATGGTTTTAACGCTTTTTTCTGCGGCTTTTGGAATGCGCTCGTTGATACCTTAGAGGGGTTTGTGCTTCTCATTCCCGAATTGTACGACATTTGCACTGACCGGGCCAAACTCAAGGTATTTCTTCATGCGCTTAAGGAACTGATGAATATTATTCCTGTATTTTGGACAACGCTGGAGAAATGGGAGGTCGAAAATAGTAGCGGTTCGGTTTATCAATACGAATATTTCCAGACCTACGGGCTTACGCTGATAGCATCGTTGCTGCTCCCGTTGCCGAAACTGGGCCGGGCAGGATCGTCTGAAACGGTGTTTGCCCTAACGGGTTCGGCCGCTTCAGTACTCAAAAACGAAAGCCTGCTTTTGGCATACCGGATGGGGTTGCGGGTTGAAAAAACGGCGGGCGAGTGGCAGCTCATTTGCCGCGAAATTGTTCTTTCTTCAGGAACTAAGGAAAAAGTAGCTAAGCGGCTCGAGAATATTATTGAGGTTGCGGCTAAAAATCCTAATATTGTATTCAGGCTCATTTCACAACACAAATTGCGAAGGCTTGTTGAGATGAAGACAGGAAAAGGAATAAAAGGACTGCACAGATCCAAATGGGGAAAAGTACAAAGCAAACTATACAATAGAAACATAGCAACTGCGGAGTTTAAAGTACATCACGATGGAGAAATAATTACAAGGAACCTCAAAGCATACTCAAACAAGAACATCAGCGAATTGGACGGATTGGGGTTTTCTAAATCGCCCAACTTACGGAGTGGAGAACTTAAAAAAGATTTCTCAGAAGTAATTAATGGGGATAAGATTTTTCGTTTTTTAGATACTGAAAGCAAAATCTTCCGTGAATTCGAAGACCTCCACCTCAAGCATATCATGAAGGAACTGGGCACCAAAAGTGCCGATGAGCTGCATATTGAAGTGACGCTTCAAACCATTCTTGATCCCTGTAATGTTTGCCAGGGACAAATGCAGCGGTTCCAGCAATTATACAATACAAAAATAAAAGTGTATTCCAGTGGAGCCAAAACCGGCATGAGGTTTAAAAAATTATATCCTAAAAACATAGTGAATCCCAAAAACAAAAAACATGGAAATTAAATATTTAAAGAAATTAGAAAACACCCCCAAAATTACCGATTTTAAGCATGAAGGCGCATCAGAAACTGAAATACAGCAATTGGAAGAAAAGTTGTCAGTAAAGCTTCCGCAGGCTTACAAAGAATTCCTGTATCTGGCAGGAAAGTTTGATGATATACTGGGCGATTGGAACAGAGGTTTCGATGATCTGGAATTCATCCAGGAATACGCGGCGGACGCTTTTAAAGGTGTAGGATTACAGATGCGGCCTTTTTGGTGCTTTGCAGAATATTGCGATGCCGATTCCAGCCTTTTTTTCTTTCTTGATGAAGGCGACGATCCGCCGGTTTATAATTTTGTAGCTGAAAAGATCATTCAAGATGAAAATGGTGATGAGATATTTTATAAAAGAACCCATAGTTCCTTTACGGAATATATCCAGAAAAGAGTAACAGCGTCTTTGAAATAACGTATTATATTGACACTGCAAAAAATAGAGAACTTTCTCCCATAACGAAAGCCTGATCAATAAAAATTTCGGATTAATTCGTTGTTGCACATGAAGTCTTATTTGCAGCAAATTATTGCGCTCTGCAACGAATTTATTGATAAATATATCAAGGAAATTGAAGCCGGGAATTCTCCTGAATAAATTTAAATCTTACATATGATTCGCGACTTTGAAAAAAAAATACTACAAAAAATAGATTTTGCCAACGTCTATTTAAAAGAAGAACAGAAATTTATAAAAGATGGCAGTGACACCCCAACCTTTAAAAAAGTCGATATATTAAGGGTCTTTCGTGAGCTTGGCTATAGCAGCGAATATATACCGGGAGGTATGTACAAGATCCGGCGAAAATCAGGCGTGATGATGTTTGAACTTGTATTTGATATTAAAAAGAACATCCCATTAATATACCTGAATATTTATAATGATAATGAATTGTTAGACACGGGCCTTGGTCATTTTTCATACATGTTGAATTTTCTTCCTTTCGACAAAACGTTGATTAATGAAAGCTTTGGCTTAAATTCCTTGATCCATTTAAAAGATTATATACAACGTATGATTTCTATTTTTGATGATTTCGTAAATGCGTACCTTGAAGAAATGGGAAAAAGTTCTGTTTAATGGATATATTAATTATAGAAATGATGACAAAAAATGAATTAATTGCATTAGTAACAGAAATTATGAAGCCTCAAGGAAAGTCGGAAGAAGAACTTGACAACCTTTTGGGATTACTTCACAATAATGTCCCACATCCTTCA